>JBJMGV010000057.1:0-30982 GCA_045807725.1 Blastocatellia bacterium | reverse complement strand
TGACTGAGCCGCCCGGCTGCGTGAAGGTGCCGTCATACTTGAAGATGACGAAGTTGTTCTCGTTGGCGGTGACGGGAATGTCTGTGGGGTCGAGGTAATTGAACGTGAGGTCAGCCGTGACGCCGCTGGCGGTCAGCGTCCAGTAACGTTGCAGGGCGAGCGAGGGGGTGCCGAGATTAGGCTGCGGCCCCTGCACGGCTTTGACGGTGAAGTCGGCGGGGAAGGTGCCGGCGGTGAGGTTGACCGTCACCGGCGAGAAGCCGTTGTTGGTGCCGACAACGTAATTGAAGCTACCGGCGCTACAATAGGTCTTCTTGAGATTGCCGATGATGTAGTTGCTCGCGCCCGCGCCGCTGATCGAGGCATTGCAGCCGAGCGTTAGAGTGTTGCCTGCGGTGCTCAGCTTGCCGTTCAAGGTCAACATATTCGTGACCGTGACATCGCCGCTGAGCATGTCGTTGTTGTTGGCGCTGACATTGTAGTAGGTGCCACCGGCAATTGTGCCGGCTGTCGCTTGCACCAGTTCATCAGCGCCGATGTCTGGATTGCTCGCCGGTCGCGGGTCGTTGTCAAAGTCGTTAGTGACGGCGGCAATCGCTGTCCCTACGGAAAGCACCGGGCTCGTCACTTGCAGGTGCAAATTCGTCGCCGAGGTGAATAGCGGATCACTAGAGAGCGAGTTCGCATCTTTGCCCATGGCGGCTTGCAAAGCGCCAAGCGTCGCCTGATCGCCGGCAAGGTTAGTCAGGCCGCCGATCACCGCAAAATGCGAGGACGCGCCGCTCGTGAAAAAGTCGTTAAAATTACTCGTGATGTTGGTGAACGGAGCGACCGAGCTGAAGCCGATGGCATAGCTGCCCGCCGCGCCGCCTGCGCCGCCTGCGCCCGCCGTTTGGGTGTTGAAGAGGGCGTTGTTACGGACATCAACCAACGGATTGCTGCCAAGAATCGCCAGCGCGAAGCTTGGCTGGCTACTAGCGCCCCCGGTGTCGCGTCCGCCGGTCATCGAAACCGAGTTGTAATATACCTGTATGGTCGCCCCTGTGCTGCCGCCGACAAAGATGCCGACGCAGAAGTCGCCTGACGTGCCATTGCCGACGATGCCATAGACGAAGTTGTTGGCAATCCGGCTGGTCCCATAGTTATTCGTCGCCATCGAGATGCCGGCGGCAGAGAAGGTGTCAGTCTTCACGATGTTAGTGATGGTGTTGCCGGTGACGGTGGCGTTGGCGACATCGTCGTTGGTGGTGAAGGTGGTCACACTGATAGAGATACTGCCAAGCGCAATGCCAAGGCAATCGGTGCTGCTGGCGTTGGTAACGCCGTTAATGATGTTGTTGGTGATCTGCACGCCGTCTTCAAAACCGACGTAGACGCCGGCGCGGCCAACCGCATTAGCGCCGCTGCCGCCAATCTGGTTGCCGGTGATCACCGTGCCGAGGTTTTTATTGGTCGAACTGGCTCCCTGCGAATAGATGCCAAAAACTGAAGTGGAGATGATGTTGTGCTGGACACGATTATTGTCGTTGCGTGTGCCTACGCTGGTAGCGCTGATCGTGCTGCTGCCGAAGCCGATGCCGGCGACCGTGGTCATGCTGGCGTTGCCGATCACATTCAAATTCTTGATCGTGTTGTTGGTCGCGGGGTCAGCCGTGCCGACCGTCTGCGCCCAGATGACGGCGCTCGTGGTCGCCGCGCTGGTATTCGTGAAGGTCGTATCCTGACTGGTGCCGCCGACCGTGTTCGAGCCGTCAATGGTGACATAGTCAGCGCCATTGAGAATAATTAAAGCCGAGGCCGACGAACCGCTGATCATAGGGGATGCGCCCACAGCCGGTTTAATAGTAATCGTGTTGGTCGAACTGGAGCCGGCATTCGCATTGATCGTGATTGGGAAGGCTTCGCCGGCATATGCGCTGTCGGTCAGCGTGATGGTGACGGGGCCGGTCAGGATGCGGCTATTCAACGCCGCTACCGCAGCCGTCAGCGTGGCGAAGTCACCGCCGCTGCCGGTGTTGAAGTTGCCGCTCATCGAAGGCGCGCCGGTGAGCACGCCGACCACAAAGAAGCCGAGCGAGGTAACGCTTGAACTGGGGCCAATCGTCGGCGGTGTGACCGTGCCGCCGATGCTGTCGTAAGCGCCGGCCTGGGTAACGGACTGGCCGATGGCGCTGATGCCGGGAGTTGCTTGTTCAGTCAGCCGCACGGTGGCGTTGGTGAAGTTCGCCGCGCCCGCCGTAATCGCCGCTGACCAATAACGAGTGTGATTGATGCTACTTAATCCTGAACCGGCGCTGCCGCCGGAATCGGCGTCAAAGACTTCGGCTTGAATGGTCACCGTGCCGCCGGAGTTGGTAGTCGGGTTGACCAGTTCAAGCATCTTGAAACTGCCCTTGCCGACAGGGAACGTGTAGGTGCTGCCGGTGGCGAGACTGGCCGGCAGGTTGCGGACCAGCGGGCCGTTGACGTAGGTGGCCGCCGACCCTCCAGAGATTGCGCCGGTCGTGGTCGCGCTGACGGTCAGCAGGTTGGCGGCGCTCGTGTTCAGCGCGCCGGATGAGAGCAGCAGCCCGCTTGTAGTGTTAGTCGCAGTCAACGCGCCGCCCGCGAGCGTGACTCCGAGCGGGTTGCCGATCTGGATTCCGAGCACGCTGCGCGTCGCTGGAATCTCCGGGCCTGTGGTGATGAGGGCGGTCCCTTGAGAGTAAACTAGGGTGAGACCGCCGGAGCCGATATTGAACGTCGGCGCAACGTCCAGGCTGCCCGCCTGGGCGGCGATGCCGGTCGCGCCGCGCTGGATAATCAGCGCCGTAGTGTCACCTGCGCCGATGGCGATTAGATTGCTGTTCGTGAATTGCCCGAAGAAGGCGTTGATGCGGTTCACGTTGAGCGCAGAAACGCCAGCCGTGAGGGTGACGCCCGCCGCATTCTGAAGGCTCACCGAGGCGACGCGCAGCGCCGCCGCCCCGAACGTGCCGATGCCTTGATAAGTTTGCGCCAAGCCCGTGCCGAGACCGCCGGCGAAGTTCACGCTGCCCGTATTGGTGGTCGTGACGCTGATGGCTCCGTTGTTGGTGATTGTCTGGCCGATCATCAGGAGCGTCTGACTGTTCAGGTTCAGGGTCGTGCCCGGGTTGATCGTCAGGTTGCCCCAGACGTTGCCCTGCGCGCTCAGGTTCGCGGTCTTGTTGTTCGTGGTGTTGTTAATTACTACGGCGGGTATCTGGCCCTGAATGCGGAAGGTAAAATTCGTCGCGGTGGCGGCGGTGCCGACGTTCAGTGTGCCGCCGGTGATGTTGGCCACGCCGCCGAACTGATAATCAATCGGCGTGGCGGCGGTGCTGGCTTGAACCAGATTGATCGTCCCGCCATTCATATTGATGACCGCAGACACGGAAGAAAATCCGAATGACCCGCTCGATGAAGAGGCATTACCGACGGTGCAGACGTTGACGGTTCCGCCGCTCTGGTTATAAGTGACGGTGCTGGTCGTTTGCAGGCGACCCGTTGAGTTAAAGGTGCCGCCTTCGATGGTGAACACGGCTCCGGCGCTTGCGCCCATCGAATTACCAGAGGCGGTGCCGACGTTGAAGGTTCCGTTGCTGATACGCAGCAGCCCAGCATTTGTCGGCGATGCAGTTTGGCCGGCCACAGTAAAATTCGGATTGTTCAGCCAGAACCCGGTGGTTGCGGCGATGGTATAGGCGGTGGCGGTGAAGACGCGCGCGGTCATCGTAAAGCTGCCCGATACCTTCAGTGTCCCGTTGGTCAGCGTCAGGAGCGCCATCGGCGTGCCATCCGTAGTCGTCCCCTGCACAGTCAGGTTAGACGTGGTGATTTCCAGAATTGAGGCGGAAGATGTGCCCTTGTTGATTGTCAGCGTGCGGATGTCGGTAGTCGCGCCCGTGCCCCCGAACGTGTTGTTCGCCGCGCCAGTGAAGGTAATCCCCGCGCCGGCGGTATTGCCGTTCGTGCTGAAATCGAGTGTGCCGTTGTTAGTCAGATCGGCCCCGACCGACAACACGTGAGTCGTAACGGTTCCCGTGGCTGCCGATGCGAATGTTCCGCCTGAGTCTACGGTGACTGACTGCGTGACCGTCAACGTCCTCGCGGTGGTGGCGTCGAAAAGCAACGTGCCGCCATTCTGAATCGTGACGCTCAAGGCAACGGCAGCCGTATCAATCGTGACCGTGCAGCCGCTGCCGATGGTCACATCATCGGCGCTCGTCGGAACGATCCCGGTTGACCATGTTCCCGGCGAACTCCAAAGTCCGCCGCCCCCGCTGCAAGTTGTCGCCGTCGCCAGCCCTATCGGTTTACCCGGCCCTGCGGGTTTACCAACAGGCAATTTATTACCGGCGCTCGGCGGGGCCGGTAAGTCTGAGCGCTGGCCATCCAACTCGGGCTGCGCATAATCCAACGCCGCCTCTGCGCCTACGAGCGGCTCCTTGACCCGCGCCGCAGGCATAGGGTTTTGCGGGCGAGCGTTGGCGGCCTCTTGTTTAACTTTGGGCTGGGCTGCCGGAGCCTTGTCCCCTTGCATAAACGCCGGCGCGGTCAACGCCGCGACGATGGTGATACTGGCGACAACAGTGAGCATGAAGCGTAAGCTTGCTTTGATGTGGCAAAGGATACTGGTCATTTTTTTCACAAGTCCCCCGGCAACGAAGATATCTGATTTAGCACAACCTGATTGCGCAAGCGGTGCCTCATGGAAATCACTGAAAGCTGACAGCTACGGCGACTACTTTGATAAGACCACGTGAGAGCGAAACGCCCCGCTACGTAAACTGCGGGCGAAGTAGAATCAGGTGACTGCTTGCCCTGGACGATTTTATGAAGGCAGATCAGCAGGTCGCCGATGCCGGCGTCGGAAGTGACACGTTAAGAAGAAAACAACCCGGAGTCTTAGCGTTCGCCTGCTTCAAAAAATGCCCGCGATAGAACAACCATCTGGTGATTCTTAGTCCCCTCTGATGGGCCGCTATAGTATTGAGGTTTGCAGGACAAGTCAAGCTGAAAGAAGATGCGGCTTGGCGGGTATGGGAATGGTCGGGCAGCATCAATCTAGTTGGGTGACGACGGGCTGGCCGGCGACCTGCACCATACGGCCATCGCGACGGACTTCAAAGCGCCGCCCGCGCCATTCGACCGTGCGCCCGAACCAGCTCACTGCCCAGATGGCGAAGCTCAACACGTCGCGCAGCGGCACGAGATAAAAGTGCGTTTTCAAGAGGCGGTCTTTGAGATAGCGCACGCCGATGAGCCAGCCCATCAGCAGCCGAACCGTGAGCGTCAACGCGAGCAATCCGAGACTCAAAGATGAGGCGCGCGCTACCGCGACGTTGATGAGCGCCAGCGCCGTCCCATACGTCAGCAACAATCCGAGGTAGCCGGCGGGCCGCGAGATGCGCGTCGAGCGCGCCCAACGCATCTGGTGGCGCATCATTCCGGCGAAGCCCACCGGCGACATCGCCGTCTCGACGACAACGTGCGAGAGACGAACTTCATAGCCTTGCTCGGCGATCAGGTTGCCGAGCATAAAGTCGTCGGCGAGATAATCCTTGAGCGCGCCAAAGCCGCCAACGCCCTCAAGCCGCGTGCGCGTCGTCGCCATCGTTGAGCCTAACGCGAACTTCACGCCTTCGAGCATACGCGCCATCAAGACGCCGGCGGCGAACTCGGCGGTGATGCCGACGGCTTCGAGCTTTGACGCGAAGTCCGCCGCTTCTGTGGCGCGATAGAGACACGTCACCAGTCCGACGTTCGGCGCTTGCAGCTCATCGACGACGCGCTTCAGGTAATCGCGCTCGACGCGAATGTCGCTATCGACGATGACAAGGTGTTCATAGCGGACGCGCTTCAGCATGTTATCGAGATTACTAACCTTCAGGTTAGTGCCCATCACACGGGGACAGACCACCAGCTCGATGTCGCAATCGGGAAAGTCGCGCTTCAACTGCTCGACAATCGGAATCGAAGAATCTGTCGCCTCGCGCACGCCGAAGACGAGTTGAAACTGTGTGTAGTCCTGCTTACAGAAACGAACATAATTCTGGTAAGCCTTAAAGTCCGCGCCGTGCAGCGGGATCATCATGGAGACTGGCGGATAGTTAATTGTCTCCGTGTCTCCGTGTCTCCGCGTCTGTGTGTTTTTCGGCTTTGGCGCAAGCGCGAAGAAGCGGTAGGCGGCGACCATCGAGAGCAGATAAAACGCCGTCGCCGCGATTGTGCAACCGGCGAGCAGGAGTTCGATGATCGTCATCCAGGTGAACATCACGGCAGCGAGATGAGCGCGACGCCGGCGCAGACCAGCACGATGCCGACCCAACGCACAGAGCTGATATTCTCTTTCAGATAGAGCTTCGCGCCGACGGTCGTGATGACGAAGCTGATCGAAGTCGCCGGCAGCACCAGGCTCAAATCGGCCCACGACAGCACGGCGAGAAACGAAAAGAAGCTCACGGCCATAAAGAACAACCCGACCAGGAACCATTTATTCGTCAGCGTGCGGCCCGCGATGCCGAGCAACTCGCCGAGGTTGAGCGTCGCAATCTCGCCGACCTGCTTCATGCCTTTAGTGATGAAGACATCGCCGACCGAGCCGCCCAGCACCACCAGCGCAATCATCAACGCGGTCATCATTGCCCTTCCCCCGCCGCGCTGACGTTCGCTTCGTGAACCGGCGTCGTGCGCTCGCCCGACCGCGACACGAAGACGACGCCGAGCGTGATGATGAGCGAGCCGACCCAGCGCGCCTTTGTCACTTCTTCATTCAAGAAGTAATGCCCCGCCGCGACGTTCAGCACGTAACCGAAGGCCGTCGCCGGCAACACGAAGCTCAGGTCGGCCCACGACAGCGCCGCCGAATAGAGCGCGAAAAAGACGATCAACAACATTGTGCCGGCCCACACTTCGGGACTACGGGCGGCCTGCAAGGCCGTGTGCAGCGATTGCGAAATCGCATTCATCAAGCCGCTGCTTTCCGTTGTCGTCGCCGCCGCAACGGCTTTCATTCCGCGCGTCAAAAAGACATTGCCGGCGGCCTGCGCAACAATAGCAATGATCAACACGGCGGCGGTTTTCATCCCTGCGCTTCCATCTCAAAGTAAGTCGTGAGCCGCACGTTCGACTGCGCCAGGCGCTCGCGGACGCGGCGGCTGATTAACGTCTCGAACTCAACCTGACACTGCTGCTCGTGCGCGTCGAGCCGCCGGTCGGGCGGATAGACTGCCGGGTGAAAATAGATCTCGCTGGCCGCCGCTCGCAGATGATCGAGTGTGTAAAGAAAATAACTTTCGCTCATTCGACCGCTCTGTAAGTTGCCATACACACGTTCAGGCACAACGAAGCCGGCGGCGCGCAGCTTACGTTTCATATAACGCGCCAGCCCGCCGAACTGAATCGTGAAAAACGTCTTCTGCGCGCGGTGCGTCGGATCAAAGCCGAGCGCGAGCGAGCGTTCCTCTTCGGGCACGCGCATACGCCGCGCGCCGTACTTGATCGCTTGCCGCAAGGCTTCGTTGAAGATCACCGGATGGACGTGCAGGTGAAGGTGGCCGTCAACGTGCGATAGCCGGAGTCCGGTCTCGGCAAATCTGGCGAACTGGGCGGCAATCTCGCGGCGGATTTCGCGGCGCGCTTGCGGCGAGAAAAAATACTTCAAGCCCGCCGCCGTCGGGTTGTTAGAAAACTGCTGCGCTTCGTCAACAAGCGTGGGAATCTCTGACTTCGGCAGCACGCTGCGGCCCATCACGGCGACCAGATGAAGGCCGACGGCAAGGCCGGGGTTTGCTTTGGCGAGGCGCACGGCCTGTGCTGCCGCTTCTCCCGTCACCATCAGGCTCGTGCTCGTCAGCACGCCTTCGCGGTGCGCGCGAATGATCGCTTCATTGACCGCTTCTGACATACCGAAGTCATCAGCATTAACGATCAAGCGGCGCACTGGCGCGGCGCTTTCGCTGGCACGGTCGGCGCTTGCCGTTGCGTCAAATGCGCTCGCGCTGCCCTCACTTCTAGCAAAGGCAGCGCGAGATGAATTCATTGAGGAGATGGGACGGCGGGTCATTTAGCGGCCTGAGCAACAAACTCCTTGCGCTTGGCGCGCAGGGCGAGAAATTCGCGCGCCTCCTTGTAGAGCCGCCGGCGCTCGCGCCCGTTGAAGATCGCTTTGCGCACGATGCGGAAGACGACCCTAGGGCGGAAGTAGTAGCGGTCATAGAAGTGCTCGACCGATTGGACGATCTCTTCGCGCGTCAAACCCGGATATTGAATGACCGGCAGTTGATGGCCCATATCATCGGTCATATCTTCATCGAGCAGGTAGTTGTTGTTGCGCAGGTAATCATCGAACTCTGTGCCGGGGTACGAGTGCGCGATAGAGACTTGTATCGTCTCGCAGTCCAGTTCTTGCGCGTACTTCACGGTCGTCTCGATGGACTCGTGCGTCTCGCCGGGCAGGCCGATGATGAAGTCGCCGTGCACGTGTATGCCGAGCTTCTTGCAGTTCTTGACGAACTCGCGGCCCTGCGCGGCGGTCGCGCCCTTCTTGATGTTCTTGAGGATGCGGTCATCGCCCGACTCGAAGCCGACGATCAGCAAACGACAGCCGGCATCGCGCATCGCCTTGAGCATCTCGTAATCGGCGTGCACGCGCGACGTGCACGACCACGTCTTCTTGATCGGCTTGAGCGCTTCGCTGACTTCGATGGTGCGGCGCTTGCCCCACGAGAAAGTATCGTCGTCAAAGAAGACCTCTTCGAGATTCGGGAACAGCTCCCAGGCGCGCTTGAACTCCTGCGCGACGTTTTGGGCGCTGCGCGTGCGCCACGCGTGACCGCTGATCGTCTGCGGCCAGAGGCAGAAGGTGCAGAGCGCCGGGCAGCCGCGCGACGAATAGAACGAGACAAACGGATTCAACAGGAACGGCACGTTGTACTTGGTGATGTCGAGGTCGCGTTTGTAGATGTCAACGGCGAACGGCAACGCGTCGAGATCGTGCAGCGGCGGGCGCTCGGCGTTGTGAACGATCTGGCCGTCGCGGCGATAGCTGACATTGAGGATTTGATCGAGCGGGCGGCCTTCAGTGAACTCGGCCAACGGGTAATCAATCTCTTTGCGGACGATGAAGTCAATGGCCGGACTCGCCTTGAGCGCAGAATCGGGCTGCGAGGTGACGGGCGGGCCGACGAAGGCGATCTTCAGATCAGGCTTGGCGGCCTTCATCATCTCGGCCAGTCGTATGTCGTTGCGCCAGCCGGGCGTGCTCGTGTAGAGCGTAACGAAGTCGTATTCTTTAGCGATCTCAATCGTCTGTTCGGGTGTGATTCCGTGCGGCGGCGCGTCGAGCAGACGGCTATCTTTAATCAACCCCGCAGGGTAAGAGAGCCAGACCGGATACCAGAACGAAGCGATCTCGCGCGCTGCCGGCCAGCGCGAGCCTGCGCCGCCATCAAAATTCGGGAACGAGGGAGGATTCAATAACAGTGTCTTCATGTGCATCCTTTCCTGAAAGAGACCACCAGAGTTTATAGCCTGTCGTTTACGCAAGCGTCAAGCAAGCGGATTTGGACAATATTTTTACAATCCTCATTACAATCCTCATCAGGCCATACAGGCGTCGCGCCGTTATTTCAGCTTGTCGAGATGCAGGCGGGCTTTGGCGCGCAGATCATTCAATTCGTTCGGCGTGCGCACAGGGTCGCTTGCGCTGATGACGCTCTCGTAGAGCTTGCGAGCATCGTCCTTGCGCCCCTTCTTCTCATAGGCGTCGGCCAGCGCCATTTTCAGCTCGGCGTTCGTGGGCGCGGCGTTATAACCGGCTTCAAGTCTTGAGAGGCCGCGCGCGTCATTGCCGCCGAACAAGCGCGGCACTTCGAGGTCGAGCCGGCCAAGCGCCAGATGAATCGCGCCGTTCTTATAATTCGGATCAAGGGCCAGCGCCGCCTCGAACTCTTTGCGCACCATCTTCACCAGTCCGAGCGCGCTCATCGCGCCTTTCAAGTCGGCATATTCGCCATCGTTAGCAGCCAGCCAGAAATGGCCCTCGACTCGATTCGGATCAAGCGCGACGGCCTTCTTCGCCGCTTCGATGGCGGCCTCGTAGAGCTTCAACCGTTTGGCCTTGTCCGGCTCGCGGTCGGCCAGATAATAGGTGTACTCGGCGACGCGGTAGACGGCTTCGTAATTGGTCGGCTCTTTAGCGCGTTGAGTCGCTGCGATGCTGATAGCCTGCCTGAGACTCTCAACATTATCGCGCGCCGCAAACAAGCCATCGGCTTTCGCAAGCGGCGACTCCTGCGCGATGGCTATAGTCAGCGACGCCGTGAGGAAGGCGAGAAGGGGAATAAGCTTTTTCATAATCGTTAGGATTCCTTATTGGTGATAACAAGTTTGCCGCCCGATTCGGCAAAAGTGAAGACGGGCGCGTTGATCGTCTGCTTCAACTGGTCGAGCTGCGCCTCATCAGTGACCAGAAAGATGCGCCCGCCTTCGTGCCAGCGCACGCGAATATCATCATCGTTCAGGAAGATCGCCGGCGCGTCTTTGAAGTACGAGCCATATTCGAGATTGGCCGCGCGCCCGTTGAGAATGTGTACCATACGGCGCGTGTAGAAGTTGATGGACGAGCCGCTCTCGTATTCGCCGTTGATGACGATCACGTCGCCGTCTTTGACTTCGCGGTTGATTGCTTCAGCAAGAGGCCGTGATGAAAGATACGGCTCGAACTGCGCGAGCGCCAGCCGGGCATAGAAGAAGAAGGCTGCCATCATCAAAGCGAGCGTGACATTCGATGCGGCATGCCATGCCTTGCGCCGAAAGATAAGCGCCGCAAGCGAGCCGATGCCGAAGGCCAGCGTCGTGCCGACGACCGGCACGCGAAGCGCGGCCAGCGATTGCGGCGTCAGGTCGAGCACGTGGCCGAGCGACAGCGCGTACGCATCCGGGTTGCGTGTCAGCGTCGAAGCCAGGTCGCCTTCGACACTGAGGCTGCGCGTCTTCAAGTAAACGATCAAGCCGGCGATGAAGATGATGATGCCGATGACCGCGAGCGCAATCTGCATCGCCATCAACCAGCGCCCGCCGCGCGCCGCGCGCCAATGACTCTCGGCCTCGGCCAGCGCATAGCCGATCAGCAACGCGAACGCCGCATAAGACGGCATCGTGTAATATTCCTGCGTCGTCGAGAAGCAAAAGAATAAGATAATCAACACGGCCCACAACGCCAGGAACAACAGCGTGCGCTCGCCGCGGTTGAGATTTTTTTGCCACAGAGACACAGAGGCACGGAGATTTTTTTTCATAGGCTCTCTGTGTCTCTGTGTCTCTGTGGCCATTGAATCTGATTTAAAGATAGCTCTGACACGTTTGACCGCGAGCGGCAGAAAGAAGCTCCAGGGGAAGAGCCAGACGAGATGCAGCGCGAGGAACAGCGCCAGCGGCACGGTGTCGTAATCTTTTGGATAACGCTCGCCGATGTAGCGCAGAACGTGTTCGTTCATGAAGTAGAACCAGAAGAAGCCGCGCCCCTGCGTCGGACTCGGCGTCGCGGTCATCAGGCTGCCGGGATTCTGCAAGCCTGCGGCGAAGTGCCAGGGCGCGGCGATCAGCAGAAACAACAACGTGCCGGTCAACAATCGATATTGAAACAGGCGGCGAATCTCGCCGGTCACGAGCATAAACACGACGATGATGATCGCCGGGAAGGCCGCGCCGACCAACCCCTTCGTCAACACGCCGAGCGCGCCAAAGGCGTAAAGGCCATACGCCCACCGCGCATTGATGCGCTCGCCTTCGCCCGCCCGCAGGAAGCAGTAAAAGGCCATCGTGATAAAGAAGGTCAGCAGCACGTCGGGCCACAGCACGCGCGTGAAGAGAAAGATGCCGACGCACGAGACGATGGCGAGGCCGGCATAAAATCCGGCCCTCTCGCTGAAGAATCGCTTACCGAAAAAGTAGACGGCAATCGTCAAGGCGAGCGCGCCCAACGCCACCGGCAGCCGCGTGGCGAATTCATTAACGCCGAACGCTTTGTAAGCGAGCGCGACCAGCCAGTACATCAGCGGCGCTTTTTCGAGGTAGCGAATCTTGTTGGCGTAGAGCGTGACGAAGTTATTCGATTCGGCCATCTCGCGCGCCGCTTCGGCGTGCACGGTGTCGGCGTCGTCGAGCAGGGCTGGCGGGTACGGCGTGCTGCTCAGGTAGATGATCGCCCACAACGAGACGAGCAGGATGAGTTGAGTTCGCTGGCGCATCCCCAAGTTTATAGCAAATCAGCAACACTCGACTCCAATCGTTTGAGAGAAAGGAATGAACACAGATGAACACAGATGAGCACAGATGAACACAGATAAAAGAATGAAAGGGAATCCTCTTCTCTGCTATCTGTGTTCATCTGTGGTTTCATTCACACGAAGACATAGCGGTCGGCGAGGGCGAAGTTGATCAACGAGCAGATGGCGATGGTGATGAAGTTGGCGACGATGGCGTTCAGCTTAAAGCCGCCGACGAAAACGGACATCAGCAGCAGATTGCCGACCAGTGACAGCGCGCCGTTGGTCAGGTTGAACCGCACGAGCATCACCAGCGGGCGAGATTGGGCGCGGTCGCGCCACGTCCAGCGGCAATGCCAGATGAAGTTGTGCAGGACGCTGGCTTCGACGGCCAGCGCCGTTGCGATTAAATAATGCAATCCCGCCAGTCGCAGCAAGACCGCGAGCGCAACGGTCTGCACAGCAATTCCGGTTGCGCCGACCGTGCTGAACTTTGCCCAGCGGTGAAAGAGGCTTGTGGCGTTCGACATTCCCTCCCCTCATATTCTCTCGGCGCGATACAGCGTCACCGTGTTGCGCGCAATCGAGACAACTGTAATCGCCAACAACGCGGCGACCGAGATGAGCATGGCGACATCCATCAAGAGATGATCGCCCAGCAGACGCGTGCGCGGGTGCAGGAAGGCGGCGACATTGCCAATGGCAAGCAGGATGCGCAGCTCGGTCGGGCCAAGCCGGCAATAAGCCATACGGAATGCGCCGATGGTGTAAGTCGCCAGGTACACGTCGATGCAGAGCAGAAAGTAGGCGACCAAGAACGTGAGGGCTACGACCCAGCTCATATAACCCGACAGCGCAAGGCCGCAGAGAATCGCCAGTATGCCCAGCGCATCGACGATGTGGTCTACATAAAAGCCGTAACGCGGACGTTGCCGGTTACGCAGCCGCGCCAGCGTGCCGTCGAGACTGTCGCCGAACCAGTTGACCGCGAGCCAGAGATTGACGATCAAGATGGCCGGCGGCCACCAGCGCGCCGCCGCATAGCACACGCCCGCAGCGACCATCGCCATCAGGCCGAGCAGCGTCAGGTGGTCGGAGTTGACCCATTGCGGCAACCTCTCAGCTAGATAATTCAACGCCCGCCGCTCGGCCTTTGCCGTGAGGCTCGTCTGTAAGCGCGGCGCGTTCTTAAACTCGGCGTCAAGAGTAGTCATTGATTTTCCCTCAATAGATTCTTCGCCGCCGCGTAAGCGTCGAGCGGCGACAATAACACGAACCGCAGTGGACAAGTGCAAGGCCGATGCCACGACGCCGTCGGCGAGAAATCATCAAAAATGGCAGGAAAACGTAAGAGATTTGCCGATTGGCAAAAGGCGGGTGCAGTAAAAAGCCATCACTTGCACAGTATGGCTGCGAACGGCGCTCGGTGAACAGGCGAAGGCTGAAGGCCGGATTAAGTAAGTCTCTCGCTTTGAGAGCGCCACAGAAGGAACGGAGATGGGCGATGCCGACAGTCATCAAAGATAATGTTCATGATGCCGTCGCTCTTTCACTTCTTAACGTCTCTGACGCCGTTCTTCGCAATGTATCGAGCGACATCCCTCGCCAGCGTCTCGCGCTCTGACTCATTAAGCCCGTGAATGAAGTTCCAATGCGCCCAGGGCCGATAACCGGAGATGTTAGTCCAGGACTTGGTTAAATAAACGTTCATTGCCTGCTTGATGGTCTCCTCCGCTGGCTCCCGCGTGCTCAGCGATAACTTGAGGTCGGTTGCCCTTTGCCAGATGTCGCAAACCAACACATCCGTTAGGGTCGCCGGGACCGCAGCCTTATGCAGGATGCGATAGTCATACGGCTCTCGGTCAAGGTGTTGCGACTTGGGAAAAGCCGGGGCTTTGTACTTCTCAATCCGAGACAGCACAGGGTATGTCGAGGTGAGAGGCTCGTCCAGTTTGGGTTTCGTTCCTTTCGGCACTGCTCGTGGGGCGACAGGGCGCTTCGTCGGCTTGATGATGGGGGCGTTGGTTTTCGGCGACGGTTTGGGGGGCGGCTCCGCTTTGACGCCGACCTGCCGGCCCCTCGCTGACGGCGACAGAAGCAGCGCCAGCAGGCCGATCACCGCCGCCGAAAAAGTAAGCCGTATGAGTTGTCGAATCATCCGCCGCCTCCTCAGTTCGCTGCGATCTCCCAGACCCGCACCGTATTATCATCGCTGCCAGAGGCCAGCGTGCGTCCGTCGGCGCTGAACGACAGGCTGTTGACCGATTCGGTGTGGCCGGTCAGCCGGTCGAGCAACTCGCCATCGCCCATCCGCCACAGACGTATCGTGCCGTTGCTGAAGCCGGCAGCGAGCGTCTTGCCGTCCGTGCTGAAAGCGATACTCACAACGCTCGCGTTGAATTTGCCTAACGACTGTGTCATTCGCCCGTCGCCGACGCGCCACAGTTGCACGTCGCCGTCGCGGCTGCCGAGCGCCAGCACCTGCCCGTCGCGGCTGAACGCGCCGCAATTGACCGTCGGCACGTCGCCGCTGAGCGAGCGCACTGCGGTGGAGGATTCGAGCGACCACAACTTGAACGGGCCTTCCGGGCGATAGTAGGCGACCAGCCGCAAATCCGCGCTGACCGTAACGATCAGGTAGCCCTTCTCAGGCGTGCTCAACGTCTTCACCAGCTCGCCATCGCTAACGCGCCAGAGCTTGATCGTCTTGTCGTAGCTCGCCGAAAAGAGCGTCTGCCCGTCGGGGCTGAAGCCGATGCTGAAGACTGCCGCCGCGTGACCGGCCAGCGTTCGCAGCATGTGGCCGTCGTCGGCGCTCCACAAACAGACTTCGTTATCGCTGCCGCCCGACGCCAGGACGCGGCTATCGGGACTCAGCGCCACGCACTTGCCGACCCCCTTGCGACCAGCGAGTTGCTTCTCGCCATCCGTCTGCCACAAGCGGATCACGGCCTCCTCGCCAGCCGACGCCAGTTGCCTGCCGTCTTTACTCAACGACACCTCATAAACTTTATTTGGGATGGCCAGCACGCCGGCTTTCAATCGCGCCGGCGGCGTGTGGCCCGATCCGCCGTCGGCTTCCGATCTGGCTTTAGAGTTATCCGGCTTGCCCAGCCCGGCGATGATGGCCCAGATCAGCGCCGCCAGCAGCGCCGCGACGGAGGCAACGGCGATCACCGCTTTCCAATGACGCGAGGCGCTTGCTTCCGTATTGCCGCGCGCTCCGGTCTGCGGCTCGCGGGGACGTGCTTCGGGCGGCGTCGCCACCTCCGTCGCCAGTTGCGGCGCGGCGGCGGCTCCAGTGGCGCGGCCTTCCGGCTCAGGTCGCCGGCGGCTTTCGGCCTCCTGCCGGGCTTCGCGCTCCTCTTGTTCGGCCTGCTTGCTCAAGCTGATCTCGGTCGCCTGCCAGGCGTCTTCGCCCTCGACCCCAAACTCGACCGTGTAGCCGTCGTCGTCCGCTTCAGTGGCGGGGTGGTCAATCACGGTCGAGAGCCTGATGGCGCGCAGCATCTCTAACATCTCGATGGCCGACGACGGGCGGTTACTGCGGTGCGGCGACATCGCTTTGGCCAGCACGGCGGCGATGTCGCGCGGAATTTTCGGATTCACCTCGTTGGTGGCAAGCAGAGGGTCAGGCTCGCTGCCGAGGAACGCGTCGGCGCGCGTCGCGGCGTCCACCGGGGGCACGCCGGTCAACAGGTGGTAGAGCGTCGCGCCGAGGCTGTAGAGGTCTGAGCGCGGGTCTGTCCCCAGGCCACGGATCTGTTCCAGCGGCGCGTAGTTCGGCGTGTAGCCATAAATACTGCCGCTCGCCGTCACTCGCGTCGTCCATTGCGGCTTGCCTTTGGCCAAGCCGAAGTCGAGCAGGATGATCTGATTGCGCCCGGCCAGCTTGAGGTTCTGCGGCTTGATGTCGCGATGAATCACCGGCTCCGGCAGTGTGTGCAGGTAATCGAGCGCGTCTAATAACTGCTCGGCCCACCGCATCACTTCGCCGACCTCGAACGGCTTGGCTGCGCCGATGGGGGCGATCTTCTGGCGACGCTTTTCTAGAATCATGCCAAAGTCGTTGCCGGCGATGTACTCCATCACCAGGAACTGGCCGACCTCGTTAATGAAGTAATCCTTCACCTGCGGCAGCGACGGGTGGCGCAAGTTGGCTAGCAGCCGCGCCTCGCGCTTGAAAGCTTCGATCAAGTGCGGGTCGTCGAAAAAATTCTGTTTAACGGCGACTGTCACGCTGAGGTTTTCGTCCCTGGCAAGATAGACGATGCCCATGCCGCCTTTGGCGATCTGGTCGAGGATGCGATAACGCCCCTGCACGACCGTGTCCGCTTCGAGCATCGAGGTTCCTCCAAGGTCATACGAAAAGTGCTGTGATAGTAGCCTAGAATACTCATCTAGACAAGGGACGCGCAGGGCGCGAAATCAGGGCCGCTGCCGGTCCGTGCGCGGTCGCCGCAAGCGGGCGGGCGGTCAGGTTTCTAGTTAGGGTGCTGCTGGCTTGATCGGCTCTCGAACGCGCTCAGCGGCGCGTTCTCAGCAGACGAAAGCCGACGTAGTTGAAGCGATACGATGGCGCAAAAAGATCGCGCGCCGCCGACCGCGCGAAGCTGGCGGAGAACATCCAGCCGCCGCCGCGCTTGACGCGGAACGAGCCGGTCTCTGGGCCTCGCGGGTCAACGCTCGGACTCTGCGCGTAATAACCGGCGTCGTAATAGTCCTCACACCACTCGAAGACATTGCCGTGCATATCGTACAGGCCCCATGCGTTCGGCTGCTTCTCGCCAACCGGGTGCGACATCTGCTGCGAGTTCTCATCGACCCACGCCATCGCGTCGAGCTTGCCGGCGTAATCGCCATTACTTCCGGCCCGACACGCATACTCCCATTCGGCTTCAGTCGGCAGCCGATAAGCGTAGCCGTCATCGAGCGCATTCAATCTGCCGATGAATTCCTGCACATCATTCCACGATACTTGCTCGACCGGACGCCGGTCGCCGCCAAAGTAGCTGGGGCGATTTCCCATCACCGCCTCCCACTCGGCTTGCGTGACTTCATACTTGCCCAGTTCAAATGGCTGACTGATGCGAACGCGGTGGGCGGGCTTTTCGGTGTCGCTGCCGGTATCGGACCCCATCATAAATTCGCCGGCGGGAATCCGTACGAAGCTGCCGCGCAATTCAGCGAGGGCGGGGCTTGCGGTGTTGACCTCGGCGCTCGTGTCCGCCGCGCCGCTCGGACTACTTATGGGATTGCCGCTCGGCGGCGGAATAGCCGAGGGCATATTGATTCGACGAGCGAAGAAGACGGTGGCAATGATGATGACGATCAGCCAGGCCAAAGCAACAAGGATTCTCGTGCGAGTCGTCTTTCGCTGTCCCGACTCCCAGCGTTTTTGATTACGCTCGGCGTCTTGCAGCAAGGCCCGCCGCCGCTGAAATGCCTCGATGCTCTCGGCGTGATAAGGCGCGCGTTGATCTTTGTCTTCCGGTGGTTTCATAAATTCATTGCTTCAATTCATTGCTTCGCCGGGCCGTCGCTTGATCGCTTGCGAAGTAGTCTCATTGCGCCCTCCCACACGGGGCCGGCAAGGCCCAGGCTCGACGCCGCTATCACGAACGTGAAGAACTCGACGACGTAACGCGGCTCAGGGTTTTGCAAGGTTGAAAGAAAGGCGAGGCGCGGCAGGATGAGCAGCGCCAGCATCAATAACCAGACCCGCGAATCGCCGCCGCGCCACATCACCCACGCGCCCAGCGCCAACAACAGCGTGTAAGCCCACGTCAGCGCCACAAACAAGGGAAGCCATATCTGTTGATGCAAATCGCGGTCGAGGTCTTTGAGCGGGAACAGCTCGCCCTGGAACGGATAATACTGCGCGTGCGAGTCGAACCACAACGAAACGACGCGGCGCAAAGGCAGCACAACGTAATAGCGGAACGGGTGGCGGCGAATGCGCTCGATGGCAATTGCCATAAAGCCATTGTCAATGTCGGGCGTCATCTCGCCGCTGAACGTCGGCGGCTCGGCAGCTTCTTGCGGCTCGTCATCGCTTGCGTCGTCTGCCGAGTCGTCCGACGAATCATCCGACGAATCACTTGAATCATCATCGCTGCTGGCCGCGTCATCACTCTGCGACGAATCATTCTTGTTAGCCGACGAATCATTCTTGTTGGCCGACTGGTTGGCCGAGTGAGACGAATCATTCTTGTTAGCCGACTGAGACGCGGGCGGCGCGGGCGATGTGGACGAGGCAGGCGGTGTGGGCGGCGCAGATTGTACAGTCTCGTCTTCGATCTCAGGCTGCGCCGAAGGCGGCGGCTGCGGTTCATTGTTGTAACGCGCCAGCAGGTCGGCGATGCGGTCGCGTTCGTCGGGCGAATCGAAGGCTTCAGCCGGGACCTGCTCAATGTGGATCGGGCGCGCGTCCAGCGCCCACTCGACGGTCTGCGTGTACTTGACGTCCGTCACCCACGTCTTCAGCCAGAGCGTGAAGCCGCGCGGCACGAACTCGCCGGGCATATTGACTTCAGATGGCGCAATCGGCATAAAGACGCCGAAGACGCGGGCGTTGCGTATCGTCCACGGCGCGAGCGCAAGGGCGAAGCCGAACGAAAGCAGCGCCCCGTGAATGACTGCCTTCGCTAACACTTGCCTCGTCGTCTGCGGTTCGCCGGTTGCCTCGTCCGGCGCTTTGTCTGATTCATTACTTTTCTTGGCGCGCCACCGCTCGATTAAACGAGCCGCCGCGACCAGCGCCAACGTGCCACCCACTGCGGCGACAAACAAGCCGGCGTCGGGGCGAAAGCTGGTCGCGCCGCCGCCCGCAAGTCCCGCAACCAGCCACCACACGGCTTGTCGTTTGGCGCTGCGGCTGCGCAAGCCGAGCGACGCGGCCAACGCGCACAGCGTCACAAAGAAGGCCGTCCAGATTTCCGTCAACAATGTCGCCGCATAGATCGCCAGGAACGGACACGTCGCCATCAACAGCAGCGCAATCAGCAGGGCGCGGCGGCGCTTCTCGACTTGCCATGCGGCGGGCGTCCACACAAACGCCAGCCACGCCACCAGCCAGCAGGTCAACGTGTCAACGACCGCTTGAATGACGCGCGCGGCGGTGTTGTTGTCGCGCCCGAAGGTTTTATAGACCAGCACGAGAAAGAGTGGATAACCGGGCAGGCGTATGTAGGTCGGCTCGAACGGCGCTTCGGTGGCGATGGAGTAGACATGGTTATCGAGCAGGTTGTTGGCGATGCGCGCATAGAGGCGGCCATCATCCGGCTCGTCATTGGGCAGCTTGAGCGCGATGAACAGGCGAAAGCCGAGCGCCAGCATCGTCAACAGCAAGGCAATCACGATATGTCTTTTGGAAAAGAATTTCGGCTGCCCGCACATCCGAGATTAGTGTATCATGATTTTTAGCGAACATCGGTCTGGCCCTTTACAGGTTGAGGGTCTTACTCCCGACGTTATCGTCAGATGGTGTGATGAGCAAGAACCGCGAGCACCCCGTATTCTTCGACCCGGATAAAAAGCGCTGGCCACGCCTGCGTCGCGGCGTTTATCTGAGCGGTCTGGCGCTGACCTTATTATTCGGCCTCTTGATCTTGAGCATACTGGTCAGCCCTGCGCTGATGCCTTTGCAATTCACTGAACAGCCGACCGCCGCCCGCGTGCCGCCGCCTGATCCGAAGATTGAAACGGCACCGCAACGCCGACTGCGAATCTACAAACAGAAGCTCGAAGCCGAACGCTTGAAGCGCGCACAGGCCGTGCGCGTGCGCTCCAGCGCGCAGCCCTCAAGCCACCCGCTGACCGTCGCCTTCTTCGTTCCCTGGGAAGACGCGAGTCTTTCGTCGCTGAAGACTAACCTAGCCAATCCCGACATCGGCCTCGATGTGGTCGTCGCCGAGTGGCTGCACCTCGCCGCCGTCGATGGCACGTTGAACGATTCGGATTACCTCGACATCAAGAAAGAGGCGCTGAGCTTCATACGCACAACGCGGCCCGACACGCGGGTGATGGCGCTGGTCAACAACTTCAACGGCTCGGACTGGGAAGCCGACAAGCTCGATGCCATGCTTGCCAACCCGCAGGCGCGCAGGCGCTGTATTGAACAGCTTCTCGACACCGCGCAGACGTACAATCTGCAAGGCGTCAGCATCGATTTCGAGAACGTGCTGGATAAGAGCCAGCCCGGCCTGCTGCAATTTCTGACCGAGCTGCGCGCGGCATTTCAGCCTGTCCAACTCGATGTCTCGATCAACCTGCCGGCCAACAATGACTCGTTCGATTACGCGCACATTTCCGGCCTCGTCGATTCCGTTATCCTGATGGTCTACGACCAGCACTACGCCTCGAAGGACGCCGGGCCGGTCGCCGCCATCGACTGGTTCACCGACATCCTGACGATGCGGCAGCGTGACGTGCCGGCCTCGAAGATGATCGTCGCCATTGGTAATTACGCTTACGATTGGCCGGAAGGCGAGGTGCCGAAGACCGAGACCTTTGAAGACGCCATTATCAAGGCGCGCGACAATGACGTGGACAAGATTGAGCTAGATGCGGCCTCGCTCAATCCAACCTTCAGCTACGATGATTACGATAGCGGCGCGCCGGTGTCGCACACGGTCTGGATGCTCGATGCGGTGTCGGCCTTCAATCAGGTGGCGGCGGCCAACTCGTTTGGCGCGGGCGGCGTCGCGCTCTGGCGGCTCGGCAGCGAAGACCCTTCGCTCTGGAGCTTCTTCGGGCGCAACCTGCCAACGGATGCCGACAGCGCCGCGCAACTGACGAAGATGGTCTACGGCTACGACCTCGATTATTCGGACACCAACGGCGAAATCCTGCGCGTCAAAGCAGAGCCGAAGCCCGGCGCGCGCACGCTCCAGTTCGACCCGGCGCGCGGCTTCATCACGGCAGAGACGATCAGCCGAGAGAACTTGCCGACGCCTTACGTCATCGAGCGCTATGGCTACGTGAAGCACAAGCTGGCGCTCACGTTCGACGACGGCCCCGACCCGGAATGGACGCCGCAGATTCTCGACGCGCTCAAGCAGGCGAACGCGCCGGCGACCTTCTTCGTCATCGGCCTGAACGCCGAGCAGTATCCTGATCTGATCCGCCGCGAAGTCAACGAAGGCCACGAACTCGGCAATCACACCTTCACGCACCCGAACATCGCTAACATCAGTAATACCCAGTTCGGCTTTGAACTGTCGGCGACGCGCGTGTTGATGGAGAGCATCGTCGGTCGTCGCACCTACCTGTTCCGCCCGCCTTACGCGGAAGACGCCGAGCCGGTGACGCCCGACGAGGTGCGACCGCTTGAAGCGATATCGGATCGCGGCTACCTGACGGTCGGAATGAGGATCGACTCAAAAGACTGGCAGCGGCCCGGCATCGATGAAATCGTCGAGTCGGTCATTCAAGGCGCGACCAACGCGAACGAACCGGGCAACATCATCCTCCTGCACGATTCGGGCGGCGACCGCTCCGAAACCATCGCCGCGCTGCCCGTATTGATTAGCGAAATGCGCAAGCGCGGCTTCGAGTTCGTCCCCGTCTCGGAACTGCTCGGCAAGACGCGCGACGAAGTGATGCCGTTGATCGATACGCGGTCGCAGTGGCGGGCGATGGCCGACCGCGCCGCTTTCGATCTCATCAACTACACGATCAAGCTGATTCGCTGGCTCTTTTTGGCCGGCATCATTCTGGGCATCGCGCGGCTGTTGTTCATCGGCACGCTTGCCGTGTTTGAGCACTGGCGCGAGCGCCACGCCATTTATGATCTCGATTACAGTCCGACCGTCGCCGTCATCGTACCGGCCTACAACGAAGAGAAGGTGGTCGTGCAGACGATCACGTCGCTGCTGGCATCGGATCACCCGCCCGGCTTTGAGATCGTCGTCGTTGATGACGGCTCGAAGGATGCGACCTACCGCCGCGTCAAAGAAGTCTTCAGCGACGAGCCGCGCGTGCGCGTCTTCACCAAGGCGAATGGCGGCAAGCCAGCGGCGCTGAACTTCGGCGTCACCCACACGGCGGCAGAGATCGTCATCGCGCTCGACGCCGACACCATCTTCGCGCGCGACACAATCAGCAAGCTGGTGCGCCACTTCAGTGATCCGAAGATCGGCGCGGTCGCCGGCAACGCCAAGGTCGGCAACCGGCTCAACCTGCTGACGCGATGGCAGGCGCTCGAATACATCACCAGCCAGAACCTCGACCGCCGCGCCTTCAACCTGCTGAACTGCATCACGGTCGTGCCGGGCGCGGTCGGCGCGTGGCGGCGCGAACTGGTAGTCGAGGCCGGCGGCTTCACCGACGAAACGCTGGCCGAAGACGCCGACCTGACGATGGCCATACGCAAGCACGGCTACTCGATTGTCTACGAAGACGAGGCCATCGCGCTGACGGAAGCGCCCGACACGGTGCGCGGCTTCGTTAAGCAGCGCTATCGCTGGATGTATGGTACATTACAGGCGGCCTGGAAGCACAAGGACGCGTTGTTCCGTCCGCGTTACGGTTCGTTAGGATTTGTGGCGCTGCCGAACATCTTCATCTTCCAGGTTCTCTTCCCGCTGATTTCGCCGGCGATGGATTTGCTGATGCTGGTGACAATGGTGATGACGGCGGTTGACCGCTGGCAGCACCCGGATGAGTTCTCGGCGGATTCATTGAAGCGCGCGCTGTTTTACTATGCCGTGTTTATGACGATGGAATTTCTGTCGGCGGCGCTGGCCTTCGTTCTCGAATTCAAAGAGAACCGCCGGCTGCTGGTCTGGCTCTTCTTGCAGCGCTTCTTCTACCGCCAGTTGATGTATTACGTCGCCATCAAATCGACCTTCGCGTCGCTGCGCGGCATCGCTGTCGGGTGGAACAAGCTGGAGCGCAAGGCGACGGTGAAGGCGTCGAGTTAAAGCAGGTTTGTAATGGCATAGACCTGGCTTCTCCGAGATGACTTGATTCTTTGAGGAAGTCAACTTAACTCACCCTACCTCTACCTACCTTGAGGATAAGCCAGTATGTCTTGAACACACTCAAAGAAAAACGTAGTGCCCGCAGAGTTGTTCTAAGAGCGTGTTTGAAAAGCCAAAGAAAGCCCTGAAGGGGCGCGATTCGACAGCCCAAGGCATCGCCCTGGGAAAGAGGTGGTGCAAACTGCCAAGCCCTGAAAGGGCGTAATAAGGTTGGGTATTACGCCCTTTCAGGGTTGCGGAATGATCGCTTTGTGTACCCAGCCCGTTGGGCTGGGCTATTGAATCTCGCCCCTTCAGGGCTTCTCAGACACGCTCTAAAAAAATGAGCTTCTTTGCCAGTGTGCTAAATCTACTCTATCTCCAGTACTGTGAACTCTTCTTCTTCTTTACGTCTTTCAAGTAGTCCGGTATAGACAGTCAGATTCTCATGCCTTGCTTTGATTAGGGCTTTCAGCTTGTTCATTTCACGAAAGTGGGCGATCAGTTCTACTTCTGGGTCCACATCAACGGGCAGTCCGCGAAAGATTTGGTAGGCTTTGCAGTCTCGGTGATCGAGAATATGCACCTCCTGGATTGCGGGAGGAGCTAATACTATATCAAGATGATCGAAAAACGTATCGCGCCAATGAGGTTTGATATGATTAGGTGGAGGTTCATCCAGGACCGCGCCTAATGACGCACCGGCAAGAATCACATGATAGTATCTGAGGTTGAGTCCCCGACCGTTCATGTGGTTAATGATTGCCTGCGGGTATCTGAAGTCCATACAGCTCAGCAGAATTGCTCTCGCATTTACATTTGTAGGTTCATCCATAGAGGTCTCCTTGTGTGAATTTCCAGGGCATGAATTAAACGGCGGGCGTTCCGGGTGGCTGCGCCGACTCAGAGAGGAAGTTGAGGACGAAGGCGACGATGGCCCGCATCTGATCTTCGTCGGGGCCATAGTCGGTGATGGCTTCAATCAGCTTGAAGCTCAGTTCTTGCAGGCTCATCTCTTCGAGGCGCGGTTCGGCCTGTTGCTTTATGGCCCGCCTGGCTATCTTCCGCTTCCATTCGGCAAGGTCTAAGACGCGCGCCGGTTTCGGCTGTAGCACGGGCGGCTGGCGCGGCTCGCGTTCAGGCAACGCCAGCACGTTACGGTGAGGCGAGTTGACGGTCACGGATGAGCGGCGCGGCGGCGCTAAATCCTTCGCCGTTTCATGCCACTCAGGATAAGCCGAGGCAAGTGGCGAAGCTAGAACGTGGCGCATGATGTTGCGGGCTTCATCTTTGCGGTTGGCATTTCCCAGTTCCACCGCTAAAGAGTTCAGGTAATCAAAGTAGAGATGAGGCGGGGCGAAGCGCGCCATCGGCAGTAATTTCTCCAGGTCTTCCAGGGCGTGCCGATGATCACCAGTTCTTGCCCGATTAACGGCAATGCCCTTGCAGGCCGCAAAGCCAGTGGCGAGATTCCCGGAAGCCTTTATGGCCTCGGTAAAGTAATCGAGTTCGGCGTCGGGCCTTCGCAAGTGTGCCGATACAGCGCCCAGAGATAACATGGCCTTGGCTCTGAACGTCGGTGGCGCGGCGTCTGCCGCGACGGTGAGTAGCTGTTTAGCTTTTTCGAGATTGCCGCTGCCCCTTTTACTATACGCGACTCCAAGATAATAATGACCGATGGCTTGATAGGCTTTGAAAGGGAAATTAGAAATAATCCCGCCGATCTCTTTCACCCAATCGTAGCGGCGAAACGCATGGGCCTGCTCTGCGAGTTTCATTAATCTTTGGGCTAACTGCTCATACTTTGATATTCCCTTCAGCAAGTCCTGATAGAATTCAGCCTGTTCGTTTCCAAAAGGAGAATACATGAAAAGATTGCTGGGTGTCTGCTTGCTCATTAGCGCGTTGTCCTTTCCTGTCTTTGCTGGACATACACAGACAGGAGATAACTACTGCACCTGTGGCGCACCGGGTTGTGTGGAGGATTATCCAGGCGAATGTGGCGGCCAAGTGCGTTTGCCATCGTCCGATACTCCGAATGACAGTGCTGCCGAAGTGGGGATCGTTCTCGTCGCGTTGCTGTTTTGGCTCAGACTGAAAGCCTAAAAAAACAGTGATCAGTGACCAGTTTGCAGTTGCCAGAACTGAGAACTGAAAACTGAAAACTAAAACTATCGTCGTTGCTCTTGTGGCAACTGGATATTGGTCTGCGCTATTGTAGCCCAGCGCACAGAAAATGCAAACCGAAAGTTACACACGTCCGCTGCTAATTTTTATTGCCTAATGCGCCTGTCGGATCGTCGCGGCCATAAAAAATGCCGAACGATGAGCGCGACTCACCGTTCGGCATGCGTCACTGTGATGGTTACGGTCAGCGAATAGCGACCGAGAAGTTACGGTTGGCCTTGCCGCCGCTCGTGTCACGCACCGTCACGCCAAAGGCGAAGGTGCCGCTCAAGGTCGGCGTGCCGCTCAACACGCCGTTGGGGTTCAGGGTCAGGCCCGGCGGCAGCGTGCCGCTCGTCACCACCCACGAGTAAGGCGTCGTCCCTCCGGTCGCGGCGAACTGCGCCGAATAGAAGACGCCCTTCGTGCCAAACGGAAGACTTGAAGTCGTGATCGCCACCGCCGTGGCCGGCGGCGGAGTCGGTGGCGGCGTCGCCGAGCCGGTCACGCTGATGGCTACGTTCGTTGTCGTCGCGCCGAAATAGGCGACGTTGAACTGGAGCATCTGCCATTGGAAGTTATAGGTTCCGGCAGTCGCCGGCGCGGTGATTGTAAGATTGAAAGTCGCGCTTCCGCCCGGCGCGACCGACGAGGAAAGACCGACCGAACTCAGTCCCCACGTCGTGTTGGCCGCCGGGTTTTGCGACATCAGGAAATAAGTGCCCGGCGTCCAGGTCGTCGTGCCGCTGTTACGCATCGTGATTGACACGCTTGTTCGCTGGCTGATCGTCAACGAGGACGGCACGCTCTGCGAAACGAAGGCCGCGCCGTTGATGGCCGTCGGCGGCGCGGTCGATTGCGTCGTCGCCGGAGCTTCATTTGAATAAGCCGAGCTGCCGACGCTGTTGACCGCGCGAATGCGATAGTAGTAAGTCGTCGCGGCTTGTAGACCGCTGTCGTTGTAGCTGGTCTGGTTCGCGCCCGGCGCGGCGATCAGCGCATACGTCCCCGACGCACCCGTCTTGCGTTCAAGCTGAAAGCCGGTTTCGTTGTTGCTGTTGTCGGCCCACGTCAGGTTGATCGTGCTCGATGAAGTAGCCAACGCGGCGAGGCCGCTCGGAGCGGCGGGCGCGGTCGGCGGCGGGGTCGAGCCTCCCTTCGAGCCGGGATAGAGGAACGTCACGGCGGCGATGTCGTCGGAGCCGAGCGTCGGGCCGCGACCGTTGCCGTGCGCGGTGGCATACATAATCGCGTTCGGGTCGCTGCTGTGGCCGAAGCCAATGGCGTGGCCGATCTCGTGCGTGGTGACTTCGGCGAGGTTGGCCGAGATGCCGAGGAAGCACGAGAAGTTGCGATTGAAGACCACGTCGCCTTCAAAGATTTGATAAAACGACTGGCCGCCGATGGTGCGCGGCGAGCCGCCGGCGCTGGTGACGCCGCCGATGGCCAGCGTGCCGCTACAGCCGACGGGGTCGCTCATCTGGTCGAGCGGGTCGTTGAACGAGAGCGCCGAAACGCCGTCGCGTTGAAAGCCATAAGCCGTGGTCGAGCCGGCATTCTGCAACGTAAGCGCCGTCGTCTGCACGGCGGTCCACGCCGCGAACGCCTGGTTGATTTCAATGACGCCGCCCGACCCTGTCGGCGCGCCCGACGAGTTGACGCGGAACGCGACGGCCTGGCCAGCGTCCGGCTCGAACCAGCGATAGTTGCCCAGGAAGGTATACTGCGCCGACACGTCGCCACTGCTCGCGGCATCATCAATGTATTCCGCCGGCACTTCGACAATCGGCATGTCGGCGTGCTGCGCCGCGAAGGCCGACACATCGGCGGCGCGATCACGCAGCACGCGCTTGATCTTTTTAGCGAAGCGCGTGAGCGTCGCATCGTTGGTAATCTCTGGGCCTTCGGTCGCGCCGAGGACGTTCACGTCGTCGCGGCTGATCTTGCGCTTGACGCGCGGCGTGCCCGACTCGTCAACAACATCGTACTTGCCTTGAAACAGGTGAGCGACGCGCAACGTGCCGTCTTCTCTCGTGTCTAAAAAGAGCAGCACCTGTTGGCCGGCGGTGTATTCGGGTGCGCCGAAGATGACCGTCGCCTCGTCGCCGATGCGCCCGCCGAGTTGTTTGAAGACAATTGTTTGATTTTGCAACTCGCCTTTGAGCAGGCGGGTGACGTTCACTTTAACGTAGGTGTTGATGGATTGACGCTCGGCGTCCCATTGGGCTTTGACCGATTGCACGTCGCCGATCAGGATGACGCGCGACGACGCGATCAGGTCGCCGTCAGTCAGCATCACGGCGGTCGTCGCCGTGCCGACATTAGCCGCAAACAGCACGGCCAGTAGTAGAGCGAAAGCCTGAAGGGCAGGCTTGAAGATCGAACATTTCATCAAGCGAATCTCCTCTATGTAATTTCAAGCACGAATGCGCCACGCGCGCGGGACAGTGGTTCGTATGACAGACCAATGCAGGCCGATGAAACGGGGTGAAGTGGAATCAACGTGAAAGGCCGAACGTGAGGAGATGATGACCTATCAACCGGCTTACCCGGACAACCTGCTTGCTCGTTCTTGTTCTTCTAACGGTTTTGGGACAGTCGGAATTCTCCCACGGGCTTCATTGAGGTGTCAACGACCGCAACATTTTCATCACAATTGGCCGCCGCGCCGATGCCGGACTTGCAGCTAACTGCGCGGCTCATCAAAAAAATTTGTATTCACTCTGTCTGAGCATTGCATTACACTCGCTCTGATTTCCGAGTCAGATTGGAAGGAGCTGCAATGCTGGACAATGGCACGACGTTGCAAGACCGCTACGAGATCATCAAACCTATAGGACAAGGCGGCATGGGGGCCGTCTACCTGACCCGCGATCAGCGGCTCGGCAACACCGTCGCGCTGAAGGAGACCTTCTTCGCCGACACGACTATGCTTGCCGCTTTCGAGCGTGAAGCGCGGCTGCTGGCGAGCCTTCGCCACCCGGCGCTGCCGAAGGTGATCGATCACTTCGCCGATTCTAATGGTCAGTTCCTGGTGATGGAATACATTCCCGGCGACGACCTCCACGACCTGCTCGAACAGAGCGGCCCGGCATCGCTCAGTGACGTGTTGCAGTGGGCCGACCAGTTGCTCGACGCGCTCGATTACCTGCACACGCAGCAGCCGCCCATCATCCACCGCGACATCAAGCCGCAGAACCTCAAGCTCACGTCGAGGAATCAAATCGTCCTGCTCGACTTCGGTCTGGCCAAAGGCAAGTCGGTCGAGATCAGCCGCGCCGATTCGAGTTCGAGCATCTTCGGCTACACGCCGAGCTACGCGCCGCTCGAACAGATTCAAGGATCGGGAACCGACACGCGCAGCGATATCTACTCGCTGGCCGCGACGCTCTATCACCTGCTGACCGGCAAGAAGCCTGTGGATGCGTTGACCCGCGCCTCTTCGGTTGTGGACGGACAAGCGGACCCACTCGCGCCGGTCAAGCAAGTGAACACGAGCGTCTCGTCTGCTCTGAATGACGTATTGATGCAGGGTATGGCGCTGAACAAGAATCAGCGGATAGCGAGCGCCGGCCAGATGCGCGAGATGCTGCGCGCCTGCTCGCAGGCGGGCCGCGACAACGCGCCGGCGAAAACGGCGTCGCCATTCGCTCGCACAGAGATCAACCTGTCGGGCGGGCCGCCGACGCCAGCCGGCGCTTCGACTCATCTCTTCGCCTCTGCGCCGGCGACCTCGGCGCAGGTGTCAGAGCCAACCGGCGCGTACACGACTCGCGCCTCGGCTTCAAACGTCCGCCGAGAGATTCCGGCCCGCGCCGACCAACAACCCATCAACCGCGCCCGCCCTGCAACAGCGTTGCGGCGACAGGCGGTGACGGTCGAGATGATCAGCGGCGAAGCATCGAGCTGGCCGAAGCTGATCGCGGCTGGAGTGATACTGGCTGCGGCCCTTGCCATCATCATCTTCGTCTTTATGCGTGGCGCGAATCGCAACGACGTGAGCGCGGCCTCCGTCACGGTTCAGAAGACCGACGCCGCATCGAGCGACGCCGCAAAGACAGCGCCTGATTCTGCGGGCAGGGCGGATCAGGGCGCTCAGTCCGCCGCACCACAGGCCGCCTCAACCAGCGCAGAACAACGCTCCGCATCAGATGAAGCGAGCGCGAAAGGGACAGCCAAAGAAGAGGCGGCGACTTCGCAAGAAGCCAGGCCGGAAGAACCCGCTCGCGCACAGGGCGGCGTTCCCGCGATGCAAGAACCGGAAGGAACGAAGCCGATTCCTCGCAAACCTGAAGAGCCTGTCGCCGCCGAACCTAAGCGACAAGAACAGCCAGCGCCACAGCCTCAACCTCAGCAGCCTCAACCTCAGCCTTATCCACCGCCGCCGGATTATCCGCCGCCGAACGGAATGATGCCGCCACCCGGAGGCATGCCACCGCCCGGCGGACCGCCACCCGGCGGGATGCCGCCGCCCGGTCGTCGGCGGCCTTAATTTGAAGTCCGCTTGAACGGCGGGCTTAATCACGTCCGTTTATTATTTCAACCGCCGGAGGTCGATCCGGCTGGCGCGCCGGGACGCAATTTTCCAGTTGAGTCCCGGCGCGATTCTGCTTATACTTGCCGCATCTTTTTTCAGGTTGAGACGAATGATTCTGACGCCAGACCATCACGCATCCCTCACGACTGTGATCGGGCAGAAGGAGCTTTTCTCGTATGTCGGGCCTATGCGACCGATGCAATGAAAAAACCAGCCATCTCGTAAACATCTCGCGCCTGCCGGAGCTTGCGGCAATTGCGCATCTCGGCTACCGCCAGGTCTGCGCTCCCTGTTACGACGACCTGTTGGCCGAAGCCAGTGAAGCCGAAGACGCCGACGAAGACCGCCGCGCCGAGTTGCGCGCCAAAGTCTCTATCAAAGCGCGCGTTGAGGGCAACACGTCGAACCTCGCTCCATTCGCCGAAGAGATGACCATCGAAGAGATCAGCCCGACGGGCCTGCGCCTGCACACGGCCCGCGAAGTCGAGCCGGGCACGGTGCTCAAAGTCACCGTGCCATCTTACGACTTCGACGTGACGGCCATCGTCGAAGCCGTCTGGCGCGACGGCGGCCAGCGTAGCGTCGGCTTGAAACTGGTCGAGCCGAGCGACGGCTGGCTGCGCCTCTGGGACGAACACGCACCGGAAGAGTAGGAGGCAGGAAGCAGTAAGCAGTAAGCAGTGGTCAGTGGTCAGTGGCCAGTGGTCAATGGCCAGTGGTCAATTGATAGGTGATAGGTGATAGTTCCCCAAGCTCCGTCAGGAGCGCGATGTTTATAGTTCACGATGCAGTAGATCAAACAAGCTCCGTTAGGAGCGCGATGTTTATAGCTCACAATGCAATAGATGATGCAAGCTCCGTAGGAGCGGGATGTGGACATTGCGCCCCTACGGGGCTTCGGCACATCCTTCAGCCATTTCTATAGAGCGTGTCTGAAAAGCCCTGAAGGGGCGAGATTCGACAGCCCAGGGCATCGCCCTGGGTGAGCGGCGGGGCTAACCGCCAAGCCCTGAAAGGGCGCACTAGGTGATCGGTTATTGCGC
>JBJMGV010000056.1:0-35368 GCA_045807725.1 Blastocatellia bacterium | reverse complement strand
GGCGTGTTTCACGTTCACGACACCGGGCCCGAACGGGACGACGATCACGGGCGGAGTGACCTCGGTGTTTGCGTTAGAGCGAGGCAACCCGGCGAACCGGATCAACGCGAATCCGTTCGTGGTGGTGAATCCGAACCTGATCGACGCGTTCTTCAACTTCGGGAGTGCGAGCGCGGGCAAGACGTTCCTGATCTTTGTACAGGGCACAGGCGGCACGAGCCGCAACCGGACGGCGGCGCAGGCCGGCGAGCCGGCGGGGTGTGCGCTGGGCAACGAGCAGGGCGTGCAGGTGACGTTCACGTGTAACTCGACGACGAGCGGGCAAGCCGGAGCGGCGGTGCTGACGTCGTATGAGTTCGACGCGACGAGCAACACGATCACAGTGCGCGGCAGCAACATCCGCGACGGCGCGGTGGTGACAGTGGGCGGCGTGACGCCGAACAAGGTCAAGCAGAAAGGACTGGAGACAGGATCAAACACGTTCACGACGTTGATTCTGAGGAAGGGCTTCTGCGGAGCGCTGAACGGCAATGCGCAGATCGTGGTGACGAACCCCGGCGCGGCAGCATCGAATGCGCTGGTGGTGACGCAACATTGCCAATAGAGGCAAACCGAGGATGAGAGCGGCGGCGAGCTGAAAGGCCAGCCGCCGCTCTCGCCAAGCTTTGAGGAGGGTCACTGCGGTGGCCCTCCTTTTTCTTTGCCCTATCTGTCTCTCCGCACGGAGAGCGCTGCTATTTCATAACCGGCCTGCGTCTCCAGTCGCCTGTGAGCCATCGCCTCATCTGATCCCTTCAACGCATTTTTTGCGCGTTACCCATTGAAGCCGGAGCGTGCTCTGGCAAGACGAGTTCAGGAGGTCAGTATGGATAGAGATCGCATAGCCCGGAATCTAGCGGCGGTGGAGAATCACTTCCACAGCGAAGCGTCCAACGAAATCGAAGCGGCGCTCGAAACTTTCACCGATGACATCGTATGGGAAGCGCCCGCGCCGAATGGCTTGAACCGATCCTTCAACGGTAAGGAGGCCGTGGGCAGGAATTACCGCGAGCTGTTCGAGTCGATGCGCGAGATCGAATTTCAGCCGCTCCAACGCTTCGCCACCGAAGACCGCGTGGTCGATGACAGCCTGGTCACATTCGAGGTCGCAAAAGATGGGTACTGGCATTTTGCCGTCGGCAGCAAGATCGAGATGCGCCTGGTTCACATCTTCGAGATGAGGGATGGCAAGATTGCTCGCGAGATCGTCTTTGATATGGGCGCTGTCCGCAGAGCGGATAGAGAGGCTGCCGCCGCCTGACGCGGTGGCGACTCTCATTCGATTGAAGGGACGAGCACGACGTTGATGTCGTGCAAGCGCCAATCGAGCGAGTTGGCAAGGTCTGTAGCCTGCTTCACTCTGTCCATGAGGTTGCGCTCGTCGCGCGGCACGACGAAGGCTTCGCCGGTCAGCGTGTCGCCGTCTTCGCGCAGCCGCACACGCGCCTTCGTCACCCAGTCGAGATTTTCAAGCTCTGCCTGAACGTGATCGGGCACGGGGTCTTTCTCTCGACTCTCCACGTCTGAAGGCCGTTTATTCATCAACTGCGCGACGCTGTTGCGCAAGGTCTTGATGCCGTCTTTGACAATGTCGATTGAGATAATGCCGGCGGCCACCGCGTCCGCCCACCACCAGCCCATGCCCAGTCCGAGAATGCCGAGCACTCCGGCGACGCCGACCTGCCAGTCAGCCTTGTTGATCTCGGCATCGGTTTGCAGCGCCTTCTCGTGCAGTTCGCGCGCCAGCGGCAGCTTCATCTGACCGAGCACAACCGGGGGAATGACGCTGTAGATGAGCGCGGCGATCATTAGCCAGCCGAGCCAGACGCGGTGGCCGAAGAGGCTGACTGTCGGAATCGTCGCGTGCTCAGCCATAATCAACTTCATTATGGAATCGATGAAAATGTAAGAGCCGAGCGCGAACAGCGCCACAGAGGAACAGAGGCAGGCGATCATCACCGCGCGGCGGTAGCCATAAGGGAATTGCTCGGTCGGCGGTTTGCCGAGAAAATGACTGCCGATGAGAAAGACGGCGGGCGGGATGAGGCTCAAGACATCTTCGACCCACGCGGCTTTCATCGTCTGGGACGCCCCCATCGTTATGCCGATGACGATAACAACGGTCGTCATGAAAAAGAGTGTCCACCATTCCAGTCGCCGCGCCCGCCGCATAGCTTCTTGTTTTTCCGGCGGCAGGCGATATGGCTCGCCGGGCATCTTCATCGCCGCGCCTCCTGTGCCTGTAATAGCCCCTTGATCTGATCGCCCCGGCTGGCGAGAAAATCATCCAGCCGCCTAATCCAGCCGTTCTCGCCGGGCGGCGTCGCCATCACATGTTTTTCAGTGTCAAGCTCGACCGACGTGCGCGTGTAACCGAGCCGTTCCAGTTGCCAGACTGGAGCGGCCACCGGGCCGGAGGCTTGCGCGAGGTCATCGACTCGCACAGGCACAGCGCCTTTCTTTTCAAGGTAAGCGGCGATGGCCTCGCCACGCGGGGCGGCGACCTGCTGCCCTTTGATGTTGTCGAGCGGAGGCGAGCCGGCGGGGACGCCGACAGCGAGGCGTTCTTCAAAGTAAGGGCTGGTCAATCCAACCTCTTTGCTCCAGGGTGTGTTCGCCGTGAGGCCGCCGATTACTAAGTCAAGCTCGTAACGCTTGAGCGCCTCAAGGTGCTGTTGTTCGCCGCCCCATAGCCAGACGGGCGTCGCGCCTATCTCAGCGGCAAGCTCGCGCACAAGCTCGACCTCAGCGCCCGCCGGTTCAGCGTTCGTGCGTATCACCCACGGCGAATGCTCGACCAGACCGACGCGCATTTCGTGGCCGGTCACGCGCTTCAATGTATTCTCAGGGTCGCGCGGCAGGCTGCTGCAAGCCAGCAATCCGATGCCGAGCAGCAGAAGCATCAAGCGACGCGCAGACCAGCGCAAGCATTCGACAAGAGAGCGGCGCGCGGATTCGATTGTGAGCAATCTTAGCGACAGCATTAAAAAGGCTTCGTATCAAATCGCAGGCCGCTCGCTCTTGTCTTATCGCGTGCGTAGTTCGCGCGTGTCCTGTACACCAGGGCGCGAATGACGGCTCACCCTTGTCTCAGCAACTCGCCTTTTTGCGACGCGACCGATGCAGCGAAAGATCACATCGGTCAGCGAACGTTATTCATCATGCAGGACAATAAAACCGAACAGGCGAACGGCGCGCGTGTCTCGCCTGCCTGCGCCGCATAAGCAATTTAGCCAACCTCACACGCCTTCAATCACTGTCACTCAGACGGCACGCTGATTGCCGATTATCCTTGTTTGTGGATGGCGAGTGGTTTCGATGATCTTAATAAACTGGGAGAAACGCATGAGCACAGCATATCAATCTGCTTCGTCTACACCGCAGGCCGCACAGCATACCGAAGGCACCATCGCGCGCACTATCGAACAGCAAACGGCTAAGCTGCCGTCGGACGTTTTCCTGTGGGCAGCGGTCGGCTCCATCGGCGTCTCGCTGGCCCTGCAACTGATGGGCAATGAAGAGAAGAGCCATTTTGTCGGGCAGTGGGTGGCCCCGTTCCTGCTGCTTGGCGTCTACAACAAAATCGTCAAGGTCGCTGGCTCGGATCAATTCAGTTCGTAACGCCGACCGGATCGAAGAGAGAAAAGGATGAGTCGAGGCGCGGCTTCGACTCATCCTTCAGCCAGCGCGCGTTTGATGGTCTGGCGCTGTGCTCGCGGCAAGTCTTCGGGCATCTCATCAGGTTTAAACCAGGCGACGCGGTGAATCTCGATGTTACGCGGATGCGGCGTGCCGCTGGTGTGACAGCGAAAGATGATCTCCAATTGATTGACGTGCTCGACCGTGCGCACGAAGGCCAGCTCGATGCCGTCGAGTTCGAGGCCAATCTCTTCGCGCAGCTCGCGGCGGGCGGCGTCTTCGGCCTGCTCGCCTGAATTGATAAAGCCGCCGGGTATGCCCCAGCCGCTGCCCGGTCGAAAAACATGCTTGACGAGCAACACGCAGCCTTCATCATTAACCACCACCGCGCCCGCCGTCACAGTGAAGCGCGATTGTGTGATTAGAACGATCCCGCGCCGCAGACTGACCGGCATGCGACGATAGACGGCGGCGAGCACTCGTTTCAACATACCAGTAGCATAATAGAGGCTAGAGGCTAGGGACTAGGGGCTAGCAGGAAAGAGCGCGAAGCGCTTCCGTTTTCCGCTAGCCTCAAGCCTCTAGCCTCTAGCCTCTACCTCTGTGATCGCGTGCCGATGGGGTCGCCCGGCGGGATGGGCAGCGGCGCAGTCTGCTTGCGCGGGGCATCGGGGCGAGTCAGGAAGCGTTCGATGTCATCGCGCGTGGCGCGAATGTGTGCCGCATCGAGCGGCGCGCTTGCCGGCGAAGCGAGCCACGCGCTCAATGCGCGCAATTCATCGGTAGCCACAGCGCGCACCTGCGGCGCAGCGTCGTCGTCTGCGGCAAGCTCCATCAGGCGCGTGACGACGAGGCTCTGCACGGCCCGCGCGATTGCGGCTTGATAAGCAGTGGCCGGCGCGGGCTGCCGCCACGTTCGCGTGACGAGCGCGTGGGCGACTTCTTTGAAATCGGGATTCGCCGTATTGCGCGCGTGAAAAGCGATCAAGCGCGCCGCGCGATGTTGTTCGAGCAAGCCTGACACGGCGAAGTCCGCCGCGATGGTCGCCGCCGCGATGGGATCGAACGCCGGGTCGGCGCGCTTGCCGAAGTATTCGGTCGGGCCGCCTTCATACCCGAACGCGCGCGGCGGAATTAGATCGAGAATGCGCGGCGGAATGGTGAGCGCATCCACCTTGATCGTATCGAACACGGCGTCGAGCGCTTCGCGCTGGCGCGGAGCCGGCACAATCTCCTGCACCTGCGTGGGACTCGCGCCGTTTGCCGTCTTCACCGCATAAGTGTAATAAAGACCACCTACGGATTTCACCGCCGCTTGCAGTTGATAACGATGATGAAGGTAGAGCGGCAACAGCTTCGCTTCGAGCAACGACAGCGGCGTACCCTCGCGTATGCTCTGCAAGCCGAAGTCGGCAAGCCCTATGCGCCGCACTTCCATTTCGTGACGCAGCATCGCCACCGGGTCGCCGCCGTTGTCCCAGAGGCTAGCGAGCGGGTGAGCCGCGCCCGGCGGGCGCGCGTCCGCATCGCTGATGAAGAGCATGCCTTTGCTGATGCCGTCCTCGACGATCTTCTCAAGCTCTTTCGCTTCGTCCGCGCCCGGCGCAAATTCCGCATAGGCATAGGTGATGGCGAACTTGTCGTAAGCGCCGATGCCGACGGCGTAAGCGTTCGACAGGTCGAGCTTGCCATTCCTAATCTCGACCATCGGTGCGGGGTAATCCATCACCGATGCGCGCCCGTAGGTGCTCGCTGCAAAGTTATGCGCGAGGCCGAGCGTGTGGCCGCTCTCGTGCGCCGCCAACTGGCGTATGCGCGCCAGCGACATCGCCGCTGAATCGGTCGTCGCGTCGGCGCTCAACAGGTAATCGAGATCGGGCAGCGCGCCGAACTGACACTCGTCGCCTTCGCCTTGATTGTTGTTGCGGCCCGGCGGTACGAGGCCCGTGCCGATCAGGTAATCCTGCCGTATGCGTAATGAGCCGAGCGTGACGTTGCCCTTGATGATCTCGCCTGTGCGCGGGTCGGTGACGCCGCCGCCATACGACCAGCCGCGCGTCGAGCGGTGCACCCAGTTGATCATGTTGTAACGCAAGTCCATCGGGTCAGCGCCTTCGGGCAGCACGCGGACTTGAAAGGCGTTCTTGAAGCCGGCGGCCTCGAACGCCTGATTCCACCACGACGCGCCTTCGATGAGCGCGCTGCGGATGGGTTCGGGAGCGCCGGGGTCAACGTAATAAATGATCGGCTTGACGGGTTCAGAGATCGCCGCGTTCGGGTCTTTCTTCTGCAAGCGGTGGCGGCTGATCCAGCGCTTCTCTATCGGCTCGGTGAACGGCGAGGCGTAATCGTAAAATGTAATCCCGAATACACCGACGCGCGGGTCGAGCCGGCGCGGCTTATATCCATTGTCGGGCAGTTGCACGAATGAATGATGCTGGCGCACGGTGATCGAAGCAGGCGTCGGCGTCACGTCGCGCACCTGCGAGCCGATGTCGCCTTCGGTGGTGAAGGTCAGTTGCGCTTCAACTTCGGTATTGAGCGGGAAGGCTTTGGTGCGCGGCAGGTAGAAGGCGCTGCGCGATTCGTCCAAACGGTACTGGCCCTGCCGTGTGCGTCGCAACTGTTCGATGACGCCGTGTGCGTCGCGCAGAAAGAAAGCCGTCGCATCAACCAGCACGCGGTCGCCTTCAGCGGCTTCGACCTTGAAGCCCCACAAGACCGAGCGCGCGAACGACTCTTCGACAGCGCGCTGCTCGTTGGCGTCATTGCTCAAGGCGCGGTAGCGATAGTTCGGCGCAACCATCAAGACCTTCGGCCCAACGCGCTCGAACGTGACGATGCGCGTCTCGCCCATCTGGCCGCGATCAAGCCCGACGGGGTTCGATCCCAGCCCGGCAGGCAGCGAGACTTGATACAAAATTTCCTGGTTGAAGCGCGAGATTTCCATCAACACACGGCCACCGGCGGCGTCCCAGTAGAGCGGCATGTAACCGTCCAGCTTCAACAATCCACTGGTGCGCGCAGCGATGGTCGGCGCGGCTGACTTATCCTGCGCTGCAACGGGCAGAGCGATAATGGCGATGAATAGAATGAGAAGCGAACGTCGCATGGATGACCTCAAGTGATCGGGAATCGCGTTGTCGTAGGGTGAACGCACAAGCTGAGAGGTGCTCCACTGACACCGGCTGAATGCTATGGGCTGCGCCGCAGCAAGTCAAGTTTGGGCGATCAAAACCGCCCGGTTATACTTTTGCGTATTGCGAGCAGGCAATCGTATTCACACCCGTCACAGAGAGGATACTAATGAGCGACAAAACCGAAAACACCGCGCCGCACGCCGATGCTTCTGCAACCTATCCAGAAAAACTCGCGCCAGTCGATCACCCCGTCAATGATCCGGACATTCGTCGCCGCTGGTCGCCGCGCGCCTTTGAAGACCGCGCGGTCGAGCGCGAGAAGATTCTCTCCTTGCTCGAAGCGGCGCGCTGGGCGCCTTCGTGTTTCAACGAGCAGCCCTGGCGTTATCTCGTCTTTGATGGCAGCGATCAGGAAGCGATAGATAAGGCGCGCGCCTGCCTGGTCGCAGGCAACGCGTGGGCGTTGAAAGCGCCTGTGCTGATGATTTCAATCGCGCGCAACAACTTTGCGTACAACGAAGAACCGAACCGCACGGCGCAGCACGACGTTGGACTGGCGAGCGAGAACCTTGTGCTCGAAGCCGTCGCGCAGGGACTCGTCGCGCATCAGATGGCCGGCTTCAACGCCGAGCAGGCGCGCAGCGAGTTTCATATCCCCGAAGATTACACCGTGCTGGCGATGATCGCCGTTGGCTATCCGTATCGCGGCAGCCTCGATGACTTGAACGAGAAGACGCGCGCCGGCGAGCTTGCGCCGCGCAAGCGCCGGCCTCTCAGCGAGATTGCTTTCGCCGCGACGTGGGACGCGCCCTACATCGAATGAAGGCCGCAGACAGGTGACGCGCTAGATTGCGCCGCTCGCATCGCGGTCGTTATACTTGCCCTCCAACCATCAGGAGGAAACTATGCGCCGTCACCTGCTCAACTCTGTCACCAGTCTCATCATCTCTCTGCTGTTGATCTTTTCCGCCGTCGCTCCGCTTGCACGAGCGCAAGACAACGGCAAGGCGCACGGCCTGCGCGGTTACACCGACGCGAGCGCGCGCGCGCAGCTTGAATGGGAAGCGCGTATGCGCGACGTGCCGAAGCCCGAACTGCTGCGCGAGTATATGAACCATCTGGCCGCTGAGCCGCATCACGTCGGCTCGGCTTACGATAAACAGAATGCCGAGTTCATCCGCGATAAGTTTCAATCGTGGGGCTTCGACGCGAAGATCGAAGAGTTCGACGTGCTCTTTCCGACGCCCAAAGAGCGCGTGCTTGAGATGGTCGCGCCGACCACTTACACCGCGCAACTGAAAGAGCCGGTCGTCGCCGAAGACCCCGACTCATCCGATCAAGGGCAACTACCGTCTTACAACGCTTACTCGACCGATGGCGACGTGACCGCGCCGCTGGTTTACGTGAACTATGGCCTGCCCGCCGATTATGACCAACTGGCGAAGCTCGGCGTAGACGTGAAAGGCAAGATCGTCATCGCGCGTTACGGCGCGAGCTGGCGCGGCATCAAGCCGAAGGTCGCTTACGAGCACGGCGCGATTGGCTGCTTGATCTATTCCGACCCGCGTGATGACGGTTACTTTCAAGGCGATGTATTCCCACAAGGGCCGTATCGTCCCGATCAAGGCGTGCAACGCGGCTCGGTGATGGATATGCCGATTCATCCGGGCGATCCGCTGACGCCCGGCATCGGCGCGGTCAAAGGCGCGAAGCGGTTGCCGCGCGAAGAGGCCGAGGTCATCACCAGAATTCCGGTGCTGCCGATCTCGTATGGCGACGCGCTGCCGCTGTTGCGAGCGTTGACCGGCCCGGTCGCGCCCGAAGCGTGGCGCGGCGCATTGCCGATCACTTATCACCTCGGCGCGGGGCCGGCGCGCGTCCATTTGAAAGTCGCGTTCGACTGGTCGCTGAAGACGCTTTACGACGTGATCGCACGGATCGAAGGCGCGCAGTACGCCGACGAGTGGGTGATCTACGGCAACCATCACGACGCGTGGGTGAACGGCGCGGACGATCCTGTGAGCGGTATGGTGACGGTGATGGAAGCGGGCCGCGCGCTCGGCGAGTTGTTGAAGCAAGGGTGGAAGCCCAAGCGCACGATCATTCTCTGCGCGTGGGATGGCGAAGAGCCGGCCTTGTTGGGTTCGACCGAATGGGTCGAGACGCACGCCGACGAGTTGAAGCAGAAGGCGGTCGCTTACCTGAATTCCGACAGCACCGGCAAAGGCTCGTTGAATGCCGGCGGCTCGCATTCGCTCGAACACTTCATCAACGAAGTGGCGCGCGACATCGCGCAGCCCAAGAGCAACAAGAGCGCGTGGGAGGCAATGCGTGACCGCCGCCTTGAACGAGCCAGCGATGACGACAAGAAAGAGATTCGTGAACGCGCAGACCTGCGCATCGGCGCGCTCGGCTCAGGCTCAGACTACACGCCCTTCTTGCAGCACCTCGGCATCGCGGCGATGAACACGGGATTTGGCGGCGATGGCGGCGGCGGCGTTTATCATTCGGTTTACGATTCGATCTACTGGTACACGCATTTCTCGGACGGCACGTTCGAGCATGGCCGCGCGCTGGCGCAGACCAACGGCACGATTGTAATGAGACTCGCAGATGCCGACGTGCTGCCGTTCGAGTTCACCAACCTGGCCGACACGTTCTTGCGCTACGTTGACGAGATCGACAAGCTGGCGCAAAAGAGCGGCTCGCCGAAACCGATCAACGTTACGAAGTTGAGCGAGTCGGTGCGCACGCTCGCGGACAGCGCTCGCCGTTACGAAGACGCGCTGACGAAAGCGACAGCGAAAGGCTTTCAAGGCGTGAAGCAGGTGAAGGCGCTGAACCAGTTGCTCTATCAATCAGAGCGGCGACTGACGAGCGAGCAGGGTTTGCCGCGCCGCCCCTGGTTCAAGCACCAGATCTACGCGCCGGGCTTCTACACGGGCTATGGGGTGAAGACGATTCCGGGCGTGCGCGAAGCCATCGAGCAGAAGCAATGGAGCGATGTCGAGCCGCAAACGAAAAACGCTATCGCCGCCATACAAGCGTTGACCGCACAGGTGGACGCCGCGACACGATTGCTCGAAGGGAAGTGATCGGTAGGCAGGAAGCAGGAGGCAGGAAGCAGGAAGCAGTCAGTCCCGTAGGGACGCAATGTTTATAGTTAGCATTGAAGAAAGAGACGAAGCTCCGTAGGAGCGGGATGTCAACATCGCGCCCCTACGGGGCTTCGTCTCTCTCGACACGCATAACTATAAACATTGCGTCCCTACGGGACTCATTAACTGCTACCAACTGCCTACTGCCTACTGCTCCCTGCTTCCTGCCGCCTGTTCTCTACAAGTCCTTCTCGCTGGTGATGAGCCAGCGATTGCCGCTCTTTTCCAACCATAGGCCGGAGCGCGCCGTGCCGGTGAAGTGGTGGCCGCTCGCTTCGGCGAAATCATAAGACTTGTCGTAAGACACAATCACTCGCTCATCGGTCTGATCGGCCCTGATCTGGACGTTGTTCAACTGTATGTCGAGCGTCGCATAGCGCGAGAAGGCTCGCGCTTTTTCAGCGCGCACGTCGGCGCGGTTCACGTTGCTGCGCTTGTAGTAGGCGTCGAGCGTCGGGGCGTAATAGCTCATATACGCATCGAGGTCGTGGCGACCCATTGCCTCGGCCCAGCCGTTCAGCATCTCCATCACTTCATTGCGAATGGTCGCGTCAGCCGGCGTAGCGGTTGCGCCTTCGGCGGATTTAATCAGCGCCGCGTTGGCGCGGTCGTTGGCGGTCAAGTCTGCGTCTTTGTAATCACTGCGCGGGCGATACCACGGGCGCGTCGAAAAATACTGCTGCAAGTCGTGCGTTTCAAAGATGCGCCCGTGCCGCGCGTAGACTGTGTTGCGCAGCATGCGCAGGTCTTTGTCGGCAATGCCCGTAAGATCGCTGCGGTCAAGCGCCTGATCGTTAAGAATCTTACTTTCGGCCTTCCCTTTTGCATCGGTCGGCTGAGTTGAATTCGACTCCGAGCGATTGCCGTTGGTCGGCACTGTTGTCGGCGTGATGGGCTGTATGGCGTTCGGCGCTTGATTGGCCACCGGCGCAGAACTCGGCAGCGGCTTGCGATCTATAAAGACGAAATAGGCAACGACGCCGAGTGCGATCAAGATTACAAAACTGGCGATGCCGGCAACGATCATCCCTGTGCGTGATCGTTGGACCGGCAATTGTTCCTGCACAGTGGCGCGACCTGCGACCGGCGACGCGGTGTTATAGCCTGATTGCTGAAGCGTGGCGGCGGGCGCGGCGAAGACTTGCGTGGCCTGCGCCGCGCCCGTCGCGCTGGTCGAAGGCGACAGCGGCTGCGTTAAGTTCGTCGTCATCGCCGCTTGCAGCTCGCGTGCGAAGACGGTCGCGTCCGCTTGCCGCACGTTGCGGTCTTTAGCAAGCGCGCGCGCGATCACGGCTTCAACCGAGGCCGGAACGCCGAGCTGAACGGGCAGCGACGGCGGCTGCTCCATCAGGTGCTTGGCGACTACGCCGGTTGGCGTCGCGGCGACAAAGGGCGGCGTGCCGGCCAGCATCTCGTAGAGCATCGCGCCGAGGCTGTAGACATCTGAGCGCGGGTCGAGCGGTTCGGCGCGGCACTGTTCCGGCGACATATAGTAAGGCGTGCCCAGGACCATGCCGGCCTGCGTCAGCGTGTTGTCGCTTGCGAGGTCGCGCAGCTTGGCGATGCCGAAGTCGAGCACCTTGGCTGATTCGTGCTCGCCGTGCGCGCCGGGCGGCAATACGATGATGTTATCGGGCTTGATGTCGCGGTGAATAACATTGTGACGATGCGCCGCGCCGACGCCGTTGCAGATTTCACGCATCAAGGCGACGGCGCGTTCGGGCGCGAGCCGCCGCTCCTGTTCGAGCAGGTCGCGCAGCGAGCAGCCTGCGACCATCTCCATCACGATGAAGGCGGGCGCGTCTGCTGTGTGGCCTTCACCATAATCGTGAATCGCCACGACGTTCGGGTGGTGCAGCATCGCGGCAGCGCGCGCTTCGCGGCGAAAGCGTTCGAGAGTCGCTTCGTCTTTGATGAACTGCGGGTGCATCACCTTGACGGCGACCTCATCGCCGATGCGGACGCGTGTGGCGCGATAGACCGCGCCCATACCGCCTTCGCCGAGCCGCGCTGTGATCAGGTACTTGTCTTCGAGCGTGCGCCCGATCAGCGGGTCATCGTGCCGAGCGGGAGAGGTCGCGCGGGCGTTGATCACTTGCGTCGCCGCGTAGTCGCCTGCGGTGTCAGGGCGCGCAATGGCGCTGCCGCAGCCCGTACAGAAGCGCGCGTTGTCGCTGAGCGTCGCCTGACAATGTGGACAGTTCATCGAGACTCCCGTTTCATTCGCCGCCATCGTAACGATTCGCTCTTGCCCCTGTAAAGAGAAATTGCCGCGCTTGCGCATCAGGCAGCGTGCAGGGATGAATACGACCGAGCGGGCCGCAGTGGTTCGCCGCGCCGCTCACGACAACTGCCGGCCACAGGTGTAACATGGCATCAGGCTTGTATAAACCGGTGCAGTCAACTGGCAGTAATCACTTTACTGAAGGAGGAGCGATCAACCATGAAACGCCAACTGCTTGCGAGAGCGATCTGTCTCTCGATCATTCTCACGCTGAGCTTTTCAGCTTTCGCAGAAGATAAACATTCAAAGAAGAAAAAGGCCGACGGCACGCCCGTGCTCTGGCAAGACCCCGGCGACATCAGTTCGCGTGATCTCTTCAATGGGCCGGGCGGCCAGGAGATGCAGCCCGACCTCAGCCACATCACCTTCGTCAGCAACGAGACCGGCGGCTATTCCAAGAAGTACCGTGTGCAGGATGGCGCGGGCCGCGTCTGGGTTGCCAAGCTGAGTAATGAAGCGCAGGCCGAAACCGCAGCGACCCGCCTGGTCTGGGCGGTCGGTTACAAAACCGAGATTACCTACCTCGTGCCAGAGGTCACCATCGAAGGCAAAGGCACGTTTAAGAATGTCCGCTTTGAAGCTCGCCCTAAGGGCGTCAAGCGGTTGGAAAACTGGATGTGGGCGACCAATCCGTTCTACGGCTCGCGCGAATTTCAGGGCCTCAAAGTGATAATGGTGATGCTCGACAACTGGGATATTAAAGATGAGAACAACAAGATTCTGCGCGTCCGCGACGAGGCCGGAGATGGTCACGAGTTGCAATACATCATCAGCGATCTCGGCGCGACGTTCGGCAAAACGGGCGGCGCGTTTTCACGCACACGCAACGAGCCGGCGGATTATGCGAAGGCGAAATTCATCAAGGGCGTGAAGCATGGCCGCGTCGAGTTCGTCTATAACGGCAAGCGCGGCGACCTCTTCAAAGACATCACGCTTGAGCAGGCGCACTGGGCCGGCGAGTTGCTCGCGCGCTTGAGCGATCAGCAGATCAACGATGCCTTCCGCGCTGCCAACTATAGCCCGGAAGAGATTAGCCTGCTCTCGCAAGCGCTCAAGGCACGCATCACCGAACTGAACACCTTGCCGCAGCAATAACGACGCGGTGACACGGCGACACGGCGATGGGGATGCGGCGACAAGGCGACAAGACGACACGGCGACACGGCGAGAGAAGATAGATATGGCTTGATCTCTTTGTCGCCCCATCGTCCCTTCGCTGCGTCGCCCCTTCACCTTGCCTTCCCTCGCCGCGTCGCCGCGTCGCCGCGTCGCCGCGTCCCTCTTCTACAGTGAGCCGCGCAATATGTTTTTGATACAAGCAGACTCTCGCGTTGTATGGAACACAGACGCGCCGCTGACCACGCTTCAATCGATTGACCTGTCGCCTTATCGGCGCGAGCCGCGCAAATTCTTGTAGCTGCCGCATCACATCGAATCGCTCCTATGTCACGGCAATCGGTTGCCGGTCAGCGCGGCGCTGGCATTCGCGTTGCTCTACATCCATCTGGTTAATACATCGTGAGGTCTGGAGGGCAACGTATGGCGACTCTTGTATCGGGACTGTTCCGTTCGCGCGCCGACGCCGAGCGGGCGGTTGAGGATTTAGTGCATTATGGCTGGTCGCGCGATGATGTCAGCTTGTTGATGAGCGATGCGACGCGCGGGCGCGAGTTCGGATTGGCGATGGCCACGAAAGCGCCCGAAGGCGCGGCGACCGGAGCTACGATTGGCGGCGTGCTCGGCGCGATTGCTGCCGGCCTTGTCGCGCTCGGCATCATTGCGATACCGGGCATCGGGCTGGTGGCCGCCGGACCAATCGTCGCTACGCTGGCGGGCCTGGGCGCAGGCGCGGCGGCGGGCGGGCTGACCGGCGCGCTGGTCGGAATGGGCATCCCTGAGCACGAAGCGAAATTCTACAACGAAGAGATCGAGCGCGGCGGCATTCTTGTCGGCGTCTACACGCACGACGACCGGGCCGATCAGGCGCGCAAGATTCTCGACGCCGCCGGCGCGGAGTCGGTCAAATAGGATTCCACTCGCAACGGTTTTCGGTGACGAACAGAGGGAGGGGACAAGCGAAAACGGGTTGCGCCAACCGGGAGAGCCGAATGTCATGACGCGCGGCGCATGGGAAGCGATTGAGCCGCGCTTCATTGCTTCGCGCTCTCCCGTAACTTTTTGCGCGAGCACAAGCCGTCACGCTTTTTGATTGCGTCACGGCGATTCTCAACATAAAGAAATCAATGAGCCGAAATAATCCGAACATCGAAGACCCGACGAGCGGCGGCGGCAGTTCTAATCCTGATATTGACTCGCCGCCCGCAGGCATAAATGACCCGCAACCCGTGCCGCCCGACGTAGGGCCGCAGCCGCCGGTCGAGACGCCACCCGATCAACCAGGCTTGCCGGAAGGCGAACCTGCGCCGACGCCGATAGGCGATCCCGCGCCGAACGAGCCGACGCGACTGGTCTGAGCACAGCGATGGTGCTGACGACGGCACACCGAATTCAACTTCAGTAAAAACAAAACGGGCCGCTTCATCGGAAGCGGCCCGTTACATCATACAGGAGGAGTGATGCGAGAGACGAATGACGAATAAGTGCTGGCCAGCGCCTACTTGTTGAGGACTTGAACCTGGCCGACTTGAATCTTCTTCCAGTAATCCTGCACGTAATCCTTCATCGCGCCGTGACCCCAGCGCGTGTAGAAATCAAAGTCCTTCATCTCGCCGTAGGTGCGGTCGTAATCCCAGCCGTCAACCGTCATACGGTAGACCGCGCCGGCCACGCCCGTGCGATGCCGCCCGCCGGCGCAATGCACATAGAACGCGCCCGTCTGCGGGTCAGTCGCCAGCTTCAAGAACTTCTGAACCTGCTCTTCTTTCGGATAGCTCGTATCGCTCATCGGGATGTTGACATATTGCATACCGAGCGATTCGGCGGCGCGCTTTTCATAGCCGGTCGGGTCGTCGCGCAGATCAATGATCGTCTTGATGCCGAGCGCGGCGAGATCTTTGATGTCCGCTTCGGACGGCTGCGCGCCGCGATAAAAGCGCCCGTCCATCTGGCCGAAATTCTTAATATGAATCGTCGGGAACTGCTCTGCTTTATTAGCGCGCGCGCTGGCCGCTGCCGTGATTGAGAGGGTGAATACCAACACAAGCATTGCTGCTTGCGTGCGTCGGGACACGAATTGGCGAGCTGTCTGAATCATCCTTATATCCTCTACCCTGCTTGTTCTTTTAGAACGAACCTTTGATTCGCCCTGTTCCGACCGGGTTGCAACCACATAACCCGCTCGGCCTCTGTCATTCTTGGGATGATTTAATTATACCAGTCGCTGCAATCTCTGCACCTTGTGAAATTGTTGCGCCGCACGGGTCGGGACGCGGCGACGCGGCGACACGGAGACGCGGGAAACAGGAGCCGTTCGCCATTGTCTTTCTCTCGCCGCGTCGCCGCGTCGCCGTGTCTCCGTGTCGCTTACTTAGTGACGCCCACTTGCGAGAGGATGAAGGCGTAATCGAAGGCCGTGTCCCTGAGCGCATCGTAACGGCCCGACGCGCCGCCGTGACCGCCGCCGCCGAGCTTGATGCGGAACAGCAGCGGATGGTTGTCGGTCTTGGTCGCGCGCAATCGCGCCACGTACTTCGCAGGCTCCCAGTACATCACCTGCGAATCGTTCAGCGACGTGCGCACGAGGATGCTCGGATACTTCTTCGCCTCGATGTTGTCATAAGGCGAGTAGGTGCGCATGTAATCATACTCGGCCTTGACCTTCGGATTACCCCACTCCAGAAATTCGCCGACCGTCAGCGGCAATGATTCATCGAGCATCGTGTTCATCACATCCACAAATGGAACGTAGACGACTGCCGCCTTGAACAGTTCCGGGCGCAAGTTCAAGACCGCGCCCATCAGCAGGCCGCCGGCGCTGCCGCCAGTGATGATGAGCCGGTCGCTTGAGGTGTACTTCTCATTGACTAAGTGTTCAGCCGCCGCGATGAAGTCGGTAAAGGTGTTCCGCTTCATCATCATCTTTCCCTGGTCGTGCCACTCTTCGCCCATCTCGCCGCCGCCGCGTATGTGCGCGATGGCGTAGACGACGCCGCGATCAAGCAGGCTCAGGCGGGAGATTGAAAAGTTGATATCGGACGAGATGCCGTACGCGCCATATCCTTGCAACAGCAGCGGGCGCTGGCCGTCGCGCCGAAACTCTTTTTTGTAAACCAGCGATACGGGAATGCGTGTGCCGTCCGCCGCCTTCGCATAAACGCGCTCGGCCTGGTACTGCTTCGCATCGAAGCCGCCCAGCACTTCGGTCTGCTTGAGCAGCACGCGCCGTCGCGTATTCATGTTGTAATCGTAAACCGACGTGGGCGTCGTGAATGAAACGTAGTTGAAGCGGAACGTCTGAGTGTCATACTCCGGCCCGGCGGCGGGAAAGACGGCGAAGACCGCTTCCGGCATCTCTATGTCGTGCGACTCATTCGTCTTGAACTCGGTGACGCGCAGTCGCGGCAAGCCGTCCTTGCGCTCATAAGCGACGTAGTAGTCGGCGAAGAAATCGACATCAGCGATCATCACGTCTTTACGGTGCGGGATGACTTCGCGCCAGTTCTTCTTCTGCGGATCATTGATCGGCGCGGCGATCAGGCGAAAGTTCTTCGCGCCTTCGTTCGTGCGGATGTAGAACGAATCGCCGTGATGGTCGGCGTAATAACGATGCTCGGCTTCGCGTGGCAACAGTACGCGCGGCGCGGCCTCAGGCTGATCGGCGGCAATCGCGCGCACTTCGGATGAGCGATAGCTGTTGCTCGTCACGAAGATGAACGCCTTGCTGCGCGAACGCGCTGAGTCGAGGTCGAACAGCTCGTCTTTCTCTTCGTAGATCATCTCGGCCTTACTGCCGAGGCGCTGGCGATAGAGTTGATAAGAACGTTTGGTCGTCGCATCTTCGACCGTGTAAAAGAGCGTGCGGTTGTCGCGCGCCCAGTTGAGCGAGGTGACGCGCTCGGCGGTGTCGGCAAGCAACTGGCCCGTGCGCAGGTCTTTGACCTGTAACTTGAACTGGCGGAATCCGGTCGTGTCTATCGAGTAAGCGAAGAGGTTGCCGTCATCGCTCACGGCGGTCGGGCCGAGTCCTAAAAACTTCAAGCCCTTCGCCAGCTCGTTGAGGTCGAGATAGATTTCTTCCTTCGCATCGAGGCTGCCGCGCTTGCGGCAGAGGATCGGGTACTGCTTGCCTGCTTCGGTGCGCGAATAATAAAAGTAGTCGCCGTTTTTATAAGGCACATTGACATCGGTCTCTTTGATGCGACCGATCATCTCTTTGTAGAGCGCCTCTTGAAAAGCTTCGGTCGGCTTCATCACGGCATCGGTGTAAGCGTTCTCGGCTTCGAGGTGGGCGAGCACTTCCGGGCTGTTCTTCTCGCGCATCCAGTAATAATCATCCACCAGCGTGTCGCCGTGAATGGTGGTGATCTTGGGCGACTTCTTCGCCACGGGCGGTTTGACTGAAAGGTTCTCTTGCGCAGTCGTCATAGTCATATCCAATGAGAGCAGGATGAGTAAAATCGTGCTTGCGACCAGCCTTTTCATATCCCCTCCGCTTGCCTTTATGTTACGGCCTACGCGCGCCTGCCGCGTGATGTAGATGCGCTTGATGTTCAGCGCGTGCCTCCAATGTAATTACTTCCCCGTGCGGTGGCTTTCCATCATTCGCACGAAGCGGTCGAACAGGTGCGCGGGATCGTGCGGGCCGGGGCCGGCCTCCGGGTGGTACTGCACCGAATAAACCCAGCGGTCGCGTTGGGCCAGGCCCTCGACCGTGTTGTCGTTGAGGTTGATGTGCGTCACTTCGCAGTCCGCCGGCAGCGAGTCGGCATCGACGGCGAAGCCGTGATTTTGTGCGGTGATCTCAACGCGGCCTGTGCTTAAATCCTTCACCGGCTGATTGCCGCCGTGATGGCCAAAGGGCAGTTTGTAAGTTTTGCCACCGAAGGCAAGGCCGAGCAGTTGGTGGCCGAGGCAGATGCCGAAGATCGGGTAACGCCCGATCAGCTTGCGGATGTTACTGACGATGCCGGTGAGCGGCTCCGGGTCGCCCGGCCCATTCGACAGCCAGATGCCGTCGGGCTTGAGCGCCGTCACATCTTCGGCGGACGTGTGCGCCGGCACGACCGTGACGCGACAGCCGAGCGCGGCCATATTGCGCAGGCTGTTGTACTTCAACCCAAAGTCGTAAGCGACGATGTGAAAGCGCGGCGCGAGCGTGGCCTGTTCGGGCGCGGCCTGCTCATCGGGTTTGACGGCAGGGTGCAGCAAACGCGGCGAGCCGTAAGCCGACGACTGGTCATCAGTCCAAATGTAAGGCTCGCTACACGTCACCACCGAGGCGAGATCGCGCCCGACCATCTCCGGCGCGCCGCGCGCCTGCTCGACCACCGCCTGCTCGTCCGTATCGTCGGTCGATAGACAGCCGCGCATCGAGCCGCGTTCGCGGATGTGGCGGACGAGCGAGCGCGTATCGATGTCGGAGATGCCGGGGATGCCCGATTGCTTTAAGTAATCGTCGAGCGATTGATCGGCGCGCCAGTTCGACACCGTGCGCGAGAGTTCGCGGACGACGAAGCCTTCGGCGAAGGTGCGGCGCGCTTCGATGTCTTCGCGGTTGACGCCGTAGTTGCCGATCAACGGATAAGTCATCGTGACGATCTGGCCGCAGTAGGATGGATCGGTGAGAATCTCCTGATAGCCGGTTATTGCCGTGTTGAACACGACCTCGCCGGTCACACTGGCGCGCGCGCCAAAGCCGCGCCCGCGCCACACTCTTCCGTCTTCAAGCGCGAGTATTGCTTCCAATCTTCCCTCTCTCCTCGTGAGTGGCAGCCGCCGGCGTGAACGGTTCGGCGCGGCGGCGATTGCTTGCTGGTCGCAAAAGTTTATTATCCACAACCGCGCGCCGCTGCGCTACCGCCTGCCGCTCGGTGAGCGCAGGAAGGCGTCGGCCTCGCTCATCCAGCGTTTGTCCGTGCGGTACTTGTATGACGGCGACGTGCGCGCAGCTTCGATGCAGGCGCGCATCTCGGCGGCGGCTTCGCCCTGGCGACCGAGCGCCGCAAGCGTCAGCCCGTAACGATAATGGCCTTCGGCATCCGACGGGCGGCGCGCAAGGAACCGCTCGAAGGCGGCGCGAGCGTCTTCGTACTGGCCGGCGTCGAAATAGGTGTGACCGATCTCGCGCCAGACTTCGCCCTGACTGTGGTCCTGGTCGCGGCGAACGACCGAATCAAAATGCGTGATGGCTTCGCTCAAACGATCCTGCTCGCGGCTGATGCGGCCAAGCTGGTAATGCGCGTCCGTCTCATCCTCATCAATCTCGACGGCGCGCGTGAAGCGGCTGCGCGCTTCATCCAGTTCGCCGCGCTGCTGATGAATCAAGCCGAGGTTATAGTGCGCCGACGCATCCGCCGGGTTGAGCGTGGCGATTTCGAGATGGCGCTTGAACTCTTCGCGGGCGCGCTGGGCGCCGATCAGGTCGCCGAAGAAATTTCTGAGCAACAGGACGACCATAATCAGCAGGAACGGCGAGGTCAGCAATCTAAGCAGCGCGCTCGACATAAATCCCATCGCAACCAGCGAGCACGCGCCGAGCGCCACCGCGCCTATCGCGCGTCCAAGGCCGAGTCGCAGCGCCGCGCGCAGCGCAAAGATCATCAGGAAAAGAAAGTATGGCAGCGGCGCGAACTGCCGCAGTATGGCTTCGGTCATCTGCGGGTTGGGACCGCCCGATTGATAGATGGTCAGCGCCGGCACGATCATCAGCAGTTGCGCCATCGCCCAGGCGTAGAGCGCGCAACTAACGGTGGGCGCGTAATCCTGCCGCAACCGCACCATAAAGCTGGCGCGGCGGTCAATCAGGTTTGCCGCAAAGACACAGGCCGGCACGAAGATGACGGTGAGAAAAGCGAGCGGCGAGGCGCTGGCGGCCAGGCGGCTGACGAAGTGAATCGTAAGGAAAATTACCGGCCACATCACGCCGCGCGGGCGCGGGCTGTTAACCATCGCCGCGTACTCTTGCAGACTTTGGCGGTTGAGGACATCGCTATACAACACCGTCGCCAGCAGCGCCAGCAGCGCGCCGAAGACGTAAGGCGCGGCGGCGGCAATCCGGGCCATTCCGCGCGCCGGATTGTAGATCAGCATCAAGAGCCATTTGAGCCTGAGAAGCATAAGCAGTGGTCAGTGGCCAGTGGTCAGTTATTAGTTGATAGTTGTCAGTGACCAGTGAGTCCCGTAGGGACGCGATGTTTATAGATATGGCAGAAGGATGTGACGAAGCCCCGTAGGGGCGCAATGTTGACATCCCGCTCCTGACGGAGCTTGCTTCATCTATCGCATCGGTAACTATAAACATCTCGCTCCTAACGGAGCTTCGTCACATCCTTCAGCATTATCTATAGAGAGTGTCTGAGAAGCCCTGAAAGGGCGGGATTCAATAGCCCGGCGCAGCGCGCCGGGTACACTCAGCGACCATTCCGCCAAGCCCTGAAAGGGCGCACTAGGTGATCGGTTATTGCGCCCTTTCAGGGCTTGGCGGTTTGCCCCGCCGCTCACCCAGGGCGATGCCTTGGGCTGTCGAATCGCGCCCTTTCAGGGCTTCTCTGACACGCTCTATAAACATTGCGCTCCTGACGGAGCTTGGGGAACTATCTACTTTCAACTATCAACTGACCACTGCCCACTCCTTCATTGTTGTTCCGGGTCGTAGTCGGCGGTCGAGTCGAGCGATCCCATGCGCTGCAAGGGCCAGTAGCGGAACATGGCTTTGCCGTAAATATATTTTTCCGGGACCCAGCCCCACGAGCGGCTGTCATTTGAAGCGTCGCGGTTATCGCCCATCACGAAATAGTAATGCGGCTTGATGACTTTCCATTCCGGGTGCTGCTGGCCGATGGTCATCCAGCGGCTGCGCGCCATCTGATTGCGTTCGGGCGCGAGGTAAGATTCGTCGAGCGGCACACCGTTGATCGTGACGCGGCCCAGGCCGTCCATATCAATCGTCTCGCCCGGCAATCCGATGACTCGCTTGATAAATGACTTGCTGGGGTCATCCGGGAACCAGAAGACGATGATGTCGCCGCGCTGGATAGAATCGAAGTTGTACTTGAACTTGTTGACGAAGATGCGCTCTTCGTTTTCGAGGCGCGGCTGCATCGACGTGCCTTCGACCTTAACGGGCTGCACGACGAAGACGACGATCAACACAGCCATCACCGCCGCGAAGATAATGTCGCGGGTGATCGATTTGATCTCGGACCACAGGCCGGTCGTCGGCGCAGGTTCTTCGGGGAAGATGACCTCGATGTCGGGGTCGTCTTCAGGAGCGATGCCGGGATAGATTCTTGGCTTCATAGGCGTAGAGAGAAACGTCACCAAGCTGGAAAAAGATTCAAGTAAAAGGGTACGTTCGCGCTTCCGGCTTTGTCAATTGACAGCGCGCCCGCGCCCCGCATAGAGTCTGAACCAGCTATGCAGACCTCTAACGGCGCGGCAACTGATGACTTTTCCGATAACGGCGCAACGCGTGACCGGACGAATGCGCCGTCGCGCTATGAAGACACAAGCGACCGCGAAGACGCGAGCGACCGTGCCACACAATCATCAACGCGCCGGCGGGCTAGGGCCGCGACGGGTGTGCGCCGCGAAGCGTTGCGCCGCCGCGTCTATGCGCAGTCAGACCTGTCGGGTTATGGCTGGCGCGACCGCCTCATCATTCGTGTTGCCGATCTGTTCTTCTACACTTTGCTTCGTGTGATCGGCGCTACAATGCGTTGTGAAGTGCACGGCGCTGAGCACCTCGACGCCATACACCGGAGCGGTCGCCGCGCGATCTTCACGTCCTGGCATGCTTGCATCTTTGGCGCGACATGGTTCTGGCGCAAGCGCGGCATCGTCGTGATGTCGAGCGTGAGCCGCGACGCCGAATATACAGCTCGCTTTATCAAGCGGTTCGGCTATGGCACGGCGCGCGGCTCGGCGACGCGTGGCAGTCATCGGGCGATGGCGGAGATGGCCGAATGCCTGCTGAGCGGGCTTGATGTCGGCTTTACAATCGATGGGCCGCGCGGCCCGGCTTATCAAGCCAAGCCGGGCGCGGTGACGCTGGCGCGTCACACGGGTCAGGCCATTCTGCCTTTCCATGTTGCGGTGGCGCGCTACTGGGAGTTGCCAAGCTGGGACCGTTTGCAAATTCCTAAGCCGTTCACGCGCGCCGCCGTCTTCGTCGGCGAGCCGATCACCGTCGCGGCCAGTGCCGGTAAGGCCGAAGCCTTAGCGCGGCAAGCCGCTCTGCAAGCAACGCTCGACCGGCTGCGCGACGAAGGCGACGCGTGGCGCGCGCGGCTTACGTCAAGTTGACCTGATACAGTCGAGCAGGTTGACCGATTGCCATCAATCGGTGAGAGGTCGATCCGGATTTAATGTGGCAATGTTTGAAGATCGTAACGGCCCTGGACACGGCGCGAGGCTTGCAACTAAGCGGCGAGGCGATGGGTGAGGATACGCGGCTTTCACGGGATATCAGCCGCTTTTTTCCAAACCTCAACGCCTGATAAGAGAGAGACCGCTCAATTCCTTTCGTCGCCCTTCGCGTAATGTGACTTACGAAGTGACGGTGAAGAATTCGGAGTTCGCAGCCGGTCCTCAAGTGCGCCCCTTCTTTACCGAAAGCAAAAACGCGCCCGAGCTGGCACCCTCATCGCTTTGCCTCAGAGCGAAAGGGACGGGCATCGGAAAGCAAGCCATGACGAGAGAGCAAAAGGTATACGCTTACCAAAGAGCGGTGACGGTCGTGGGGCTGGCGCTGTGGGCATTGGCCGGCGCGCGCGTCGCGTGGGCGTATTCGCTGAATGACCAGATCATCATCCTGGCGCTGGTGACGGTGACGGTGGTAGTCGGGCGCTTCTCGCATCACTTTCAGTTGCCGATGGGCAAGCGCTTCACGCATGAGAAGTTCATGGTGACGCTGTCGGACGCCATCGTGTTGTTGATCGCCTGCTGGGGCGGCGTCTTCCCCGCTGTGCTGGCCGCCGGCGTCGAAGGCTTCACGTCAGCCGTCGTGCGGTCGCGGCGACAGTGGTCGAGTTACATTTTCTCGTCGGCCATTATGTCCGTCTGCACGGGCATCAGCGCAACGGTACTGACTGCCGTTTTGCATTATGGATTCCGTGATGGGATAACGGATGGCAAGCGCCCCTTCCTGGCGGCGACGGTGGCGATACTGATCGCCAGCCTGGTGCAAGTCCTGATGAATATCGTCCTGCTCTCGACGCTGATCGCGCTGCGCCACGACCTGCCGGTGCTCGGTCATCTGAAAAGCTTTCTCGGCGCGGCCATTCTCTTCCTGCCGATCAGCGCCGCAAGCTCTGTAATGTACATCGCTTTTCAGCATGACCCAATGGTGATGGCCATCATCGGTGTGCCGATCATGCTGTCGATCTATTTCAGCCACCAGCAATATCAGGATGGCATCCGCAAACGCATCAGCATTATGGAGAACGCTCACCGCCAGACCATCGAAGCGCTCGCCGTTGCCATCAATGCTAAGGACGAAGTGACGCACGAACACGTCCTGCGCGTGCAGGTCTATGCGGCGGGCGTGGCGCGCTTGCTCGGCTGCACAGAGCTTGAGATCGAAGCGCTACGCGCTGGCGCGCTGCTGCACGACATCGGCAAGATCGCCGTGCCCGATTACATTCTCAACAAGCCCGGCAAGCTCACCGCCGCCGAGTTCGAGAAGATGAAGCTGCACACGATTGCCGGCGCGCAGATTCTCAGCCGCGTCGAGTTCCCTTACCCGATTGTTCCCATCGTCCGCCATCATCACGAGCGCTGGGACGGGCGCGGCTACCCCGACGGTTTGGCGAGCGAAGCGATTCCGCTGACGGCAAGAATTCTTTCGGTAGTCGATTGCTTTGACGCCGTGCGCGAAGACCGGCAGTACCGCAAGGGCCTCACGCGCGACGAAGCGATTCGTCTGATTATGGAAGGCAGCGGCACGCAGTACGACCCGCGCATCGTCGGCACGTTTATTGCCCACCTGCCGGAGTTTGAGGCCGAGATTCTGGCCTCGCGCGACAAGCCGCTGCCGACGTTCGGCATAGAGCCTACGGAGAAGCTGTCAGAAGCAGCGCGACAAGTGCCGCCGGCTGCCGGCTTTGCCGAAGAGGAAAAGGCAGAGCCGCAGCGCATCGGCCACGATGAGGTGAAGGCGCTGTGTGATCTGGCTCAGGTTGTCATCGGCGCGCGCAGCCAGCAAGAGATGCTGGCGACGTTCACCGAAAAGCTGCGAGCCGTTGTGCCTTACGATACCTGCGCGATTACGTTGATCGCGCCGGAGAGCGGCGACGCGCGCATCGTTTATGCGGCGGGCCGCCACGGCGCGTTGCTCGACGGGCGGCGCATCGGTATGGGTGAAGGCGTGACCGGCTGGGTGATGGCGAACCGCAAGGCGTTCTTGAACGCTGACCCGCAACTCGATCTGGCGGCGTCGATTGCGCCGTCTTTCAGCGCTTACCGCACGCTGGCGGCGCTGCCGGTGCTGCGCGATAAGCAACGCTTCGGCGCGGTGACGCTCTACTCGGCGAGCCTGTCGGCTTACACGCCGGACCATCAGCGACTGCTCGAAGAAGCGGTGGCGCTGCTCGGCGCGTCGCTGTCATCGAGCGCCGAAATGACGCTGCCTGAAATGCGTCCGCCTTCACGCGCGAACGAAGTGACTTCGCTCGATGATTACAAGCGCACAGCGCCGCTGCACCTCTCCGTCGTCGAATCCGAGTTTAAGAATTGACCGCCTCATTCGTGACAGAAGCCGCGCTTTGAACCGCGCACGAATGCGACCAGTTCATTGACGTTCGCATCATCAAGCGCAGTCAACTGCCGCAGCGCTTCATCGAGCGAGAGGCCGGCGCGCAACAGCAAGCGGTAGGCTTCTTTCAGCGCCCGCACGTCGGCGGCTTGAAAGCCGGCGCGACGCAGGCCGACCAGATTCAACCCACAAGCGCGGCCCGGCACGCCATCCGTCGTTACGAACGGCAAACAATCCTGCACAATCTTCGTATTCCCGCCAAGCATCGCCAGCCGCCCGATGCGGCAGAACTGATGTACGACGACGCCGCCCGAAATAAACACGCGGTCGTCGATTTCAATGTAACCCGCCAGCGCAACATTATTGGCGAGGATGACGCGGTCGCCGAGCACGCAGTTGTGAGCGACGTGCGCGTAAGCCATCACGTAGCAGTCCGAGCCGATGAGGGTTGCGGATTGAGCTTGCGTGCCGCGATGAACGGTGACGCCTTCGCGTATGTGGTTGCGCTCGCCTATGCGGACGTAGCTCTCGCAATCCGTGAAGGCGAGGTCTTGCGGCTCGCCGCCGATGATTGCGCCTTCATAGATCACGTTATCCGCGCCGAGCGTGGTGTAACGTTTAATACAAGTGTGCGCGCGAATCTCTGTGCGGTCGCCGATGCTCGTATCGCTTTCGATGATGGCGTAAGGGCCGACGCGGACGCCTGCGCCAAGCCGCGCGCCGTCAGAGATAAGGGCTGTCGGGTGAATCATCATGGCGACAGCGTACTATACGGACGCCGCTAGCAAGACGCAATGCGCGGCGCGCAAGTCTATGCCCGCGCGGCGCGATTTGCTTTGCGCGGGAATAGACTGCTACATTCGATCTGTCACACTATTCGTTCAAACAGTTTATTGTCGGACCCTCAACAGGTAGAAGAGGTTTCTCATCAAAGGAGGAGACTGCTTATGACAAGAGATGTGCGAACTGCATTATCCATCGCTCTGACGACCGTGCTCATCGCCTTCGCTGCGCTGCCGGTGGTCGCTCAGACGCGCCGCGCGCCGGCCAAGCCCGCGCCGAAAGCCGCCCCCAAGCCCGCGCCCGTGCAGCCCGCGACGCCTTATGATCAAGGCTACACGCGCGGCTACGACGCCGGCTACAAGGCAGGCCAGGACGATTACGGTCGCGGCACGCCGCGCGACCTGCGCAACAACGCTGTCTTCCAGAATCGTGAGCAAAGTTACGATGCGCAATTCGCCGACAACGAAGAGTACCGGCAGGCTTACAACCTCGGCATCGAGTTTGGCTATATGGATGGCTACTACGGGCGGACGCGCAGCATCGCAGCGCCGCTCAATGGCCCGGTGATCGCCAAGGCGGCGGCGATGGCTGCCGCGCAGCGCGCCCGACGCGAAAACAATCAGCGCGATGATTACCGGCGCGACGACTCGCAGCGTCGGGACAACCCGCCGCGCAACGATCAGCCACGCAACGATCAGCCGCGCAACGACCAGCCGCGCAATGATCAAGCGCGCAATGACACGCGCCGCGACGATTCGCGCTACGACACACGCGCGAGCGGCCCTGTAGACATTCCTTCCGGCACACAGCTCAACCTGCGGCTCACGTCGCGGATCGACTCGAAGAAGAATCGACCCGGCGACCGCTTCACCGCCGAGGTGACGACGCCCGGCGCTTACGAGGGCGCGGTGGTCGAAGGCCACATTGAAAAGCTCAACCCGTCGGGCAAGGTCAGCGGGCGGACGGAGATGGCGCTGGCATTCGACTCGATCACGCTGCGCGACCGCCGCAGCGCCGATCTGACGGCGAGCCTCGAAAAGATCATCGAGTCGGAGACGGTCAAAGAGGTTGACGAAGAAGGCAACGTCAAGACCGGCAGCCGCACGAAAGAATCACAGACGCGCGGCGCGATTGGCGGCGCGGCGGGCGCAATCATTGGCGGCATCGCGGGCGGCGTCAAAGGCGCTGTCCTGGGCGCGGTCATCGGCGGCGCGGCGGGCGTCGGCACGGTCTACATCGAGGGCAACAAAGAGTTGATCCTTGATCCCGGAACCGAGATGGTCATCCGCACCGAACGCACACGCACCCGGTAAACAGACGACGCGGAGACGCGGCGACACGGAGACGCGGCGGGGAAAAGCACGAGACACACCTCCTGCTTCTTTCACGCCGCGTCGTTGTGTCTCCACCTCGCCGACGCGTCTCTTTCCAGGTCGCCGCGTCGCCGTGTCGCCGTGTCTCTTCTCCGCCTCGCCTTCTGAAATAAGTATTGCCCTTTCACTGGCCCTGACGTATCTTGTGATTGCCGCTTCGGCGGCTGCCCTCGCTGTCCCGCTCATGCCCCTGCGCCTTGTTTCAGACCCGCGCAACCTTCGCACACTTAAGCCGACCGAAACTGCCAGGAGTCAAGAATGAGTTTCTTCGACCTCACGCCGATCCTCGATAAAATGCTCGCGGTGGCCGACAACATTTCAGATTTGAACTTTTCCGTAGGCCGCCCGCCGCAGGTCGAAATCAACGGCAAGCTCACGCCCGTCGAGATCAAAGGGCTGCGCAACCTGTCGCCTTACCAGACCGAGATCATCGCTATGGCGCTGTTGGAAGGCAACGCCGACGCGGCGCGGCGATTGATCCAAACCGGCTCGACCGACATCAGCTACGCCATACCGGGCCGCGTCCGTTTCCGCGTCAACGTCTTCAAGCAGCGCAGCTCAGTCTCGATTGTAATGCGCGTGATCCCAACCAGCGTGCCGACCATCGAGAGCCTGGCGTTGCCGTCGCAGGTCGGCGACATTTCGCACCTGAAGAATGGCATCGTGCTGCTGACAGGCCCGACGGGATCGGGCAAGACTTCGACGCTTGCGGCCATCATCGACAAGATCAATCAGGAATACAGCTATCATATCGTCACCATCGAAGACCCCATTGAGTTCCTGCATTCACACAAGAAATCGACGATCAACCAGCGCGAGTTGGGCACGGATACGCCGGCCTTCGCGCTCGGCTTGCGCGCCGCCCTGCGGCAAGCGCCGAAGGTCATCCTGGTCGGCGAGATGCGCGATATGGAGACGACCGAGATCGCGCTCGAAGCGTCGGAAACCGGCCACCTCGTGTTGTCCACTCTGCACACGACCGACGCATCAAAGACGGTCAACCGCATCATCGGCATCTACCCGAAGTCCGAAGAGCACGTCATCCGCACGCGGCTGGCCAATTCGTTCCGCTACATCATCTCGCAACGTTTGATCCCGCGCGCCGACGGCAGCGGGCGGCTGGCAGCGGTCGAGATATTGAAGGCAACGCCGCGCTCGCGCGAGTACATCGAGCAGGGCGAAACCGAGGGCAAGACGCTGCTCGAAGCGATGAACGATGGCGAGCTTGAAGGCATGCAGCACTTCGATCAGGTCATCGAGCGATTGATCCGCAACGGCTCTATCACACAGGAGGACGGCCTCGCCTTTGCGACCAACCCGTCGAACTTGCTGCTGCGATTGTCGGGGCTGGGAACGAGCGACGATATGCTGAGCCGCCGCGAAGAACGCAACTACGTGCCGCGCTCGGCGGAATCATTCACCCGCCATCGCATGGCCGATTTGATGGAAAGATGAGAGCAGTTGCCAGTGGTCAGTGGCCAGTTGCCGGTTTTCGGTTCGAGACGCTCCGATGTTTTCAACTGGCCACTAATCGCTGGCAACTGGTCACTAGAGGAGCGAAGCGACGATGATAGCCAACTGCCCGCAATGCGCGATGAGCTTGACGTTCGATGACGAGCGGCTGCCGACCGAGCCGTTCAACGTGTTGTGCCCGCGCTGCCGCGAGTCGGTGACGATTGTGCCGCCGCCGAAAGAAGAGCCGCGCCTGCCCGGCACCACCGGCCTGCTCGAAATGCCGCCGCTGGCCGCAGAGACCGACCCGCTGCATAAATTGATCGAGCTGCTGACGACCGGCATCCGTCAGGCGCAGCAGCCCAAGCCCGACGCGAAATGGCAGCGCCGCCGTGTGCTGTTCTGTTTAGACGACGCCACGCTCAGAGAGAAGTTGCGCGCCGCGTTAGACCCAACGCGCTACGAAGTCTTCTCGGCGGACTTCGCGCCCGAAGCCATAGAAATCTTCCACGAATCGCGCGCCGAAGTGATCGTGCTCAGCCCGCTGTTTGACGCCGAGCATCAAGGCGGCGGCGCGTTGATGCAGTACGTCAACACGCTGACGCCGCAGGTGCGCCGCCGCACTTACATTGTGCTGGTGTCGCCGCAACTGCGCACGCTCGACACCTATCTGGCATTTGCGAATGGCGTCAACCTGACGATTCACCCGGAAGACGCCACGTCATTTCAGGCGATCTTCGAGCGCAGCGTCCGCGACTTCAACGAACTCTACCGCCCGCACAACCAGGCCAGCTCCATCGCGCCGTTTTAACGAATGCCATTGAAGTATGCGCGCTGCGCTGTATGGTCTTGTGGTTTGACACTGTCGAAGCCTTGCCGTTAATCTCTCATCAAGTCCAATGCGCCCGTAGCTCAGCTGGATAGAGCACTGGCCTTCGAAGCCAGGTGTCGCAGGTTCGAATCCTGCCGGGCGCATTTTTCTTCCCCACACGACTCGTGACAAACGGAGATCTCTATGAAGACATGTCGCGCCTGTGGGCAAGAAAAACCCTTTGATCAATTCAACTGGAGAAATAAAGCCAAAAGTAAACGCAGTCCCACTTGTCGGAATTGCATGCGGCTTTACATACGCAAGCACTACGAGAACAACACAGCCTATTACATTGCCAAAGCAAGGCAAAGAAGAAAGGCCTATCGTGAGGCAACATACAAACTGTTGTTCGAGTATCTTTCACTTCATCCCTGTGTAGATTGTGCTGAAACCGATCCTACCGTTTTGGAATTCGATCATATCAAACAAGAAACCAAGTCTTCGTGTATATCAGAAATGATTCGCGGTCAGAGGCCTTGGAGAATCATTCTTAAAGAAATCGCCAAGTGCGAAGTGCGCTGCGCCAACTGCCATCGCCGCCGTACTGCACGGCAGCGAGGCTATTACCTCTACTTGGCTGAGGCGTAGATTGACTTTCTCGCCTTCCTGCTTTCTCAATGGCGGCAAGGATTCGCGTCCGGCGGCGCGCAGTTCTGGTAAAATTAAAGAGGACGAAAGCGATTAAACAACGAAGCGGCAGGCAAGCCGCAGAAATGAGGGAGAAGGTATGTGCAACAGAAATAGATTGGCCACCACACTGGCGGCAGTCGTCTTCATCTTTACGTCAATCCTATCGGCGAGGCCGGCTGACGGCAGCGAGCACACCATCATCGTCACCGCCCATCCGCACAACGACCGTATGCGCAAAGCGGCGCAGAGCCTGCGCGCCGAAGACTTTTCGGTGCGCGAAGAGAAGATTCCGCAGAAGATTTTGTCGGTGAAGCAGGCCATCGACGCGCCGCCCACCATCGCCATCCTGATTCAGGATGATCTGGTCGGGCGCGTCAACAATGAGCTTGACGGCCTGCGCCAATTCATTCGCCAACTACCCGACGGCTCGCGCGTGATGACTGCTTACATCACCGCCGGCTCGCTGCGCGTGACGCAGGACTTTACGACCGACCGCGCCAGGGCCGCCGACTCGTTGCGCATCCTGCGCTCGACGCCTGATGCCGCGCCCTACAATCCTTACGTCGAATTGCTCGAAGGCTTGCGCCGATTCGACGCGCAGCCCGCCGGGCGGCGGCTGGTGTTGATGGTGTCGGATGGGCTGGACACCTCGCGCGGCTTTGAAGCGGCGAGCGCCTTGAACTCGATTGACCTGGAGCGCGCCATCCGCGAAGCGCAGCGGCGCGGCGTCAGCGTCTTCTCGTTCTACGCGCCCTCGGTCGGCTTGAGCAGCTACAGCCGATTGGAAGCCAACTATGGACAGAGCGCGCTCAACCGTCTGGCCGACGAGACGGGCGGCGAGACCTTCTATTCGGGCTTTGACTTCGTATCCTTCGCGCCGTACATCAAAGAGTTCAATGAGATGCTCGGCTTGCAATGGCTCATCACCTATCGCAGCGAAACGCCGGGCGCGAGCTTCCGCCGCGTTGAGGTAGGCACGGACGCCGACGTGCACCTGCATTATCAGCAAGGCTACAGCCCGAAGAAGTAGGAGGCAGTGGCTAGGTTCTGTTGACATTTCAACGCAACCAAATCAGGGCACTGACAAAACTCAGAAAGCCCAAATAGTTCTTTGCTAGCTTTTCAAACCGCGAGAAGACTCGGCGATAGTGCTTGATCTTATTAATGAAGCACTCCACCAAGTGGCGCTCTTCGTACAAGTGCTTATCATACTCGCGCTGTTGGATGCGATTGCGACGTGGCGGAATCACCGCCTGCGTGCCACGAGCTTCGACCTTCAGAATCAACTTGATGTCGTCGTAACCTTTGTCAGCCAGCCGTGCTTGTAGCGAGTAGCCTTCGATCAAGGCTTTGGCTTGCGGGCTATCGTGACACTTGGCCAGCCGTTAAGATAAACCGCAGCGGATTGCCCAGTGCGTCAACGGCGATATGAACCTTGGTCGAAAAGCCGCCGCGACTCCGCCCTAAGGCTTGCGCGGCTTGGCCGCCGTTTTTTTAGAGCGCCGGCAGCACACGGATGAGCACGAATGACGGTGCTGTCAATGAGCAAGTGTTCAAGGTCCGGGTCAGCGGCGCAAAACTGGTGCAGTTACTCGAAGATGCCGGCATGGGCCCAGCGAGCAAAGCGCTTATAGACCGCATTCCAGTCGCCGTACTCGTTCCGTAAGCTCCCCCGTCAAGTTTACAGTCTAAAAGTAGAGGTTTCGGCCTCCAGTCGTTTGCGAAATAGGCTCGGTGGCAGCCCACCCAGCGCATCATGCGGTCGTTCTTCGTTATAGGCAATCATCCATCACCATGACACTTCTCTCACTTCTTCGACGCTCTCAAACAGATAGGCATTCAGCACCTCTGATCGGAACGTTCCATTAAACCGCTCGATGAAGGCGTTCTGATTCGGCTTGCCTGGCTGGATAAACTTTAACTCCACACCGTTACTCTCGCACCACGCTTGCAATTGCACTGACCTCAGTTCCGGCCCGTTATCCACTCGGATCATTCGCGGGAGGCCACGCCAGCCTTTCAAGCCTTCGAGCACTCTCACCACACGCTCGGCCCGCAACGAGGTGTCCACTTTGATGGCCAGACATTCTCGCACACCCTCATCAATTACATTCAAGATGCGAAACCGCTTCCCTGAATAGAGCGAATCCGACATGAAGTCCAACGACCAGTTGGCATTAACTTCGGCCTTGATCTCTAGCGGCACTCTCTCTCGATGGATGCGTCGCTTTACTCGTCGAGGCAAGTTCAGCTTGAGTTTCTGATACACTCGCCAGACGCGTTTATGATTCCAGGTGTAGCCATTCAGCCGCAGATAGTCATAGCACTTCCAAAAGCCCCAGCGCGGATGCTTCGCGACCGTCTGGTTGAGCGCTGCCATCAATTCATCATCTTGATGGCGGTTGCGGTTAGCCCCCTGATACCAGGCCGTGCGACTGATGCCGAGCGCCTCACAAGCGCGGCTGAGAGCCAGCCCGTGGGTCTCGACCAGATAGGCTACTGAGGTCCGGCGCTCAGTCAGAGTTAGAGCTTTTTTTCGATGAGGTCCCTCAAGGCGCGGTTCTCCAGCGCCAGGTCAGCGAACATGCGCTTGAGCTTGGAGTTCTCAGCCTCGACCTCTCGTAGCCGCTTGATGTCGGAGGCTTGCATGCCGCCGTACTTGGACTTCCACTTGTAGTAAGTGGCGTCACTGATGCCATGCTAGCGGCAGAGATCCTGAATCTTCATACCGGCATCTGCTTGTTTGAGGATGTTGATAATCTGCTGTTCGCTGAAACGTGATTTCTTCATCAGAGTCTCCTGCTGGCTTATTGTGCCCAGAAAACTCTACTTTTGAAATGTTCGCGTTCAGGGGAAGCTTACGCTGTATTTAATGTAGTAGCCGCGCCCCTATCTTTCCGTACCGGCGCTCTTTTCGGCAGCAGGCGCGGCGCTGCTCGGATGATCTAAACCAGAATGCAGAAGCATTGGCATCTACACATGTCGAGAGCCATAATATTATAAAATGTGTTCGCAACACCGAATCTTGAACTGCGCTTGCAACGGCGCTATCAGCAACTCGTGACCGAGCAAATGAACCCAACACAAGCCGTCGCCGCCGGGCTGCGGGCTTTGCCGGCTGACGGCACGGCTTTCGCCAGCACGCAAGCCGCTTGGCGCTTCTATTCCAATCCCGCCGTCTCGCTCCCGCGATTGGCTGAACCGCTGATTGCCGCCGCCAAGCAGATGCTCACGGACGAAGGCGGCGACTTTGCGCTAATCATTCACGACTGGTCCGAACTCAATGACGATCTGCATACCCGTAAAGCCGACCGCATTGCCATCTGTCATAAGCGTTCGCTCGGCTACAGCTTGCAAACTGCCTTGTTGATATCTGATCGTGACGGCACCCCCATCTCTCCGCTGTCGTTCAGCTTGTGGGCCAGTGACGGTTTATACACGACGCGCCAGTCGCAGGTGCTGGCCGACTGCTCGCACCTGGATGAAATCACCGACACCTTAGCGGCCATCAGCAAGATGCAGTTGCCCAAGCCCGTTGTGCATCTCATTGACCGCGCCGCTGACTCGGTCGGTCATTTCCGCCAATGGAACGATCAAGGACAAGTTTTTGTCGTGCGGGCGCGGGCAGTACCACAGGTGGAGATTGAGGGAGAGAAGCGGCGTCTGGGCCGGGTGGCCGCAGGATTGTCATTGCGGCTGGGCCAAGCGGTAGCGATTGCGCCCGGATTAATCGGCCAGCAATTGCTAGCTGAAACCCAGGTGACGATTACCCGACCGGCATTCCCGCACCGACAAAAGAGCGGCATCAAGCCGCCCCGCGAGCGGATCTATGGCGAACCCTTGCAACTGCGCTTGGTCGTGAGTCGAATCATTTTACCGGATGAGTCGCTGTATGCGGAGTGGCTGCTGCTGACGAACTTGCCTGAATCGGTGACAGCCGAGCGGATCGCGCAGTGGTATGTGTGGCGATGGAAAATAGAGAGTTACTTTAAGCTGCTGAAATCCAGCGGCCATCACTTGGAGCCTTGGCAGCCGGAGAGCGCTGAAGCCATTGCCAAACGACTACTGGTGACGGCGATGGCCGCCGTGGTGATCTGGCAGTTGGCCCGCAGTCAGACACCTGAGAGTGAACAGGCGCGCAATCTCTTGGTGCGGTTGAGCGGCAGACAGATGCGTCGCGACCGCCCGGTGACAGAATCCGCGATGCTGGCAGGCTTATGGACATTGTTGGCGACGCTGAGCGCGCTTGAGCAATACCGCCTCGATGAACTCAGACAGGTAGCGTGTCTGAGTCTGCCAGGATTTTTTCGCTATGATACGGGCTGACCAAGCCAACATGTGTAGATGCCAATGATGCAGAAGCATTGGCATCTACACATCTTTTTCAGCGGTTCTAAGTGCTTGACTTCAGGTGATCGCCGGAGACGTTTCGCAAATCACAGTCACCTAGATCGGTTTTCAAATCAATGTACGGAATAACCGCAAAATTCAAACCAAGCGCGAATGTCTGCTTCGGTAATCATCGCCAGCGCTTCCTTGATAGCCCGCAGCAAGGCTCAATAGGTTCGCGCTTTCGCTTTACGCAAGTAGGTTTTGATCTTTGACCAACAGCGCTCAATCGGATTGTAGTCTGGTGAGTACGGCGGCAAATAGACCAACTGCGCCCCGCGCGCTTCGACCAAGGCAGCGATGCCAGCGATTTTGTGCGTCGGCAGATTGTCCATTAGCAGGATGTCGCCGGGCCGTAGCGTCGGCACCAGCACCTCCGCGACGTAGAGCTTGAAGAGGTCGCCATTGAGTGCCCCTTCCAGCAGCCACGGAGCCTCAAAGCCGCCCAGTCCGAGCACGCCCAGCAATGTGTAGTTGCTGCCATAAGGAGCCTAATTTAGATTCTGTGTAAGTGAATCGGCGAGTGCGCCCATCGGCACCCGCCCTTCAAAGAGTATGGCGAACTGATTCAGCGCCGCACTCCAATCTCTGATCGGCATTGTCCACCGCTTGCTGATATTTCTCAAGCCCAGGTACATCAACTTGAATACCGCTTCATCATTCGGGAACAGCGAGCGATTTTTGGTGATCTTTCTCAGCGTCATATTCAACGACTCAATCGTGTTGGTTGTGTAGACCG
>JBJMGV010000055.1:0-22970 GCA_045807725.1 Blastocatellia bacterium | reverse complement strand
GGCGTGTTTCACGTTCACGACACCGGGCCCGAACGGGACGACGATCACGGGCGGAGTGACCTCGGTGTTTGCGTTAGAGCGAGGCAACCCGGCGAACCGGATCAACGCGAATCCGTTCGTGGTGGTGAATCCGAACCTGATCGACGCGTTCTTCAACTTCGGGAGTGCGAGCGCGGGCAAGACGTTCCTGATCTTTGTACAGGGCACGGGCGGCACGAGCCGCAACCGGACGGCGGCGCAGGCCGGCGAGCCGGCGGGGTGTGCGCTGGGCAACGAGCAGGGCGTGCAGGTGACGTTCACGTGTAACTCGACGACGAGCGGGCAAGCCGGAGCGGCGGTGCTGACGTCGTATGAGTTCGACGCGGCGAGCAACACGATCACAGTGCGCGGCAGCAACATCCGTGACGGCGCGGTGGTGACAGTGGGCGGCGTGACGCCGAACAAGGTCAAGCAGAAAGGACTGGAGACAGGATCAAACACGTTCACGACGTTGATTCTGAGGAAGGGCTTCTGCGGAGCGCTGAACGGCAATGCGCAGATCGTGGTGACGAACCCCGGCGCGGCAGCATCGAACGCGCTGGTGGTGACGCAACATTGCCAGTAGAGGCAAACTGAGCGTGAGAGCGGCGGCGAGCTGAAAGGCCAGCCGCCACTCTCGCCAAGCTTTGAGGAGGGTCACTGCGGTGGCCCTCCTTTTTCTTTGCCCTATTCTGCTGCGCTCAGGGAATTCAGTTTGTAAGCAACATAACAATAAGCTTGTCTTTATCGTCAAGCTTGACAGATGTGCCGCCTGCATATACCTTATTAGTTTCCGTCTTTAGGCGGGTAGCAGACTATGTTCGAGGCGCTTTCAGAAAAACTTAGAAGAGTTCTCAAAGACCTTCGCGGTCAGGGGCGACTGACTGAAGCTCACATCGAAGCAGCGATGCGCGAGATTCGCATGGCTTTGCTCGAAGCCGACGTCAACTTCAAAGTCGTCAAAACCTTTATCGACCGCGTCAAAGAGAAGGCGCTTGATCAGGAAGTCATCGGCTCCTTGTCGCCTGCGCAACAGGTCGTCAAAGTTGTTCACGACGAGATGGTCGAAATGCTCGGCGGCACGTCGACGCAACTGCTCTTTACCAAGCGCCCGCCAAACGTGGTTATGATCGTCGGCCTGCAAGGATCGGGCAAGACGACCACGACTGGCAAGATTGCCAAGTTCCTCGCCGAAAAACAGAACCGCCGTCCGCTACTGCTATCAGTCGATGTTTACCGGCCTGCCGCGCGCCAGCAACTCTCCATCATCGGTGAAGCCATCAAACAGCCTGTGTTCGAGGCCTCCGAGATTAATGAGCCGCTTGAATTGGTGCGCCGCGCGTTGCGCGAGTGCCAGCTTACGGGCTACGACACGCTGCTGATTGACACGGCGGGCCGCCTGCACGTAGACGAAGAGTTGATGGTCGAGTTGCAGCAGATCAAGCAAGAAGCGACGCCTGTTGAAATCCTCTTCGTTGCTGATGCGATGACCGGCCAGGACGCCGTGCGCTCGGCGCAACAGTTCCACGAACAGGTCGGGCTTACGGGCGTCGTGCTGACGAAGATGGACGGCGACACGCGCGGCGGCGCGGCGCTGTCGATCAAAGAGGTGACGGGCCAGCCCATCAAGTTCGTCGGCGTCGGCGAAAAATATGATGCCATCGAGCAGTTCTACCCCGACCGCATCGCGCAGCGCATTCTCGGTATGGGCGACGTGCTGTCGCTCATCGAAAAAGTTCAGGCCGAGGTCGATGAAGAGAAGGCGCTTGAGCTGCAAGAGAAGCTGGCGCGTGACAAGTTTTCGCTCGAAGACTTCCGCGACCAGCTTCGCCAGATGAAGCGACTCGGCTCGCTCGATAAGTTGCTCGACATGCTGCCGTCGGGATTATTGGGCGGGATGCGCATGACGCCTGAGCAGACGGCAGAGATGGAAGGCAAGCTCCAGCTCACTGAGGCCATCATCAACTCGATGACGCCTGAAGAGCGGCACAATCATGCGATCCTGAATGCGTCGCGGCGCAAGCGCATTGCGCGTGGCAGCGGCACCAGCGTTCAGGAAGTCAACCAGATGATCAACGAGTATATGGAGATGCGCAAGATGATGCGCATGATGACATCGGGCGGACTGGGCGGCATGATGGGCGGGCTTGGCGGCAAACTAGCGGGCGGTCTGATGGGCGGTATGCCGGGGTTCGGCGCTGGCAACCGGCGCAAAGCGACCAAGCGCCGCAAGAAGAAAAAGAAACGCTGAGGGCGGTTTTCGGGTATAATAGGCCGGCAAGTCAGGCGCTCTAATACCTTAAGCTCATCCAGGCGTGACGGTTCAACAAGCAGTTTATCCTTTCGCATTATCCGAAGGGGTGCGAGATCAAACGACGCATGCATTATCGGGCAAGCGTCTGGCATGAGTAAGCATGGAGGTGTATTTTGCTAGCGATCAGATTGACTAGAATGGGGGCGAAGAAGAAGCCCTTTTATCGTATTGTTGTGACGGAGAAGCGGTCGAAACGTGATGGCCGCTACATTGAATCCGTCGGGTATCATGACCCACGCAATCCAGCGGGTTTCAAGCTCGATCAAGAACGGGTGGCTTACTGGATAGAACGCGGAGCGCAGCCGACCGAAACAGTGCGCAGCCTCATCAAGCGTGCCGGCAAAGCCGCAAGCGCTGAACCAAGCGCCGAAGCCTAGCCGCGCGGGCCTGCCGTCGGGTGCATGAAGGAGTTCGTCTTGGCCGCGCCGCGCGTCCTTCCTTCTCATCTCAAGTTCCGAAGGAGGTGACGTATGACCGAGGGTTCATTGAAGGAAGTCATCGAGACGATTGCCAAAGCCCTCGTTGACTCGCCCGATGAGGTGGCGGTGCGCGAGATAGACGGCGACGCGACGACAGTGATCGAACTGAAAGTCGCGTCCGGCGACCTCGGCAAAGTGATCGGTAAACAGGGCCGCACGGCGCGCGCGATGCGAACGCTGCTGCGCGCCGCCGGCATGAAATTGAAGAAGCGGTTCGTGCTTGAGATTGTTGAATAGGTGAGCGAAGAACGCCGACAGCCATTGCCGATTGAAGATGTCGTCATCGCCCGCATCGCCAAAGCGCGCGGCATACGTGGCGAAGTCGCCTGCGACGTTGAGACCGATTTTCCTGAGCGTTTCGGTCAACTGGAGCGCGTGACGGTGTGGATGCCCAACGACTCGCGCCTGTCGCTCAGTATTGAAAATCACTGGTTCCACCAGGGCCGCGTGATCTTGAAATTCGCAGGCTACGACACGATGACGGCAGCCGAGCAACTGGCCGGCGGTCGGCTGGTGATTTCGGAAGCCGACGCGCTCGAACTCGAAGAAGACGAGTTCTACCAGTACGATCTGATCGGCGCGACGGTCGTCGCCAATGAAGGCCGCGTGGTTGGCCAGGTCGTGCGGTTGCTCGAAACCGGCAGCGCCGTTTTGTTGGTCGTTGAAGGCGACGACAAACGCGAGGTGCTGATCCCGTTCGTTGACGAGATATGCACAGAGGTTGATATAGATGCACGGCGCATCAGCATCAACCCGCCAGAGGGATTGTTGGACTTGTAGGGTGAAGCTGATTTTGGATTTTGGATTGCCGGTTTTGGATTAAGGAGAACGCGCCCAATTCAACACGCGGCTTTCTGCTAATCCAAAATCCAAAATCGAGCGATGCGTTTTGACATCATCACGATTTTTCCGGAGATATTCCGCGGGGTCTTTGAATTCGGAATCATTCGCCGCGCGGTCGAGGCCGGTTTGATTGAGATCAACCTGCACGACCTGCGCGACTACACGTTTGATCGCCACCATCAGGTGGATGATCGCCCGTTCGGCGGCGGCGCGGGGATGGTGATGAAGCCTGAGCCGCTGTTTCGCGCCATCGAAGCGATCACGCACCGCGCCGGAGACGCCACGGTCGTGATGCTATCGCCGCAGGGGCGATTGCTTTCGCAGCGCGTCGCCGAAGAGTTGGCCGGGCGCAAACAGGTTGTGTTGATCTGCGGGCGCTACGAAGGCGTGGACGAGCGCGTCATCGAACAACTCGCCGATGACGAACTCTCAATCGGCGATTACGTTTTATCGGGCGGCGAGATTCCGGCGATGGTGGTGGTGGACGCGGTGACGCGATTGATTCCCGGCGCGCTCGGCTGCAATGAATCTGCCGAACGCGATTCGTTCGCCGACGGCTTGCTCGATTACCCGCATTACACGCGGCCTGCGGAGTATCGCGGCTTGAAAGCGCCCGATGTGTTAGTCAGCGGCCACCACGGCGAGATTGAAAAATGGCGGCGGCGCAAGGCGATGGAAAAGACATTGAAGCGCCGGCCCGATTTGCTCGAACGGCGCGCGCTCAGCGAAGACGAGCGCCGCCTGGTCGAAGAGATTTTGCGAGAGATGAATAAGCAGTGAGGTTGCGGCCTTCGGTTCGATACATGGGCCGCAGACCGAACCCGAATATTAAGCAGCGAGAGGTAATTGTCATGAATCCAGTAGTGCAAGCGGTCGAAGATCGCCAGCTCCGCGACAGCATCCCGGCGTTTCAGTCCGGCGACACGATTCGCGTTCACGTTAAGATCAGAGAAGGCGATAAAGAGCGCATACAGGCATTTGAAGGCATCGTCATTGCGCGCAAACATTCGGGCGTGCGCGAAACGATCACCGTGCGCAAGACCAGCTTCGGCGTCGGCGTCGAGCGCATCTTCCCGCTCCACGCGACCGTGATTGATCGCATAGACGTGGTGCGTCGTGGGCGCGTGCGTCGCGCCAAGCTTTACTACCTGCGCAAGCTGCGCGGCAAAGCGGCGCGCATCCGCGAGCGCGACACGCGCGGCGAGCGCGCGGCAGCCGCAGCGGCTTCGGCTCAATCAAGGGGCCGCAGCGTTCCCGCCGAACCGACACAGCCGCCGGCTGAAGTCGAGCAGACGGCGACGGAATAGCCTGTCCGCTTTGAAAGCTTATTTGAAAGCTTAGACAGCAAGCAGAGCGCGTTCGATTGAGCGCGCTCGTTTGTTGCTTGCATCGTGGTTGGTCAAGTCCGGCGAGGGCGAAAGCGATGCTCATTTCGTTGCTGGTTTGGGCCTACGTCACGGCGCTCTTTGTGCTGATCGGCAGGTTTTATTATCACGCGGCGCGCGGTCAGCGAGACTGACGCGGGCGGCGATAGAAGGTGGCCAGGCGGGTAGCGCAGGCTTTGTGGCTTGCGCTACTTTTCATTTGCAGCGGAGTTGAGGCGAAGGATGAAGAGTCGCAGGGAGATGCTCGAAGAGTTCGTCGCTGCCGATCCGGCAGATGCGTTCTCGCGTTACGCGCTGGCGCTTGAGCTTGAAAAAGAGCAGCGCACGGCAGAAGCCATCGCTGCGTTGCGCGAAGTCATCGCGCGCGACGCCGCTTACGTCGCGGCCTATTACCACCTGGGCCGGTTGCTGGCGCGGGCAGGCGAGACGGCAGAGGCCCGCGCCGTCTACTGCACGGGCCTCGATGTCGCAACGAAAGCGAATGACCGCCGCACGCGCGACGAGATTCAGGAAGCGATTGATGCGCTTGATTAAGGGCGATGGTTCAGCTTTAGGATGACTGCTCCGATTCCTGGTCGTTCAGCTCGCTCTCACCTTCCGCTTTGAGGCGGCGGCCTTCGCGCTCAAGCTCTGAATTCTGCATGCCTTGCCCGGCGCGTTCTTTAGCGTTGCCTTCCAGCCGTTTCATCTCGGCCTGCACACGGTCTTCGACCTGATCTACGGTAGCCGTCTCTTCGTCGCTGGTTTGGGTTTGATGCCGATCTGTATTCATGCCATTTCCTTGTTCGTCAGATGATGCAAGCCGTCCACGCTTCATGCTCTCATTGCCGATGCGGCGCGGTCAAACCGGCCTGATGCGGTTGACCGAGATGTGATAAACTGCCGCTGCCGTTTCCAGTGGATCAACGACTTCAATGTGGGAGAAGACGCTTCGATGAGAAAACTGCTGCCCGTTGCTCTGCTTGTTTGGTTACTCGCCTCTTTCGCCTTCGCGCAATCGAATAAGACGCCAACCCTTGAACAATCGCTCAGTATGAAGAACGTCTCTGGCCCGCGCATCTCGCCCGATGGGCGGCTGGTCGCTTATCAGGTGCAAGAGACGAACTGGGAAGAGAACGCTTTCGAGAACGAGATATGGATTGCCGTCGTCGCCACAGGTGAACGCTACCAGTTGACCAACGCGAAGAAGTCGAGCGCCGCTCCGCAATGGTCGTTTGATTCCAAACGCATTGCCTTCATCTCTGACCGTGATGGCAAGCGGCAGCTTTACGTCATCTCGCCGACCGGCGGCGAGGCCGTGCAACTGACCGCGCTTGAGACCGGCGTGAGCGCGTTCGCGTGGTCGCCCGATGGGCGTTCCATCGCCTACACCGCCGCCGAGCCGGAGAGCAAAGAGCGCAAGGAACGCAAGGACAAGTACGGCGAGTTCGAGATCGTGCACGGCGATTACGTGATGACGCACCTGTGGATGATCGAAGTCCCCGGCGAAGGTATAACGAAAAAGCCTGAGCCGGTGCGGCTCACCGACGGCACATGGTTCAGCGTCGGCCAGTTTAACTGGTCGCCCGATGCGACGCGCATCGCCTTCAGCGCGGCACGCAATCCTGACCTCATCTCTTCGGACACGAGCGACATCTACGTGCTGACGGTCGGCGATAAAGTGGTCAAGAAGATTGTGGAAACGCGCGGGCCGGACACCAATCCGGTGTGGTCGCCCGATGGCCGACAGGTCGCTTTTGAGACTGCCGACGCTCACGAGTTTCATTTCTTCGAGAACAACCGCATCGCGGTGATTGCGAGCGAAGGCGGCGTGCCGCAGGTCTTGACCGCGAGCTTTGACGAAGAGCCGATGTTGCTCGCGTGGTCGCCGGACGGCATCTATTTCACAAGCCAGCAGAAGACCTCGTCACACCTGTTTCGCTTGAACCCGGCGACGAAAGCCATTGATCTCATCAGCCAGCCGGCGAGCTTCGCGTCGTCGCAGTATTCGTTCACGCGCGACTATCGACAGGCCGCTTTCGTCGCCGCCGGCCCGAACGAGTTTACGGAAATCTACGTGTCGCCAATCAACGGTTATGCGCCGCGCAAGTTGACGGCGATGGCCGAGCAGTTGAAAGAGTTTCAGCTAGCGAAGCGCGAAGTGATTCAGTGGAAGTCTACCGATGGCGCGCTCATCGAAGGCGTGCTGATCAAGCCCGCAGATTTCGACGCGACGAAGAAGTACCCGTTGTTAGTCGTCATTCACGGCGGCCCGACTGGCGTTGACACACCCGTGCTGCGCGCCGACCGCAACTACCCGATAGAGAAATTCATCGCAAAGGGCGCGGTGATCCTGCGCCCGAACTACAGAGGCTCCGCCGGCTACGGCGAACGGTTCCGCTCGCTGAACGTTCGCAACCTCGGCGTCGGCGATTACTGGGACGTGATTTCAGGCGTCGATTATTTGATCGCGCAGGGCTTCGTCGATAAAGATCGCGTCGGCGCGATGGGCTGGAGCCAGGGCGGATACATCTCTGCGTTCATCACGGCGAGCAGTGATCGCTTCAAAGCCGTCTCAGTCGGCGCGGGCATCTCGGACTGGATGACCTACTACGTCAACACGGACATCACGCCGTTCACGCGGCAATATCTGAAAGCAACGCCGTGGGACGACCCCGAAATCTATCGCAAGACTTCGCCCATCGCTTACATCAAGAACGCGCGCACGCCGACGCTGATTCAACACGGCGAGCTTGATCGAAGAGTGCCGATCCCGAATGCGTATGAGCTACGCCAGGCGCTCGAAGACAAAGGCGTGCCGGTGAAGATGATCGTCTACAAAGGCTTCGGTCACGGCATTGATAAGCCCAAACAGCAGCGCGCCGTGATGGAGCACAACTTTGAATGGTTCAGCCAGTGGATATGGGGCGAGAAGCCGACGCCTTAATCGGCATAAACCAGCGGGTCACGCGCGCCGGCTTCGCTGAATCCTTTTTGCCTGAGCAAACAGCTATCGCACTGGCCGCACGCCAGCCCTTCAGGCGTCGGGTCGTAACAACTGTGCGTGAGTGAATAATCAACGCCGAGCGCAAGCCCTCGGCGAATGATCTCGGCTTTCGTCATTGCGATCAGCGGCGTGTGAATCTTGAATCGCGTCTGACCTTCGACGCCGGCCCTGGTGGCGAGATTGGCCATACGCTCGAAGGCTTCGATGTATTCGGGCCGGCAATCAGGATATCCTGAATAATCGAGCGCGTTGACGCCGATGAAGATGTCCGCCGCGCCGATCACTTCGGCCCAGCCCAGGGCGAACGACAGGAAGATCGTGTTGCGCGCCGGCACATACGTCACCGGAATGGCCGCCGTCATCTCTTCGCTTGAGCGCGACCGAGGCACGGCGATCTCGTCCGTCAGCGCCGAGCCGCCAATCGCGCGCAGATCAATATCAACGATCAGGTGGCGCGCGACGCTCACGCTAAGGGCGATGCGGCGGGCGCTTTCAAGCTCTACTGAATGGCGCTGCCCATAATGAAACGACATCGCGTAAACTTCGTAACCTTCCGATAAAGCAATAGCCAGCGCCGTTGTCGAATCAAGACCGCCACTCAGCAACACGACCGCTTTTTTCTTTTCCATCCTTTCAACTCCTCGACGTGTTATCGCACAGCGTCGGCGTTGATTCAACCTGACAATCGCCGGTCGCCGTGATAATCTCGCCGCTGACGAGGGAGAGCCGATGAGCTATCAAACCTACCATCACACGCGCAACTACGGCTGCCGCATCACCGAGTTCGTCATCGCAGGCCACCGCGCGGTGGCGCTCGAAAACGAGAAGCTGCGCGTTACCTTCATCGCCGACAAAGGCACGGACGTTTATGAATTCCTCTACAAGCCGCGCGATGTGGATTTTATGTGGCGGACGTGGGCGGGGCTGCGCGACCGTTCGCTGTATTGGCAATCCAGCCCGCGCAGCGCCGGGCCGCACACCGACTTTTATGAGGGCGGCTGGCAAGAACTCTTTCCGAATTGCGGCGCGCTCTCCGAGCATCAAGCCGCAGAGATCGGCCAGCACGGCGAAGTTTTGCTGCTGCCGTGGCGCTACTCGATCACTAAAGACCATGTCGAAGAGATCGAAGTGCAGTTTGAGGTTCGCACCGTGCGGACGCCGTTTCATCTGGTCAAGACCGTCAGCCTGCGCCGCGATGAAGCCGTGCTGCGCATCCGTGAGCGCGTCACTAATGAAGGCGGCCAGCCGGTCGATTTCACCTGGGGCCATCACCCGGCGCTCGGCTGGCCGTTCATTGATGAAAGCTGCCGCATTGATCTTCCCGATTGTCGCATCCGCACCATCGAAGATTACACGCCGCCGACCTCGCGCCTGAAGCCGAAACAACTCCGCGACTGGCCGATGGCCGAAGCGGCAGCCGGCGGCTTCGTTGACCTGTCGCGTATCCCCGGCCCTGAAGTGGCGGCTTCAGATATGGTCTTTCTCGAAGGCATCACCGACGGCTGGTTCGCGGTGACGAATACATCAAAGCGCGTCGGCTTCGCTATGCGCTACCCGGTAGATGTTTTCAAGGTGCTGTGGTACTGGCAGGTCTATCGTGGCGGGCGCGATTACCCGTGGTGGAGCGCGACCTATAACATCGCGTTGGAGCCTTGCGCCAGTTACCCGATGCTGATGCACGCGGCGGCGCGCGGCGAAGCGCTCTCGCTCAAGCCGGGCGAGAGCCGCGACATCGAACTAATGGCCATCGCTTACGAAGGACTGGAGCGGGTCGGGTATGTCAGCGAAAGTGGGGAAGTGGAAGAGAGGAAGCAGGAGGCAGGAGGCAGTGGCTAGTGGCCAGTGGCCAGTGTCCAGTGAGTCCCGTAGGGACGCAATGTTTATAGAAATGGCTGAAGGAAATGACGAAGCCCCGTAGGGGCGCAATGTCAACATCACGCTCCTGACGGAGCTTGCTTCTTCTATTGCATCGGTAACTATAAACATCGCGCTCCTACGGAGCTTGATAATAAATCGGCGTGATAACTATAAACATCGCGCTCCTAACGGAGCTTAGACCTATGCGACCGGCTGCCTCCTGCCCCCTGCCTCCTGCCTCCTGCTTCCTGCCTTCTGGCTTCTGCCTACTGTCCTTGAGGCTTTGCCTGCTTGATGCGATCAATGCCGCCGCGCGCGGTTTCGTCTTTGCGGCCCGATGCGTCGTAGGCGCGCTCGTAAGCGGCCAGCGCCTTGTCGTACTGCTTATCGCTCTCGTAGACGTAGCCTAGCTCAAGGTTCGCGGCCAGGTTGGTCGGCTGCAACTTGATGGCTTGCTCTAAGGCTTCGGCGGCAGGCTTCCATTGATTCGAGCGCGAGTAGGCGACGCCGAGGTTGTACCACGCCGGCAGCGAATCCATATGCTGGCGCGCGTACTTGTCGAGCAGCGGCGCTGCCTTCGTGTACTGCTTGTCGAATAGATAAGCCTGGCCGAGCAGCGCCCACGACCGCTCGTCATTGCGCACCTGCATCAATCGCTCGCCGGTCGCAATCGCCTGCCTCACCGCCGCCGGGTTCTGCTTCATCTGCGCGAAGTAAATCTCCGTCAACAGCGCCAGCGCGTCCGGCTCTTTCGGATCAACCGTCAGCGCCTGGCTCAACGCCGTCGTCGCCTGGTCAATGTGATTCAGCTTATAGTGCGCGAAGCCGAGCAGGTAATAATTCGAGGCGTTGGTCTTCATCTCGGCGGCGGCAGCCGTCAGCGGCTCGACCGCTTCGGCGTACTTCTGCGTGAAGATGTAGGAGCGACCGAGCGCGCCGCGCGCCGTCACATCTACCTTCTCGTTGCCTTTGACCGAGAGCGCGATGTACTGCGTGAATTCGGGAATTGCCTTGTCATACTGTTGCAGTTGATAATGCGCCCAGCCGAGAAAGTAGTGGCCGGTGATCGGCGCTTTCTCATCTTTGACGGCGGCCTTCAGATAATTGTTGAACGAGTCAATCGTGTCGGCGTACTCCTGCAACTGGTAATGGCCGTAACCGATGTAGTACCACGACTGCCACGCGTCGGGGTTAGCTTTCAAGACCGAGTGGAATTCGCGTATGGCAGCGCGCATCTGCTTTTGATTGAACAGCGAGACGGCGTGCTCCCAGTCCTGCGCCAATGCGGGCGCGGCGATGCCTACGACGAAGGCGGCGATAGCAAGCAACTTCTTCATAATTAGATTCTCCATTCTTCTGATGGGCCGGACTGCCCTGATACCTTATTGAAATTCTAGCGGCCCTCGCCCCGATGGCACAAGAGGCCACTTTGTCCAGAACATGAGACACCAAATGGCCCGCCCGGCGTTGCCCGTTGCGTGCCTGCAAAGACTGAAAAATAAGTGACCGACGCTGCTGCCGCTACACGAGGCGCTGCGCTTGCAATGGTGTCAATGATACCGCAGAATACTCTTTGCCGTTCGAGCCTGGTGCTCAGAGCCATTTGCTGGAATCCACATTCAAAGAGGTCATTCATGAAACCGAACTCATACGCCATCACGCGAGCCTTGGCCGTGTGCGCCCTCGCCGTCGCGCTCGCCGCCCTTGCCTGGGCGCAGGACAAGAGCAAAGCGCCGCAAGTGTCGAAAGGCGAGCAGGAGGCCTTGAGCAAAGTGCAGACTGCCGCCGACCCCGCCGCCAAGCTCAAGGCCGCTGACGAATTCATCAAGAAGTATCCCAAGAGCACCAACCGCGCCGTCGTCGTCTCGCACGTCGTCGGCGAGATCAGCAAAGTGACAGACCCGACGCAGAAAATCACGTTGCTGGAAAATTCATTGACGGTCTTCAAAGACCCGGCGGATTCCGACGTGATCGCGCCGGTCTTGCTGAACGCTTACATCAGCGCCAAGCGTGTAGACGACGCCTTCACGTTTGCTGACAAGGCGCTCGCCAAAAATCCCAACGATGTGACCGTGCTGACGCAGGTGACGATGCTCGGCGTTGAACAGGCGAAGCAGAGAAACGCGAAGTACGTGCCGCAGAGCCAGCAGTACGGCGCGAAGGCCATTCAGATTATCGAATCCGGCAACAAGCCGGCGAGTATGACGGACGAAGGCTGGAAGGAGTATCAAACGCGCTGGCTGCCGCAGCTCTATCAGGTCGAAGGGCTGATGTCGTTGATGACCGGCAACAACGCCGACGCCAAGACGAAGCTGGAAAAGGCTGCCTCGCTCAACGCCAACGACCCGTTCACGTTTTACCTGCTCGGCTCGCTCATCAACGACGACTATCAGAAACTAGCCACCGACTACCAGAAGCAATCGCCGGGGCCGGTGAAGGAAAAGTTGTTGAAGGACGCGCAGGCGAAGATGGACGAGGTCATCGAGATGTGGGCGCACGCCCTCGGAGTGGCGCAGGGCGACGCGCAGTACGACCCGTTTGCGCAGCAATTGCGCCCGGAGCTTGAGGGCTATTACAAGTTCCGTCACAATGGCTCGACCAACGGCCTCGACGAATTAATCGCCAAATATAAAAAGCAGTAGTCGTCAGTGGCCACTGACTTGTGAGGTGCAATGCCTATCAGCAAGGATGAATTTCGTAGCGCGATGAGCCGCTTCGCCAGCGGCGTCACCGTCGTCACGGCAAAGACCGAGGCCAATCAGCCCTCCGGCCTTACGGTCAGCTCTTTCGCTTCGCTGTCGCTTGATCCGCCGCTGGTGCTGGTCTGCATCGACAAGCGCGCTTCGATTCATGACTTGCTTGTCGAGGGGCATTACTTCGCGGTCAATGTGTTGGCCGAAGATCAAGAGATTCTCTCGCGCCGCTTCGCCTCGCGCGACACGGATCGGTTCAGCGGTACGGGCTACGCGGACGGCGTCACCGGCGTGCCGCTGCTCAACGACGTGCTGATGGCGGTTGAATGCCGCATCGTTCACACCTATGCGGGCGGCGACCACACCATCGTCGTCGGCGAAGTCGAACACGCCACCGTCAGCGACGGCAAACCGCTCGTCTACTTTCGCGGCGGCTACGCGCAACTCGCCTGATGTCTCTTCCAGAAGAAAAGAAACCACAGATGAACACAGATAAATACAGATGAGAAGGAACTCTCTTCTTTTATCTGTGTCCATCTGTATTCATCTGTGGTTCTAGCTTTCTACAGCGATTCGATGAATTCAGTCAGCGCCGCGTTGAACTCGACGGGGCGTTCGATGTTCGAGAGGTGCCCCGCGCCTTCGATCACCTGCAACCGCGCGCCGCGTATGCCGTCGCGCAGGCTCTCGGCTTCGGCCACCGGCGTAAGCTGGTCTTCCGCGCCGACAATGATTAAGGTCGGGAAATCTATCGCCGCCAGAATGTAAGTTGAATCGCGCCTCGCGGCCATCCCGCGTTGCGCGGCGCTGATGCCGTGCGGCGAATTGCCTTCGATCATCGCGCGCACGCGGGCCGCGATGTCGGGGCGCGTCTGTCGCGTCGTTTGTCCGAGCAGCAGCGGTGTCATATCATCGGCGATTGCCGCCGCGCCTTCGCGTTCAGCTTTCTCGGCGGATTGCAACCGGCGTTCGCGCGCCGCGTGCATATCGGCGCTGGCCCGCGTGTCTGAGAGCGCCAGCGCGCGTACGGCATCCGGGTACTCGCGGTAAAACGCCAGCGCCACGTAGCCGCCCATCGACAGGCCGACCAGCGTCGCCCGCTCGATACCGAGTCCTGACATCAAGCCGCGCACATCGGCGGCCATCTGCTCCATCGTCGCAGGTCCTTCACCAGCGTCCGAGCCGCCGAAGCCGCGCAGGTCAATCGTGATCGTGCGGCAGTGATAGCTCAAGGCGGCCATCTGTTCGTCCCACATCATCTGGTTGAGCGGGAAGGCGTGAAGGAAGATGACCGGCTCGCCGTTCCCTTGATCTCTATAGCTGAAGTTAAGGTGATTGATTGTTGCTTGCATTACAATTTGCCTCACCGGATGAATTGCTAAAGCAGCGGGTGAACGGCTATGACCGCAATCATTCTATCAAAGCACCGGGCGCGCTTCACCTCAGTGAATCAATGCTGGCTCATTCGTGGCGCAGGGCGGTCAGCGGGTTGACGCGGGCGCTGCGGCGGGCCGGTACGTAACAAGCTGCCAGCGCGACCAGCACCAGCAACACAGGGATGCCGGCGAAGATTACCGGATCGGTCGCGCTCACTTCAAACAACAAGCTCTTGATTGTCTGCGTCAATGCCAGCGCGCCGGCAATGCCCGCGACGACGCCCGCCGAAGTCAGCAATAAACCTTGCCGCAGCACAGACCACACCATCGCCGCAGGCTGCGCGCCAAGCGCCAGGCGTATGCCGAACTCTTTGGTGCGGCTGCCGACGTACACAGACATCGTGCCGTAGATGCCTACGGCGGCGAGCAGCAGGGCCAGTATCGCAAACGCCGTGAGCAATCCATTCGTCAGCCGTTGCGTGCTCAAGGTCTGCCCGACAATCTCGCTCATTGAACGAACCATGTAAATGGGCAGGTCCGGTTCGACCTGCTTCAGTTCGGCCTTTACGGTCGAAGCGGCAGCGGCAGGCGAGCCGTCTGTGCGCACAATCAAGAAGGCGAACGCGTCCGTGTATTGGGACATCGGCATATAAATATGCGGCTGTCTCTCTTCGGCCAGATTAAAGTGATGGACGCCGCCGACGATGCCGACGATGGTCATCCATTGCTTATCGCCCGTCGTCTCGATGCGCTTGCCGATGGCGTCGCCGTTCGGCCAGTAGCGCCGCGCCAATGGCTCGTCGATGATCGCTACAGGCGGTGAACCGGCGGTGTCTGTCTCTTGAAAGTCGCGGCCACTGAGCAGCGGCAGGCTCAGCGCGCGAAAGACGCCGGGCGTGACGGACTGCAAGATAGCCTGCTCGGTGTGTGTGGGATTGCCATCGAGCGGCTCCTGGCCTTCGATGATGAAGCCGTCTTCGTTGGCGTTTTCGGCGAACGGCAAGTCAGAAGCAAAGCCGACGGCTTGAATGCCCGGCGCGCGGCGCAACCGCTCAATGGCGTTGTTGTAAAACTGCATCGTCCGTTCCGGCTGATTGTACTTCGAGCGCGGCAGCGCGGCGGACAGCGTCAGCGTCTGTTCGGGGTTGAAGCCGGGATTGACCGACTCCAATCGCTGAAAGCTCTTTAGCAACAGCCCCGTGCCGATCAACAGGATTAACGAGAGCGCGAACTGAACGGCGACCAGCGCGCTATTGACCCTACGGTTCGCTATGCTGCCGCGCCCGCCTTCGCGCAACCCGTTAGCCAGTCCCATCCCATAAGCGCGCAGGGCGGGCATCAACCCAAACAGTAAGCCTGTGAGCAGGGCGAGGCCCGCAGTAAACATCAGCACCGCGCCGCTCAGATTCACTTCTTCGATACGCGCAACGCCGCTGACCGGCAGCCTGTCGAGCAGGCGGATGCCTAAGCCAGCCAACGTTGTGCCAACCGCCGCGCCGATGCAGGACAGCAGGACGCTTTCGGTCAGCAGTTGTCTCGCAACGCGCGATGGCGTCGCGCCGAGCGCTACCCGCACGGCAATCTCGCGTGTTCGCGCGGTCGCGCGAGCCAGCAAGAGATTGGCGACGTTGGCGCACGCGATCAGCAACACGCAAGCGACCGCCGCGAGCAGGATTAACAACGGCTTGTTGGTCTTGCCGACGATGGCTTCTTTCAGTGGCGTGACGATGGTGCGCGGCCCGCTGCCTTCGTTAATCCCCACGGCCTCTGACAAGTTGGGGTGCTGGCGTCCGTAATTTTGCAGGACGTTGGTCGTGTCCGCTTGTGCCTGTGCGATAGTGATTCCCGCGCGCAGTCGGCCAATGCTGCGGAAGGCATAGGGCGCGGGCCTCGATGTGTTCAGCGCCAGCGGAATCCACAACTCCGTCTCAAGTCGCGGGAACTTGAACGCTGCCGGCATCACGCCGATAATTTCGGTCGGCGCGTAATTCAAGGTCAGCTTCTTGCCAATAACATTTGCGTCGCCGCCGAAACGCCGCTGCCACAGTCCGTAACTAATCACACATACGCCATTCTTGCCGGGCGCGTCTTCACCCGCTTGAAAGGTGCGTCCCAGTGCCGGGCTGACGCCGAAGACGTTGAAAAAATCGGCGCTCACGTTCGTCACTGATAGTCGCTCCGGCTCGCCTTCGCCGGTGAGGTTGACGCCGCCGTTGGTGTAGAGCGCGAGCGTGTCAAAGGCATCGCTCTGCTCGTGGTAGGCGGCGAAATTGGCTTGCGATAATCCCCACGTCGGAAGGCCGAGACTCGGACTGGATTGAATCAATCGCACCAATCGGTCGGGTTGCGCGTACGGCAACGGGCGCAGGAGAATGCTGTTGACGAGGCTGAAGATCGCAGTGTTTGCGCCGATGCCAAGCGCCAGCGTCAACACCGCGATCAGTGTGAAGCCTGGATTCAGGCGCAACATTCGCAGCCCATAACGCAGGTCTTGTAACAGGTCTGCCATGATGTTTCTCCTGCGCGCTCCCAACTCGACGCGCTCTGCGGCGCTCGTCTGCCTGTCGCGCCGCAGTTCTTGATGAAGGACTTCGCTGCCATTCAACTCGGCGAGCGCCGCACAACGCGCCGCCTCGTCGGTCGCACCGCCGGCCAACATCTCGGCGTAGCGGTCATCGAGATGCTGCGACAGTTCTTCAACGATCTCGTCTTCGCGCGTCGGCTCAAGCCGTAAGCCGGCGAGCCGCTGCCGTATCGCTTGCTGCCAGTCAGGCATTTTCGGCCTCGGTGATGCGGCTGATCGCCGCCACGAAGGATTGCCAACGGCTGCGCTGCGCGGCCAACACCTTGCGGCCTTCTCTGGTCAGTTTGTAATAACGCCGCCGCCGCTGACCGGCCTTCTCCACCCAGCGCCCCTCGACCCAGCCGCGTTTTTCAAGGCGGTAGAGCAGCGGGTAAAGCGACGCAACGTTGAAGCGCAGCACGCCGTCCGAGCGCGCTTCGATCAGCTTGCTGATTTCGTAACCATGCCGGGGCCGCGCCTCGACCAGCGAGAGGATCAACAGCTCGGCGCTGCCTTTCTTCAACTCACGGTCGAGCATCCTGGTGTCGTTATGTTGCATAGCAATATATTATTAAGAAAAATATTGCTGTCAAGCATAAAATGGCGAAGGTGATGAATAGACGCTTAGCGGCGCGGCTCAGGCTCTTTCAATTCAAGCGTGGTGTGTTCGGTGACCGAAGGCACACTGATGAGGTGATCCGTCGTCGGAGCGGCGGCGAGCGGCGGGGCTTCGTTCGCTGTGATGGCTTTCTCGGCATCGTTCGGCGAGGGGCCGAGATTGCGTTTGGCGCGACTGAGCCGGAAGATGCCGGCGATCATAATCGGCACGGCGACGAGCAGCAGCAATAACGTGTTGAAGATGATGCCGAATTTCGATGAGTTGAAGAAGAGACTGAAAATCAGGTTGAGCTTGACGATGCCGATGATGATTAAGCCGATTGAGATGAGCAGCGAGCCGCTCTTGATGTGCGTGCCGGCGTCTTCGATTTTGCCTTCCATCGCCAGCCGGTGGCTAACCAGGCCGTGACCGCAACTGCGACAATAGCCCTGTTCGTCAGCATTCTTTGCGCCGCATTTTGGGCAAAACATTTTACCTGCCTCCCCGCACTCGTTTATGATTTCCTGTCAGCATAAAGATGTTACGCCATCGCGACAAGGAGAGTTCATCATGTCAACCGGCACAGCCGCGCCGCTGGTCTTGAGCGAACGACAGGGCGCTATCCTCCTGCTGACGCTCAACCGCCCAGACAAAAGCAACTCGCTGCATCCCGATCTGGTGCGGCAACTCGGTGACGCGCTCGACGCGGCAGCGAGCGACGATTCGCTGAATGTGGTCGTGATTACCGGCGCGGGCCGCAGCTTTTGCGCCGGCCTCGACCTCGGCCTGCTCATCAGTTGGACAGCGGAAGAGAAGCTCGCCTATCTCTCGACCGTTACCACTGTGTTTCGCGCCGTCTGGGAATTGCCGCAGCCGGTCATCGCTGCGATTAATGGGCCGTGCATCGCCGGAGGCTTCGACCTTGCCGCCTTCTGCGATATTCGCCTCGCCGCCGAAGAAGCCATCTTCGGGCAAGCCGAGATTAACATCGGCCTGACGCAGATCATCCACCCGCTTTATAAAACTATCGGGTTGGCGCAAGCGAAAGAGCTTGCTCTGACCGGCCAGAACATCTCGGCTGCCGAAGCCTACCGCATCGGCCTGGTGAATCACGTCTACGCGCAATCCGAGTTGATGCCGCAAGCGATGCAGCTCGCCGCATTGCTTACAGCCAAGCCGCGTCAGGCGTTGATCGAAACCAAGCGGCTGACCCGCGAGTTGATTGATCTCGACACCCGCAGCGCGCTTGACGAGATTGGGCGAACCTTCCGCCGCTGCCTCGAAAGCGAAGAACACGGCCAGCGAGTCGCCGACGTGTACGCGAAAATTCATAGAAAATAGGATTCAGGATTCAGGAGTCAGGATTCAGGGAGCGGCTTCGCTAATCACCGATTCATCAGCGGCGGCCATTCACCTTCGATGCCTGAACTGAATCCTGACTCCTGAATCCTGAATCCTGAGCCTATGAAGCCTGAAGACCTGAAGCTCGTCGAGCTATTGCAGATTGATGAAGAGGCAGGGACGATCTATTTCAAGAATCGTCGTATGCTGATCTTTGACGCCGACGCAATGGGGTTCCTGCGCCACGAGTTGATCGAGCGGCTGGGCGTAGCGAGCGCGCGAAAGCTCTTTGTGCGATTCGGCTACGCGCGCGGCTACCGCGACGCGATGACCACGAAAGAGGCGTTCAACTGGGCGACGCTCGAAGACTGGTGGCGGGCCGGCACGCGCCTGCATGCGATTGAAGGCATCACCGATTCGCACCCCGTGCTGCACGAACTCGACCCTGAGCGCGGCGTCTTTTTCGCCGAAGGCATCTGGACGCATTCCTACGAAGCCGAGCAGCACTTGAAACACATCGGCAAGAGCGACACGCCGGTCTGCTGGTCATTGATGGGCTATGCGAGCGGCTATTCAACCGCCGTCTTCGGCAGCGAGGTCTTCTACTTTGAAACCGAGTGCGTCGGCAAAGGCGACGCGCAGTGCCGCGTCATCGGCAGATCGCTCGGCGGTGAAACCAACGAAGCCGCCAGCGCCGCGCGCGAGCATTACCAGATCGAAGATTTTGAGGAGCAGCTTCCAGCCATCGTCAGCGACCGCGCCGCGCTTCAGGAGATGATGGAAGAACTCGACCGCCGCGCCCGCGACCTCGAAGAAGAACGGGGGCGCGTGGCGGCGCTCGAATCACAGGTCTTTTATCTGCAAGAGGCGATCAACCAGAATTACAACATCGAAGAACTGGTCGGCGTCAGTTCCACTTTCAAACAAGCAATGCGAGATGTCGAGCGCGTTGCGCCGACCGATTCGACTGTGCTCATCACCGGCGAAACCGGAACCGGAAAGGAGCTGATTGCTCGCGCCATTCAGGCGCGCAGCTTGCGGCGCTCGCGCCCGCTGATCACCGTCAATTGCGCGGCGCTGCCTTCGGGGCTGGTCGAAAGCGAACTCTTCGGCCACGAGCGCGGCGCGTTTACCGGCGCGGTGCAGCGCAAGCTCGGACGCTTTGAGCTGGCCAATCACGCGACCATCTTCCTTGATGAAGTCGGCGAGTTGCCGCTCGACACGCAGGCCAAGTTTCTGCGCGTGCTTCAGCAGGGCGAGTTCGAGCGCGTCGGCGGCACGCAGACCATCAAAGTAGACGTGCGCGTGATCGCCGCTACAAATCAACAGCTCGCGCGACTGGTCGAAGAAGGGAAGTTTCGCGCCGACCTTTACTACCGCCTGAACGTCTTTCCGATCAACATCCCGCCACTGCGCGAGCGCGGCGATGATTTGATTTTGCTGGTCAATTATTTCGCGCAGAAGTTTCGCGCCCGCTTCAAAAAGAAGATCACGTCGATCAGCCAGGAATCGCTCGAACGCCTGCAACAGTATAGCTGGCCCGGCAACGTGCGCGAGCTGGAGCACATCATCGAGCGCGCTGTGTTGCTGGCTGAAGGCGAAGTGCTCAATGTTGACCTGCCATTGAATGACCCGGCGCGCAGGCCGACAACGACCGCCGCAGCGCCGACTGTGCGGCAGCGACTGGTCACGCTCGACGAGATGGAGCGCGATTACATCGAAGAGGTTTTGAAGCACACCGGCGGGATGATTGCAGGCAAGGGCGGTGCGGCAGAGATACTTGGATTGCCCGCTTCGACTCTGCGTAGTCGCATGAAAAAACTCGGCATCAAGTAGCGGCGGCTCGACATTAGATTGGAAGGCGATGCACGACACGCACTTTGCCATCTCAATCTTTATCGTTCTCCTGTTGATCGCTTCCGGCGTAGCGATGGCGGCCAAGTGGGTGCGCGTGCCCTACACGCTGTTGCTGGTGATTGTCGGGCTGCTCATCAGCCCGATGCACTTTCTGCCGCCCGTACACATTTCGCCCGACCTGATCCTGTTGATCTTTTTGCCGGCGCTGTTGTTTGAAGCGGCGTGGAACCTGCGGCTCGATCACCTGCGCGAAAACCTGATTCCCATCCTGATGCTCGCCGTTCCGGGCGTCTGCGTTTCTGTCAGCATCCTTGGCTTGATCCTGCATTGGGGCATTGGCCTATCGTGGGGAGTGGCGCTGCTCTTTGGCTCAATGATCTCCGCGACAGACCCGGTGTCAGTGCTGGCGTTGTTCAGAAAGCTCAGCCTGCCGACGCGGCTGACGACGATTGTCGAAGGCGAAAGCCTGTTCAATGACGGTTCCGCCGTCGTCATCTTTCGCATCATCTTGAGCCTCGTTATGAGCGCGACGGCGAGTACGCCCGGCGGCTTGGTGGCGAGCACGCTGCGCGAGTTTACGCTGGTCGTGGTCGGTGGGCTGGCCGTAGGTATCGCCATCGGCTTTGCCGCTTCGACGCTGACTTCTTACTTTGACGATCACCTGTTAGAGATCACGCTGACGACGATTGCGGCGTATGGTTCATTTCTGCTGGCCGAAGCCCTGCACGTCTCGCCGGTCATCGCCGTACTGTTGACCGGCCTAATCATCGGCAACTATGGCCGTCGCGTCGGTATGTCGTCGAGCACACAGATGGCGGTCAACTCGTTCTGGGAGTATGCCGCATTTGTGGTCAACTCGCTGGTCTTCCTGCTCATCGGGCTGGAGGTGCAACTGGCGATGCTGGCAGAGAATCTGCGAGCGGTGGCGTGGGCGGTCGCGGCTATGCTGGCGTCGCGGGCGGTCGCCATCTATGGCTTGATGCCGCTGATTAACCGGCTGTCCAAGCGTGTGCCTTTTCGCTGGCAGCACGTCTTGTTTTGGGGCGGGCTGCGCGGCTCGTTGTCGCTGGCTCTGGTCTTGAGCCTACCCACCGTGCTTCCAGATCGTTCGCGTTTAGTTGTGATGATCTTCGGCGCGGTGATCTTTAGCCTGCTGGCTCAGGGCTTGACGGTCAGCCCTCTGCTCAAATGGTTAAAGTTCACCAAAGCCGAACCGCAGTCGAAAGAGTATGACTTATTACAAGGGCAACTGTTGATCGAGACGGCGGCTAAAGCTGAACTCGACCACCTGCAAGCGCGCGGCGTTATCACAGAGCGCACCTATGACGGCCTGGCCCGGAACCTTTCGCAAACGCACGAGGCGCTGCGCCGGCGCTTGTCCGAATACGGCGACATCAATGAAGCGATGATCGAGGAGCATACTCGCCGTATCGAGCGTCACCTGATCGGCATTAAGAAAGCGCGGCTCAACGAGCTGCTGCAAGAGGGAGTGATTCTGGAGGAGACTTACCGACAGCTCATCGAAGACCTCAACGAACGGCTCGCCCGCCTCGATAAACAGCCCTGACCGCAAAGCCAAAACGGCCTCTCCATACTGCCCCGCGACAGCTCTCTAAATTTCGACGCGACATTTCGTTTCCGACACGACATATCGCGCTGCTGGGATTATTGACAGTGGATGCACAACGGCGTGAATTGTATGAAAGCTCGATTTTGCTGGGGTTTTTACAAGTTTATGCGAGTGTCGAGGTTTGGCAAGGCGCTTGCCTTATCTATAGCGGAAGGAGCATCGCACGATGGACATTCGCATTTCGCAATCGGAAGACAAGGACTCAGGGCGCGTGGTTCTGCGCGTCGAAGGTCGGCTGACGGGTGACGCCGCCGAGTTGCTCGAAAGCCTCTGCACGCGGCTTCTTGATCGCCCGCCTGCGACCCTCTGCATCAATGTTGACGGCATCAGTTTTATTAGCGAAGACGGCGCGCGGGCGCTGAGCCGCTTGAAACATCAGTCACAGGTACAACTAGACGGTTGCCACCTGTATACCGAGTGCGCCGTCGAACAGGCGCGGTGACGCGCTGAAGTTCCTTCAACAAATGGCTCCCCCTAATCGTAGTCCTCAGTGTGATGGTTGGGTCTTCATCAATGAACAAAGCGAACAAGGTTTTGGATTTTATCAAGCGCGGTGTCGCGCTAATTACATTGGCCTTCACGCTCACGGGCGCAAGCGCGCTGGCGCAATCGCGCAAAGCCGCTCCGCGCGCGGCTAGGCCGACTGCACAGTCGAAGCTCAAGAGCGAAGTGGCCGCCGCCAAGTCGGAGCTGATTAAAGCGACGACCGAATATAAGTCCAGTATGGCGACGCTCGCCACGATGTACGAAGCCGAGTTGAAGAACGCGCAACAGCAACTCGAAACGCGCAAGCAATTATTCGCGCAAGGCATCATCTCGAAGAAAGAGCTGGACGCCAGCGAGAAGCAGATCGCCGAAGCGCAAGCGAAGATCGATGGCTCGCGCAAACAGATGGCCGAAGCCGATGACTTGATCGCCGAGTCGAGCGTGGTTGACGACGATGACGACCAGCCGACACGCGCGCCTAGCCTGACGGGCCGCTATACGTCAACACCGGCGCTGATCCGCTACACCGGCACGGCGCATTGGG
>JBJMGV010000054.1:0-125060 GCA_045807725.1 Blastocatellia bacterium | reverse complement strand
GCGCCAATCAGTTGTCATGAGGCGGATGAGGAAGTATAAATCGAACCAAGACATGAAGAATGTCCTCCTGAGAGACGAGATCTGACAGTCAAGCTCTCAGGAGTTTTTATTTGATCGGCTCTCGGTTGGCAATCTCGTTTGCAGGGGGGGCGGTGAGAGATGCCTCGCGTGTGCGGCGTTGAACCGGATGACGCATCTGGGAATGCCTGAGAGCTACGCCGCGCGAGCGATTGGTAAATTTAAGAGGGTGGAAGACCCGTCGCCTTCTCGCGGCGGGCGATTTTTTCTTTTGCCGAAAGAGATGTTATGCTTGTGCCTCGCCTTTCAGTCTTCAACCCATCACAGTGAGTTTTTGTAATTAACTTTATCTTTAGTGGAGGAGCGATGAGCAAGCGCACAAACAAAGATCAAGCAGAGATAATCAACAGCCGCCGCCAATTTCTCAAGCTCAGCACTTGCGCCGGCGCGCTCGCCGTCGCCAACCCGAGCTTGGGCGGATCAGCCGAAGCCGCCGGCGTCGCTTATCAGGCCAGGCCATTCGAGTTTGAAGAAGCGACCGTCGCCGATTTGCAAAGCGCTATGCAATCGGGCAAGCACACGGCCCGCTCGATAGCCGAGAGCTATCTGGCTCGCATCGACGAGATAGACAAGCGCGGCGCGGCGGTCAATTCCATCATCGAGTTGAACCCCGACGCGCTCGCCATCACCGACGCGCTCGACCGCGAGCGCAAAGCCAAGGGAAGTCGCGGCCCGCTGCACGGCATCCCTGTGCTCATCAAAGACAATATTGATACGGCGGATAAGATGATGACGACCGCCGGTTCGCTTGCTTTGCTCGGCTCAACGCCGTCGAAAGACGCGTTCATCGTTGAACGGTTGCGCGCGGCGGGCGCAGTGATTTTAGGCAAGACTAATCTGAGCGAGTGGGCGAACTTTCGCTCGACTCATTCAACATCGGGCTGGAGCGGGCGCGGCGGGCAGACGCGCAACCCTTACGCGCTCGACCGCAACCCGTGTGGGTCGAGCAGCGGGTCGGGCGCGGCGGCGTCGGCCAACTTCGCGGCCATTGCGGTTGGCACTGAGACGGATGGCTCAGTGGTCTGCCCTTCGTCTACGTGCGGGCTGGTCGGCATTAAGCCGACGCTTGGGCTGGTGAGCCGCGCGGGGATCATTCCGATAGCGCACAGCCAGGACACAGCCGGGCCGATGGCGCGCACGGTGACGGACGCGGTGATTCTGCTCACGGCTATAACCGGCATAGATGCGCGCGATACGGCGACGGCTGACAGTCGCGGCAAAGGCGCTGCCGATTACACGAAGTTTCTCGATGCGAACGGAATGAAAGGCGCGCGCATCGGCGTCGCGCGCAAATCATTCGGCTTCAATGACCGCGTCGATAAGCTGATGACCGATGCGATTGATGTGATGAAACGGCTCGGCGCGGAGATCATTGATCCGGCGGACATCGAGACTGCCGGCAAGTTCGATGACTCTGAGATGGAAGTCCTGCTCTATGAATTCAAGGCCGACCTGAACGCTTACCTCGTCACGCTCGGCGAGCGCGCGCCGGTGCATTCGCTGAAAGAGATCATCGCATTTAATGAAAAGAACGCCGACAAAGAGATGCCTTACTTTGGCCAGGAGATTATGTTGAAGGCCGAGGCCAAAGGCGGCCTCAACGACCCGGCCTATCGCAAGGCGCTGGCGAACAACCTGCGCCTGTCGCGCACGGAAGGCATCGACGCGGTGATGACGAAGCATAAGCTCGACGCGTTCATCGCGCCGACCGGCGGCCCGTCGTGGAAGACCGATCTACTGAACGGCGATCACTTCACGGGCGGCTTTTCGACGCCGACCGCCGTCGCCGGCTACCCGCACATCACCGTGCCGGCAGGCTTTGTTTATGGACTGCCGGTCGGCATCTCGTTCGCGGGCCGCGCCTGGACTGAGCCTATGCTCATCAAGCTGGCTTACGCTTACGAGCAGGCGACGAAACATCGCCGCGCGCCGAAGTTCCTGCCGAGCGTCGAGACATTGTAAGACACCGCCTTATGTTAATCGCCTTACGCTGCCGGCTTAATTGCGTAGACGCGGACGCTGGCGGCGTAGTCGTTGACGTTGTACCGCGATAGCATCTCGGCGAGGCGCTGCAAACCGAGCGTGGCGTCGGCTGATTCTGGCGCGGTCGAGCAGCAGCCTGAAGCGGCCACCGGCAAGGCTTTGCTTGACTCGGCTGCGGGCGCGCAACAGACGGTCTGATTATCAATCTTCGCGTAGACGTTCAGGTCTGAATTGGTATCAACGATCTCGACGTGCGAAAAGCCCGCTTCGACAAGGCCGCGCCGGTAATCGTCAATCAGAATCGCGCCGGCGATGCAGCCGACGTAAGCGAGCAGGTCGTTGCCGATCTCGTCGGGCAGCGGCTTCTTCAAAGCAATGTCGCTGACCGCGAGGCGACCGCCGGGCTTGAGCACGCGGGCGATCTCGCGGAAAACCGCCGGCTTATCGGGCGTAAGATTGATCACACAATTGCTGATGACGCAATCGACGGAAGCCGAAGCGAGCGGCAGGTTGTCAATCGTCGCCTGATGAAACTCGACGTTGGTGTAAGGCTTGTCGTCGGGGCCGTTCTCGGCGTTGCGCCGTGCACGTTCGAGCATCTCGGCGGTCATATCTATGCCGATGGCGCGACCCATCGGCCCGACCTTCTGAGCGGCGAGAAAGACATCCAGGCCGCCGCCGCAGCCGAGATCAACGACCGTCTCGCCTTCGCGCAGATGCGCGTAAGCCGTCGGGTTGCCGCAGGACAATCCCATATTGGCTTCGGCAGGAATCGAGGTCAGTTCGTCCGCCGTGTAGCCGAAAGCTTCGGCGACCTGGCGCACCCCATCGTGCCCGGTGGATAAACTGCTTTCGGCGAACGTGCCGTAACGGGCGCGCACCGCTTCTTGAATCTCTTTCGACATCATCGTTCTCCTTTTTGCTGCTGCGCCCGCCGCTGACCGGCACGGCGCAACGTACATATTCGCTTTAGCGAATGTGATCATAGGTCAGCAGAACACATTCGTCAAGGCATATTTGTTCGGCTGTGGTAGAATGCTTCTCGTTATGAAGAAAGCGGAGAAGTCGTACCGGATGGAGACGCTGTTTAAGGCATTGGCCGACCGCACGCGGCTGCGGTTGTTGAACCTGATGGGCGATGACGAGGTGTGCGTCTGTTTCTTTGTTGAAATTCTACAGACTAACCAGCCGAAGATTTCGCGGCATCTGGCCTACCTGCGCAAAGCTCAAGTGGTCGGCGCGCGACGCGAGGGCAAGTGGATGCATTACCGCATCGTCGAGCCGCCGAACCCACACGCCGCCCGCATCTTCAATGAAGTTCGTGCCTCGCTTGCCGAAGACAGCGAGATGCAGCGCGACCGGACGCGGCTCGCAAGCATCTGTTGCGCCGTGCGCCCGCCCGTGCGTTTGCAGGGTGCGCCGCGCCCGCGCCGCGTGAGGCAGGAGGCAGCGGGCAGTAGGCAGTAGGCAGGAGGCAGCGGACAGGAGGCAGGGGGCAGGAAGCAGGAGGCAGGAAGCTAGAATAGTCAGCAGTCCCGTAGGGACGACCTGTTTATAGATAATGCTGAAGGATGTGACGAAGCTCCGTTAGGAGCGCGATGTTTATAGTTACCGATGCAGTAGATAAAACAAGCTCCGTAGGAGCGGGATGTGGACATCGCGCCCCTACGGGGCTTCGTCCTTTCTATCAGCCGTAACTATAAACATTGCGCTCCTAACGGAGCTTGTTTGATCTATTGCATCGTGAACTGTAAACATTGCGCTCCTGACGGAGCTTGCTTCATTTATCGCATCGGTAGCTATACACATTGCGCTCCTAACGGAGCTTGAACAGGAAACCCATACGTTGGCTATAAACATCGCGCTCCTAACGGAGCTTGGGGAACTATCACCTATCAACTGCCTACTGCCTACTGGCCACTGCCTCCTGCCTCCTGCCTCCTGAAGTTCACAGCTTGCGGTCGAATTTCAGTCCGAGAATCGTGGCGTTCAATTCGTCTTGCAGGGCGACGCGCTCGGCGGCGGCGGCTTTGCGCTCGTTGGCCAGTTGTTCGAGGCGCGATTCCTGCTCTGTAGCCTTTGCTACATAACGCGCGATGAGCTGGCGCGCTTCACTCTCTTTGCTCAGCGCCTTGATGTTCTCGCGTAAGCGCGCCTGATCTGTCGCGATCTCTGCTGCTTCACGGTCGGCGGCTTGAACCCGCGCGTCAACGGCGGCGATCCTGCCTTTGATTTCGATAATCTTGTCTAACGCCGCACGCGTCGCGTCATCGACGTAGCCGTTCGCCACGAACAGCTTGATGTCGTCGGTCGTCAGGTTCGACAGGGCGTAGCTGTCCATCAGCGCGAGCTGGGTGTTGACGGGCAGCTCGACAGTCTGGCGCGGCGGCAGCTCGACGCGGAAGCGATAAAACGAAGCGGTCGTCTCATATGGTTTCGCGGTGTCGTCCGACAGCTTCCACTTCTCGCGGTAAGGGTGCTCGACGAAGACCGTGCGCGGTCTGTCTGTCTGGTTCGTCAGCGTGTAGACCTTCCTGTCGCTGCGGTAGTAGTGCGCCTGCAAGACGCCATTGACCACGCGCACCAGGAAGGCCGGCTGGTGGTCGCTCTTGTCGCGCGTGGTGACGAGCGTGCCGAGGTCGAGCGCAAACGAGATGAAGCGTTCTTCGCCGGGCTTGAGCCGTTCCATCAATGCTTCGCCCGCATAGGCGTTGCCGTCGAGCACCGTCAGCGCACCGCCTTCGAGCGTCAGCGGCGAGGTGTTCTTCAATCGCAGTCCGCCCATCGGTCGGTCTTTGCGCGCCGTTTCGTTGTAGATCGAGACGCGCTCGCCTTCCATCTGAGTTTGCAGGATGGGAATGAGCGCCGAGCGGTCACGCTGAACCGTGACGGCCTGTTCGATGCGATACTCGAAGAGGTCGCCGACTTCGCTGCCTTTCGCGGCAGTCGTGACGCCGACGGCTTCTTCAGTGATCGCGTCGCTCAACTCCGTCTTCATCTCTGCGGGTGGGAGCGCTGCTCTGCCGGCGACGATGCCGCCGGCCACGCCGCCCGCAACGCCGCCCGGAACGCCGGCCCTATCCTTACGGTCGCCGCCGCCAATCGAGGGCGAGCCGCCTCCCATGTTGAATCCGTGGCCAGGCCCTTGGCCCTGACCTTCGCCCGGTTCGTACACCTGCGGCTCAAGCGAGAGGTCGCCGGGAATCTCCATCACCGGACGATGGCGATAGAGCGGCTGTTGCAAAGGTTGGATGAATGATACCGGCGAGCCGCTGACCAGCGACAACTGCACGTCTGCCCAGTCCTCTTCGCTGACGTTATCCACTATCGCCCAGCCTTGAAAGAACGGCTTGCCTTCGTTGTTCAAGACGACGCGGTAGGTAGTCTTCCAGATCGGCGCGGCGATGGTGTAGCTGACGACCATCTCGCGCGTGCCGTCGCCGTCGCTCGTCACCGAGATGGTCTTGGCATCGCGCCGCCGCGCCGAAGCGGTCGCGTTGGCGAATTCATTAATGTCGTGCCGCGCGCCTTCGTCGAGCAGACGGATGGCGCGCACGTCGTTCAAGTCGAAGCTCGACAGCTCGCCGCTTTCTGACGCGATGACCAGCGTGCGAGCGAGGGCCGGCGGCTTGTTGGCGTCTATCTGCGACTTGCGTTCTTCGACTGTGAGGATCGCGCCGCGCGCCGTGCGCGTCGCCGTCGCTACTTCGACGCGAGCGCCTTGCAGTTGCTTGAGCACCGCAACCAGGCCGCCTTCTTTGCTGCCGTCGCCGTCGCCTTCGCTGTTAGCGTCGAGCGAGAAGGGAATCTCTTGCAACCGCGACGATGGCGGCGCAGACGAATTGTAGCTGACCGCGCCGATGCGGCCTTTGCCGAGGTCGAGCACGAGCAGCGACTTCAGCACATCGTCAACCTGCGACTGCTTGAACGGCAGGTTGATTTCAGCGCGACCAGAGACCGCGCCGCGCCGCTCAACATAAGCGACGCCGTTGCTGTACAAGATGACGCGATGAATCGGCAGCGATCTTGCTGCCGGTCGGGCTTGAGGTGAAGCGGACTGAACAGGCGGCTGGCTCGGCGTCCGTCGCGTTGCGCGGGTCTGCGCCGCAAACGGATTGGCCATCAACAACAGAGCGAGGCACAGGGAGATAAGTTTCATTCATTTCCTCGGAAACGGAGTTTGGGCGGCGGCTGGAACCATAAATGGGAACGGCGTGCCGCAACTCTCTTGCAGCCACGCCGCTCCCATTTAATCGCCGCTGATTGATTGGACACCGCCCGCGCGCGAACGGTTCCGGGAATCTTGTGCTTCAGAACTTATAGATCACGTCGAACTGCATGCGGTTCAGGTAACGATCAAACGGCGAAGTCACGAGGACTGGATTGACGCGTTGTGAGAAGAGGCCCGTCCATTGCAGCGTCACGCCATTCGCAATCTGATAAGCGACCGTCGGCATGTGCGCGCGGCTGTTCGAGGCCAGAATGTCGCTGAAGTTGAACGGCACCAGCACGGCATCCTGCTCGATGCGCGTGAAGTAATAGCCGAACAGCCAGTCGCCTTTTTCGCGCGCCTGGCCAACCTGCCCGCCGAACCAGTAACCGTCTTTTTCGTTGCGCACGCGGTTGGTCGCGTTGTGGACGTAATCGAAAACAAACGTCACGGGGAAACGCCCGCTCACTGCCCAGGTCAGGTTGCCGAGAAAGTCCACCAAGTTGAAGCCTGCGAGAAAGCCTATGGGCTGGCCCGCCGCGTTGCGTATGATGCGGTTGGTCGTGCCGAGCGCGCCGTTCTGATTGCCGGTGACGCCCGCGCCGTTGGTGATGCCGCCGTTGACCTGCGTCGTCGCCGCGCCTAAAGCGAGCAGCACTTGATCGGCGTGGTTCCAGTCGTAATACGCAACGTTAGCGTTCGCCGAAAGCTTCGGCGAGAACTGCCAGTCGGTCTGCACCTGCCCGCCATACAACACGCCGTCTTTACCGGCAGAGACTTCGTTGAAGGGCAACTGAAAGGCGACCAGCTTCACTTGCCTGAGCGGCGATTTGGTCTTGAAGTAAATGGCCTCGGACGCGCCTTCGACGTTCACGTCATCGTCCCAAACCATCTGCGTGCGGCGGAAGGTCGGCTCGAACTTGCCGGCAACCAGTTGCACGCCAACGTGGTCGCCTTTCGAGTCATACCGGATAAAGGCACGTTCCAGCGCGAAGGGCTTGCGCTCATAGAAATCGGTGAGCGTCTGATTCGTGGTGATGGGATCAGTGAAGATGCCCGTAGCCAGTTTCAATCCCCAATCGAAGTTCTTGCTGAGCGTGCCGTCGAGCGCCAGCCGCGCGCGAACCCGCAGGCGATTGCGGTCGGGCGCTTCCGCAAGCGCGTCAAAGCCTTGATTGCGGAACGACTCAAAGCGGAAGCGCAGATCGCCGCTGAAGCGCAAGCTACCGAAGCGCTTGTAGAGTTCGTCTACGCGCCGCTGCGCTTCGGGCGTTGCGGCTTCGTTCTTGCCTGATGCCGGGACTTGGTTTGTAGCGACGACTACAGACGGCGGCGCGCTCGCGGCGGGCTGCACGGCTTGGAGCGGCGATGCCGGCTGCGATGCTGGAGCGTCGGCGTCACGCTTTTCGATGACGGCGCGCAACGATTGAATCTCGCGCTGCTGTTGTTCGATAAGTCGTTCAAGCGCCTGCACGCGGTCTTCGACCGAAGGCGCTTTGGCGTTGTTACCGGATTCCGACTTCGCGGCGCTGCTGTTGGCGTCGCTTGTGGGCAGCGTGCTCTTTTCATCGCTGTTCTTCTGACCGGCGCTGGCCGCGTGCGCGTTCAGCGAAACGAGCATTGCGACGATCAGCGCAGCGCGTTGGGCGGCTGACTTGAGCTTCATCTATTCCTCCTGGTTGAACGGTTGTCGGTTGCGTGTCGAGATCATCGGAGAGACCTGTTGATGATATGTAGATGCGATTTGAACAGAGCGAGCAGTATACAAGGCGGACGTGAAGGAACTGTAACAACGATGTAACGAAAACGTTAAAAGAAGCAAAGGGCGAACGAAGTTACCGTTGACGACGACCGGCGCTGCGCTTATATTCGCCGTGCAAGAGGTCAGCAAAGCGATGAGCGAACGGCGAAAAGCATGGCGAACGGGGCTGGTGCTCGATGTCTGGTATGAAGGCGAAGGTGTGCGCGGCGAGACGCGCATCTCCGACCTCAGCGTGCGCGGCGCGTACATCGAAGCGGCATCGCCGCTGCCGGTCGGCACGATCTTCAATGTGACCTTCGCGCTGCCCGACGGCACGGTGATCGAAACGCAAGCCACCGTTGCTCATAGCCATCCGGGCAGCGGCATGGGCGTGCGCTTCGATTCGCTGACGCGAGAACAGACCAACATCATACGCCAGTTCATTCACGCCTGACCTCGCCTCCCGCCGACGCTTGCCTGGCGAACAGACAACGCCTAGCCTTGCGCTCGCGTCTATCCGCAAGCACACTCTGACTATGATTGAAACCGGACAAGGTCAACGCGTCATCGTCACCGGCGCGTCGAGCGGCATCGGGCGCGCGACGGCGACGCGATACTTGAACGCTGGCGCAAGCGTTGCGCTCATCGGGCGGCGCGAAGACGCCTTGCGCGAAGCGGCGGGCGACGTTGCTATTAATGATCGCAAGGCCATCGCCATCGCCGCCGATCTGGCTGACGAACGGCAGAGCGAAGCGGCGTTCGCGCAGGCGGTCGAACAACTGGGCGGCCTCGACGTGCTGGTCAATGCGGCGGGCATTTTGAAGTCGGGCAACATCGAAGCGACGACGCTTCAGTTGTGGGACGAGATGATGAACATCAATCTGCGCTCGGTCTTTCAGTTGATGCAGTTGGCCGTGCCGCACCTCGAAGCGTCGCGCGGCAACATCATCAACGTGTCGAGCGTCACCGGCCTGCGCTCGTTTCCGGGCGTGCTGGCCTATTGCGTCAGCAAGGCCGGCGTGGATCAACTGACGCGCTGCGCGGCGCTGGAACTGGCTCCGAAAGGCGTTCGTGTCAACGCCGTCAACCCTGGTGTCGTCGTCACCGGGCTGCATCGTTCGGGCGGCATGAACACAGAAGCGTACGCGGCTTTTCTAGAGCACAGCAAGACTACGCACCCGCTGGGCCGCGTCGGCGATGCGAACGAAGTCGCCGAGTTGATCGTATTCCTCGCGTCGGACAAAGCCGCCTGGATCACCGGCGAGACGATCAGTATTGACGGCGGTCGCGCCCTGACCTGTGCGAGATAGGAAGTCAGGAGTCAAAAGTCAGAAGTCAGAAGTCAGAATGGAAAGGAAGGGAGTATTTAGAAGATACGATAGAAGCGGAGGCGGCAGCCGACCTCCCTATTCATTCTGACTCCTGACTCCTGACTCCCTTCTTCTGACTCCTGACTTCCTTCGCGTAGTGTATAATCTTTGCGAGTGCCAGAGTCCATCAACCAACAGAGGAGAGAGACGTGAAACGATTCAAGCTTATCATCGCAGTCAGCTTCATCGTCGCCATTGTGGCGGCGTTGGTCACTCAATCATTTGCCTATCCGCCGTTCCTCGCTAAAGCTCGCAAGTTCGGCGCGAAAGATTGCACCTTCTGCCACGTCGCCCCCGAAGGCGGTGCGCCCTGGAACACGCGCGGCCAGTGGCTCATCAAGGAGAAAGAGCGGCGCGGCGCTGACGCCATTGATGTTGAATGGCTGGCCGAGTACAAGGAAGGCGATACCAAGCCGACGGGTGATAAGCCTGCTGCCAAGCCTGTCGATGAGAAGAAGCCCACCGCCGCGCCCGTTAAAGTTGACCCGAAAGTTTATGATGCTTACGTCGGCCAGTACGACACGCCTTTCGGTGTGCTGACGATCAATAAGGACGGCGACAAACTCTTCGGCGCTCCCGAAGGCCAGGACAAGGCCGAGCTGGTCCCCACATCAGAGACCGAGTTCGATGTACCGAGCGTCGGCGTCAAGGTGAAGTTCGTCAAAGACAGCAGCGGCAAAGTCACTCATCTGGTTCTCAACCACGACGGCCAGGAGATGCAGGCCAAGAAGATTAAATAGTGCGCTTGATATTGAAGCTGAAGAGGACACCCGTTAATGGGTGTCCTTTGTTTTTATGGCGACGGTGAAGCTCAAGCGATCTTCAAGTCTTTGAGCGTTAGCTGCACCTGCGTGTTGCCGTTGTAGGTGTTTTCGGAAAGCGTGAAGGCGAGGCTGACGCGGTCGCCTAAGAAGACATCCTGCGCGCGTTCGCCTGCGCCCCACCAGACACAATCTAGCCAGCGGCTCGATTGCTGCACGCGCAGCTTCAGGTGTTTGTCTTTGAGCACGCGCGGCGCTTGCACAATCTGCGCGCCGTGCGTCTCGAAGACCGGCGTCGGATTGCCCGGCCCGAACGGCTCCATCCGCGATAGCTCGGCGAGTAATTCGTGCGAGGCCAGCTTGAGCGGCAGTGTGTAGTCGGTTTCGACCAGTGGAACCAGCGCGTCATCGGTCAACACGGTGGCCGCGTAATCATTCAAGCGCCGCCTTAACTCATCTATGCGATCTGCCGCGATGGCCAGCCCGGCGGCGTGCGAATGACCGCCGAAACGCTCGAACAATTCGCCGCAGCTCTCCAGCCCGTTCAACAAGTGAAAGGCTTCGATAGAGCGTCCGCTGCCGTGGCCTTTGCCGTCTTTGATGGCGATGATGATTGTGGGCCGGTGCAGGTGCTCGACGATTTTCGAGGCGACGATGCCGATGACGCCGCGATGCCAGCCTTCGCCGGCGATCACGGCGACGCGCGACTGGCGCACGCTTGGATCGAGTTCGATAGCCGCCATCACTTGCGCGAGGATGTCGGCTTCGGCCTGCTGCCGCGCCAGGTTCTGCTCGTTCATCTCGACCGCCAGCTTCATCGCGGTTTCAAGATTCGGCGCGTCGAACAGATCGACCGCCGCGCTCGCGCCGGCCATACGCCCGACCGCGTTGATGCGCGGGCCGAGCCGAAAGCCTACGTCAACACACGACACCGGGCGACCGGCGATGCCGGCGACTTCGAGCAGGGCGCGCAGGCCGTGATTGTTCGGGCGGCTCAAGCCTTCAAGCCCGAATCGCGCGATGACGCGGTTCTCGCCCGTCAGCGGCACGATGTCGGCGATGGTTCCGATAGCAGCGACCTTGATGAAGGACTCGATCAGGTGGGCGCGGTCGGTTTCCAGAAAGAGCGCGTGCGCGAGCTTGAAGGCGACGCCGCAACCCGCCAGGTTTTTGTTAGGGTAATTACAATCGGGCCGTTTCGGATTGAGCACGGCGTTGGCGCGCGGCAGCCCGGCTTCGGGCAGGTGATGATCGGTGATGATGATGTCGAGTCCGAGTGAACGCGCGTGCTCGACAACCTGCTGGGCGCGAATCCCCGTGTCTACGCTGATGACGAGGTGATAGCCCTGCGCCTTGGCCATCTCCATCGCGTCGTCGCGCAAGCCGTAGCCGTCTTTCAATCGTTCGGGGATGTAATACGACACGTCCGCGCCGATCAACTTCAGCGCCTTCTTGAGAATCACCGTCGAAGTCGTGCCGTCAACATCATAGTCGCCATAGATGAGAATCTTTTCTTTCCGCGCGACAGCTTCCATTATGCGGCGCACCGCCGCGCGCATATCCTGCATCAGGAACGGGTCGTGCAGATCGTTGATCGAAGGGTAGAGATATTTGTGTGCTGTCTGCGGGTCGGTGATGCCGCGATTGGCGAGCAGTGTGGCAAGAACGTCGGACAGATGAAGCTCGCGCGCCAGTCGCGCCATGCAGGCCGCGTCACAGCGCGTTTGCAGCCACCGTTTGTTCGTGAGCCTCACTGTCATCCGCGCTAGATGGTAACACGACTGCGGACGAACGATGAAGGCAATGGCGACGCGGCGCTCGTTCCCGCCGCAGGCGGTTAGGCCAGCGAGAAGTCAATCAGGTGGCGGGCGCGGTCTACGCGGTTGACGACAACGCGCACGGCGTCGCCTAGATGATAGCGACGATTGCTGCGCGCCCCGACCAGCCGGTGCTTGCGTTCTTGGTATTCATACTCATCATCCGTGAGCGTTGAGACGTGAACCAATCCTTCGATATAGAACTCGTTCAGCTCGACATAAAATCCGTAATCTTTCACCGACGTGATGATGCCGTCAAAGACTTCGCCGACGCGTTCGGCCATAAACTCGGCCTTGCGCCAATCCATCAACTCGCGTTCGGCGGCATCCGCTGCGCGCTCGCGCTCGCTCGACTGATCGCCGATGTTGACCAGCGCGCTACGCAACTCCGTCTCGCGCTCTTCGTCCATCATCGGCGCGGCCAGTCGCTTTAACGCGCGCCGCTCGCCCAGGTCAACCGGAAACTCTGCTGCGTTCGCGCGCCCGCGCTCGATCACTTCGCGCAGGATGCGATGCACGGTCAAGTCGGGGTAGCGGCGAATGGGCGACGTGAAGTGCGTGTAGGTCTTCATCGCCAGCCCGTAGTGGCCTTCGTTCTTCGCCGCATACTTGGCGCGTTGCATCGAGCGCAGCATCAGGTAAGAGAGCATACGTTCTTCGGGCAGCCCGCGAATCTGCCCGGCCAGTTGTTGAAAGCCGCGCTGCGGCACAGGGCCGTGCATCGAAAACTTATGGCCGAACGAGGCGGCGATCTCGGCGAACTCTTCGACCTTCGGCGGGTTCGGCTCTTCGTGAACGCGGAACAGCAACGGCACGCCGAGTTCATCAAGATGTCGCGCGACGGTTTCGTTCGCCATCAACATAAACTCTTCGATCAAGCGATGCGCGATGTTGCGCTCTGAACGGACGATGCCGCCGATCTGGCCTTCATCGTTGAACCACATCTCGGCTTCGGGCAGATCGAAATCAATCGCGCCGCGTTCTTCGCGCTGCTTGATGAGCACGAGCGTCAGTTGATGCATACGCAAGATCATATCTTTGACGTGCGCGTAGCGGCGGGCCATCTCGCTTTCAGGATTGGTGATGATCTCGTTGACTTCGGTGTAGGTCATACGCTCGCGGCTGTGAATGACGCTCGACGCGAGGCGATAATCGATGATCCGCCCGCGCGCATCGAGTTCGATCAGCGCCGACATCGTCAGCCGATCCACTCGCGGTTTAAGCGAGCAGATGCCATTCGATAATCGTTCGGGCAGCATCGGGATGGCGCGCTCAGGGAAGTAGACCGACGTGCCGCGACGATAAGCTTCTTCGTCGAGCGGACTCGACTGGCGGACATAATGACTGACATCCGCAATGTGAACGCCGAGCCGCGCCCGCCCGTTCGGCAGGCGTTCGAGCGACACCGCATCATCAAAATCGCGCGCCGTCTCGCCGTCAATCGTAATCGTCAACCAGTCGCGCAAGTCAACTCGGCCCGTCAGGTTTTCATCGCCGATGCTTTCCGGTATGGCTTCGGCTTCGGCGAGCGCGGCGTCAGAAAAAATATGCGGTAGGCGATGCTTGCGGATGATGATCTCGACATCGATGCCGGGCGTGTCCGGTTGACCGAGCACTTCGATGACGCGGCCCCAAGGCGAGCGACCGGCAATGGGCGGGCGCGTGATCTCGACATTGACGATGTCGCCGTCGCGCGCATTCATCGCGTCGGCGGGCGCAATGCTCACTTCATACAGAAAGCGGTCATCGAGCGGCGAGACGAAACTTTCGCGCTCTAGTCGAATGAAGCGCCCGACCACCGTAGGGTTCTGGCTGCGCAGGACGGCTTCGATGCGGCCTTCGCGCCCGCGCGCCGTCTGCGCCGTGACGCGAACAATGACGGTGTCGCCGTGCAGCGCCGCGCCCATCTGGCGCTCGCCGATGAAGAGGTCGCCGCGCCGCTTCTCGCGCTCGTCTTCAGGCACGACGAAGGCGTGGCCCGAACGTGTGCCGCGCAACGTGCCGATGAGCAAGCCTTCCGCCGACTTGCGCCAGTAGCGGTTGCCTTTCGTCGCTGCCATGCCCGTGCGGGCGAACTCTTTCAAGGTGTCGCGCAGCCGCGCCATTTGCGTTTCGTTGAGGCCGAGCGCCTCGGCCAATCGTTCAACCGTGACGCCGCGCTCGCGCGATTTCGGTAACGCTCTGAGGACTCGTTGAGGTGAAAGCTCCATAGTTAATTTGGATTTTGGATTTTGGATTTTAGATTGTCAAAAGATACCTTCGGATTTGGGCTACGTATGGCTCTGCTAATCCAAAATCGAATTGACACGTTTCGCGGCGGCTGGGTAGACTATTTTTGCTTTGATTGAATCGCAATCGCGCCTCATGCGGATGTGGCGGAATGGCAGACGCGCAGCGCTCAGGACGCTGTAGGAGCAATCCTGTGGAGGTTCAAGTCCTCTCATCCGCATCCTTCCTTTTCCAGTTAAACCATCGAACAAATGACACTGAAGCAGCGTGGGAATTGCTCGCGGCATTTTCTGAACGGGAGTGGAATGCCTGTGCGGTGACAGGTGCGTCGGGCATGTTGCCGGCGTTGAAAGCAACAGCCGGGCGGTTTAATGTGCCGCCCGGCTGTTGTGATGAAGTGAATGTTGTAGCCTGCGTTACTGTAGCGCCGCCGCCGCGTTGATGCGGCCCTTGCCGCTCTGCGCGTCAGCGCCGGGCTTGAGAATGTCATCGGCGCTCTGCTCGATGCGGGCGCGCAACTGAGCCGGCGACATGTGACCGTACTTACCGACGATCAACGCGGCGAGGCCCGAAACGTGCGGGGCCGCCATTGACGTGCCGATGGCGAAGAAATATCTGCCGCCGGGACTGGTCGCCGTCGGCCTGCCGCCGGGAGCCAGCACGAAATCCTGAACGACGCCACTGACCGAGTCGCCGCCCGGAGCCGCGACGTTAATGACCGACTGGCCGTAGTTGCTGTAAGACGCCAGGCGGTCGAAGTTCGCCTGATTGACCGGGCCGGTCGCCGAGACGGCCATGCCGTTGCCCGACTGCGCCGGGATCGAGACGATTCGACCGTTGAGGTTGACCCCTTCATTACCCGCCGCGCTAACGACGAGGGTGCCATTCGCTGTGGCGTGGTTGATCGCACGATTCAGTGCAGACAGCAGCGGCCCATTGCCGCTGCCGCCCGCGTTGATGCGGTCGAACGTAGCGCCAAGGCTCATATTGATCACGTCCGCGTGTACGTCGGGGCTTGATGCGTATTCGATGCCGGCGATGATCCAGCTAAACGCGCCGCTGCCCGACTGGCCCAGCACCTTGACGGCGACGATCTCGGCCTGCGGTGCGACGCCCTGCACGCCCTTGTTGTTGATCGGCGCAGCGATGATCCCCGCCACGTGCGTGCCGTGATTGAAGGCCGTAGTGCTGGGGTTCAGGTTCGGCTCAGTCGGCACGAACGAGCGGCTCAGGGTCAGATTCAGATTGGGCGCGATGTCTTCGTGGTTGGTGACGATGCCGCTGTCGAGCACGGCAACGCGCGCTCTGACGACGCCATTGCCTTGATCGCCAGCCGCCGCCGTCTGGTCGGCGTGAATCTGGCGCAGGTTCCATTGAAAGCCATTGAACGGCTCGCTGTTGAGGCCCGCAGGGCTGGCGACGATGTCAGTCGCTTCGACGGCCTGCTCGGTCGGCGAGAGCCACTGAGCTTCGATGTCTTCGGCGACGCTCTGCACGCCCGGCTGAGTTGCGATGGCAGCAGCGAAGTTCGGGTCGCTGGAATCTGCTGTTACGACGCCGATACCTTCTAAGACAGCCGTGACGTTGCCGTTCGCAGCAGCGACGGCGTCAGCGAAACTCGTGCTGCCCTGGCCCTGACCATTGGCGAGAATCAGATAGTGGCGGTTGGTGCTCTGAGCCGCGACGTTAAACGACTGAACGCCTGTCGCAAGCAGAGCGAGGACTAATAAAAGGGAACAGATTAACCTCTTCATTTCTTCTCCTAGCATTGGTAAATGGAATTATTGATGCCCTAACGCATGCTCCCTTGAACAGGCAGCATAAGCCTGTGAGTCCACAATCACACGCCGCGCCTGTTCAGGTTCGAGGGAGAAAATTCGGGAGTTGCCTAAAGAGCCGATTGCCCGTACTGCTTACCCAAATGTTCGTCAGGAGTAAAAAGCTTATGAGACCTATCCGCTTGCGTCAAGAATTAAAACTACCATCACAATTTCGTAACAATTCAATGACACAGGACGGTGGTTATCCGCGATGCTCTCAGATTCGCAAGCGCGTGGTGATGTCTAAAAACTCCGTCTCGCGCGCCGTGCCGCGCGCACGTCCGCGCCGGTGCTTGATCTGGAACGAGACGACCGTCGCGCCGTCAATGCGTAGGCCGAACTCTGACGCGATTGGGTGATTGCGCGGATGCGACGGCAGGAACGAAACGCGCTCCGGCGTCAGGCGCTCGATGTCTACCGAATCGAGCAGCGATTCCCATTTCACCGCGCCGGTCGCGCGATCAAAGATAATCACGTGGCTGTGGTCATTGCCGTGTTTGAAGTAGCGCAACTGGCGCAGCAAATATTTCAGCGTCTCCATATCGGTGACGCGGGCGCGGCTGAAATCCGTAGGCTCACAATCTGCGAGCTTGAGCTTGCGGATCAACACGTGCGCCACCAGCCGCGCGACGTTCAGGTAATGCGCCTTCAGCGCCGCCATCGAATCATAGCCCAGCTCACGAATCATTGCGTCCAATTCGGCGGGCGCGATGCGAAAGTAACGCAGCGCCCACTTCGTGCCGATGTCGGGCGTCTGGCCTTCGGCAACGGCGACCTTGTGCGACTTGTCGGTCTTGACCGAGACGGGCATCTCGCTGCGGCCATCGAAGACGAGTCGCAGGTCGCCGGCGTGAGCATCCTGGTACTCGCGCGGCGTGTGGCGCACGGCGATGAGTCGCGCCGGCGAAGCCGTCTTCAAGAGTTCTGCCGCGCCACGTTGCGCCGCCGCTTCGACGTTAGCGACCTCTTGCCGAAAGCGTTCGCCGTGCGCGTCGCGGTCGGGCAGGCGACGAATGGCCCTCTGCATCTTGGCGCGGCTCGCCGTCACATCGAACGGCGCTTGCGACAGCCGCGCCTGCGCGATCAATTCATTGGCCAACACGATTTCAGCGAAAGTGCCGAGGCCGTCATGAAAGATGCCTTCGGTGACATCAAAATCGCTTTTCGATGCGGCGGGCGCTTGCGCCGATTGCCGCGAGGCGGGCGCGTTGATGGGATTGAGCAGTGAACACGCGAGCAGCAGCGCGGCCAGCCGCCGCCGCATCTTGAAACGAGAGCGCAGGGATTGAGAAGGTGCGAATGGCGTTTCACTCATCCGCATAGCCGGGCCGCCGTTCTTTAGTGAGTGGCCGCTTCGACAGGCGCTAGATGCCGATATTGGCGAGCGCGTCAATGACCCGGCCCATCAGCAGAGTGGCCTGCGGATGCGACGCTTCAAGCTGCTCGACATCTTCGCGCAAGCGTTCGGCCAGGCTCTTGTAATGCTGCGATGGTATGTCTTCACGCTGGGCCAACAACGCTTCGATATCGGCGCGCAACCGCTGAAGCGTCTCGCGTTCGGCGGTGTCGAGCGAATCAACCTGTTGGAGCGCGGCGTGCAGTTCTTCGAGTTGTGTGTGAAGCTGCTGCTTATCCATTGCCGTAAAGTCCCAGTCGCAATTTTCCAGCCCTCTAACCTTACGGCACGGCTTCGTCGCGGTCAAACCGCAGAGCTTACAATTCCTTTGCATTTTTGCCTTTGACTAGGCAAGCAATGGTCGCTACCTTTAGAATCTCTTTTGCAGGTATTTTACTTCCGGGTGAAAACCTTTAGCCCTCACGCGGAGTCATATCATTTCGAGCAATCGGTCTGGTCATAGGAGGAGTTTTATGAAGCGAGCTGTCGCCTCGTTCGTCGTCATTCTGCTATCGCTCGCATCGCTTACGAGCGCCAAGACCGCGCCGCCGGTCAAAGCCTTTACCATTGACGACCTGATCACAATGCGGCGCGTCGGCGACCCGCAGATTTCGCCCGATGGGCGCACCGTCGCTTACACTGTCGCCGACACCGACAAAGCCGCCAACCGGCGCACGACGCAAATCTATCTGGTTTCGGTTGACGGCGGCGAGCCGCGCCAGTTGACCAGCGAAAAGGCTTCGTCGAGCGCGCCGCGCTGGTCGCCTGATGGCCGCCGTCTCGCCTTCGTTTCGGCGCGCGACGGCGAAGCGCAAATCTGGATGATGGACGTTGACAGCGGCGAAGCGCGCAAAGTGACTCGCCTTGCCGGTGGCGCGGCTGACCCGGTCTGGTCGCCCGATGGCCACTGGATCGCTTTTACTTCAGAGGTCTATCCAGACTGCACGAGCGACGATTGTAATCGCCAGCGCGCCGAGGCGGCGGCGGCGAGCAAAGTCAAAGCGAAAGTAGCCGAGCGCCTGCTCTATCGCCACTGGACGGCGTGGAAAGAGGGCAAGCGCAATCACGTCTTCGTCGCGTCAGCCGACACAGGCGAAGCGCGCGACCTGACGCCGGGCGATTACGATGCGCCGCCGTTCAGCCTCGGCGGTATGACCGATTACGCTTTTTCGCCCGACTCCAAAGAACTCGCCTTCGCGCGCAACACCGATAAAGACGAATCGCGCTCGACCAATGGCGACATCTTCATCGTGCCGGTCGCGGGCGGCGAAGCGCGCCGCATCACCGGCGACAACCCGGCCAACGACCTGTCGCCGCGCTATTCGCCCGATGGCCGCTACATCGCTTACCGCGCGCAGGCCAAGCCGGGATTCGAGGCCGACCGCTGGCGCTTGATGCTCTATGATCGTAAGACCAGCCAATCGCATTCGCTGACCGAATCGCTCGATGCCAGTGTCGAGAGCTTTACCTTCACGCCCGCAAGCGACCGCGTGCTGGCCGTCGTCGCCGAGCGCGCGCGCCAGCCGATCTATGAAATCCCGCTCGATGGAACGACGCTGCGCCGTTTGGTCAGCGACGGCTTCAATGACGACCTACAGGTGAGCGCCGACGGGCGCGGCATGGTCTTCACGCGCCAGAGCCTGACGCGCGCTACGGAAATCTATCGCGCCAGCGCGCAGGGCGGCGTGGTCAATCCGGTCACGCACGTCGCTGATGCGGCTTTCGCGCAATTCGGCTTCAGGCCGCCTGAAGAGTTGACCTGGGATGGCGCGAATGGCGCGAAGGTGCAGGGCTGGCTCATCAAGCCGGCGAACTTTTCGGCGGCGCGTAAATGGCCGCTCGTCGTCTTGATTCACGGCGGCCCGCAGAGCGCCTGGAATGATGCGTGGAGTTATCGCTGGAACCCGCAGGTCTTCGCCGCCGCCGGCTATGTTGTCTTTATGCCGAACCCGCGCGGCTCGACCAGTTTTGGCCAGCGCTTCACCGACGACATTAGCGGCGACTGGGGCGGCAAGGTTTATACAGACCTGATGAACGGCGTGGCCTACGTGGCGACGTTGCCGTTCGTAGACCGCGAGCGCATCGGCGCGGCGGGCGGCAGCTACGGCGGTTATATGGTCAACTGGATTGCCGGCCACAATGATGATGCGCGCGTTAAGTTCAAGGCGCTGGTGTCGCACGCCGGGCTGTTCAACCTGTTCAGTATGTATGGCGCGACCGAAGAGTTGTGGTTCCCTGAGTGGGAGTTCAAGGGCACGCCGTGGACCAATCCGCAGCTTTACCTGAAGTGGTCGCCGCATATGTTTGTGAAGAACTTCAACACGCCGACGCTGGTCGTTGCCGGCGAGATGGATTACCGCGTGCCGGTCACGGAAGGCTTGCAGATGTTCACCGCTTTACAGCGGCAGGGCGTCGAATCGAAGCTGCTCTATTATCCAGACGAAGGCCACTGGGTGTTGAAGCCGCAGAACTCCGAGCTGTGGTATACGACGGTGCTCGACTGGTTCGAGCGCCACCTGATGAAGCCGAAAGCGCAGCCATAAACGGCTGCGCTTCGGCGCAATCTTCAACCGGCGAGATTTGCTCACTCACCAGCTAGAATACCCCACCAATCCCACGCTATTCTCCAAGTATTCCTTACTTGACCGATTGATCGCGGACGCACGCGGGGCACACTCCTTGCACAATAAGAGACTCAGGCGAGGCTTGTAGTGTGTGATGAGTTCGGATCGAAAACACGGATCATGAATGCGCATCAATCAGGATCAATCATTAACCATTAACAATCGAAAAAGCCCGCGAAGCTATCGGTCGTCGCAACGGCTGCGCCTGGCTTCAAGGCAGGGCTGGAAGGAGAGGTGAACATGCCGGTTCAGCAAACGAGGCGCGCGCCTGCGCCGGAGCGCGAAGAACAATCATCACAGGTTTCCGGCGTACAGCAGCGTGACAGGCATTATCTTCATCAACAGCGGCTGCGCGCCGCCAAGGAAGTTCCCGAAGAGCGGATCGCTAATTTTCTCGGCTGGTTCAGCATCGGGCTGGGCCTGGCTGAAGTGATCGCGCCCCAGGCGTTCGGCAAACTGATCGGCGCGAAAGGTAAACATACGGCCTTCATCCGCTACGCCTGCGGCCTGCGCGAGATTACCGCAGGCATTGGCATTCTGACTCAACGCAAGCCCGCTGCGTGGATGTGGGCGCGCGTCGCCGGTGACGCGATGGATCTGGCCGCGCTCGATGCGGCGATGATGGCTAAAGGCACGGACAAAGGCCGGCTGATGGCGGCGATGACGGCGGTCGTCGGCGTGACCGCGCTCGACCTTTACAACGCACAGCAACTCAGTTCGCCGCGCGGTCGGCACGGCGCGATTGTCGCCGTCAATACCTGCACGATCAATCGCTCACCTGAAGAGGTCTATCGCTTCTGGCGCAACTTCCAGAACCTGCCGAGATTCATGAGTCACCTCGAATCCGTACAGGTGACAGACGAAAAGCGTTCACACTGGGTCGCTAAAGCGCCGATGGGCACGACCGTCGAATGGGACGCCGAGATCATCGAAGACCGTCCCAACTATTCAATCTCGTGGCGCTCGATTGAAGGCGCTGATGTCGATAACACGGGCACGGTGCGCTTTGATCGCGCGCCCGGCGACCGTGGCACCGAAGTCCGCGTCGAGGTCGAATACAATCCGCCCGCCGGCGCGCTCGGAGCCGCCGTTGCCAAGTTGTTCGGCGAAGCGCCCGAAGAGCAGATCAAAGGCGACCTGCGCCGGCTCAAACAGGTATTGGAGATCGGCGAGGTTGTCCATTCCGATTCGAGCATTCACACAGGCCCGCACCCGGCCAAGCCATCCGCCGATGAAGCGGCGTAGCGTGGAGCTGAATCGGCAGCCGCTCGCTTGCGAGCCTGCGGCTGCGCTCATTCGTGAAAGGAAGAAAGGAGTAAAGCATGAGAGCGATTTGTTGGATGGGGCCGAAGACGGTCGAAGTGCAGCAGGTTCCCGATCCGAAGATACTGAACCAGCGCGATTGTATCGTGAAGATCACTTCGACGGCCATCTGCGGCTCGGACCTGCACCTGTATAACAACTTCATTCCGGCGATGGAGCCGGGCGACATTCTCGGCCACGAGTTCATGGGTGAAGTCGTCGAGACTGGCAAGGAAGTCAAGAACCTGAAGGTCGGCGACCGCGTCGTCGTGCCGTTCCCGATTGCTTGCGGCCATTGCTGGCACTGCGAGCACCAGATGTTTTCACTGTGCGAGAACTCGAACCCGAATGCGTGGATGGCCGAGAAGCTGATGGGCCATTCGCCAGCGGGCATCTTTGGTTATTCGCACCTGACGGGCGGCTATGCCGGCGGCCAGGCCGAGTACGCGCGTGTGCCGTTCGCCGATGTTGGGCCGCTCAAGATCGAGAACGGCTTCACAGACGAGCAGGTCTTGTTCCTCTCGGATATCTACCCGACCGGCTACATGGGCGCCTAGATGTGCGACATTCGTCCGGGCGACGTGATCGCGGTCTGGGGCTGCGGCCCGGTCGGACTGTTTGCGATGAAGAGCGCCTTCCTGCTCGGCGCAAGCCGCGTCATCGCCATTGACCGCTTCCCTTATCGCTTGCAGATGGCGCGCGAGAAGGTCGGCGCGGAGGTCATCAACTACACAGAGGTCAACGTGCTCGAAGCGCTCAAAGAGATGACCGGCGGACGCGGGCCGGACGGCTGCATCGATGCGGTCGGCATGGAAGCGCACAAGCCGGGACTGATGTTCGCTTACGACCGCGTCAAGCAGGCGATGAAGCTCGAAAATGACCGCCCGTTCGCCATCCGTGAAGCCATCCTGGCCTGCGCCAATGGCCGCACGGTGTCGGTCATCGGCGTCTACAGCGGCTTCATTGACAAGTTCCCGATGGGGTCGCTGATGAATCGCTCGATCACCATCAAGAGCGGCCAGTGCCACGTGCATCGTTATCTCAAGCCGCTGCTCAAGCGCATCGAGAACGGCGAGATCGATCCGAGCTTCGTCATCACGCATCGCATGAAGCTGGACGACGCGCCGAAGGGCTACGACATCTTCGTCAACAAAGAGGACAACTGCGAAAAGATCGTTCTCACGCCTTGACGACAATAGCCGGAAGGCAAAAGGCAAAAGGAGCAAGGCAAAAGGCAAAAGGGCGGAGCCGGATTAATAGATAGGCAGGCGCAGGTTGCGAAGCCACGCTGTTCTATCTATTCACTCCCCTGCCTTACTTTTGCCTTTTGCCTTGCGGCGCAGCCGCCCGCTTGTCCCGCCGCGTGTGAGCTGTTACTATCCCCCTGCCGCTGCATCAACGTGAGAAACACGTATGGATGATGCGCTTTCTATTCACCGCCTGCACTTCGCCTTCACGATCACGTATCACTACCTCTTTCCGCAACTGACGATGGGGCTTGCGCCGCTGATCGTCATCTTCAAGGCGCTTGCACTCTGGAAAGGTGACGAACGTTACAATCGCGCCGCGCGCTTCTGGGCAAAGCTGTTCGCCATCAACTTCCTGTTCGGCGTCATCACCGGCATCCCGATGGAGTTCCAGTTCGGCACTAACTGGGCGAAGTTCTCGCAGTATTCGGGCGGCGTCATCGCTACGGCTCTGGCGATGGAAGGCGTCTTCGCCTTCTTTCTCGAATCGTCATTTCTCGGCATCTTTCTCTACGGCGAGAAACGCTTCGGTCAGAAGCTGCATTTCCTGGCTGCTGTGATGGTCTTCGTCGGCTCGTGGCTGTCGGGTTACTTCATTATCGTCACCGACGCCTGGATGCAGCATCCGGTCGGTTACGAGATTGCCGCCGACGGCACGGCTCACCTGAATAGCTTCTGGGCGCTGCTCACTAACCAGTGGGCGTTCTGGCAGTACGTTCACAATATGAGCGGCGCGGTCATCACCGGCTCGTTTGCGATGGCGGCGGTCGGCGCGTTCTACCTGCTCTCAAAGAGGCAGAGCGATTATGGCCGAATGTTCGTGAAGCTAGGCGTCACCGTCGCTGCTCTTGCGTCGCTCTTTCAGTTGTTCCCGTCCGGCGACGCGCACGGCAAGATGGTCGCCGACCATCAGCCGGTGACGCTGGCGGCGATGGAGGGACTGTTCAACACCGAAACAGGAGCCGGTATCGTCCTGGTCGGTCAGCCCAACACCGCAACGCAGCGCCTCGACAATCCCATCGTCGTGCCGAAGATGCTCAGCTTTCTCACACACCGCCACTGGGAAGCCGAGATCAAAGGGCTGAACGATTTTCCGCGCGACCAGTGGCCCGACAACATCCCGCTGCTTTATTACAGCTATCACATTATGGTCGGGCTGGGGACGGTCTTCATCGCCATTATGGTAGTCGCCGCGTTTCTGCTGTGGCGGCGGCGGCTGTTTAATGCGCGCTGGATGCTGTGGATTTTGATGCTGAGCTTTCCGTTCCCATACATCGCCAACACCGCCGGCTGGATCACCGCCGAAGTCGGTCGCCAGCCGTGGGTGGTCTATGGGCTGATGCGGACCGCGCAAGGTTATTCGACGAATGTCTCGTCGGGCAACGGGCTGTTCACGCTGCTCGGCTTTATGGGAATGTACACGGTCTTAAGCATCCTCTTTCTGATCTTGATATGGCACGAAGTCGCGCACGGCCCCGACTTCTTGAACAAGGGAGATGGCGAGCCGGCCAGCGCCAAGATTCTGCCCGACAACGTCGCCGCGTAGCGAAGGCGACCCCGATATGGAAACGCTATGGAAACGCTATGGAAACGCTGTGGTTCATTCTCATCGCATTAATGTTGACGGCCTACGTCGTGCTGGATGGCTTTGACATCGGCGCAGGCATCATCAATCCGCTGGTTGCCAAAGGCCACGACGAGCGCCGCATCGTGCTGCGCAGCATCGGCCCGGTGTGGGACGGCAACGAAGTCTGGTTGCTGGCGACGGGCGGCGCGCTCTACTTCGCCTTCCCGTTGCTTTATGCGTCGAGCTTCAGCGGCTTCTACCTGCCGTTGATGATGGTGCTGTGGCTGTTGATGCTGCGCGGCATCGGCGTTGAATTGAGGTCGCACGTCAACGAGCCGATGCTGTGGTCTTTCTTCGATTTTCTCTTCTCGTTTGCGAGCCTGTTGCTGGCGATCTTCTTTGGCGCGGCCATCGGCAACGTCGTTCGCGGCGTGCCGCTCGCGGCTGACGGCTACTTCTTTGAAGCGCTGTGGACCAACTTCCGTGTCGGAATGTATCCGGGCATCCTCGACTGGTACACCGTGCTGACGGGCGTGCTGGCGCTGGTGACGCTGGCCGTGCACGGCGCGCATTACGTCGCGCTCAAGACTGAAGGCGATATTCAAGCCCGCTCGCGTCGCGTCGCCTCGCGGGCGTGGGCAGCTCTGGTGCTGATGACGGCGTTGAGCCTCGCCGCAACGCTCTATGTTCGCCCGCAGGTGATGGATAACTTCCGACTGCGCGTGTGGGGCTGGTTGATTCCGCTTCTGGTTCTCGCGTCGCTCGCGGCAATGCGATTTTATCAAGCGAAGGGAAGAGACGTGGCCGCGTTCTTCGCATCGACGGCTTACCTTGTCGGAATGCTCGGCGGCGCGGCCTTTGCGATGTATCCTACATTGTTGCCGGCGAGCACCGACCCGGCTTATAGCCTGACGATCTATAACGCCAAAGCCGGCGCGTACAGTCTGGGCGTCGGCTTGATTTGGTGGCTCATGGGTATGGCGCTGGCGGTCGGCTACTTCATTTTTCTGTATCGCTCCTTTCGCGGCAAAGTCGCCGCGCACGGCGACGGGTATTAACGCGCCCTCCCGATGTCAGCGGCGTCGAAGTCTGTCGGCAGATTAAATCGGACGCCGGGGTCAGCGCCGCAAGCGACGGCGAAGGGAAGGGCGCTGTCTTCACGATTCGATTGCCGCGCGTAAAGATTGCGTAGCAACGAAGGCTCAGATTGGTAAATTTTCGTAAAGCCCTGCCCGCGATTTTTTGAAAGTTCTCACGCTCTGAGTGTTTGGATAAACAGTAGACCAACTTTTTCGCGCTGATCCGCCTGCGGTCTCGGCTGAAGCGATTCGGCGTGACCGCAGCAATGCTGAAAGACCGATCATTAAGGGTGGGGTACAGATATGAGAAGCGTCCTGTCGCTTTGCCTCAAAGCATTAATGCTCGTTGCCTTCTTGTTTATTTATGCCAGCCTTAAGCCGGCCTTCGCCGCGACCTTCACCGTGACCAACGTAAACGACAGCGGGGCGGGTTCTCTACGGCAGGCGATCTTAGACTCGAACGCCGTCGGCTTCGGCCCGAATACCATCAACTTCAACATAGGCTCAGGGGTGCAGACCATCTCGCCTTTATCGCCGCTGCCGACGATTAACATTTCAGTGATTCTGGATGGGACGACACAACCGGGCTATGCCGGCAAGCCGATTATCGAAATCGAGGGGAGCCACGCGGGTACTGGCGCGGGGTTGATCGTCTACGCGGGCTTCTCCACGATCAAGGGGTTGGTGATCAATCGCTTCAACGGCAACGGCATCGCCCTGGATGAAACCAACGGCGATACCATCGAAGGCAACTACATCGGCACGGACGTGACAGGCAGCGTTGACCTGGGCAATTCGGGTAACGGCATTTCAAGCGGATTTCTTATCGGCGGCCACGTCATCAGAGGAAACATTATCTCCGGCAATGGAGGCGAGGGCATCAATCTGCGTCAAGGCCCTAACACGGTAGAAGATAATTTCATCGGCACAGATGCGACAGGGACTATTGCACTGGGAAACGAGGGGGACGGGTTAGCGGCGAATCAAGGGGCGGTGACTGCCCGGAGGAATGTCATCTCCGGCAACCACCAGAACGGCATCTTCAGCAACGGTCAGAACGTGTATGAAGGCAATTTCATTGGCACAGACGTGACCGGCACACGGCCCATCGGCAACACCGGCAACGGCCTACGCGCCGCCTTTGATCGAGTCGGCGGGCTGAACGCCGGCCAGGGCAATACGATTGCTTTTAATGGCGGCAGCGGAATCGCCGTCGCCCGCCTTACCGACGCCGCGCCAATGGCGATTCTGTCGAACGCGATCTTCTCCAATGGCGGACTGGGCATAGATATCGACAGCGATGGAGTCTCAGCGAATGATCCCTGCGACGCCGATTCGTCTTCCCTCGTTTTGCAGAACTATCCCGTCATCACCTCGGTTTATAAGACGGGTAGTAACACAGTCATCGAAGGCACGCTCGACAGCAATTCCAACAGCACCTTCACCCTCCAATTCTTCTCAAGCGTTGACGGCGATCCGTCCGGTTACGGCGAAGGGCAGAGCCTGATCGGCTTGGTAACAGTGACGAGCGGTGCCAGTTGCGTTACGAGTTTCGTCGCCACGTTTCCGAGCGCCTCTGTGCGAGGTGCCTATGTCACAGCGACGGCGACGAGATCGGGCAGCAGCACTTCAGAGTTTTCCAGGTGCGTTGCCGTGCCGAACTCTGAGCCGATGCTGTTGCTCGAAGACGATTTTAACGGCAGTGCTGTTGATCCGGCGAAATGGCAGGTCAACAACCTCTTCAGCGGCTTTACGGACAGCGGCGTTGGCGTCGCCGAAACCGGCGGCCAATTGCGGATCGGCCCGCTGCCTCAAGGCCGCAGTAGTTCACATTACAACGGCCTGGTTTCCGCTAACAGCTATGACTTCACCGCGAGCTACAGCTACGTGGCTCTGGTTCAACCGGCGGCGGCCAACACCAGCGCCGACGCGATGCTGACGATTGGCCTGGACGTGAATAACTACTACCGCATCTATGTTGAGGCCGGCACGTTGGCGATGCAGGAGAAACTCGGCGGCGGCAGCAAGATCACACTGGCGACTTTTCCATATGATGCGGTCAATCACCGCTTCTTGAGCATCCGCCACGATGCGACCAGCGGCCATGTTGTCTTCGAGACCGCGCCTGACAATGGCGGCGCGCCCGGCAATTGGACGATGCGTTACAGTGAAAACTGGAATAGCGTGGCTGTGCCGCTCAATGCGGTGCGCTTTGAAATCAAGGCGGGCACGTGGCAGGCTGAAGCCAACGCGCCCGGCTCGGTCGTTTTCGATAACTTCAGGGCCGCTAAAACATCCACGACGCCGCCCTCCCCAGCGCCCTCAGTCAGCAGCATCTCGCCGACCTCTGGCCCGTCGAGCGGCGGCACGTCGGTGACTATCAGCGGCGCAAATTTCTTGAGCGGCGCAACGGTGACTTTCGGCGGCACCTCCGCGATCAATGTAATCGTCAGCAATAGCACGACCATTACGGCCACGACGCCGGCGAATACAACCGGAGCGGTTGATGTCACAGTCACCAACACGGATGGACAGAGCGGCACGCTGGCGAATGGCTTCACCTACACGGCCCCTGCGGGTGAAACGGTGCTGCTGGCCGATGACTTTAATGACAATGCTATCGACACGATGAAGTGGCAGCTCAACAATCTCTTCAGCGGCTTCACCGACGCCAGCCTGCCGGTCATCGAAACCAATCAGCATCTTGAGATCGGCGCGCTGCTGCAACAGACCTCAGGCTCGCACTATAACGGCCTGGCGTCACGCCAACGCTATAACGTGACTAATGCCTACGCCTACGTGGCGGTGGTGCAAGCGCCGGCGACCTCGACGACCGCCGACGCGATGTTCACTCTTGGGCAGGACGTGAACAGCTACTACCGCATCTACGAAGAAGCCGGCGTGCTCTACATTCAGAAGCGACTGGGCGGCGGCGCGAAGGTGACGATGTGGAGCAGCGCGTATGACGCAACGCAACATCGCTACTGGCGCATCCGTCACGAATCGGCTTCGGGGAGCGTCGTCTTCGAGACGGCGGCGGACAGCGGCAGCGCGCCGGGCGCGTGGGTTGAGCGTTGGCGTGAGGCGTGGAGCACCGCCTTCATCCCGCTGGCCAACGTTATCTTTGAAGTGAAGGGTGGAACGTGGCAAGCGGAGGCGAACGCTCCGGGCAAGGTTATCTTTGACAACTTCCGGGCAGCGAAGCCTTGAGCGAGGATTACTCTCGCATTGACATCAAGCCAAAAGAAGATGTTGATCTGCACTCACTGGTCTTTCACCGTGCTGCAATATTCAAGGTCTGTTCTGCTTACGGAAGAACCAGTAGACGGGCAAACCCAGTGCGATCAAGCCAAGCCCCACCAGCGACCGTGCCGGGGCGATTAAGAACGCATTGATAACCAACCATCCTGCGACTAACAGAAAAAGCGCGGGTACAATGGGGTAGCCCCAGGTTCGATACGGGCGTTCTGCTTCGGGCATTCGGCGACGGAGAATAAAGACGGACGCCACCACCAGCCCGTAGAATATCAGCACCGCGAACATTACGTAGTCGGTCAATGCGTCGAGCGAACTCGCCAGCGCCAGCACGCTTGTCCACTGCGCCTGCAAGATCAGAGCTTTTACCGGAACACGAGTGCGAGGCGAAAGCTGCGCGTAGGTTTTGAAAAGGAGGCCATCGCCTGCCATCGCATAAGGGACGCGGGCGTTAGTCATCACCGCTGTGTGCAGTGCGCCGAAGCTGGAAGCCAGCAACGCCGCGATAAGACCCACCGCCGCCGGGCCGAGAACTTTCTCAGCGACCCGACCCGCTAAGGATGACTCTCTGGAGATGTTCGCGACCTCGGCAGGCGTAAGGACATAGAAATAGGCGAGGTTGATGAATGCGTAAAGCGCGACGACTATCGCCGTGCCACAGATGAGCGCCAGCGGCAGGTTCCGCTTTGGGTTCTTAACCTCACCCCCGATTAGGGTCAAGCTGTTCCAGCCATCGTAAGCCCACAGTGCCCCCAGCATCGCCGCGCCGAAGCCGCTCAACCCGCCCCGCGCTACCGGCTTCACCTGTTCGCACGCCTCGCCTGCGCCAGCCATGATGAAATGCCCCCAGTCGCCGCGCGCCAACAAGAATGCGCCTACACCGACTGCGAGCACGAGCAGGATTCTAATGCCGGTCAGCGCCGCAACGACTTTACCATTGGCGGAGACGGTCGCGCAGTTGATCAGGGTCACCACGACGATGGCCGTGAGCGACACGACTTGTAGAGGCCCAAGGCTAATTTCATAGCCGAGAAGGCCAACCGTGAAAAAGGTTGTATGGAGTGCTCCGCCTGTGAGTATGTTGAGATAGGTGGCGAACGCCAAGACGCCTGCCGCCTGGCCGCCGGAGTTGGCGATACAGAAGCGCATCCAGCCATAAAGGAAGCCCCAGAGCGGCCCGTAAGCCTCGCGCAAGAAGACGTAGTCGCCGCCCGTGCGCGGCATCATGGCGGCGAGCTCGGCGTAGGTGAGCGCGCCGGCCAGGGCCATCAAGCCCGCAACGACCCAGACGGCCATGACCAGCAGCGGGCTGCCCACGTTGCAGATCAATACCTGAGATTTGAGAAAGACGCCTGTTCCGATGACGCTGCCTAGGACAATAGAGATTGAGGAGATAAGGCCGAGCGCGCGATCCGGTATGAGCTTGCTGTGTATGAGGGTTGGCATGGGAAGGCTGTTGAGAGGAGTCTCGGCTGAAAATATGCGGACAAAAAAATTGGAGGTCGCTATCGTGCCCGAATAGCGACCTCACCCCAAGTTCAGAACAGAATGGTAGAGATTCTAAGGATGTGCGCTTTTACTCTTAGCAATCCCGATACCGCAAGCGGCCAATCATGGCAAATTCAGTTTTCGTAGGCATTTAGCTTGCCGCGCGCGAAAAGGCCGTGCCGCTGCTTTCCATGTTTCTGGAGAATTTTACGAAAAATTGGAAATGGCCTCTGCCAAGCCTCGCCGCGCGTGACCGGATGCAGGCCGGGCCGCCGCCGTAACCTCAGAGCACAGACGCGCGCCAAATCACGCTCGCCTTCACACTGCTTATTTTCATAGCGCGGATATTTCATCCGCATCTTGCGCGGCGGGACGAGGTGGTGTATGCTCTCATACCTCCAGAAAAATAAGGTAGAGACCACAAGGAGTGCACTTAGCTCCATTACTCGTTGGTCACATAAGCTAGGTTATCTATTGTGTGGAAGTGGATGCGTCAGCGGTTTGAGGTTCATCCCTTGCCATCACTTGAACCTATCCTTTCACCGGCGATGAGATCAATCGAGTAGTGCCCGCATCATTCACCCGCGAGTCGAGTTGGCCAGGGTAAGTCGGCCTTTCTTTCAGGCATCATCTGTAGTCGTTGTTTGTAAGCAGTATCCCGGCTTTCTTTATACATGTAATCGCATGATAAAGACGGAGGCTGGGGCCTCGGTGAACGCGACAAGAGGCGTTCGGCAGTCAGGCGCAAAGTCGAATCGCTCGGTTCGACTGCTTTCATTCAGCCGACTCGCTTCTTCGAGCAAGGAGGGTAGGGCGAAGCGTCCCGCATCGGGCGCGGCCCTGACGCACCTCCTTCATCGGCAGGCTTCAGCCGTGCACAGGCCGCCGCATTCGCCCACGAACGAAGAGGCGGCCCTCGAATCACAACGTTACTTAGGAGGAAGACTCATGACACGACTCGCTTCAGTTCTGCTTACAGTGCTGTTGCTGATGAACGCCGTCGTCTTCGCGCAGACCACGCGCGGTAGCTTGACGGGCGTGATCCGCGACGGCAACGGCGCGGCCATCCCTAATGCCGCCATCACCGCGAAGAACGTCGCCAACGGCGAGGATTTTCACGGAACGACCGACACCCAAGGCGTCTTCGTCTTTACGTCAATTCCACTGGGCAAGTATTCCGTCACCGTGGAAGCGGCAGGTTTCAAGCGCACAGAGATCACCGATGTCGCCATTGAGGTGTCGCAGCCGGCGAAGGTCGATGTGACCCTCGAAGTCGGTGCGGTGACCGAACAGGTGACGGTGACGGCAGGGGCGCAAGAAGTGATTAACACTACAAGCCCTGTGCTGTCGAAGACCATCACCGCCAAGCAGGTCGAAGACCTGCCGCTGTTGTCGCGCAACCCGCTCGACCTCGCCCGCCTGCAATCGGGTCTGGCCGTCAGCGGCACGGACGTGCGCAACGCGTCGATCCAGGGATTGCGCGGCAGCGCCACCAACGTCACGCAAGATGGCGTCAACGCGATGGACAACTTCGTGAAGACCAGCGCGCTATTTGCGCTGAGTTCGCCGACGCTGAACGCGACCAGCGAATTCAGCATCACGGTCGGCACGGTCGGCTCGGATGCCGGTCGCGGCGTCGCGCAGGTCACGGTGGTCACCAAGTCCGGGACCAACGACTTTCACGGCAACGCCTTCTACCAGCACCGCAACGACGCGCTGAACGCCAACACGTTCTTCAACAACGCCGCCGGCACGCCGCGCGCGTTCCTGCGCCAGCACTTCTTCGGCATCTCGTCGGGCGGCCCGCTCTGGATTCCGAAAGTCTACGACGGGCGCAACAAGAGCTTCTGGTTCTTCTCGTACGAAGGCTTCCGCGAGCCGTTCGCGGCGACCCGCAACCGCACCGTGCTGAGCGCCGAAGCCCGCGCCGGCACCTATCGCTACATCGGCGCGGATGGCCGGCTCACATCCATCAATCTGCTTTCGCTTGGCAACTTCCACTCGCTCAACCCGCTGACCACGGCCCAGCTCAACGCTATGCCGGCGGCCAACAACGACACGTGCGCCTCCTGCGATCAGTTGAATCTCAGGGCGTTCCGCTATAACGTGCCGGGCAAAGACCCCAACGACAAGTACAATGGGCGCTTTGACCAGCAGTTGATTGATAGCCCGAAGTGGGGCTCGCACAAGGTCGAGTTCGTCTACCACACGGGCGAATTCCTGCTGACGCCCGATACCTTCAACGCCATCGAAGCGCCATTCCCCGGCGGCGTCGATGCCTTCCAGGGTTCGACGCGAACGCTGTGGACGACGGCCTTGCAATCGACCTTCGGCGCGACCATGACGAACGAAGCGCGCCTTGGCCGCCAACTCGCGCCGGTCTTCTTCAACCGCACCGCGCAGCCGGACGCGCCGTTCATCGTCTTCGGCTCGGCAGTGACCAACTACGACAACACCTTCATGTCGCAGGGCCGCAACACGCAACTGTGGCAGGGCGTTGATAACTTCTCGCTGGTCAAAGGCACGCACACCTTCCGCATGGGCGCTGACGCGCAGGTCGTCTCGGCCATCAGCACCAACGATGCCGGCATCAACAAGACGATTACGCTGGGCACCAACAGCGCCAACCCGGATGGCATTCTCAACACCGCTTTCCCGAACCTTCCCGCCGGCGCGGCAGGGACGGCCATCGCCAACACCGGCAGGCAGATCTACCGCGACTTGGTCGGCCTGCTGGCTACGGCGACGCAGACCTTCAACGTCAGCAGTCCGCAGTCGGGATTCGTGCCGGGCGCGACCCGCTCGCGCGAGTTCCTCTACAACGATGTCAGCCTCTATTTTCAGGATCAGTGGCGCGCCAAGCGCAACCTGACCATCAACGCGGGACTGCGCTGGGAGTATGAAGGCGTGCCGAGCCTGCCCGATGGCCTCGGCTTGCAGATCACCAACTACAACGACCTGTTCGGCGTCTCCGGCCCCGGCAACCTGTTCCATCCGGGCGTGACGGGCGGCAATGCCAACGCGACGCTCGACTTCGTCAGCGGCAACACGTCGAAGGGGCTATACAACCGCGACTGGAACAACTTCGCGCCGTTCATCGGCTTCGCCTACAGCCCGAGCTTCGATAAGGGCGTGCTGCATGCCATCTTCGGCGGCGAAGGGCGCAGCTCAATCCGCGCCGGCTATTCGGTCAGCTACCTGCGCGATGGCTTCACGGTCATCAGCAACGCGCTTGGCACAGGCACGACCAACCCCGGCCTGATTCAGACGGCCAGCAACGTGGTGCCGACCGGCGTGTTGACCTCTGCCGGCGTGCCGCTGACGACGCCGACCTTCAAGGTGCCGATCACCTCGGCAGAAAACTTCGCCATCAGCTCAAACAACGGCTTGTGGGCGATTGACCCGAACCTGCGCACGCCGTATGTGCAGCAGTGGTCGTTCGGCATCGAGCGCGAGATCACGCCGAACACGGCTATCGAGGTTCGCTACGCCGGCAACCACGCCATCAAGATTTACCGCGCCGTTGACTATAACGAAGTCAACATTTTCGAGAACGGCTTTTTGAATGAGTTCTTGAATGCGCAGAAGAATCTGGCGGCGCGCGGCGGCACGAGCTTCGCGCCCGGCCCTGCCGGCACCGTTCCGCTGCCGATCCTGAGCACGCTGTTTTCAGGGGTGGCGGCGGCATCGGGCTTCTCCAACTCGACGTTCATCACCAACCTGCAACAGAATAACATCGGCGCGATGGCCAACACGCTGGCCTTCAGCCCGACCTACCGCGCCAGCCGCGTCAACCTGGCTCCGAACTTCTTCGTGGCCAATCCGAACGCGGCCTTCGCGCTCGCGCTCAACAACGACTCGTACTCCAAGTATCACTCGTTGCAGATTGAACTGCGCCGTCGCTTCTCAGGCGGCCTGTCATTCCAGGGCAACTACACCTGGAGCCACACGCTGAACGATGGCGAGGCGATCAACACCCAGAGCGGCTTGCAGCGTTATCGCACGCTGCGCAACCTGCGCCTGGATTACGTCAACTCGGCACAGGATCAGCGCCACCGCGTCGTCGCCAACGTGGTTTATGACCTGCCGTTCGGCACCGGGCGTCGCTTCTTGAGTGGTGCCTGGACGCCGGCGCGCAAGCTGATCGAAGGCTGGACGCTGGGCGGCATCACGACATGGCAGACCGGCACGCCGTTCTACTTTACATCGGGCCGTTCGACCTTCAATCAATTCAACGCCGCGACGGCTTCGACCAGCGTCGTCAACAACCCTGCGCAACTGACGGGCATGACGTTCGAAGAGCTTAAGAAGAACATCGGCGTCTATCGCACGCCTCAGGGCGTCTTCTACGTCAACCCGAACCTGCTGAACATCGTCACCAACCCGACGACCGGCGCGCTCGTCAGCGCCCGCCTCAAGGACGGCATTCTCGCGGCGCCGGCCCCGGGGACGTTCGGCAACTTCCCGATCAACTCGCTCTATGGGCCGAACTTCAAGCAGACCGACATCACAGTGACGAAGCGCACCTACCTGACTGAGCGGGTCAACTTCGAGTTCCGCATGATCGCTTTCAACGTGTTCAACCATGCCAACTTTGGCTACACCGGCAACGCGTTTGACAGCGCCAGCTTTGGGCGGATCACCACCACCGCCACCCCCGGCGGTGTCTCCAACCTCGAACGACAGATCTCGTTCTACGCGGGCATCAACTGGTAAAACGGTTCGGTGCGTTTAAGGCGTTGGCTAGGGGCGGCTCTTCGGGGCCGCCCCTTTTTAGTTGGCGTGGAGAGGAGGTGGATGGCGTGGCGGCGGCTCAGTATTCGAGCTTGCCTTCGTACATCATCTCTTTGACCTTGAAGCGGCGGTCGAGCCGGTAAGTGCTATTAAGCTCGGCGTAGAAGTGTATCTCTTCGCTATCGGGCGTGATGAATGGCTTGCCGTCAACCATGCGCGGGAAGACGAATCGCGCCCCGAAGCCATCCTGCTGCGGTCGCTGGTACTCTTGAAGAAAGACGCGCTTGCCGCCTTTGATCTCAAGGAAGGCGCTGTTCTTCAGGTCAGCCGTGCCGCGCGAGGTCAACAGCCCTTGCGCTTCGTGGACGTTCGCGCCGGCTTCTTGTGAGTCGCAGGTGACGGTGATGACGATGTACTCCTTAAACTCGCCGCTGGCGAAGCTCTTGAGTTGCGTGACCATTTCATCGCTGAGCGGCTGTTTCTGCTTAACGATGATCTGGCGGGCGATGGCTTGCCGAATAGGCCGCGCCGAAAAGAAGCGCACGCGAAAGTTGACGTGCGTGGCGTTGGCGACACCAGTCGCGGTAGACCCCGGCCCCTGGCGTCCCTCTGTCACAGGGCTGCGAAAGAGCGTGATCGGAGAGGTGAAGACCTGTGTGTGCGCCCACGGCGAGTCGCTGAGAACCTTTTGTGCGTCATTGTCGGTCCACTCGGTGGCGGTCTTCTTCTCCCACTGCGCGGCAGCGCCGAGCGGCAGGCCGAGAAGAATGACAGCCAGCATCATTATCCATACGCGATTCATCTTCTTCATTATTTGCTCCTCCAAAGCTGAGTCGTTCGTGACGCGTGATAAGTATCCGATGCCGAGCCGGCTGTCAACCAATGCGGGCCATTTTCGCGGCGACCGGCGTAGTTGACAGCGCCGACCGCGCTAGTATTAAATAAGTTTTCGAGTCTATTTGCCGAAGAGAACAACCTTTGAAGCAGCGCAGCAACTTCACCACACGAACCGAACGGCGCGCACGACTGTCGGCGCTCGTCTTCCTGTGTTTGACGATGCACGCGCTCTTCGTTTCGCTGACGCATCACCATCAATTCGCGCCGCTCTCTTCTCACGCCGCGATTGTCGCGGCAAACGACAACGATTCGCCGTCCTCGCGCAACGCCGGCAGCGACGCCAGTTGCCAATCGTGCAGCTTGCAGCGCAACTTCGTTGCCGACACGCACACGCCAACCTATAGCGTTGAGCACATCGTCGCCGTCCTTGCGCGCGAGGCGCTATCTGTCGCGCCGCGCAGCCAGCGCTTCGCTTCATCGCTATTCGGTCGCGCCCCTCCGCTCGCTTAATCCAAACCTCTCACCCGTCTTTCGAGGCCGCCGCGTCATCCGTCGCGCACGACCTCTGAGGCCCGACTTGCGCAGGCGTTTTCAGTGGAACGCCGCGCGAGCTTCCACGCAATGGCGCAGCCTCTTCGGTGCGCCGCCGCGAGCCGTCCGCGAGGTCGGCCATCGGCAATCAAATTTAAGGTTGGATTAACGATGTTCAAACGATGCTCTGCACTTCTACTCTTAGTCGTTTTATTCAGCGCACCGCTCAGCGGCTTTGCCCGCGACGGCGCAGCGCAATCCACTGTCGGCAGTGTTCAAGGTCAAGTGACCGATCAATCGGGCGCAGTTCTTCCCGGCGCGACTGTCACGCTGGTCAATTCAGTCACCGGCTACAAGCTGATGGCGAAGACCGATGACGCCGGCAACTTCAAGTTCGTCAACATTCCGTTCAACACCTACAAGGTCACGGTTAATGCGCCGGAGTTTCAGCCCAATGAGCAGTCGGTTGATGTGCATTCAGCCGTGCCCGCGCAACTGGCCGTTCAGCTTGCGCCGAAGGGGTTGAGCGAACAGGTCAATGTTTCAGCGGGCGACGCCGGCGCGGTGATCGAAGCCGACCGCACCAGCGCCGACACCGACTTGAACACGGTGAGCCTGCTCAACAATCTCGGCCCCGCGCCATCGCGCGGCTTGCAGAAAATGATCGAATCCGCGCCGGGCGTCGTCGCCGATGACAATGGGCGCATACATCCGCGCGGCTCCGAGTCGAATGTGCAGACGGTCATCAATGGCGTGCCGATGACAGAAAATATGTCGGCCATCTTCTCGACCTCGATTGACCCGCGCACCACTTCGCACGTCGAAGTGCTGACCGGCGGCATCCCCGCCGAGTTCGGCGACAAGCTCGGCGCGGTCGTCAACCTCAACACCAAGTCGGGACTCGATATGCCAATATCGGGCGAGATCAGCGGCAATCTCGGCAGTTTTTCGACCGGCGACGTGGCGGCCAGCTTCGGCGGTCACGCTAAGAAGTTCGGCTGGTTCACGGCCTTCTCCGGCGCGGCCACGCACCGCTATCTAGATCCGCCGACGATAGAAAATTTTCACAACACAGGGCGCACGGCCAGCAACCTGACGACTTTCGATTTTGACCCGTCGCAGAATGATCTCTTCAAATTGACGTTGATCTTCGGCGGCGCAAACTTCTTCGTCCCGAATCGTCTGGATCAAGAAGTCGCCGGCCAGGATCAACGCCAGCGCCAGCGCAACGAGTCGGCCTCGCTTTCGTGGCAGCACATCTTTTCGCCGAGCACGGTCGCTAGCCTCGCGCTGTTCGGTCGCACGTCAACGGCGGAGCTGACCTCGAATGAGTTATCGACGCCGGTGGTTGCTTTTCAAGATCGGCGGCTGACCAATTATGGATTGCTGTCGTCGCTCTCTTACGCGGGACACGGTCATTCGCTGAAGACCGGCATACAGTACACGCGTACGCCCGTGAGCGAAAACTTTCTCTTCTACCCGACCGACGCGAGCGCCTTCGCGCCCATCGTTGATGAAGCGGGCAACGTCTTTGCCAACCCTGTGCTGCGATTCTCGGCAACCAACCCGTTCGTCTTCCGCGATGAGCGCACGGGCCGTATGGCATCGGCCTTTGTGCAAGATCGTTTCTCGCCGTTTAAGAACTTCACGGTAGACGCGGGGCTGCGCTTTGACGATTACCGTTTGATCATCAGCGATCACGCCTTCAGCCCGCGCATCGGCATCGCTTATTCGATACCTCGCACGCAGACGGTGATTCGCGCGTCGTACAATCGGCTCTTCCAGCCGCCACCCGCCGAGAACCTCTTGCTTGCCAGTTCCGCGCAGGCCGCGCAGTTGTCGCCGCTGGCGGTGACGACCGGCGAGTTGGGCGTGAAGCCGATACTGCCCGACAAAGAGCACGTCTTTGAGATTGGCGTACAGCAGCAGATGAGCAAGTATGCGCGCTTGACGGTGTCGGCTTACAACAAGCAGGTTCGTAATTTTTCTGACAAAGACCAGTTCTTCGATACTGGCATCATCTTCCCCATCTCGATCTTCGCGGGCCGCGTCAACGGCGTCGAAGCTCGCGTAGACACGGCAGAGTGGCGCGGGCTGTCGGGCTTCTTCAGCTATGCCAACTCGCGCTCGTTCGGCATCACGCCGATCAACGGCGGCTTGTTTCTGGGTGAAGTCGTCGATACGTTGAGCAACCCCGGCCTGCGCTTCCCGAACGATCACGACGAGCGCAACACCGGCCAGTTTCAGGTCAACTACTCGCACAAGCGGAGCGGCTGGTGGACATCGTTCGGCGGTCGCTACGATTCGGGCGTGCCGGTCGATGCCGAGCCGGGCACGACGCGCGAGCAGTTCATCAGCGCAGGCTTCGACCCGCGCCTGTTCGATCTGATTGATTTTCAGCGCGGGCGGGTCAAGCCGCGCACACTGTTCAACTTTTCGACCGGCGTTGATCTGCGACAGACCGAGCGCGTCGGCCTGTCGCTCGCCCTCGACGTGCAGAACATCGCCGACCGCCTCTACGTCTACAATTTCGAGAGCCTCTTCAGCGGCACGCACATCGGCCCGCCGCGATTGTGGGACGCGCGCTTGACGTTGAAGTTCAAGTAGCGAAGTCAGCCGCCTATTTGCGGCAGTAACAACGTTGAAGAATGTCTGTAGGGGCAGGGCGCGTCTCTGCCCCATACGCTATTGTCTTCGGCGCTCGTCGGTGTACAATCATCGGACTTTGAAGAAGCCGGAGATTCCCGAAGAGATTGAAGCCTACCGCGACCGCATGTGGCGGCGCGCGGCAGACCTGCGCGTCGAGACGGCGGTGGAGGCCGAGCAGTTGATCGAAGCGGTCGGATTTTGCTCGGCGATGATGGATGCGCGGCGCGGCGGCCCATCGCTTTATGTTGCCGTGTGCGGACGGCGCGACGCCTTTATGCCGCGCAACGTGCAGAAGGACCCCGAAGCGAGCCTCGCGTGGGTGACTAAAGACGAAGTGATGCGGCGCGGCAGGGTCTATTACGCTAAGCTGGCCAAAGGCCGCGCGACGTTTGTCGCCCGCCGCCTGGTCCCGCACTTCAATGCGCTGTGGGGCGTGCCACGCCGCAAAGAAGCGGAAGCGCTGTCAGCCGACGCCCGCGCCATTTTGAAAGTGCTGCGCCGCGAATGGGAGATGGCCACCTGTGATCTGCGCGTCGAATCCGGTGTAGGCGACCGCGCCCGCTTCACCCGTGCGATGGACGAGTTGCAACGCACGATGAAGGTCATCCCCGGCGAAGTCCTCTACGAGCCGTGGTTCACTTACATCTGGATGCTTTCGGATAGCCGATTCAGTGACGAGCTGGCGGTGAAGGTGAAGCGCGAGGTGGCGCTCAAAGAAGTGGCCCGCGCCTTTCTCAACGGCGCGGGCCTGACCGTGCGCGGCGAGCTGGCGCGCATCACTGGATTATCACGGCCTGACGCCGGCAAAGGCAATCAGGCGCTCGTCAAAGAAGCTTATGCCGAGCGCCTCGACACCGGCATCTACCGCCTCAACGATTTCGATAAATGCCAACGCGAAACCAGTAATGAGTGATGAGGTAAAGTGATGAGTGATGAGTAATGAGTGATGAATGAGATGTAAAGCGTGTCTCATACTTGGCCATCTTCTTCTCACTCTGACTCATCACTCATCACTCATCACTGATTATTCCGCCCTGAGCGCCAGCATTGGGTCGATGCGCGTGACGCGGCGAGCCGGAACCAGGCACGACATTGCCGCAATTGCAGTCAACGCGAATGCCACCGCGCCAAAGGTCAGCGGGTCGCTCGGCGTTACCGCGAACAGCAGCGACGACATCATTCGCGCCAATCCGAACGCGCCGGCTGCGCCTACTGCAAGGCCGACCGCGACGAGCGTCATCCCTTGCCGCACCACCATCGTCATCACGTTGGTCGAACTGGCTCCCAGAGCCATTCTCACGCCGATCTCGTGCGTCCGCTGGGTCACGGTCAAGGCCATCACGCCGGCAATTCCCGCTGCCGTGATGACCATCGCCAGCGCCGCAAACAGTCCCAGCAACACCGTCGTCAATCGCGGCGAGGCCAGCGATTCGTCGCGCACGCGTTCGAGCGTCTGCACGTTATCGACGGCGGTCTCCGGGTCAACGTCGCGCACGACTTCGCGCATCAACTGCGCCATCGCCATCGGCGCGGTCGCCGTCCGCACCAGCAGTTGATTCGCGCCGGGGTTCTGCGCGTGCGGCGTGTAAAGCTCATCGGTCGCGGCGCGATCAAGCCCGTACTGCTTCACGTCGCCGACGACGCCGACGATCTTCAGCCAGTGCTCGCCGCGATCAAAGGTGATGCGCCGGTCAAGCGGGTCTTCGTCGCCCCAGTAATGCCGCGCCGCCGTCTGATTGATGAGGGCGACGAGCGGCGCTTTGTCGTTGTCGCTCTCGGCAAAGGCGCGGCCTTGAACCATCGGCATCTTTAACGTCTCGAAATAATCGGGCGTGATGGTGCGCGCGTCGGCGGTGAGCGGCGGCGCGCCACTCTCTTGCGCTCGCCCTTCGATCTCGAACGTCTGCGAGAATGGCCCGAAGCGTATGCTGTTGGCGTTGAGCGGGTAGGTCGAGCCGAGCGCCGCCAATTGCACGCCGGGCTGCGAGCGGACGCGGTCGAGCAGCCGCAGCGTGAAATCGCGGTACTGCTCGTTGGTGGCGTGGTGCGACCAGTTCGGGCTGATGCGCAGCGTCAACACGCTTTCAGGATTGAAGCCGGGGTTGACCGATTGCAGCTTGAGCAGGCTGCGCATCATCAGCCCCGCGCCCATCAGTAGCATAAACGACAAAGCCACCTGCGCGACGACCAGCACGTTGCGGGCGCGGTGACGAGCAACGCCCGCCGTCGTGCGGCTGTTCTCTTTGAGCGCGCCCGACAGGTTCTTGTCCGAGCCGAGCACCGGCATCAATCCGAACGCAAGGCCGGTTCCGAGCGAAACCAGAAGCGTAAAGAGCAACACGAATCCGTCGATGGTGATCTCGTGCGCGCGCGGCGTGAAGCGGGCCGCGAAGGTCACAAGCAGGTGCAAGCCCCAGGCGGCAACCAGCAAGCCGAGCGCGCCGCCCGCCAGCGCCAGCATCGTGCTCTCAGTCAGCATCTGGCGGATCAACCGCCCGCGCCCTGCGCCCATCGCCGCGCGAATGGCCATCTCGCGCTCGCGCTGCATCAACCTTGCTAACGTAAGATTCGCCACATTCGCGCAAGCAATCAACAGCACCAGCCCCGCCGTGCCGAGCAGGATCAAAAAGGTCGGCTTTGCCTGCCGCGTCAACTCTTCCTGCAACGGCGCGAGCGTCGCTGCGTAGCCGCGATTTTCGGGATACGCATCCGGGTAAGCGCGCTGCAAGTTGTTGGCAATGGCCGAGAGGTCTGCCTGTGCTTGCTCGACCGTCACCCCCGGCTTCAGCCTGCCGAAGACGTTCATCATACGGAACGTGCGGTTGGCGATGAAGCGGTCGCTTGAGCGCATCGGGCAAGCGACCGTCGGCATATAGACATCGCTTTCGCTCGGATACTGCGGGATCGGCGGCAGCACGCCAATGACGGTGTGCGGCTTGTCATTCATGCGAAAGACGCGGCCCACGATGTTCGGATCGCTTTTGTATTGTTGCTTCCAATAGTTGTAACTGAGAACGAGGACGGCATCCGCGCCCTTTTCGTCATCGCTCGGCAAAAACGTGCGCCCGTGGAGCGCCTTGATGCCGAGCATATCGAAGAAGTTCGCCGAGACTACCGCCGTCTGCACGCGCTGCGCCTCTTCGCCGCCCAAGAGGATGAACGACATTGAATGGTGCTCGACCACTTGATCGAGCGTCTGCGACTGCTCGCGGTAATCGGTAATCTCTTTGACCGAAAAATTCAGGTCGTTGACGCGGGCAAGCGGCGCTTGCTGGTGCAAAACGACGAGGCGGTCGCCCTCCGCATAAGGCAGCGGGCGCATCAACACGCCGTAGATGACGCTGAAGATGGCCGTGTTCGCGCCGATGCCTAACGTCAGCGTCAACAGCGCGACGAGCGTGAATCCGGGATTGCGCCGCAGCACGCGCGCGCCATAACGCAGGTCTTGCAGGGTGGTGTCGATGAGGCGACCGCCGCGCGCATCGCGGCACTGTTCTTTGGTCAACTCGACGCCGCCGAAACTGCGCAGCGCCAGTTGGCGAGCTTCCTTTTCGCCCATGCCGCGAAGCATGTTTTTCTTCGTTTCCATTTCGAGGTGAAAGCGCAACTCGGCGTCCATCTCGTGCTCCGCCTGGTTGCGGCGAAAGACCATACGCGCGATGCGCGATAGATTGGTGAACATCGGACGAACCTCCGGCTAAGATGTTTCGAGCACCTGAGTGATCGCCGTCGAGAGCCGCCTCCAATTGTCCTCTTCTTCGGCAAGTTGTTTGCGCCCGGCACGGGTGAGCGAATAGTACTTCGCCTGGCGATTGTTGTCGGAACTGCCCCATTCGGCAGCGACCCAGCCTTTGTTTTCGAGCCGGTAGAGCGCCGGGTAGAGCGACCCCTGGTTGATGCTGAGCACGCCTTCGGAGATTTGCTGAATGCGCTGGGCGATGCCCCAGCCGTGCATCGCTTCGAGCGCCAGCGTTTTCAAGATCAGCATGTCGAGCGTGCCTTGCAACAGGTCGGCCCGCTGCTTCGCTAGATCGTCTTTCTGCCTGGCCATTAATCCTCCCCTAGATTATCTACAGGAGGTGATAATAAAGCGGCTCCTGTAGAATGTCAAGGGGAAAGGATGAATCAGTCGCCGAGGGCCGAGAGGACTTGCTGGCGGGCGCGTGTGACCAGTTCGGCGACGTTCTCGCGCGAATAGCCGGTCGTCGGGATAGGATCGTGAATGGTCAGTCGCACGGTCGAAGGGTGAACCTCGATCTTGGCCTTGGGCATAATGCGGGTCGCGCCGGAGACCGTAACCGGCACGACCGGCACGCCCGCTTCAATCGCCATCATAAACGCGCCTTTCTTGAACGGCAGCAGCCGGCCATCAGGTGAGCGCGTGCCTTCGGGATAGACGACGTATGATTTGCCTTTGCGCAAAAGCTCGGTTGCCGCCTTGGCGCTCTCGACCGCCGACGGGCTGTTGCTGCGGTCAACCGGCACGACGCCCATCAGGCCGATGCCGTAGCCGAAGATCGGATACTTGAAGACCTCTTTCTTGGCGAGATAAGCCGGGTTGCGTCCGAGGTAAGTCACAAACAGCGGCACTTCGATCAGGCTCTGATGATTCGGCGTGAAGATGTAGGACTGGCCGGGGTCGAGCCGTTCGCGTCCGCTGACTTCGACTTTGACGCCGACCAGCCAGAGGCCCAACCGCACGAACAGGCGCACGGGCGAATAGATCATGTTTTCGTTGCCGGTCAACAGACGCAGGACGATTAAAAAAGGAGCCAGGATGCCAATCGCCGTGAACCAGAAAGCCAGTAAAAAGATTCCGCGCAAGCGCGCTATCATCAAATGTGCTCCTCATCGGGATAAACTCTACTCTTGCGAATTAGCGCAAGCCTAGCAGATGTGCTAGGCTCTTTCCATCTTCGGCGGGTTGCAGCGGACTTGTCAGTGGAGGCCACGCCCGACCATTCCAACATCGAGGCACATCAAAACTCATGATCGCGCGCACTCGAATGCTCTCGGCTCTGCTGGCCTGTTCACTGCTGATGGCCTGGCCGGCGGCTTCTGTTTTTGCCCGGCAATCCGGCGATGAACAAGCAATCAACCATCGGCCCGTCGCAGCAACAGCGGCGAAAGCGGCAAGCGTACCCGCGCCGCGCGACGCGCTGGGATTTGCGCCGGGCGATGATCGCAAGCTCGCCGATTGGTCGCAGATCGTCGATTACTTCAAGCGACTGGATGCGGCATCAGGGCGCGTATCTGTGCATCAGCCGGGACTGACGACCGAGCGGCGGCCCTTCATCGTCGCGTTGATTTCATCAGAAGAGAACATCGAGAATTTGCCGCGCATCCGCGAAGCGCAACGCAAGCTCGCCGACCCGCGCTTGATTGCGAGCAGCGAAGAACGCGAGCGGCTCATTCGCACAACACCCGCTGTAGTCGCCATCACTTGCTCGATTCACTCGACCGAAATCGTCGCCTCGCAGATGGCGATGGAACTGGCTTATCGCCTGGCGAGCGACGATTCAGCGGCGACGCGAGAGATTTTGCGCAATACCGTTTTGGTGCTGGTTCCGTCGGTCAACCCGGACGGCATTGATATTGTTACGAACTGGTATCGCAAGACGCTCGGCACGCCGTACGAAGGAACCAGCCCGCCCGTGCTCTATCACCATTACACGGGTCACGACGACAACCGCGACTGGTTTATGCTGACGCAGGTCGAGACGCAGATTGTCTCGAATCTTTTCTGGCGCGAGTGGTTTCCTGAAATCGTTTACGACGTGCACCAGCAAGGCCAGTTCGGCTCGCGTATGTGCGTGCCGCCGTTCTTCGACCCATCGAATCCGAATATTGATCCGACCATTCTGCGCACGGTCGGCGCGATTGGCTCGCAGATGGCGTTGAACTTACAGGCCGCAGGCTTCAAAGGCATCGTGACCAATTCGACTTACGACACGTGGTGGCACGGCGGCTTGCGCACAGCGCCTTACTATCACAACGCGGTCGGCATTCTCACCGAAGCGGCGTCGGTCAACATCGCCACGTCGATGCAGATCAAGCGCGAGCAGTTGCGCTCGCCGACGCGCGGCCTTGCGGACCCGCTGGTTGCGGCGACGAATTACCCTGACCCGTGGCCGGGCGGCGCGTGGACGATGCGCGACATTATGAATATGGAGCTGGTGACGACGCGCACTGCGCTGGAAGAAGCGGCATTGCATCACGATGAATATGTCCGCAACTTCGTCAATGTTGCCGAGCGCGCCATCGAAGCAGGGAAGACGGATGCGCCGTATGCTTACATCATCCCCGCCGAGCAGCACGACCGCCCGACCGCCGACAAGATGATTAGCATCCTGCTTCAACAAGGCGTCGAAGCGCATCGCGCCACATCTGAATTCACCGTTGACGGCAGGACGTACGCGGCAGGTAGTTTTGTAATCTTGCTTGCACAACCTTATCGCGCCAATGTGAAGTGCCTGTTTGAAGCGCAGCATTATCCCGACCGGCGAATCTATCCGGGCGGCCCGGCTGAACAGCCTTATGACGTTGCCGGCTGGACGCTGCCGATGCAGATGGGCGTTGAGTACACGGAAGCTAGCAAGCCCTTTGATGCAGAGATGGCAAAGCTCAACGCCGAGTTCTCTGATCTCCGCGTCGGTTCTTTTATGGTGGGTCCGGCAATGCAGTTTGTTGTGTCAGCCGACCGAAACAAAGCCTTCGATTTCGTCAACGCCCTCTTCGGCTCATCCACTAAAGTAAGTATCTCAAGGCTTGCGCAACCAGTCAGAGCGAATGGCAAAGAGTACCCTGTGGGAAGCTTTGTCGTGAGCAGTGAATCACCGAGCGATCAAAAGAGAACGCCGAAAGCTGCGCAGGCAATGGCCCGAAGCCGGACCTTCACGAGCAGTATTTCATCGCTTGCGATGAGCCGGGACATTAACCTGGAACGCGTGCCAGATAAAGATGCCCTGGTCAATCTGTTTGCCATTGCGAAGCCAGTCGCCAAGCCGCGCCTGGCGCTCTATCGCAGTTGGGTGGCTTCGATGGATGAAGGCTGGACGCGGTGGGCGCTTGAGCAGTTCGGCTTCGATTACAAGAACGTCTACGATGCGGACGTGCGCGCCGGCAATCTCAAAGATAAGTTCGATGTCGTCATCTTGCCCGACCAGTCGATGCAGCAGATTGTCAATGGCAACCGCGCCGGCTCTTATCCCGAAGAGTACACCGGCGGCATCACTGAAGCGGGCGTTGCGGCTCTAAAAAGTTTTGTCGAAGCGGGCGGCGTGTTGATCTGTTTGGATTCGGCGACTGAGCTTGCGTTGAAGCAATTTGATCTGCCGGTGAAGAACGTGCTCGACGGCGTGCGGCGCGATCAGTTCTACGCGCCCGGCTCGATCTTCCACGCCGTGGTGGATACGACCAGCCCAATTGGTTATGGGATGCCGGCTGAAGCCGACCTCTACTTCGTCAGCGGCACGCGGCGCGGGCGCGGCGAAACGGAGCGCCCGCCTGCGCCCGAAAGGCAACGTTCGGCGCAGACTCGCATTAACCCGACTGCGCCCGCTGAGATGCGCCCGCAAGCCGCAGCCGACGGCGCGAGCAATCTGGTCAGCGCCTTTGCCTTCGAGATCACCGACCCGCAACGCGCGCGATCCGTAGCGCGTTACGTCGAAGGCAACCCGTTACGCTCAGGTTGGCTGCTTGGGCCACAGTTCATCGCCGGCAAGTCGGCGCTGGTTGATGTGAATTTTGGCAAAGGGCGCGTCATCCTCTTCGGCTTTCGCACGCAGCATCGCGCGCAGACCTGGGGCACGTTCAAATTCCTGTTCAATGCCATCCTGCTCGGCGGCATGAAGTTGAATCAGTGAATCGAAAGTTGTTGTAGTGGCTGAACCCAGGCTGGCAATAAGCCGGTTTGTAACACCTGCGACCCAGGTATCCGCTGATAGATGGACTTCAATTCGACATCGCATCCGGCAAATGACTTTCGGACGTTCGGCTTCACCGTGCTCCGCCAGTTCTTCGACCCGCGCCCGCTCGCGGCGGAGATCGACCAAGTCCTGCACGATGGTCTCGTCGCCGGTGTCGCAAGGACCGGCGCGACCCGTTTCCAATATGTGCCGATGATGACCGCCGAGACGCCCATAAGTCTGTCGTTGCTGGATCGTCTCGATGCGGTGGCAGCGACCTTGCTCGGTGGCTCCGTGCTGCCGACTCGAGCAAAGGCGGTACGGTTCTCAGGTCATACCTCCTGGCACACGGATTCTGCCTTGCCGCTCGCCAGTGTCGGCTGTCTCGCCTACCTTGAGCCGCTCGGAGCGGATGACGGCGCTCTTAGGGTTCTGCCCGGTTCGCACCACCCTGACTTCGGGGACGCACTCCGCGGGCTGGGAGTAGATGGTAGGGCAACTCCGGTACTGCCCGCACACGTCGTCGTAACCGAACCCGGCGATCTGATTCTGCTCGACGAGCACCTTTTCCACGCCAGCTTCCGGGGCGGGACTCGACGGCAGTGGAGGGTCGATTTCGTCAATGCTCCTGTGGATGCCGAGGCAGAAGGTCTCACGAAATCGTATTTTGCAGGCATCTACCCGCCCGACTGGGATGGCGGTTATGACGTGGATCGATATCCGAGTTACGGGCCGGATTGGCGTGGCTCAACGCGTCCAGGCGTCGCACAACTCGACGCGCTCGGCGTGTACGAACTCGCGGCCATCCAGGAGGCATTCACACGATCCAGGCGGTGATCTATGAATGAGTCTCGACGAGCGAATCAACCCGTGAACACGAACTGACTGCCACTATGCCACTCCAAGTAGCCGATCTTTTCCGCAGACTATTGCAATATCACCTTCTATTACTCTCCACGGCGGCTGACAGAGTTCCTTAATAGCAGGTCAATGCTTCTGGGAAATACGGAGAGAATAAATGTCAGTGAATTGCTGTCGAATTATGACAATGCCCCGGCCCGCTACGTTGCGGCAGACCGATCAGGCATATCATTCCGCGTTGCTCGCGTGCCGACCTCGCATCCGCGCGACGGCGTCGAGCAACTGACGACGCATCTCTGCAATAGCGCCGTGCGCGCGCCGCCCGTGTCCCGGCAAGACCCACTCGAACTGATAATCGAGCAGACGCTCGACCGAACGCATCTGCTCGGCCCACGAATACCAGCAGACGTTCGGCGAGGCGTAAAGCGACCGATAGGCGGGCGACCACCACAGGTGATCGCCTGAGAAGAGAAAGCGGTCGCGGTAGAGCAAGACGGCGTGGCCGCGCGTGTGACCCGGTGTGGGAATCACCAGCAAGTCATCGTCAAGCCGCGTCACGTCATACCCGGTCACGACGCGCTCGACGGCGCTCGTGCGCCGCGTGATGTCGTCGCGGTGCAGGACGCGCTCGGCATTGAAACGCGCTGCCCATCGTTCGTGATCGGCTACGTCGTCGCGGTGCGTGAGGAACATCCAACGCACGCCGCCCAACGCTTCGATCTGCCGCGCCAGCGGGCGCGTGAAGCGCGGCGAATCGACCAGCACATTGCCCGCCGGTCGGCGTATGAGATAGCTTGCCGCGCCGAAGCTCGACTCGGCGGCGAAGCCGCAGAAGAAAACGTCGTCGGCGATCAACTCAGGATAGGCTCTGATAGCCGCTTTGGTGTCGAGCTTGACGGTAGTGCCGATAGAAGCCGTCGGGCAAGTGACCAACGCTTTAAGCGCGGCCATCTGTTCGTCGGGCGTGCGTGGCTGGTCGAAGACGGCGCTCTGTTCGCCTACGGCTTTGAAGGTTGCCGGGGCGATCTGGCGGCAGAGGTCACAGTCAATGCAGGACGAATCAACAAAGAAATCGCCGGCGACATTCTCTGCGCGCCGCAGCTCGATCAATGCCATAGTGATTTGAGTATAACGCGGCGGGTCGGACTCGGACAGGCACAAGGGAAGGTGCAAGGCTGGCGCAAAAAATAGAAGCCGCCGATGACTTTTATCACCGGCGGCTTTTCGATTCACGATGTAGAGCCACGCCCCCTTGTGCCTCTACACCCTGAACACTTAATTGTTTGTCGCTTCTCTCAGTAATGCTACTTCATAACGAGTGGCCTGCTCGCCTCTCGTGAGATTGCGTTGAATGGAAGGCAGGGCCCCCATCCTCCCTTCCATCCGCCGCATTAGTTCCGCACACGGCAGTTGCTTTGAGCAGAAGAGGTTTCTTTCAAACTGTCGAACTGCTAGAACCGCGCTTAGCTTGAGCAACGCCTGTGCCACCGCTCAAGCGATTCTTTAGCAAAATGGAGAGTCGCTTTTAGCCCATCAGCTTATGCGCTAAGGCTTAAAGAACTACTTTCACAGTTGAAGTATGCAAGCGCTGAGAGACTAACAAAATGCGGCACTCGGCGTTTACAAATTGCGTCACTATGCCAACCCGCGTCTGCCCCAAAGTGGTAGCGCCTCGCCGCGACGCACCGGAAATCTGAAACGTAATGGCGGCTACCTTCGAGCCGTTGCCGGTTATCGGTTGCCGGCTGCCAGTTTTTGCTTCCGCTTTCCGTAAACCCGTTGACTTTAACTGTCACTGGCCGCCGCTTGTTGATTCCTGTTGAAGAGTGAAAACTAAAAACTGAAAACTAAGAACCGATTGAGTTGCGGCGCGTGCGCGACGAAAGGATAATAGCCAGCGGAGCGCGCGCGAATTCATCTTTAGAAAGGGAGCAAGCTATGAGTTGTCCTGAGACGGAGCATTTCGTTAGCAACTGGAACCGCATACACAAACAGTCGGCGCGGGCACTGGCCGCTGCCCCCGAAGATAAACTCGACTGGCGACCGGCGGAAGGCATGTTCACCCTGCGCGAGTTGGTCCGCCATATTCCCGAAGCCGAATCGGCTATCGTTCGCACGGCGCTGGCCGGCACGATGCAGAAAGGCGACCTTGATCTATCGTCGGCCAGCGTCGATGAGATCGTCCGCGCTTATAAAGAGAGCCACCAGCGCCTGGCGGCTGAAGTGGCGAAGCTGAGCCTCGATCAGTTGAATGAAGAGGTCGAAGCGTTCGGGCATAAAATGCGTCGCGTCGTTCTGCTGTGGAGCATGACCGAGCACGAGATTCATCATCGCGGCCAGTTCTACACCTACTTGCGACTGGCCGGCGTCGAGCCGCCGAGCCTTTATTCATAAAACGGGACGCGGCGACGCGAAGACACGGCGACGGTCGGCCATCTTCACGCGGTCGCCGCGGACAGGATGACTGATGAGCCGAAAAAGAGAGCCACAGAAATCTAATCGCCGCGTCGCCGCGCCGCCGCGTCCCCGTGTCGAAAAACATGAGCAGGCATTTGAAAAGATATACCGCGTCGTGCTGAAGATTCCGCGCGGGCGGGTGATGACCTATGGCCAGATCGCGCGGCTGATGGACGACCGTTACAGCCCGCGACTGGTCGGCTGGGCGATGCACGCAACGCCGCAGGACGGGCGCGACATTCCCTGGCATCGCGTCATCAATTCAAAGGGCGGCATCTCGACGGGCCGCATCATCATCGCCGAGCCGCAACTGCAACGCTATCTGCTCGAAGCCGAGGGCGTCGTCTTTGATGAGCGCGGCCACTGCGATCTGAGCGTCTATCAATGGTCGCCGGCCAGGCGTAAAGCAAAAGCCGATTCATTGAAGGAGCCAGCGGCTAAAGCCGCAAAGCCATCAACCGTGCCTGCGAAGAAGAGAGCAAAGAGATGAACATTACACCCGAACGCGAGCGACTGATCCAAGAGAAGTTCGACACCAATCACTTCCCGCGTATGCTCGGCATCGAGATTGATTCCATCGAGCATGGCCGCGCCCTCTTGAGCGTCGAAGTGCGCAAAGAGTTGAAGCAACTGCAAGGCGTGATGCACGGCGGCGCGATTGCTTCGCTGATCGACACGGCAGTCGCCTTTGCCATCATCGGCGCGTCCGAGCCGGAAGACCGCTTCACTACGGTCGAGATGAAGATTAATTACCTCTCGTCAATCCGCGAAGGCCGCGTCACCGCCGACGCGCGATTGATCCGCGATGGCCGCCGCATCATCGTCGCCGAATGCGACGTGTTCGACGACAAAGGGCGGCTGGCGGCAAAGGGACTGCTCACCTACATCCGCCTGAACGAGCGCAAAGATGGCGACGTGGGGACGCGGCGACACGACGACGCGGAAGAGGAACGCGGCGATGCGGCGACGCGGCGAGGGAAAGACGACGGAATAGCCCTTTGATTTCTTCTTTCGCCGTGTCGCCGTGTCGCCGTGTCGCCGCGTCGTCTTTTTCCTCGCGCCGCCGCGTCGTCCTTTCGCGGCGTGAGGGCAGTCGTTAGAATCTCTTTATGACTCGGTTTCGCAGGCTCGTCAGTTACTTCAAACCGTACAAGCGCACGATTCTCTTCGGCACGGCGTGCGTGTTTATGACGAACGTCTTCAAGCTGGTCACGCCCGACTTCGTCCACCGCGCTACCGACGCCATCGCCGGGATGCGAACGGCGATTGAAGGAAGCAACCCGACAGGAGAGAGCGCCAACGCCGTGCTGCTGAAGTACGGCGCGTTGATCGTGCTTGCGACGCTGATGCAAGGCGTCTTCCTGTTCACACAGCGGCGACTGCTCATCAATATGTCGCGGCATATCGAATTCGATATGCGCAACAATTTCTATGAACACCTGCAACGGCTGCCATTCGAGTTTTATCAAAACCATCGCACGGGCGATCTGATGGCGCGCGCGACCAACGATCTCAGCGCCGTTCGTATGATCGTCGGCCCGGCGCTGATGTATTCGCTCAACACCATCTTTGCGATGGCCTTGCTTGTGCCGCTGATGGCGCGCATCAACTGGCGGCTGACGCTGCTGGCCTTCGTCTCGATGCCGCTGGTGGCAACGGCGACGCATTACTTCTCCCGTCGCATTCACGACCGCTTCGAGCAAGTGCAGGATTACTTCGGCACGGTCTCGAACCGCGCGCAGGAATCGCTTGCCGGCGTCCGCGTCATCCGCGCCTACACGCAGGAGCGCGCCGAGATGGAGAGCTTTCGCGCCATTAACCGCGAATCGGTCAGCCGCAATCTCAGCCTGATTAAACTGTCGAGCATCTTCCACCCGATCCTACAGTTCTTCATCGGCCTCGGCTTCATCGCCGTGCTGTGGTACGGCGGCGGGCTGGTGATCCGCGAGAGCCAGGCCGCAGGCACGGGCATCTCCATCGGCGAATTCGTGCAGTTCACGCTTTATCTCGGCTATCTCATCTGGCCGATGATCGCGCTCGGCTGGGTGATTAACATCTTCCAGCGTGGTATGGCGTCGATGGGACGTATGAACGAGATTCTCACGACCGAGCCGTTGATCCGCGACACTGAAGAAACGCGCGACATCCGCGAGATCGACGGCGAGATCGAATTCCGCCATCTCACGTTCACCTATGAAGGCGCGGCGTCGCCATCGCTGAATGATATTGATCTGCGCATTGCGCCGGGCATGACGGTCGCGTTCGTCGGCGCGGTCGGCTCAGGCAAATCGACGTTGATGAATCTGGTCACGCGCCTGCTCGATGCCGAGCCGGGAATGATCTTGATCGATGGCCATCCCATTCGCCAGATACCGCTCGGCGTCTTGCGCAGCAATATCGGCTACGTGCCGCAGGAGACCTTTCTATTCAGCGAGACGATAGCCGGCAACATTGCTTTCGGCGTCGAGAACGCGACGCGCGAAGAGATCGAAGACGCCGCGACCAAGGCCGGCATTGCTGATGATATACGCGAGTTCCCGCAGGGCTTCGACACGTTCGTCGGCGAACGCGGCATTACGCTGTCGGGCGGACAGAAACAGCGCACGGCCATCGCGCGCGCGCTGATTCGCCGCCCCCGGATTCTCATTCTCGACGACGCGCTGTCGGCGGTTGACACTTATACAGAAGAACGGATTCTCTCGCACCTGCGCGGCGTGATGCGCGGGCGCACGAGCTTGATCGTGTCACACCGCGTTTCAACAGTGAAAGACGCGGATTTGATTGTCGTGCTGGACGACGCGCGCATCGCCGAACGCGGCACGCACGACGAGTTGATCGAGCGCGGCGGCCTGTACGCCGAACTCTACGAGAAGCAGTTGCTCGAAGAGGAACTGGCGGCCAGCTAACAAAGGTTGTTGTGCTGCGGCATCAGGGAGGAACTTAGGATGGGAACCTTTCACGCGCGATGCAAGATTGAGAATATCATTGACCGTAAGAAATCTGTCGTTGTGCCGAAGCTCCTCGTTGACACGGGCAGCGAATACACCTGGATTCCGGCGGTGACACTCGAAAAGATCGGCGTAGACCGCGAGAAGAAAGACGTGGCTTTCGTGATGGCTAATGGTCAGCAGGTGACGCGCAGCGTCGGCTTTGCCATTATACGCCTCGACAAATTTTTCACCGTTGATGAGGTCGTGTTCGCCGAAAAGGGTGATCTCGCCTTGCTTGGCGCGCGGACGCTCGAAGGATTGAACCTGACGGTTGACTCAAGCCGTAAACGGCTCGTTGCTGCCGGGCCGTTGCCGGCGGCAGCCAGCTAGAGACTAGAGACTGGAGGCTGGAGACTAGAGGGAAACTTCCGGTCGCTAGTCTCTAGCCTCCAGCCTCTAGCCCCTGATCTTATGGCAGATTCACAACACGAAGAAGAGGTATTAGGTAAAGCTTATGACACGCGCCTGATGCGGCGCTTGCTCGGATACCTGTGGCCGTACAAGTGGTACGCGCTGGTCGCTATCGTGCTGACGATGCTGAGCGCGCCGCTGGTGCTGGCCGGGCCGCCGTTGATCAAGGCCGCGATTGATCTGTTCATGGACCCGACCAGCGACCCTACGAAGGTGACGGGCTTCACGCGATTCCTCAAGCACTCGGCTGACGCGCTGGGCTTCGGCGGCAACGCCTTTGAAGGACTCAGCTTCATCGCCATTGTTTTCCTGCTCGCCAATCTCGCCGCCTTCGCCGTGCAGTACACTCAGGCCATCGTTATGCAAGCGATGGGGCAGTACATTATGTACGACCTGCGCAAAGAGATCTTCGCGCACCTCCAGCAACTGCCCGTGCAGTATTACGACCGCAACCCTGTGGGCCGGCTGATGACGCGCCTGACGACCGACGTTGACGCGCTCAACGAGATGTTCACCGCCGGCGTCATTTCGATCTTCGGCGACGTGGCGATGATCTTCTACATCGTCATCTTCATGTTCGAGGTCAACTGGCAACTGGCGCTGGTGTCGTTTTCGATTCTGCCTTTGCTTGCGGCGCTGACGACATGGTTCCGGCTGGGCGCGCGCTCGTCGTTCCGTCAAGTGCGCGTTCGCATCGCTCGCATCAACGCGTTCCTGCAAGAGCACATCACCGGCATGCCGGTCGTCCAGTTGTTCAACCGCGAAGCCAAAGAGATGCGCCAGTTCGATCAGATCAACGACGTGCACCGGCAGGCCAACATCGATACGATCTTTTATTATGCGGTCTTCTACCCGGCGGTCGAGATCGTCGGCGCGGTCGGCGTTGGCTTGATCATCTGGTACGGCGGCGGTCAGGTAGTGCGCGGCGTGGCGACCATCGGCACGCTCGTCGCCTTCATCCAGTTGGCGCGAAACTTTTACGAGCCGATCTCAGACATCAGCGAAAAGTATAATATCTTACAGTCGGCGATGGCCTCGTCCGAGCGCATCTTCAAGCTGCTGGATGAGCCGGTGACGATCAAATCGCCCGACCAGCCGGTGAAGATAGGCCGCGCGCACGGGCGCATCGAATTCCGCAACGTCTGGTTCGCTTACAAAGATGAAGACTGGATTCTGAAAGACGTGTCCTTCGTCGCTGAGCCGGGCGAGCGCGTCGCCTTCGTCGGTCACACAGGGGCGGGAAAGACGACGATCACCAACCTGCTGCTGCGCTTTTATGACATTCAGCGCGGCGAGATTCTGCTGGACGGCGTCAACATCCGCGAGATAGACCTTGAAGAGCTGCGCGCCAACTTCAGCATCGTGCTTCAGGATGTGTTTCTGTTTTCGGGCGACATCGCGTCTAACATCCGCCTGGGCAACACGGCGATCAGCGACGAGCAGTTGCAGCACGCGGCGCGCGAAGTCCACGCGGCGGACTTTATCGAGCGATTGCCCGAAGGCTATCACGCCGAGCTGCGCGAGCGCGGCGCGGGCCTGTCGGTCGGGCAGAAACAGTTAATCAGCTTCGCCCGCGCGCTGGCCTTCGACCCGCGTGTGTTGATACTCGATGAAGCGACCAGCTCGATTGATACCGAAACGGAAATCCTCATTCGTGATGCGGTTGAGCGCTTGATGGAAGGGCGCACGTCACTGGTCATCGCCCACCGCCTTTCGACGATTCAATCCGTAGACAAGATCATCGTTATGCACAAAGGCGAAATCCGCGAGGTCGGCACACATCAAGACTTGTTGGCCGAGCGCGGCTTCTACTGGCGGCTATACCAGTTGCAGTTCTACCAGGACGCCAAGCGCATGCTGAACGAATCGGTCGCCGACGACTAACGATTTTGGATTTTAGATTGCCGATTTTGGATTAGCAGAGTTGGCTATCGCATTGGCGTTCATTACTTCAGGATTCAAACAAAGCACGTTCGGGCTGGCGCAATCCAAAATCCAAAATCTAAAATAGGTAGTGGGCGCGATAATATGGATCGAGAGGGAAGCAATGGATATTGATCTTGATATGAGCGTCCTCGATTTGGATGACGGCCAGCAGGAAAGGCTGAAGCATCGCCAAGTCACAATGAGATGCCCGAACAATCACCCGGTACAGGTTCGATTGATACAAGGCGCAGGCTCCAGCACCATCACCTGCCCGACGTGCAATGAACAGGTGCAGCCCAGCCTGCCTGAATCAGCTCGCGCTTAAGCAACGGGCTTACTTTTTCACGTCTCTCTTTCGCTCGCAGACCCGGCGGGCGAAAGAGACTTTAATGCCACCCCGAAACCGAATCGACCAGACAGGTCATCACGCGATCAAGCAAGGTGCTGAAGCCGCGCATTAAGCCGTCGCGCGATAAAGGCGAACGATAGACGGATCATTGACGCCATCGAGCAACTCACGAATGCTTTGCTGCAAGGTCGGGTGAATCAGGCCGGGCGCAATCTCCGATAGCGGCGCGAGCACGAAGCGGCGCAAGTGCAAGCGTGGGTGCGGCAGGATCAGTTGCGGCAGCCGATCATCGCTGGATGGCTCATTCATAGAAGGCGAGTGATGATCCTGCTCTTTTCGCCGGTTGCCGAAGACGCCGCTGATTCCGTCGCACAACAGTATGTCGATGTCGATCACGCGCGGGCCATTGATTATAACGCGGCGGCGGCCCATCTCGCTTTCGATGCGCAGCAAGGCGGCCAGCAACAAGACCAATCGATCACTCAACGCCGGCTCAACGCCCGGTTCATCATCGCGTTCAAGCTGCGGCTCGTTCTTCTCATTCAAATCCAACATCAGTTCGCGCGGCATCTCGGCCTCGATGACTTGATTCAGAAACCATTCCTGATCGGCGTAGCCGACTGGCTCCGTCTCATAGATTGACGAGCGGCGCGTGATAGTCAGGCCGAGCGCGGCGATGCGATGAGTAGCTTCGCGCAGGTTCGCTTCGCGGTCGCCGAGGTTTGTGCCAAGAGCCAGAAAGATGGTCGCGCTGCCCGGCGTGGCTTGTTTCTCAGATGGATTGTCGCAATCGGCTTCGCGGGCGGTCATCGCAACAGCTATCATAATTCTTTAATGGTTATGGCAACAACGGTCACTATCAGAAAGCGCGGAGCCGAGCGCGTGCGCGCCCGCCACCTCTGGGTCTATCGCAGCGACGTGAGCGATGCGGCCAGCGCGCAGCCCGGCGCGGTCGTGCGCGTCGCCGACCCGCGCGGGCGCGTGCTTGGCCGCGCGCTTTACAGTTCAACCTCGCAGATCGCTTTGCGTATGGTCGCCTTTGATGACGTGGAGATTGACCGTGATTTCTGGCTGGCGCGACTTGTAGCTGCTGAAGCATTGCGCCGGCAAGTCGTGTATGATGCGACCGCTTACCGATTGGTCTACGGCGAGAGCGACCTGTTGCCCTCGCTCATCATTGATCGCTTCACCGACTGCTTCGTCGTGCAGACACTGTCGCAGGGAATGGATGCGCTCAAGGCAATGTGGCTTGAGTTACTGGTTGAACGCTACCGCCCGCGCGCCATCATCGAGCGCAACGAAGCAAAGGTGCGCGACCTCGAAAGCTTGCCGCGCACGGCAGGCGTCGTCTACGGCGAAGACCCCGGCGAGTTCACGATTGAAGAGAGCGGCGTGCGTTTTGCCGTCAACTTGATTGAGGGACAGAAGACCGGCGCGTTTCTCGATCAACGCGAAAACCGCATTGCCGCCGAACGCTACGCACAAGGGCGGGCGCTCGACTGCTTCACCTTTCAAGGCGGCTTCGCGCTGCATCTGGCGCGCGGGGCCGAGCGCGTGACGGCGGTTGATATTTCGGGCGCGGCCATTCAGCAGGCGCGGCGCAACGCGGCGCTGAACGAGGCCGCCAATGTCGTATGCGTCGAGGCGAATGTGTTCGATTACCTGCGCGAACTGGAGCTTGGCGGCGAACGCTTCGATTGCATCAACCTCGACCCGCCGGCCTTTGCCAAGAATCGCGCCGCGATTGAAGCGGCGACGCGCGGCTATAAAGAGATCAACCTGCGCGCGATGAAGCTGCTCAGGCCGGGCGGCACGTTGATTACTTCGACCTGCTCGTATCACATGAGCGAAGACGCTTTCCTCAACGTCATCGCCGACGCGGCGGCAGACGCCAACCGCGCCGCGCAGATCATCGAGAAGCGCACGCAATCGCGCGATCATCCTGTGCTCGTCTCGATGCCGGAAACTTTTTACTTGAAGTGCGTCATCCTGCGCGTCGTGTGACGCGCCGATCAAGGCTTATGCAAAAGATAGTTTGTTGGAGCGTGTCAATATGAGCGCAGATGTGCAGACCATCCCCGCCGCGCCCGCTTCGCACCGTGACGAGCGCGTTTTTCTCGAAGGCCCGCAGACTCGCAAGTGGGAATTCTGGACTTTGCTCCGCATTATGCGAGAGTTCATTCGCGGCTTTCGTGTGCTGCATTTCGTCGGCCCGTGCGTTACGGTCTTCGGTTCGGCGCGGTTCAAAGCAGACCATCCCTTTTACGAGATGGCGCGGCAGGTGGGCCGCCAACTGACAGACATCGGCTTCACGGTGATGACCGGCGGCGGGCCGGGCATTATGGAGGCGGCCAATCGCGGCGCGAAAGACGCCGGCGGCATCTCGGTCGGTTGCAACATCGCGTTGCCGAAAGAGCAGTCGCCCAATCCTTACCTCGATCACGTCGTCACGTTCCGCTACTTCTTCGTGCGCAAAGTCATGCTGCTCAAGTACTCGTACGCCTTCGTCGTGATGCCGGGCGGCGTCGGCACGATGGACGAGATGTTTGAAGCGCTGACGCTGATTCAGACGCGCAAGATATTGGAGTTTCCGGTTGTGCTGATGGGTGTTGAATACTGGCAGCCGCTGATGGAACTGCTGAAGCGTATGGTGGACGCCGGGACGATCAGCCCCGAAGACTTGAACCTATTGAAGCTGACCGATTCAATTGACGAAGCGATGGCGCACATTCAAAAACACGCCATCGAAAAGTTCGGTTTGCGCCGCGCGCCGAAGCGCTCGAAGCTGCTGGGCGAGATGCCGCGCGTCAGCATGCCGACCGACTGAAGCATTGATAGACATCGCATCGTGCGAAAGGCGCGGGGCCTCGTCGAAGCTCCGCGCCTTTCGCGTCTCACGATTATTCGATTGTTTCGTTAGCCTCTTTCTCTTGATCGAATCTATTGTGCTTTCGCTGCGCTCGTCTTCGTCTGCGCCAGCGCCGCGCCATCGTGCACGATGACGACAGTGCCGGTTGGCGTCATATCATAAAACTCTTTCGCCGCGTAAACCGGGATGCGAATGCAGCCGTGACTGGCCGCTTTGGTTGGAATCGAAGCGCTGCCGTGAATAGCGACACCGCTCAAAAAGTAATTTGGATAATAGATCGAACCGAGCGGCGCTTTGCGCCAGCCTTCGACCTTGCGATAGACCTTGAAGCGGCCAGTCGGTGTGACGGCGCGTCGCGTCCAGCCTTCGGACGTGAACTCTTCGCCGCTGCCCGACGAGATCGGCAACACCTTTGACACTGTGCCTCTGTTGTCAACGACGAACAGCACCTGCCGATTCAAGTCGGCTTCGACGTGTGCGTAGCCGGTCTCCAACGGCGTCGGGCGGCTGGCCGCGCGCAGCACTTTAAGCTCAGCAACGGTCAATCGCCCGGTGCGCTCGCGGCCTTCGACTTTCTGAAAGGCGATGAGCGCCTGGCGCGATGCGACATCGAGTTTGCCGTCAATCGGCCCTGTCCAGTAACCGAGACTCGAAAGCAACTGCTCGGCTTCGAGAATATCCGGGCGAGTGAGCGCCCCCGCTCTGACTTTCTTGACGGCGGCGGTTGATTGCTTCTGCGATGGTTGTGCGTTGGCTGTCGTGAAAGCAAAGCCAAGCGTGAGTGCGACGACGATCAGTCGCGCGGCGTGTTTCAAAGCAAGCGATTTCATAAGCCTCCTTAGCGCCGGCAGAGTCAGCCCTCCCTGTGGAAAGCAACTTGAACGCCAGCGTTCTGTCGGCTTCTGAGATGCGGATTTAAGCGGCGAGTTGTCTGCGGGTCGTGCAGGCGGCGAACGGAAACCGTGCGACGAGGCTAGGCAACGAGGTTAAAGGGAAAAGGGAAAAGGAAGAGGGATTGCGCACCGCACCTATCCTTTCCCCTTTCTCCTTTTCCCTTTTCCCACTTACCTAACTGTGGCGGTGACTTTGCTCGTGCCGACGTTGGACGACGAGTCGGCGCAGCGGAAGGCGATCACGTGCTCGCCGAGCTTATCAAACGTCGCGCGCACTTTATAAACCTCGTGCGCCGAATCGGCAACGCCGTCTGTCGGATAGACCAACTGCCACGCGCCGCCGTCCACGCTGTATTCGGCGCGCACGATGCGGCTGGTTGCGTCGCTGGTGTCAAAGGTCACTTCGGCGGCCTGCGCGTTGACGGTCGGGCCAGTGACTTTAATCATCGGCGGCGTGTTATCTATCTCGATAGCGTCGGTCGTCTCTTCGTGAGTCAACGCCGCATTCGCCGGGTTGGCCGGCGCGTCGCTGGCAATCACTTTGAAGAGGTAGGTTCCGTCCGGCAATCGATTGCCGTCAATCGTGTAGTAGGCCACCGTCAAATCGTCTGTGAGCAGATGCCATTCGTTATCGCCGAGCGTGCGGTACATCACTTTGTATTTCAGCGTGTCATCGTTCGGATCATTGGCTTGCCATGTCAGTGTGCGCGCACCTTTTTGGAAGAAGCGGCGCGGCGGCACTGATGCGACCAGGCCGAACAACTGCGGGTCGAGTCCCGACGAAGCGATGGATGGATCAATCGCCAACGGCTGTTCGGCCAGCGCGATGCCTTGCGGCAACACCGTTACGCTGGCAATGTCCGGCGCTTGATTGCGCGGCAGGTAGGCGACGACTACGGCTTGCAATCGCGCCGTCGCGTTGCCACTGCTTGTCGAGCCGGTTTGATTTGGACGCGTGTTCGCCGCATTCGTTGTTGCCGCTGTGTTGCGCAGTATCGCGCGCCACTGGATGAAGCGTGCGCGCGGGCTGATGATCTGATCGCCGGTCGAGACGTGATAAGGCATAGACCATTCGCTCCACGTCGCGTCAGGTGTTTCAGTGTTGCCGCTGCGTGTTTGCAACTCGACATTGCCCGCGCCGCGCCAGGTGACGACGCCCCACTGGCCCGCGAACTTGGTGTCGCGCACGGGCGACGTGTAGGTTCCTTCGCTGACGCTCTCGCGCCCGATGCGGTAGAGGCGACCGAGATTGCTCGACGTGGCGTACAACTGTTCGCCGAGCGCGAAGATGGTCGAGGTCTGATCTTCCGGTGATTGAATCAGCAACGTGTACGAACGGTCGCGGGCGATCTGATAGATGCGCCCTTTGCTGCCTGTGCCGACCAGCACGCGGCCATCCGAGAGCGGGCGCAGGCCGAAGCCTACGGTGTCAGTCGAGCGCCACAAGACTTCGCTGCCGCCGTCGGGCAGTATGCGGAAGACGGCGCTGCGCGCGCCTTCAGCCTTGCCGCCTTTTGCCGCTGAGCTGAGCGATGAGGAAACGTCGCTCGTCGCCTGCAAGACGACCGGCTGCTCGCCATCGTCGCTAGCTGAAATGGTGATGACGCCTTCAGTTGAAAGCGACGTAGTGGTCGAAGTGCCAAGGCTCGTCGCTTTCGTTGCCGTGGCGCTCGACTGGTTGATGCCGAGCGCGTAGATCGAACCGTCATCGGCAATCGTCAGCTTATGAATCTCCTGGGTCGGCGAATCGAACAAGGCGAAAACTTTGCCGGCTTGCGATATGCGCAGGATCAGCCCGCCCGGATCGGTTCCGGCAATCAGGTTGCCCTGCTTATCCATAGCGAGCGCGACAATGTTGGTTTCGTTGGTGTCCGCGAGCACGCCGGCTTTGCCGGTCGCATCAATCTTGTAGATGACGCCTTTGTCGCCCGTGCCGGCGTAGAGCGTTGAAGTATTCGCATCATAGACCAGCGACCAGATGTACTTGTCGGTCGGGTCGTAGAAGACCGATTGCTGGCCCGCCGGCGTGATCTTATAAATCTTGCCGTCGGGCGAGGTGGCGGCGTAGAGATTGCCTTGCGGGTCGGTCGTGAGCGCCGTCACGTCAAGTTCCGGCGCATCATAAAGCAGGCGGCCCGCGCCCGTCGCCTCTACTTTGAATATCTTGCCGTCGTGGCCCGTGCCGAGATAGATGTTGCCGGCGGCGTCGGTCGTGCTCGACCAGATGTACGCCTCTTTGGTGTCGTAGACCAGCGTGTAAGCCGGCGCGAGCGTCACCGCGCCGTTCTCGGCAATCGAGACGCCGCGCGCGTCGCCTTTGACCACGTCATCCTGTTTCGCGGTTTCCCAGAAGACCGGCCCGCTGGCCAGCGCCAGCCCGGCCATCATCAAAAATGCAAATGTAGTGAGGAATACTTTGCGAACGAGAGGGGGAGTAATCATTAGAAGAATCCTTTCACATCCTAAAATCTCAGGGCCGCCTGATGAGTCTTGGCAAGCAAAAAGCCCGCAAGCGGCGCGGGCCTTTGCACAGCGGACCTTATTGCGAATCTTGCACGCTGAACAACATCAACTGGCAGACTAACGCACGACGTTAATCACGATGGTCTGCTGGCCGCTGATCAGGAAGTGCGACGGCGCAAGCTCCTGCTCGGCAATCGTCGCCACCGATAGCGGTGTGTAGCCGCCCGATGTGCGCTGCGAGCCTAATGTAGCCAGCACCGATGGCGGCAACACCGGCATCTCTTCGTTGTTGACGATAGCGCCCGTGCCTGCACGCAGCACCTTCACGTAGAGCCGGTTGTTACGCTTCATCTTGTTCATCGAGCGCACGAGTTGGCCCAAGTCCTTCGGCGTGAAATCGCCGGTCGGCTGATGCGCTTCGGTTTGATTGATCGACGCGCCGTCGCCGACCATAATCACCAGCGGCCCGATGGGCGCGTCGGCAGGGATCGTCACCGGAATGCGCTCGACGAATTCGCTGCCGTTGTCGTGGCGCGCGAAGAGTTGAACTTCTACGCTCTCGCCGCGCTCAACTTCATTCTTGTCGATCCACAGCCGCGTCAGCGTGCCGTTGGTGCGCGCGTCGGTCGAAGTCACTTCGGCTTCGATGCCGCGCACGTCGAGCGCGTCAAAGCCGCTGTTGTAGAGCATCGCCAGCGGGCGCGCAATATCGTTGACGGCGAACATCGACGCGCCGTTGGCGGCAGAGAAGCTGTTATCAATGATGATGTCAGGCTGGCCGTTCAGCGCAATGCGCCCTTTCAGCACGACGGTCTGATTGCCGACCTGCCGCTCGGTCGCGGTGATGGCCGAGAAGAACGCGATACGCGCCAGCACCGGCGTCAGCAGTGAATCTGATACCATCTCGAATTTATAAGTCTCAGTCTTGTTGCGGCTCGTGTGGACGGTGAGCTTGACCGGGATCATTCGCGGCGCGTCGCCGAGCTGGCCGAATACGCCGGTTGAGCGATCCTGATTGATCGCGCCAACCAGATTGCCGCCCGCCGCCAGCTTGAACGAGTTGTTGACGTTCGGCACGACCGTTACAACCGAAGACTCGGCCATCGGCCAGGAGGTACGGCCTGAGCTGAGCCACGGATGGCCGAAGGCGTATATCTTATCGCCATCGCGGTAGGTCACTGTGCCCGACGCATCAATCGTGAAATCGCCGCGTACGAGCTGCACGCTGACGGACTTGCCGGGCGCGAGCGTGTTCTCGTTTGCCGGCGTCATCGGCGTGATGCTCGATGCGCCGCCGACCCCGGCGATAGCTTGAATGCCGATCTTCTTGAGGTCTTCGCCGAACGCTTCAATCGCGGTCTGCGAAAAGCCTGAGAAGGTCACGGGCGTCGCTATCGGCACGATGGCATGACCGACGAAGGGCGCAAGCTGTGGGCTGCTGGTCGCGGCGCGCGGCCCGACCTGTATGGCGAACTGAGCGCCGGTCGCGCCGCCGAAGTTCGCGCTCGACGCCTGACGAACCAGCGTGTTGAAGCTCAGAGGACTGCTGGAAGATGAGCGCGGCTCTTCTTTGCGGCCTTCCTCGATGACCTGAATCATGTTGCTGATAGGCTGTATGCCGGCGATGGGTTCTTTCTCGAACGGGAAAGCATAGGCGACCGCGCCGACCAGCTTGCCGTCGATGTAAACGGGGCTGCCGCTCATCCCCGCAAAGACGCTGGTGCGTTCGACCAGCGGCCCGCTCAGCCGCGCGATGATGATGCTCTGCCGGGGGTTCTGGAAGCCTTCGAGCGTGCCGAGAATCTCGACCTCGAAGCGTTCGGGCGTCGTGCCTTGAAAGACCGTCATGCCATAGCCTTTCATGCCCGGCTTGATGTCGCTGACCGCCATAAGCTTGTCATTGGGGTCTGAGGCCATTGCCGCCACGGCGAGGGTGGCGACGAAACAGAGCGCGGCAAAGAGTCGTCTCATAGAATTTACCACTTTAGTCATTGCCCAAAGGTCACAATTGAATGCGTCCTCTGCTATTGATAGAACGCCGATACAAGTCACGGATTGCATATTGGAAAGCGCAATTTGATGATAGCTGCGGCTTTTTTCAAGTGTCAAGACTTCACTCATGCCGCATCACAATCACAACAAACCCGCGCCGGCAAAGTCGCGTCGCCGAAAAGCCTGCCGCGATGGCCTTTGTCGCGCGCCGCTTCTGTCGTAGTATCAAGGGGCCGCTCGCATGATAGCAATGGTTGATATTCACAGTCACATCCTGCCGCAAGTCGATGACGGCTCGCACAGCCTCGACGAGTCGCTCGATATGTGTCGCCGCTCGGCTGACGATGGCATCGACATCATCGTCGCCACGCCGCACGCGCACGACCACGTTCATAAGACGCATGACCCGGCTTTCCTGCGTGAGAAAGTGGACGAGCTGAACCGCGAGCTGCAAGGCCGCCCGCGCATCGTGCTGGGTTGCGAGCTTCGCTTCACGCACGATGTCGTCAATCACCTCTGCAAAGCCAGGAGCGCGCCGACCATCAACGACGGGCCGTATGCGCTGATCGAGTTCCCGCACCAAGTCGTGCCGCTCGGTTCCGAGCGCGCCTTGTTCGAGTTGATGAGCCAGCAAGTGCGCCCGATCATCGCCCACCCTGAACGTAATCAATTGTTGATGGCCGAGCCGGAAAAGTTTTATGAACTGGTCGAGGCGGGCGCGCTCGGTCAGCTCGACACCGGCTCAATCACCGGCCAGTTCGGCAAGCGCGTGCAGCAAACGGCGCGCGTGATGTTGGAACACGGGCTGATTCATTTCATCGCCAGCGATTGCCACAACACGCGCAACCGCCTGCCCGGTATGAGCGAGGCTGTCAAAGCCGTCGCCGAGTTGATCGGCGAAGATTACGCCAACGCTTATGCCACAGATAATCCGCTTGCCGTCATCGAAGGCCGCACCATCCCGACGCATCCCGCGCCCATCCTGCCGCAGAAGAAAAAGTGGTGGCGATTGTTTGGTTGAGCCGATCAAGCGATCAGGCGGGCAATGCCTGATTGGTGAACTGGATCAGCCGCTCAAGCCGATTCATTGCCGCGCCGCTGTCGATTGCTTCTGCCGCCAGCCGCACGCCTTCTGTAAAGTCGCTTACACGACTGCTGGCGATGAGCGCCGCCGCCGCGTTCAACAACACGATGTCGCGGCGCGGGCCGCGCACGCCTCCGAGTATCTCCAGAATCATCGCGCTGTTTTGCCGCGCGTCGCCGCCGGCGATAGAGTCGAGCGGCGCGCGCTGAAGCCCGCAGTCTTCGGGCGCGACCGTGTACGTTCGCAACTGCCCGTTGCTCAACTCAGTGACTTTGCTTTCAGCCGAGATGCTGATCTCGTCCAGGCCGTCCGTGCCGTGAACGACCAGCGCGCGTGATGAGCCGAGCGCCCGCAACGCTTCAGCTAACATCTCGGTCAGCGGCGCGGCGTAAACCCCGATCACCTGCGTGTTCGCGCCGGCGGGGTTCGTCAGCGGCCCCAGCATATTGAAGATCGTGCGTATGCCCATCTGACGACGCGCCAGCGCGACATAGCGCATCGCATCGTGCAGCAGCGGAGCGTGCAGAAAGCCCATGCCGACTTCATCAATGCAGGCGGCGATCTGTTCAGGCGCAAGCTCGATCTTGACGCCGAGCGCCTCGACGACATCGGCGCTGCCGCACTGGCTCGACACCGAACGATTGCCGTGCTTGGCGACGCGCACGCCGCAGCCGGCGACGACAAAGGCAGTCGCCGTCGAAACATTGAAGCTGCCGCTGACATCGCCGCCTGTGCCGCACGTATCAATCAAGGCGTCGCGCTCGGTTCCGGCGATCTCCGAAGCCACATCAGTATGCGGGCGCACGGGCGCGGCGCGGCGGCGCATCACGCGCGCGAAGCCGATGATCTCTTCGACCGTCTCGCCTTTCATTCTGAGCGCCGTCAACAGCGCGGCGATCTGCGCGTCGCTGCACTGGCCGGTCATAATCTGGTCGAGCACAGCTTCGGCCTCGGCAACGTTCAGGCTGCGCTGGTCAACGACCTGTCGGATGGCTTCAGTGATCGTCATTGGCAGACAACCTAGCATAGTGGGAAAGCCGTGGCCAGTGGCCAGTGGTCAATGGTCAGTGGTCAGTGGTCAGTGACCAGTGGTCAGTTGATAGTTGTGAGTTGATAGCTGATAGTTGATAGTTCCCCAAGCTCCGTCAGGAGCGCGATGTTTATAGTTACCGATACCACAGGTGACGCAAGCTCCGTCAGGAGCGGGATGTCTATCGCGCCCCTACGGGGCTTCGTCACATCCTTCAGCAATTACTATAGAGCGTGTCTGAAAAGCCCTGAAGGGGCGGGATTCAATAGCCCAGCCCAACGGGCTGGGTACACACAGCAACCATTCCGCAAGCCCTGAAAGGGCGCAATAGGTGATCAGTTATTGCGCCCTTTCAGGGCTTGGCGGTTTGCCCTGCCGCTCACCCAGGGCGATGCCCTGGGCTGTCGAATCGCGCCCCTTCAGGGCTTTTCAGACACGCTCTATAGTTACCGATGCAATAGAAGAAGCAAGCTCCGTTAGGAGCGCAATGTTTATAGTTACGCAGTTGATTGAATCTTCAAGCTCCGTCAGGAGCGTGATGTCAACATTGCGCCCCTACGGGGCTTCGTCACTTCTATCAGCCATTACTATAAACAGGTCGTCCCTACGGGACTCACTGGCCACTGACCGCTGGCCACTGACAACCAGCCACTGACCACTGACACTGGCCACTGACCGCTGGCCACTGGCCACTACTCTATATTGAACGAAACCCGTCAACGTATTCATTCATACTGAAAGAAGTATGACTCGCCGGGCGCGGTCGCGGTCGCCTAACTGTCTGTCAGGTTAGCGCGGCCTTGCCGGCGTAGGCGATTAAAATTACTGGCATCGCTCTTGCTGTCCTGGTCAAGGAGGAGGCTCTGCTGGCCGTCTCTCGGGTAATGCAAACTGACCGATGCCCCTATCTTTCGATCCGACATTTCATGGCGAGGCTATGGTAAAGGAAACTGGTGAGAACGTGGCGAGCGCCGAGCACAGCGTGCTTGAATGCGTATTGCAGCAGATCGAAAAGGCGTTGTCGCATTATGAAGCCCTGAGCGTCGGGCGCTCGGCTTCTGAAGCACAGATCACGGCATCCTATCAGCAGGTTTCGGAACTGCTGCTGCCGGCCCGCGCCGCGCTCGACGCCAGAAGCGACGCCCCCATCGAAGCGCTTGAACGCATCGAACTGGCCGCCAGTCGCATCGCCCACGCGTACTCTGTGTTATCGAGTACCGGCAAGCGCATCGCCTACGACCGCTTCGTCATCATCAAGTCGCCCGTCCCGCTCGCTGGGCGCGCAACGCCGCACGTTATGCCATTCGTCGGCCAGCCAGATGCGAACGCTTCATCATCGAATGCTGAACTGAACGACGCCGCGCCCGAAGCAAGCGACGCGACGGCAGCGAACCGCCGTCGTTATCAACGTTTTCCTCTGACGATGTCCACCCTGGTCGTCGGCTATGATCGCAAAAACGGCAGGTGGGAAGAGACGGTTGAAACCGCCGATGCCAGCCGCACCGGCATCTCCTTGCGCCTGCGCCGCCGCGCCCGTCACGGCAGCGTAGTGCATCTTACATTGCCGCTGCCGGGCTGCCTGCGCAATCACAGCGTCGATGAGCCGAGCTATAAAGTCTACGCGCTGGTGCGGCGCGTACAGCCGGCCAGACAGGGAATACACATCACCGCCGTCGAATTCGTCGGCGAACACCCGCCGGTGGGTTATCTCGATAAGCCTTGGGCGACGTTTCAGACCGGGCCCTGGTCGGGTATCGAGCGCCGCCGCGCACCGCGCGAAGAACGCGCCGAGATGGTCTGGGTCGAATACTTCACAGAGGACTTGCAATGCCTGCGGCAAGAGGCCGGGCGCACCGAAGATGTCAGCGACGGCGGGCTGCGCGTCATCGTCAAATCCGCGCCGCCTGAGTTCGAGTTCGCCCGCATCAGCTATCCTGAGCGTGGCATCGAGAGTTATGCCATCGTCGCCAATCGCTTTATCAAACGCGACGGCCTGGAGCGGCTCTGCTTGCAATTCATCAACAACGAAGAACTGGCCGGGCGCACAGTAACGCAGTCCGAAGTCCAGCCGCCGCCGCGCCAGTTGGCCCTCGGCAAGCGCATATTGATCGCTGACGATGACCCGCCGCTGCGCCGCGTGCTCGGCAAGATTCTCACCTCTGCCGGCTACGAAGTCGTGCTGGTCGAAGACGGTAAGGCGGCGGTCGAGAAGGCTGCCGAGATCAAGCCTGACCTCGTCATTACCGACGGGCTGATGCCGAAGATGCATGGCTTTCTGGTTTGCAAGGCGCTCAAAGAGATGCAGCCCGCGCCGAAAGTCATTATGCTCACCGCCGTCTACACCAGGCTGAATTACCTCTTCGAGGCGCGTGACCGCTACGGCGCAGACGACTTGCTGACCAAACCTTTTGAAGTCTCCAACCTGCTCAAGTGCATCGAGCGACACCTCAGCGCCGCGCCGCAAGCGTTGGCCGGATGATTGCGACGCGGCAAAGAGCGACACGGCGACAAGGCGACGCGGCGACACGGCGAGAGCGGATGGATAGGTCTTGATGGCTTTGCCGCCCCTTCGATCCTTCGCCCTGTCGCCCCATCGCCTTGTCGTTTCTTTTCTGTCGCCGTGTCGCCTTGTCGCCGCGTCGTCTTTCTTGACCTCCCACGCATCGCACGCATAAGATGACGGCTGTTTTGCGCCGTCAACCAATCCATTCATCGTCTACGAAGGAGGCAAGCGATGCTGCAAGAGTTCAAGAAGTTTATTGCGCGCGGCAATGTCATTGATCTGGCCGTCGGCGTCATTATCGGTGCGGCTTTCGGCAGGATCATCACCTCGATGGTCGAAGGCATCATTATGCCGCCCATCGGATTGCTGCTCGGCAAGGTGGACTTCTCCAGCCTCTTCGTTGTGCTCGATCACTCAAAAGGCGTGCCGGCGTCGCTGGCCGACGCGAAGACCAAAGGCATCCCGGTGCTTGCTTACGGCCAGTTCATCAACGACATCATCAACTTTCTCATCATCGCCTTTGTTATCTTCCTGATCGTTCGGGCGGTCAACCGCATTAAGGATCGTGTTGAAGGGCCGCCGCCACTGACGACCATGCCGTGCCCGATGTGCACGATGAGCATCCCGCTTGCGGCCAAACGCTGCCCGCAATGCACCTCGGAGCTGACGGCCTAGCCTCGTGTTTGAACATAGAAAGATCACCGCACAGGGGCGGTGTGACCGACCCCTTCAACTGTAATCGTTTGTCCACCGAGAGGAGCAATTGTGGCGCGCAATCCAAGCAGCCGATACCTGCTTTCAATCACCATCATCGGCGGCCTGTTCTTCATCTTCGGCTTTGTGACCTGGCTGAATGGCACGCTGATCCCGTTTCTGAAGCTGGCGTGCGACCTGCATTCCGACGCGCAGGCGCTGCTGGTGACGTTCGCATTTTACATCGCCTACTTTTTTCTGGCGCTGCCGTCTTCAGCCATTCTCAGTAAGACAGGCTACAAACGCGGGATGTCGCTGGGGCTGCTGATTATGGCGTGCGGCGCACTGCTGTTCGTCCCCGCCGCGACGGCGCGCAACTTCTGGCTCTTTCTCGGCGGCCTCTTCGTGCAAGGGATGGGGCTGGCGCTGTTGCAGACGGCGTCGAACCCTTACATCTCGATCATCGGGCCGATTGAATCGGCGGCGCGACGCATCAGCATTATGGGCATCTGCAACAAAGTCGCCGGCGCGCTGAGTCCGCTCATCCTGAGCGCGATTGTGTTGAAGGGCGCAAGCGAGCTGGAAACCCGTATCGCTACGGCTGACGCCGGCCTGCGCGCCAGCCTGCTTGCAGAGCTGTCGCATCGCGTCATCGCGCCTTATGTAGCGATGGCCGTCGTGCTGGCGTTGCTGGCGCTGATGATCTGGCTGTCGCCGCTGCCGGAGATTGATGATGCCCGTATAGAAGCAGACCACCGCGAAGGCGCTGCCGCGCGCACCAGTATCTTTCAATTCCCGCACCTGTTGCTCGGCGTCGTCTGCATCTTCGTTTATGTCGGCGTCGAGGTGATGGCCGGCGACGTGATAGGCATCTACGGCAAGGCGCTCGGCCTGAGCCTCGACGTGACGAAGAACCTGACCGCCTACACGCTGTGGGCGATGGTCGCCGGCTACATCATCGGCATTGTCACCATTCCGAAGATCATCAGGCAGGAGACGGCGTTGAAGCTGTCGGCCATCGTCGGCTTGATCTTTACGGCGCTGGCGTTCGTCACGCACGGCTACGTCAGCATACTGTTTGTCGCATTGCTTGGACTGGCCAATTCGCTGATGTGGCCGGCCATCTTCCCGCTGGCGATACGCGGGCTTGGGTCGCTAACGAGAGTGGGCGCGGCGCTGCTCATTATGGGCATCGCCGGCGGGGCCATCGTGCCGCAGGTCTACGCGCGCTTGAAGGATGTGATGTCGCCGCAGTCGGCCTTCTTCTGGAGCATGCTGCCGTGCTACCTCTACATCCTTTTTTACGCGATGAAGGGACATCTCGCCGGGCAGCGACAATCGAGCCGCTTCGCGCCGACTGCCACTGATTGATATTGCAGTATGAAAGATGAAACCGCAGATGAGCACAGATGAACACAGATAGAAGAGAGAGTCGGCGTTTCATCTTTGTTTCCATCCATGTTCATCTGTGTTCATCTGTGGTTCCTATTCAGTCATGAGAAATGGGTCAACCGAGTGCAACCGGGAATGAGACGGCTCAATGAATTGCTCAGCGACTTCTGCGCGCGCTATGGCGATGGCCCGGTGAGCGTCGGTCGCGCGCCGGCGCGCATCAACATCCTCGGCGAGCACGTTGATTACGTCGCTTACCTGCCAACCGCATCGCTGCCGTTTGCGAGCCGCGAGCACGCGATGTTGATGCTCTACCGCGCCGCCGAAGATAAACGCGTGCGCGGCGCATCTACGTTGGCAGCCTACGCGCCATTCAGGTTTGATCTCGATGACGCGCCGCCGCCGGCTGCTTCCGCAGAGCAAGCGTGGCTCGACTACCTCATCAACTCACCGATTCCCGCGCCGCACTGGAGCAACTATGTTAAAGGCGCAGCGTTTTTCGCTTGTATGAAGTATGGCGGGCAGGTTCAACACGGCGTTGATTTCTTAATTGATTCCAACATCCCGCCGAGCGGCGGCGCATCTTCGTCGTCGTCGCTAACGGTGCTTGCGGGTGCGGCGTTGCGTGACGTGAATTCCATTAACTATCGGCCTGATGAGCTGGCGCGCGAGTCGGCGCAGGCCGAGTGGTTTTTAGGCACGCGCGGCGGCGCGATGGATCATATGACGATCTGCCTCGCGCGCCGCCACTGCGCTGTGCATATTGGTTATGCAGATCACCGTTACGAACTGGTGTCGCTGTCTGGCGACCAGTATCGCTGGGTCACGTTCTTCACGCACGCGGCGGACAAAGGGCGCGAGGTGATGGTCGAATACAATGAGCGCGCCGCCGTGTCGCGTCTGCTCATCCCGGCAGTGATTGAGGCTTGGCGACGTGAACGTCCGGCGCTTGCCGATGCGTGGATGGAGGCCGTGAATCGAATGAATGACGCGCCGCTCGCTGCGCTCGATCAATTTGAATCGTTGCTGTCCGAGTTGCCGGCGCAAGTGACGCTCGCCGAAGTCGCTCGTGACAACACGGCTTTGTTTGCCGAATGCGAGCGCGCTTTTCCGATGCTGGTCAGCCTGCGCCGCGAGCGCCCTTTGAAATTACGCGAGCGGGCGCGGCATCACGTCACCGAGACGCGCCGCGTCGCCGAAGCCGTGCGCCTCTTGCGCGCCACGTTCGGTGAAGGCCGCTTAGACGAAGATGGATCAGTAGATGAAGCAATCCAAGATGAAGCGATGCGCCGGCTCGGCGCGCTCATCAACGCTTCGCACGACAGTTTGCGCGACGATTACGAAGTCAGCACGCCGGAGGTCGAAGCGTTAATGAATGTCTTGCGCGATGATGCGAATGTCTATGGCGCGCGATTGATGGGCGGCGGCTTTGGCGGCAACGTGCTGGCCTTGACGACGGCGAGCCGCGTCGCACAACTGATCGAACGCGCGCAGTCGAGTTATTACAGCCCGCGCCGGCGCAACGGCTTGAGCGAAGGCGCGGTGATGGTATCAACCGCCGGCGACGGCCTCAGCGGTGACGCCTTCGATCAACTTTCGAGATAGTGGAGAACGTCATGAGCAAAAAAGAGACGAAGCTGTCGCGCCGCGACCTGCTCAAATCGGCGACTGTTGCCGGCGCGGGCCTCGGCCTTTCCGGCTGGTCGTTTGGTAATGAATCCAACAAAGCGTTAGCCGAATGGCTTGACGGGCCGAAGACTGCGAACGCGAGCGTGATGGATTTGAAGTTCGAGCCGCGCGAGCGCGTGCGGCTTGGCGTCATTGGCGTCGGCGCACGCGGCTTGAGCATGCTCGACGAGTTTCTTGGCGTTGACCATGTTGAGATCACCGCCGTCTGCGACATCGTGAAAGACAAAGTCACCGCCGCTCAGCGCCGCATCGAGAAGGCAGGGCAGAAGACGCCTGCCGGTTACAGCAGCGGCGATCACGATTATGAGAATCTCGTGAAGCGCGATGACATTGATTTTGTCTACATCGCCACGCCGTGGGACTGGCACGTCGAGATGGCGATTGCGGCGATGACCAGCGGTAAGCACGCGGGCGTCGAAGTGCCCGTCGCCACCACGCTCGAAGACTGCTGGAAGATCGTTGACACGTCCGAGAAGACGCGCCGCCACTGTATGATCATGGAGAATTGTTGTTACGGCTACAATGAGATGATGGTGCTCAATATGGCGCGCGCCGGGCTGTTCGGCGACCTTGTGCATGCAGAAGCGGCCTACCTCCACGACCTGCGCGAGCTGTTGTTTGAAGACCAGAGCGAAGGCTTGTGGCGGCGCTTCCCGCACATCAAGCGCGACGGCAATCTCTACCCGACGCACGGACTCGGCCCGGTGGCGCGGTACCTCGGCATTCATCAAGGCGACCGCTTCGATCATCTGGTCTCGATGAGTTCGTTGTCGGTCAGCCTGCCCGCCTATCGAGAGACACATATCCCGGCTGACAGCCCGAAGCGCAAAGAGCGATACCGCTGCGGCGATATGAATACGAGCCTGATCAAGACCGCGCGAGGCCGCACGATTATGCTGCAACACACGGTGACGACACCGCGCCCTTATGATCGCCTGAATTTGATCTCCGGCACGAAAGGCATCTTCCGTGACTACCCGCCGCGCCTCTACTTTGATGGACAAGAAGGCGGCGAGAAGTGGACGACGATTGATGCGTACAAAGAAAAATACGAACACGCGCTATGGAAGAACATCGGCGAGATCGCCCGCAAGCGCGGCGGCCACGGCGGCATGGATTTCATCATGGTCTATCGCCTGATTGATTGCATGCGCAAAGGACTCGCGCCCGACTTGAATGTTTATGACGCGGCGGCGTGGAGCGCGCCCGGCCCTTTGAGCGAGCTGTCGGTTGGGCACGGCAGCATGCCGGTGAAGTTTCCCGACTTCACGCGCGGGCGCTGGCAGCAGGCACAGTGAAGGCAGAGAGCCATGCTTCATCTGCCGCGTAGCGGCAAGTTGAGTTTAGGCAGGCGCTTGCCGCGTAGCGGCAAGTGAGTTTAGGCAGGCATTTCAATGCCTGTGTTCAGCAGCGAGATGGATGTCGCGTCGCGTAGCGACGGTTGAATGCCCTAGGAGTCAGGCGTCGCTACGCGACGCGAACACGGGCAACATCTATTCCAGGCGTTTATTCCAGGCGTTGAAACGCCTGGCTAAACTCATGCCGCCGCTACGCGGCGTCTGCTCGAAGTTGAAACGCCCGGCTAAACTCAAGCGCCGCTACGCGGCGAATTATGGAACATCAACGACCCGACGAAGCCGCACCGGCAGCTTGCGTGATCAACGGATCAGCTTGTTGTGTGTGCCGGCCTGTGATTTTGCAGGCGGCTCACAGTTTTTACAGCTTTTTACAATCGCATCAACACATTTACATCGCCGCCGTATAGAATGCTTCCTGACACACAGAGCAAGTTCAAAGAGTTTCTCGACTACCAGTGGGAGGGATTCTAAGGATGCAATATTCTATCCTGCTGGCTGCCATTCTGCTCACCCGTCAAAACACTCCGCCGGCGTAGTGGAGTGCGGGAGAAACCGAACGGCAACGGACGGCTCTACTTCTCTTTTCACGTTGCGGCTTCCGCCGCATTCACCCGATGAACTTATAACCGGCGCGGTGCACGGTGACGATGTAATGCGGGTCGCCGGCATTCTCTTCGATCTTCTGGCGCAGCTTGGCGATGTGCGTGTCTACGGTGCGCGTCAGCGGGAAGCTGTCGTAGCCCCAGACGTGATCTAAGAGTTGATCGCGCGTGACGACTTCGCCCAGGTGCTCGGCAAAGTATTTCAGTATGCGGAACTCGCGCGGCGACAGCTCAAGCGGCGCGGCATTCTTCGTCGCCATGTTCTTTTTGAAATCGACCACGATGTTACCGAAGCGCAGCACGTCCACCATCTCATTCTTATTAGCGGCGCGGCGCAAGACGGCTTCGACGCGCGCCGCCAGTTCCATAAAGCTGAACGGCTTGGTGACGTAATCGTCCGCGCCGATCTTGAGGCCGAGCACTTTGTCTATCTCCTGGCCGCGCGCCGTCAGCATAATGATCGGGATCGGGTTGCCGCTGCTGCGGAGCTGGCGACAGACGTCGAGGCCGCTCATCTTTGGCAGCATCACGTCCAAAATCAAGATGTCGAACTGGCCACCAGAAGCCAGCGCCAAGCCTTGCGCGCCGTCGCGCGCCAGCGTCACCTCGTGGCCTTCATACTGAAAGCCGTCGTTCAACGCGACTGCCATCGCGTTGTCATCTTCGACCACCAACACTTTTGCCATAGCCATGAATCTCTCCTCGGTTCAGCCGCGCGCCAGCGATTCGTCGCTGGTCGTTATAGTCGAAGGCGTCGCGCCGCGCTCGATGCCTGCGTCGGCGAGCGCCGGCAGATCAATCGTGAAGGTCGTGCCGCCACCGGGCCGGCTCTCTAACGTCACCTTGCCGCCGTGCGCTTCGACAATGTGTTTCACAATCGCAAGGCCCAGCCCGCTGCCCTTCACGTCATGCACCAGGCCCGTGCTGACGCGGTGGAATCGCTCGAATACTTTCTCCTGATCTTCTTCCGGGATGCCGACGCCGTTGTCGCTGATGGCCACCGTCACCCACTCGCCGTGCTGGCCTAACCTGAGCGTGATGTTGCGCGACGCGCCGGAATACTTCACCGCGTTGTCGAGCAGGTTGACCAACGCTTGCGTCATCGCGTCGGCATCGACGGCGACGCGCGGCAGGCTCGCCGCCGTCTCGAAGTAAATCGTGAACTCATCCTGCTTCAAGCGCACCTCAAAGACCTTCAGCGTATCGGCGACCAGTTCACGGATGTCTGTCGGATAGAAGTGATAACTTTTCTGCCCCGACTCGATGCGCGAGAAGTCGAGAATGTTGTTAATCAACTGCGTCAACCGCCGGCTCTCGGTTTCGATGTACTCGCCGTACTCGCGCATTTTGGCGGCGTCTTTGACGCGGCCCAGCTTGAGGAACTCGCCGAAGACGCGTATCGAAGCGAGCGGCGTGCGCAGCTCGTGTGAGACGTTGCTGACGAAGTCCGACTTCATTTGTGAGAGCTTCATCGCTCGCGCCGCCGTGCGCAGTGTCAGCGCAATTCCGCCGATCAAAAACAGCGTCATCGCCGCGCCCAGCGACAGGTTGATCAGAAAGTAACGTCGCGCCCACTGCGCTTCGCTGATGCCGCGCATACGCATCGACAGATACCAGCGTTGAAAGATGAACGTGAAGCGCTGGTAGGCTTCTTCATCCTCCATCTTGATTGGTTCATTGCCCCACACCAGCTCGCCTTGCTCGTCGTTGACGGCGACGATCACGTCTTGATAATCGGTCGGGAAGCTCGCGCGCAGCGGGCGCTCAATCGCCGCCGGCAGTAACTCTTTGAGAAAGTAATTATCATCCACGCGCATACCGGCGACGGCGATGATCTTCTCTGACGAATCAACGATTGGCTTGACGATGAGCCGATGCCAGGGATTGCGATCAACGCCGACCGGCATCGGCCCTACATTACTGCCGCCGCGAATGTAGATCAAATAAGCGGCGCAGGCTACGTTGATGGCTTGCATCTCTGCCGCGTCGGGTTCTAGCTGCATCGCGCGCGTCGTCGGGTTGTAAAACAACACTGCACCCTGAGGGACGCCATCCTTGATCGTATCGACGACGATGAAGAAGCGGCCCGCGCCCTCGACCTGTTTGGTAGCGTAATGCTCGGCGACCGGCTGCAAGGCGGCGGCAAGCGCCTGGTTATCTCGCGCTTGAATCTCGCCGCCGAGGCGATGCGTGATGGCGGCAGGCGGCACGCTCAAGGCGTCGAGCGCGTTTTTGTAATAAAAACTATGCACGTCCTTGACGACGGCGGCCAGGTAATCGCGCATCACTTCTTTGCGGTAGACGGGCAGCGTCTTTTCGAGCGAACGCAGCGAGCGGTATTGCCAGAATATAATGAAGACGAGCGGAATGGCCACCGCGAGTGTGCCCATTAAGAGAGCTCGTTTTTTTAAGAACGTCTTCAGCCTCTCCATCTCAACGGTCCCTTCCGCGTAAGCGACTATACAACAGCGCCGCCGCCGCCTCGACTTGCACGGCTTGCTTTTAACATTTCTTTGACAAGTTTCACAAGATTTCACCCGCATCGCCGGTCACGGGCAATTGTTTCGTTTTCATTGCGTCCTAACAAAGCTATTGAGCCGCGCATGACGGCTCAGGTAAAATTAATTCAGTTGTTTTATTCAAGGGGTATTCAGCGAATGACATCACGCAAAGGGTTACTGATCGGGCTGGTCCTGATGCTCGTGGCAGCGGCGGCTGTTTTCGGCTCCGGTTGGAGAGCCGTCGGCCAGTCGGTGCCGATCAAGACGGCCAAAGCGGCGGACACAGAGAGCGCCGCGCCGGCTCCGTCGCTTAACGTTGAGCGATTGCCGGCGACGGCCAGACCGGCTGTAGAGGCCAGTTCCGCGACGGCGGCAGCTTCGGCTTTCGCGCCGGCAGCGCTGCGCAACGTCGAATTGCAGGACAGCTTGAGCTGGGCTTTCGGCGGCAAATCGCAGCGCGGCTGGCGGCTGTACGCGCCGCTTGTGGGCGGTCTGATCGGCACGGACGGCGATCAGGCGACCGGCGATTTCGCGGCGCAGTTGTCGCGCTGGCAGCAGCAGCGCGGCGTCGTGGCTAACGGCATTCTCGATAGCGACACGTGGTCGCGGATGGTCGCCAACTGGCAGGCCGACCGCTTGAAAGATCACACGCGCCCGACCGCAGATGAGTTGGTGACGATCCCGACGACGGAATGCTACGACCCGTCACGCGCCGAGGCGTTGCGCAAAGTCGAGCGTCAGACTTACGCCGCTTACAAGCAGATGATCGCCGCAGCGGCAGCCGATCCTTCACTTGGTTTGCAGGTGACGCGCGATGGACAATTAGCCGAAGGCGAAAAGTATTTCAAAGTGGTCTCGGCGTTTCGCTCGCCTGAATACCAGGCGCAGTTGCGCGCGCAGTCGCCCAACAGCGGGCGCGCGGGCCTTGCGGTCAACAGCCCGCACTTCACCGGGCGCGCGCTGGATATTTATGTTGGCGGCGAGCCGGTCAGCACCAAAGACGACAACCGCGCCATCCAGACGCAGACGAAAGCCTACCGCTGGCTGGTGAAGAACGCCGCGCGCTTCGGCTTCCGCCCGTACTTTTACGAGCCGTGGCATTGGGAGTACGTCGGCAAGTAAGGCATTGATCAAAAGCCAAAGCTGAGAGGCAAAAGTGATCGCGCGCGGGCGCATCGCTTTTGCCTTTTTCATTGAATTGGGCTACTCAGGTGAGCGACAATGGCGAGAGGAGAGCCGCGACTATGGCAAAACAGTCACCCGATGAAACCGAGCCGGCGCGTTCACACAGACCTTCATTCTTTGATGAGCCGGAAAGCCCCGAAGCCCTCGCTCACAGACAGGGAGTGACGCCCTTGAATTTTGCCAAGTTGATGGCGATGGCAGAAGCCTGGCCCGAAGAAGAAGATGTTGATGAGTTTATCGCCGCCGTGCGGCAGTGGCGCGACGAAGGAGCAGACCGGAGGCTGCCTTGATCCCCACGGTCGTTGTAGACACCGATGTGATATCTTTTCTTTACAAACGCGACACCCGCGCCCTCCTTTATCGCCCACACCTGGATGGCCAACTCATTCTCATCTCCTTCATGACGATTGCCGAGCTACACCGCTGGACGCTCGAAAGACAGTGGGGAGAGAAACGCCGGCGCGATCTTGAAAAATTTTTAGAGAAGTTTGCTATCGTTGAATACAACAAGGCCGTCTGCTTCAAGTGGGCAGAAGCGACCTACAGTGCCCGGCGCAACGGGCGTCCCATCGGCGTTGCTGATGCCTGGATCGCCGCAACTGCGCTACTGGAAAAGGCTCCTCTTATCACTCACAACCGCGCGCACTACGCTGGCGTCGGTAATCTTCAAGTCATATCAGAAGCCCCATAATTTGGGCAGAGAGATGAAGCCATTCACTAAAGTCCGTCGCACGATTGAACGACACGCCTTGCTCGAAGGCGCGAGCGGCGTTGTTGTCGCCGTGTCGGGCGGGCCGGACTCTGTGGCGTTGCTCGATATGCTGATGCGCGTGGTGGGGGCCGGGGGCCGGGGGTCGGGGGCCGGCCAGGAAAATGATGACCTTGTGCAGACCGTTAGTGATTCTGCAACTCTGCGATCAGTCCCCGGCCCCCGGCCCCTGACCCCCGGCCCCTTTCTGCACATTGCGCATCTCAATCACAAGCTGCGCGGCGCGGATGCAGATGCGGATGCCGAGTTCGTGCGGCGCTTGGCTGAACGCCTCAAGCTGCCGGTGACGATTGAATGCGCCGACGTGCGCGCGGCGGCTGAAGCATCGCGGCGCGGCATCGAAGAGACGGCCCGCGAGGTGCGTTATTGCTTCCTGCTGCGCGTCGCGCGTGAGAGCGGCGCTGACCGTATTGCCACCGGCCACACGATGAGCGATCAGGCCGAGACGTTCCTGATGCGCCTGGCGCGCGGCGCAGGCACGCGCGGCCTCGCGGCGATGCGCCCGATTGGCCCTGCTCACAAGTTCGCGGGGCAGGGGCAGGGGGCCGGGGACCAGGGGCCAGTCAAAGAAGAACCGCCGTTTCTATCTGATGATTTATTCATCTTTGAATCCTCACCCCGACCCCTGGCCCCTGGCCCCCGGCCCCTACTCATCCGTCCGCTGCTCGACATCACGCGCGGCGAAGTAGAAGCTTATTGCGCGGCGCGCGGCCTTGATTATCGAGTGGATGCGACGAACCTCGACGGCGATTTTACGCGCAATCGCCTGCGCCGCGACGTGCTGCCGGCGTTACGAGCAGTCAATCCGCGAGCCGTGCAAGCCATCGCGCGTGCTGCTGAACATCTTGCCTCTGACCAGGACGCGCTCGATGAGTTGGCCAAACAATGTCTCGATGCGGCGCGCGTCAAGAAAACGGATGGAGCAGATGATTCGACAGGCTCAATTGCGGCGTATCACGTCGCCCTGTTGCGAGCGCAACCCGCAGGTTTGCAGCGGCGGATGTTGCGTGAAGCTATCGAGCGAGCCTCTGCCGATGTGGGCGCGCGTGGCGAGATTACCTCTAGGCACATTGCCGCCGTTCAGTCGTTGCTCGGAGAACGAGCGAGCGGCAAACACACAAGGCTTCCCGGCGGAATCGAAGTCTGGCGCGAATATGATGCGATCATCGTTAAGCGAATGGATGATGCGCCGGATGAAGGCTCGACCCCGGGTTACGCATTTGAATTTAGCGCGACGCATTCAGGGGTCGAGGCAGGCGGGTTGGTGTTGATGATCGAGCGCGGACTGGCGGCGTCCCAGTATGCCGTGCTGATTCGCCAGGCAAAGCAGTTGAGGGAAGAGTGCGGGCGCGATTGGAGCATTGCCGTTCTGGATGACGATAAGCTGCCGGCGACTTTAATCATTCGCCCGCGACCACGCGGCGCGCGCGCGCGGGTAGCAGGGCACGGCCAAACAATTAAGTTGAAAAAGCTGATGATTGACCATACAATCCCAGCCAGCCGCAGGCCGGTATGGCCTGTCGTCCTGACCCCCGATGACTGTTACGTCTGGTCGCCGGGACTGCCCCCAGCCGTTGACTTCGTTGCGCGCGGCGAGACTCGTACTCTTGCCATCGTGCGCGCCCTGAACCTCTAAGAAATGCGCAGGAGCACCGATGGAAAATAATCTTCAGATCGTCCGCACCGAGCAGGAAATTCAAAACCGCATTCGTGAACTCGCCGCCGAAGTCCGCGCCCGTGTCACCGTACGCGACCTCACGGTCGTCGGCATGCTCGACGATGCCTTTGTCTTTTTAGCCGACTTGATTCGCGCGCTCGATATGCCGATGAGCTGCTGCTTTATGAAAGTCAGCCGCCACCGCCACGGCGGTCAGACCGAAGTGATCTTCACCAGCGAATTCGATCCGCGCGGGCGCGACATCTTGTTGGTCGGCGGCGTTGTCGCCACCGGCGTGACGCTCGACTATGTGACCAAGCACCTGGCCGACCGCAGCATCAAATCGCTGCGCACCTGTATGCTCGTAGACAAACCCGGCGAGCGCCGCGTTGACATACAGCCCGACTTCGCCGCCTTTCAAGCCGACGAGCGCTTCGTCTTCGGTTACGGGCTGGGATTGCAGAATCAATTCCGCCAGTTGCCGTTTTTGGCAGTGATGAGTGAGTAGGAGGCAGAAGAAAGTATTCAGGAGTCAGAAGTCAGAATGGAAAAGGAGGGAGAGTTTAGAAGATACGATAGAAGCGGAGGCGACAGCCGACTTCCTCTTTCATTCTGACTTCTGACTTCTGACTTCTGACTCCTGATTTCTGGCTTCGCAATAAATCTATAACATAGGCGGCGGGGGTGGGTTATTGCGCATCAAAATGGAGTCAGTTAGAATGAGAATACGCGCGAAATGCGCGGTTTCCGTGGAGGTATCAGGTGAACTCAACCGTTAGACAGATCATTTTCTGGGTGCTGATTGTTGGCGGCGCGATCCTTCTCTATCAGGTCTTCAACGGCAGAAATACGCAGAAGACTGCCGAAATCAATTATCCTGAGCTGCTGCAACGAGCAGAGAAGAAGGAGATTACTGAAGCCGTTATCGAAGAGGGTCGCGGCGTGCGCGGCAAGCTTGCCAACGGCCAGACCTTCAGCATCGAGCTGACCAACGAATTTATTCAAGCCGAGCTGGCGAAGAAATTCAACGAGTCCGGCACCAACTATACGTTCAAAAGCTCGTCGTCGAGCCAGTGGCTGATCGGCCTGTTGAGCTATGCGCCACTGCTCGTCTTCATCGGGCTATGGATTTTCATGATGCGGCAGATGCAGTCGGGCGGCAACAAGGCGCTGTCGTTCGGCAAGTCCCGCGCCAAGCTTTTAAGCAATCAACAGAAGCGCGTAACCTTCAAGGATGTCGCCGGCGTTGACGAAGCCAAAGAAGAGTTGCAGGAGATCATCGAGTTTCTGAAAGAGCCGCAGAAGTTTCAGAAGCTCGGCGGGCGCATTCCGAAAGGCGTCCTGATGATGGGGCCTCCGGGCACGGGTAAGACCTTGCTTGCGCGCGCCGTGGCCGGCGAAGCCAATGTGCCGTTCTTCTCGATTTCAGGTTCGGACTTCGTCGAGATGTTCGTCGGCGTTGGCGCGTCGCGCGTGCGCGACCTCTTCGAGCAGGGCAAGAAGAACGCGCCGTGCATCATCTTCATTGACGAGATTGATGCCGTTGGTCGTCATCGCGGCGCGGGCCTCGGCGGCGGTCACGACGAGCGCGAGCAGACGCTCAACCAGTTGCTCGTCGAGATGGACGGCTTTGAATCGAACGACGGCGTCATCCTGATGGCGTCAACCAACCGACCGGACGTGCTCGATCCGGCGCTGTTGCGTCCGGGCCGCTTCGACCGCCGTGTCGTGGTCAATCGCCCCGACGTGAAAGGCCGCGAAGGCATTCTCGCCGTTCACACGCGCAAGATTCCGCTCGGCGACGACGTAGACATCAACGTGATTGCGCGCGGCACGCCGGGCTTCACCGGCGCTGACCTGGCGAACCTCGTCAACGAAGCGGCGCTGAACGCGGCGCGTTACAACCGCAAGACTGTCGCTATGATGGATTTTGAGTGGGCAAAAGACAAAGTGCTGATGGGCACGGAGCGCCGCTCAATCGTGATGTCGAACGAAGAGAAGCGCAACACGGCTTATCACGAAGCGGGTCACACGCTGGTCGGCATCAAAGTGCCGAACGCCGACCCGATTCACAAGGTCTCGATCATCCCGCGCGGTATGGCGCTGGGTGTGACGATGCAGTTGCCGGAAGCGGATCGTTATTCTCACACCAAAGATTATCTCGAAGGTCAGGTCGCCATCCTGATGGGTGGGCGCATCGCCGAAGAGATTTTCTTGAATCACATGACGACCGGCGCGAGCAATGACATCGAGCGCGCGACCGAGCTATCGCGCAAGATGGTCTGCGAGTTCGGTATGTCAACGCTCGGCCCGATCACCTACGGCAAGAAGGAAGAGCAGATTTTCCTGGGCCGCGAGATCGCGCAGCACCAGGATTACAGCGAAGACACGGCGATCAAGATTGACCAGGAGGTCAACCGCATCGTCACCGAGCAGTACAATCGCGCGCGGCAGATCATCGTCGAGAATAAGGACGCGATGATTCGGCTGGCCGAAGCGCTGCTCGAACGCGAGAGCCTGGATTCGGTGCAGATTCGCCGGCTGGTGGCGGGATTGCCGCTCGATGACGACGAGCCGACCCCGACGCGCAGCGGCGACAAGCCCAAGATTGAGCCGAAGCCGTCGGTGCTCAACCCGATCCTGCCGGTTCCGGGCGACGCCCGCGCCTAATCTCGTGACAAGTGAATAGTGACAACGGGCCGGAGTAGCTTCCTACTCCGGCCTTATTTTTTGCGCGTCAGGCAGAAATGTTTAAGCCTCGCCCGTTCCTTCTTGTCACTTGTCACTGTTGACTCAAAACTTCTTGCGGCTGTCGAGCAGGATCGTCACCGGGCCGTCGTTGACGAGATGCACCTGCATCATCGCTTGAAAGATGCCTGTTTGGACTTGGATTCCCTGAGCGCGCACGCGGCTGACGAAATATTCATAAAGCGCGTTAGCCTTCTGCGGTTCGGCGGCGTCTGTATAAGAAGGCCGGCGGCCTTTGCGCGCGTCGCCGTAAAGCGTGAACTGCGAGACGACCAGCATCGCGCCGCCTGTGTCCGCGAGCGAGCCGTTCATCTTGCCCGCCTCGTCGCGGAAGATGCGCAGGTTGACGATTTTGTCAGCGAGATAATCGGCATCCGCCTGCTCGTCTTCGCGCGCCACGCCGAGCAATACCAGCAGCCCGGCGTCAATCTCGCCGACGGTCTGCTGATCCACTTCGACTTTTGCTGATGTGACTCGTTGAACGACCGCTCGCATAGGGAGACTTTATAGCACAAAGGATGAATTGATCGGCAGGACGAAATAGATGCGTTCCTTACTCCCCTTGCCGAAAACCGTTGCCCGCATGTTATCAAGGGCCACCTTCGGCAGTTCGAGCGTCACTGCTTCTTCAACTCGCAGGCCGGTATCCAGCAAGAGACAGGCAAGCGTGTGGATACGGCGCTCGGAAGGCTTCTTAGGTTTGAAGCTAATGATGAGGAATCACTTCACACGGATGAACTGCTCGATTAGCTCTTGCATAAGCCCTCCCCAGCCTCTATATTTTTGAATTACTGGTTTGGCCTGATCGGGCTGCAAAAACCAGATGGTCAATTGACAGCCCTTGCGGATGGCTAATCGCTGGAAGTGAGGAAACAAAAGTCTTTTGCGGGCCGTTAGCTCAGTCGGTAGAGCATCTGGCTTTTAACCAGAGGGTCGCTGGTTCGAGCCCAGCACGGCTCATTAAATAATTCAAAGATTTAAGGCCACTGCAAAGTGGCTTTATTTGTTTCAGGGACACATTCAGGGACACATTGAACTTACCTTTGGTCATCCGCCACGCTTTCCGGCCTTGCGCCCGCTCTCGTTTTTCGCCGCCTCAGCCTTCCGTGGTCTGCCGGTTTTCGTTCTTCTACTAGCTTCAAATTTGCGGTTAGAGCGGCAATGCGACGCCTTCGCGCCTGGGGTCGGCGACGCCGATGGTCGTGCCATCGGCAAGTATCTCGACGGCGTGTATGCCGCCGAAGAAAAGGTCTTGCGAGCGCCGCTCGTCAACCGGCTCGTCCAGCTCTCGCTTTGCTCTTGCGCGCACCTCGGCGGGGATGTCGCCTTCAAAAAAGAAACGACCCTCTTCCCAGTGAATGCGACCCGCCGCCACCGCGCCCTCTAGCTCCATCCCTTGAAATAGGACGTTGCCGATCACCTGAGCCATCGCCGGAAAGATGCGCAGGCTGCCCGGCGTTCCCAGCGCAAGTCTTGGCTTTCCGTCTCGAAAAACAATCGTCGGAGCCATATTGGCCACTGAACGCTTATTCGGGCCGACCGAATTTGGATGCCCGGGCTTGCGCTCCATATCAGAGATGTCGTCGTTCAGCACGATGCCGAAGCCTTCGACGACCACGCCGCTGCCAAAGAAGTGGCCGATGGTCTGACTGGTAGTCACAATCGTCCCTTCGCCATCCACTACGACAAAGTGAGTCGTACCGCCTCCCGGCATCGGGGCTTCCGCGCTTCCTAAAAGTTTTGTAAGGTCGATCTCAAACGAATCGGGATCGCCGACAAGCGGGTGGAGTTCTCGAAATGTGGTTCGGATTATGGGAGCCAGCCGCACAGGGTCACGGTCATACCTGAGCAGTGTGCGGATGATGCCGGCCCCGCCACGCGAGGGCGGCGGCGTGGTGGCGATCTGATGCGCGGCGACCTCGGCCAGCAAAGGCGCGCGCAGCTTCGCTTCGTACGCGGCCAAGTCGTCTTCGCCCCAGACCGGCCCCGTCGCATTGACCGTGCGCCGCATCGCCTCGCCGATCACGCCGCTATAGCAAGACTCGAAGCCTTGCTCGGCAACGATGCTGAGCGCACGCGCCAGCTCGCGCTGGATCAACCTCTCGCCGGGCTTATAGCGCGCTCCCTGGTTGAAGAAGATGCGGGCACACTCTGGCGTCGAGCGAACTGTGCCTTCAAACAAGGCCGAGCAGTAGACGAAGACTTCGCCGACCGCAAAGCCGTCGCGCGCCAGCCGGATCGCGGGTTCGACAAGACTTGGAATCGACAGCTTTCCGCCAAAGCGCGCGCGCGCCAGCTCCAGCATTCGCCCCAAACCGGGCACGGCAACTGACATCGGCCCGGTCTTCGGCACCCACGGCAGCATCACGCCTTTCGGGTAGATGTATTCTTCGCTGGCCAGCGAAGAGAGCTTGCCGCGACCATCAATCACGACTGTCTCGGCAAGCTGTCCGTGTGGAGCGATCATCATAAAACCGCCGCCGCCCAGTCCCGACGCAAAAGGTTCGACGACGCCGAGCGTGAGCGACACGGCAACGGCGGCTTCGACGGCATTGCCGCCGGCGGTGAGCACTTCGCGGCCCGCCTCTGCGGCAAGCGGGTGGGCCGCGACAATCATTCCTTTGTCAGATCGAGCCACTTTCATCGTGGCGCTTATACTATCACAGCTCGCGCTCTCCGCTTAAGAAGCTACTCGTGTTGATGAATCGTCAGCCGACTGAAGACGCCATGCCTTCACCTCTTTGTTTGTTGAGTGCCTGTGGTGTAGCTTATCTTCAGTCAAGTTCAACACAGGAGAAGCCAGATGATTGCTGATTTCAAGAGCGGACGTTTAGTGATTCGCCTGATCGTTACTGCGGCAATGCTCGTTGTCGGTCTGACCGGCGCGGCTCGTCAGTCGTATGCCGGGACAGGCAGCGCGCCACCGTCAGTCATAGGCACATGGACAGGCGAGTCTATCTGCGCCGGCGACCGCCCCGCCTGCAAGAATGAAGTTGTGGTCTATCGCTTCGAGGCGGTCGCCGGCAAACCGGGCGTGGTCACGATGCTGGCCGACAAGATCATCAATGGCCAGCGCGAACCGATGGGTAAACTCGATTGTCAATACGATGAAGCCAAAGGCACGCTCTCCGGCGAGTTCACCAGGGGGCAGACGCACGGGCTGTGGCAATTCCAGATCAGCGGCGACACGATGGAAGGCACGCTCGTTATCCTTCCGGCCCGAACGCTTGGGCGGCGCGTGAAGGTGCGGCGCGTGCGCGAAGATCAGGTTCCCGCCGCTCCCGCTCGTGAGCTGTACGAAGCGGCGAACTTGCGGCAGCCTTCTAATCGGAGCTTTCGCGGCGCATCGGCGCGCGTGTATAATGAATTCAGGCGTCAGTCGTCAGGTTCAAGCCCATGGTTGGAAAAACCATACTTCATTACCGCGTTCTCAAAGAGATAGGCAAAGGCGGCATGGGTGTCGTCTATAAGGCCGAGGACACCAAGCTCCATCGCATCGTCGCTATCAAAGCGCTCGCTGCCGACTTGATCGGCGACGAGAAGGCCCGCGCCCGCTTTATGCGCGAAGCCCGCGCCGCTTCGGCTATCGATCATCCGAACATCTGCACGGTGTATGAAGTCAACGAAGCCGAAGGCTCGCTCTTCTTCGTGATGCAGTACGTCGAAGGGCGCACGCTGAAGAAAGTCGTCAGCGGTCGCCCGCTCGCCGTCGATCAGGCATTGGAATATATGCTTGAGATCACCGACGCCCTGGCCGAAGCGCACCGCCACAACATCATTCACCGCGACATCAAATCGTCGAATATTATGATCAACGAGCGCGGCCAGATTAAAGTCCTCGACTTCGGATTGGCCAAAGTGCTCAAGCCCTCTTCGCCCTACGGCAGCAGCGACGCGCAGCTTTCAGTCGAGTTGACGCAGCTCGGCTCGCCCTTCGGCACGGCCAGTTATATGTCGCCCGAACAGGCCAAGGGCGAGCGCGCCGATATGCGTTCGGATATCTTCTCGCTCGGCGTTGTCTTTTACGAGATGCTAACGGGTCGCCTGCCGTTCAAAGGCAAGTCTTCGGTTGACGTGATGCATTCGGTCATGCACGACGAGCCGCCGCCCATCGAAAGCGTGCCGCCGCAGTTGCAGCAGGTCGTCGCCAGAATGCTCGTGAAAGACCCGAACACGCGTTATCAATCCGCCGAACGTGTGCTCACGGATTTGCGCGCGCTGGTGCGCAGCTATTACGCCGAACAGGGTGTGCCGCGCGACAAAGCGGCGTTGCGTCAAGCCGCCAGGCCGCCGGCTGAAGGCGGTTTCTTCAATCGCATGACCTCGTGGATGCAGCGCACCTTCAGCAACGCGCCGGTCCCGCGAGTGAAGGATGAATCGAGCGCCGGAACCAGTTCGCCGCCCGACGCTTCGCCGTCGATGTGGCAGTCGCGCGATAAGAAGGCCGTCGCCATACTGCCGTTCAAAAATATGTCGGGCAGCCCTGAAAACGACTTCTATGGCTTCAGCCTCGCCGACAGCGTCATCACCGAGCTTGCGCAGCTTCACGATCTCATCGTGCGCCCGTCGTCTTACATCGCGCCCTATCAGAACCGCGACGTAGACCCGCGCGCGGTCGGCACACAACTGGCCGTAGACCATGTTTTGATCGGCGGCTACATCAAATCGGGCGACCGCTTCCGGCTCACCCCGCAACTGGTTGACACGCTGACCGGCGAGATCGTCTGGAGCGAGAAGATCGATGTCGAGTCGAAAGACATCATCACCATTCAAGACACCATCTCGCGGCAGATAGTCGAAGGCTTGCGCGTAAAGACGAGCACGAAAGAGCAGGAGCGGTTGGTGATGACGCCGACCGAAAACGCCGAGGCTTACGAGAATTACCTGAAGGGCCGCACGTTGCTTTATAAGTTCATCACGCAGACGCTCGACATCGCCGACATCGACACTTCGGCTGAGCTGTTTGCGAAGGCCGTCGCGCTTGATCCGAATTTCGCGCTGGCCTACAGCGGGCTTGGCGTTTGTGAATTGAACTACGTTCTGAAAGGCATGGGCGGGTTGGATTACTACGCGCAGGCGAAGGCGGCGTTCGAGCGTGCGCTGGAGATCAACCCGAAACTGGTCGAGCCGCGCGTGCGGATGGTCTACATCGATCTGATCGAAGGGCGTTCGGACGCGGCGCGGCAAGAGATACGCCGCCTATTGCGCCACGCGCCGAACGAGCCGTCTGTGCACTCGACTGCCGCCTACGTCTACCGGCTGAGCGGCCTCTACGAGAAGGCGCTGGACGAGTGGGACAGGTTGTTGAAGATCAGCCCGACCGACGTGGTCTTTGCCAGCTACAACCGCGCGCGAATCTTTATATATCAGCGTGACTACGACCGGGCCGCCGCCGAGATTGCCAATGGGCAAGCCTTCGAGCCGCACCACCCGCTGCTGCGTTTTTACAACGCGGTGATTGATTATTATCGCGGCGACCTCGACAAAGCGGCGCAGGTGATTGAAGAGATTCTTGCCGAGCATCCCGATATGCACGCGCGCAAACTCTTTCTCGCTTACTGCTACCTGGCGCGGGGCGAGCGCGACCGCGCCCTTGCTTTGATAGACGATTCGGTGATCGAGACGGCGCGCGCCGATCAGGACATCGCTTATCATCTGGCGACCGCCTATGCGCTCGACCGGCAGAACGACAAGGCGATTGAGTGGCTGGAGCGCGCCATCGCAATGGGTAATGAAAATTACCCCTGGCTGTCGAGCAATCCGAACTGGGACGCGCTGCGCGACGACCTGCGCTACCGCCGCATATTGAATGAGATGAAAGAGAAGTGGGAGCGATTGAATGAACCGGCCTGAGTTGCCGGCCTTTCAGGAGCAACTGACTATTGAGCACGTGTCTGAAAAACCCTGAAGGGGCGCGATTCGATGTAAAGAATGCGGTGCGTCATCTTTTACCGTAGGACCTGAAAAGCCCTGAAGGGGCGCGATTCGATAACCCAGCCCAACGGGCTGGGAAAACCGTGACATAATTTCCCCAAGCCCTGAAGGGGCGAGATAACCGGCTGGCTATTTCGCCCCTTCAGGGCTTGCTGATTTATACCGCGTCTACCCCAGAGCCTTGCTCTGGGCTATCGAATCGCGCCCCTTCAGGGCTTTCCTGGCTTTCGGTTATGAGTTTAGCCTCTGGTCGTCGCGGCCATCTGCTTCTTCGCCGCTTCCATGCGCGCGCCGAGTTCTTCAATCTTCTCTTTGGGCAGCGCCTTGTGTGCCTTCGGGAACATCTCGCCTTCTTCCTCTTCGACGTGGTGCTCGACGTTCTCCTTTAGCACGCTCAGCTTGGCCGCCCATTCCTCGCTATCAACGGGCATGGCTTCCATCTCTTCGAGCAGCATCTTGACGACGTGATGCTCCTCGATGCCTTCGAGCGTGATGTCGCGCGTCTCCTCTTCCTGTTTGAGCGCGGGATAAAAGATCTGCTCCTCGATCTGTGTGTGAAGTTGCAGTTCGGTCTTCAGCCTGGCGAACAACTCTTCGCGGGTTTTCTGTGCGCGCTCGGTCGTCGGTTCGAGTTTCTCGAAGATGCCGGCGACGCGCTGGTGATCTTCCTTGAGCAATTCAAATGCGTTCATTTTCTCCCCCTTGTTGTATTGGCCTCAGTCTTTTGTTGACCGGCAACCGTGCATACAGGTGCGGCCATAGATTGATAGAGCAACCGGGATACCAGATGGATGAATGAAGCCATCGCGCCGCCAGCGGAAGTTCATGGAAAAAGCGGCGGCGGTCTAGTATGCTCGACGGGCGCGCGTCACCGCGCCATCATCCTGCACACGACCGGAGAGCAACCATTGACCCGTCCAGGCGAAGTCCCGCAACCGCACAAAGCTGAACTCAAACGCGACCTGAGCAAGCTTGAAAGCTACGCCACGATCATCGGTATGTTGATCGGCTCAGGCATCTTTGTCGTCACCGGGCGATTGGGCGCAGTGGCCGGACCATCCGTGCCGTTGGCTTATCTGGTCTTAGCGCCGGTGATCTTAGCGACGGCGGTCGCCTATTCGGTCTACCTCTCAACGCCGCTCGGCCTGCGGCCCGGCGACGCCTACCTGCACATCTCGCGCACGCTCCAGAATTATTACATCGGCTATATGGCGCTGTGGCTCAAGTGGCTGGCTTACATCGGCGCGCTGGTCATCCTTGCTACTTCGCTCGGTCAATATCTGAAGTTCTTCTACCCAACTATGGATGACTGGTTCGCGGCGTGGCTGCCATTCGGCCAGCAACTGAAGGCGACTTATGCGGGCGGGCCGAGCCTCGGCGAAGCTGCGGTAGCGACGGCTACAATTCTCTTCTTTTTCATCTTCAACCTACTCGGCGTCAAATTCTATGGCTGGTTGCAGACGGCGATGTTCATCCTCTTGTTGATCGCCGTGGTGATTCTAATCGTGCCTGGACTGTTTGCCATCGAGTGGAAGAACTTCACGCCGCTCTTTCCCTTTGGCTTCTGGGCGACCACGACTGCCGAAGGCGATAAAGGATTCCTTGCTGCGCTGCCGCCGCTCTTCTTTTCTTACGCCGGCTTTGAAAGTTTAGCGCAGACTGCCGGCGAAACCCGCGAAGCGCGGCGCTTGCTGCCTGCCGTCTTCATCAACGGCATACTGATCTCGATGCTGATCTTCTTTTTGATGTCGCTGGTCGCTTTCGGCACAGTGCCTTATCAGGAGCTGGCGCGTTCGGACTACGCGATGGCCGACGCGGCGCATCGCTTCTTGCCGAAGTGGGGCGGCGCGGTCGTTGCGCTCGGCGCGATGATGGCGTTCACGACTTCGATCAACGGCTCGGTGTTCGTGCCGGCGCGAATCCTTTACGTCTTTGGCGAAGACCGCATGGCTCCGCGATGGTTCGCGCGCGTCGGCGAGCGCTCCGGCACGCCTTGGGCAAGTCTCGTCATCAGCACGACCATCGCGCTGGCGCTGTTGTGGACGAAGCAGTTGAGTTCCGTGCTGAACATTTCGCTGGTGGCGATCTTTCTGCTGTACGCGCTGCACAGCGCTTCGATGGCGGCCTTGCCCTTCGTCCGCCCGAAGCTGTACAAGACGGCGCTGGTGCGATTGCGGCCCGTGTGGCTGGTCATCTTCGGCGCAACCTCAGTGCTTGCGATGGGCTATCTCACCTTTATGGTGATCGCGCGCGACATCAGCGAGCGCAGGCGAGCGGGCGGCGCGGCCATCTGGCAATTGCTGCTGTTGTGGAGCGCGGTGGGAACGGCGCTCTACCTGTTCGCACGCTGGGAAGGCCGCCGCAGTGGCTTTGATTACAAAGGCCAGTTGACCCGCGAGTGGATCGCCGAAGCCGAGTCAATGGACGAAAGCACGCAGTAGCGCGACGGCCTGAGCGGTTCGTTGTGACAGTTGAATGGGGTGTGCTATGTTAGGCCATTGGTGAACAATTATGGCTTTTACAAAAATACAACGCGCACTCATCAGCGTATCAGACAAGACCGGGTTGGTTGATTTCGCGCGGCGGCTCGCGCGCCATCAGATCGAATTGTTATCCACAGGCGGCACGGCACAACTGCTGCGCGACGCCGGCCTCGAAGTCCGTGATGTGAGCGACCTCACGGGCTTTCCTGAAATCCTCAACGGTCGCGTCAAGACGCTGCATCCGAAAGTTCACGGCGGCTTGCTCGCCATTCGCGGCAACGCCGAACACCAGCGTCAGGTCGCTGAAAACGCCATTTCCTACATTGATATGGTGGTCGTCAACCTTTACCCGTTTCGTCAGACCGTTGCCCGCGACGACGTGAGGGTCGAAGAGGCCATTGAGAATATAGACATCGGCGGGCCTTCGATGATTCGCTCGGCGGCAAAGAACTTTGCCGATGTGGTCGTCGTCGTTGACCCGGCGGATTACGCGATCATCGCCGACGAGATGGACGCTGGCGAAGGCCGCGTGTCGCACCTGACGCGGCTGCGACTGGCGCGGCAGGCGTTCGAGACGACAGCGCAATACGACGCCGCCATCGCTGAGTTCCTGATCGGCTCAGTCACGCTCGACGCATCGAGCGAACACCTGCACGTCGAGCGGCCAAAGAGTCTGCCGGCGCGAATGACGCTGTTTGCGAAGAAGGAGATGGACCTGCGCTATGGCGAGAACCCGCACCAGCGCGCCGCGCTCTATTCGCTGAAGAACGTCAGCGCCGCCGAGATGCCGGAGCAGTTGCAGGGCAAAGAGCTTTCATTCAATAACCTGATTGATATGGACGCAGCGTGGTCGCTCGTATGCGAATTCGATTCGACCGCGTGCGCCATCATCAAGCACACCAACCCATCGGGGGCGGCAACGGCGGACAGCGTCCGCGAAGCTTTCGAGCGCGCCAAAGCGACCGACCCGGTGTCGGCCTTCGGCGGCATCGTTGCTCTCAATCGCACCTTGACCGCAGACGCGGCCCGCGTGATGGCTGAGACGTTCTTTGAAGTGATCGTCGCGCCCGATTACGAAAGCGACGCGCTTGAGGTCTTTGCCGCGAAGAAGAACCTTCGCGTGATGCGTATGGGCGAGGGCGGTCGTTATCAAAAGCCGTTCGACCTGCGCCTGATCGGCAGCGGCTTGTTAGTGCAAGACGCTGATCGCGGCAGGCTCGACGACGTGACTCCGCGCGTAGTCACCAGGCGCGAGCCGACCGGCGAAGAGATGCGCGCCCTGCGCTTCGCGTGGGTGATCTCGAAGCACGTCAAGTCGAACGCGATTGTCTATGCGCGCGACGGCCAACTGGTCGGGGTTGGGGCAGGGCAGATGAGCCGCGTCGATTCGGTGAAGATCGGCGCGATGAAAGCGCAATTGCCGCTGGCCGGAACGGTGATGGCGTCGGACGCCTTCTTCCCCTTCCGCGATGGTGTTGATGAAGCGGCGAAGGCGGGTGTGACGGCGATCATTCAACCGGGCGGCTCCGTGCGCGACGAAGAAGTGATCGCGGCGGCCAACGAGCACAACATCGCTATGGTCTTCACCGGCATGCGCCACTTCAAACATTAATTGTTTGCTTGCGGCGCGACCGATTCGCCGAGCCATTGCAGATAGGCTTCGGAGCCGCGTTCGATTCGGATGGCGATGACTTCGGGCGTCGTGTAGCTGTGCAGTGCTTTGATCTGCGCTTCAAGCGCGGCGTAATGATCATCGGTGGTCTTGATGATCATCAGCACTTCGCTGTCGCGCGCCACCTTGCCTTCCCAGCGATAGACCGATTCAATGCCGCCAAGGATGTTGACACAGGCCGCGAGCCGCCCGCCCACCAGCGCATCAGCGATGCGCGAAGCCTCCTCCAAATTCGCCGCCGTCACCAGCACGACCAGTGCATTACTCATCATAGAGCCATTCTAGCAGGCCATCGCGTAACGGTGGAAAGATGGTTTAGCCACAGAGGCACAAAGACACAGAGGGAATGATTGAAAAACTCTGTGTCTTTGTGCCTCTGTGGCCGATTAAGTAAATTATCGCTTGCCGCTCGATGAGGTGGTGGCAGCGGCGGACATAGCGCGCTGCGTCTCATTCGCCGCTGTGCCGAGCATGAACTGTCGCACCCATTCGGTGAAGAGATAGTTCTCTTCAAAGATCGGGAAGTGGCCGCTGTGCTCCAGCACGACGAAGCGCGATTGCGGCAGCCCTTGCGCCAACTCAAAAGATTGCGTCACCGGCGTAGCCAGATCGTGCCGACCGGCGACGACCAGCGTCGGCGCTTTGATCGTCGATAGCTTACTGCGCACATCGAGTTGCTGCCGGTTGTTGGCCAGCGCCAGCTTCTTCGCCAGCGAATCGAAGTAGACCGTGTAGATGCCGCGCTCGAATTCGTAAGGAATCAGCTTGAAAAAATAATGCGGGTAGAGCACGGCGTAACGCCGGCGCACGCGCTCGCACGGGTTCGCGTTATTCGTGCCGCCTTCGTTGCGATAGCGCGCCATCTCGGTTGGCGAGAACGACTGCACCAGGCGCTTTTCGGCCTGTGCCGGGTCTTCGACCGTCGCCGCGCCGCTCACCAGAATCAACCGCTTCGTGTGGTCGGCGTAACGCAACGCGTAATCGAGCGCGATGGCCGTCCCGAAGCTATGACCGAGCAGCGTCACGCGATCCACGCCAAGCGTCTGCCTGAGCGCTTCGACATCGTCGGCCATCTCGGCCACTGATACCGGCTCGTGCTTATCGCGCTGGCTTGCCATATCAGCGCGACGGTCGAAGTAGATCAATCGCGCGTAGCGGCTCAGGTTCGACAGCATCGGATGATAGTACTCGTGCGGCAAGCCCGGCCCGCCGTGCAGCACGATGATGACTTCGTTGCCGCTGCCTTGCATTTCATAAAGCAGCTCAAGCCCATGCGATTTGAACTTGCCGTAAGTCAACACAGGCGTCCAGGTATGGTGATAAGAATCGGCGGACGGATGGCCTGTCATCATAGCGATGCTTGAGGATGTGTTGAGTGATAAGCACTCGAATTCGGCGCGGGTCGGGCCGTCCTGACCCTGTGTGATCGTTGTCAACGCGATCAATGTGATAAGCGCAAGGCAGAGGCGAAACGTGTCCTTCATCACAAACCCCCTGGACAGTGGCCAATGGTCAGTGGTCGGATGTTAGTTCAGCCAAGCTCCGTTAGGAGGGCGATGTTTATAGTGATCCGGTTGGTGAAATGTTCAAGCTCCGGCAGGAGCGCAATGTCAACATCGCGTCCCGTCGGGGCGCACGTCTCTTTCATCAACGATAACTATAAACAGGGCATCCCTACGAGACTCATTACCAACGGGCCACTATTCACTGTCAGTCTGGTTTTCTGATGCAGGGGCAGTTGCGTCAGCGTCGAAATAGGCGTTGTAGATTTCGACAGCGTGGGGCAGGTCGCGTTCGTCAACCATGACGACGACTTCCTGAGAAAAGCTGCTGGGGATGACGGCGAAATCGCCGCCTTCGACAAACGAGCGGATGCCATTTTGATCGAGCATCTCGCGCACCATCTCGGCTTCGGCGGCGGTCTTGAACGATTGCAGCGGAACCGGCTCGCCTTCGCCGCGGTCGTGGACGCGGTTCTCCGGCGTCAGTTCGCTGACAAGTTCGACTCGGCAATCCGGGCAGACCGTGATGCCTTCTTTATACTCCGCTTCGCAATTCGGGCAGAATGCCATCGCTCCCCCATCTGTTTGTCGGCCTCGGCGTCCGCGAGGCGAAATGAATCGAATAACAACTCGCCAGTTATAATATGCGCCGCCGACCCATCGCGCAATACTTTACTGGCGCGCTGGCCGCACGATCAGAGCGCGACGGTTCAGCGGCGTGCGATCATTACCTGAGGAGCAACGCCGTTGATTCGTTCTGTTTGGTCTTCATCAACCGGCTGACATCAAAGCCCTGCGTCGCCGCCGCGTTGACGGCCTGCTGGTACTTCACCTCATCCATCACCGGCGTGCGCGAAAGTATCCAGAGATAATCGCGGCTCTCGTCGCCGACTACCGAGTAGCTGTAATCCGGCGCAAGATCAAGCACCCAGTAATCGCCCCAGACCACTGGCAGTAACGACAGGAAAGCCGGCGCGAAGCGGACTTCGAGCTGTGATGTTGGCCCGTCCTTGTCAGCCTTGCGCGCTTTGCCTTCGGCGCGTTTCATCTGGCCATCGGCTTTGCGACATTCATTGACCACGCGGATGGTGTTATCCGCGTTGAGCGTGTAGGTCGCGCTGACCTCGCTCGCGCAACTCTTCTCGAAGCGATTGGGGAAGCGGGCAATCTCATACCATTTGCCTTGATAACGCGTCAGATCAACCGAAGGCACAACGGCAGGCTTCTGTTCGGATTTTTTGCGGTCACGGCTTTTGGCCAGGGCGATTGCCGTCGGCACGATGATGGCTAGTGACAGGACGATGAATCGTTTCATTAGTCTCCTCCTTAAAATTATTCATGCGCCCTTATCTGAGCTTAGCTCTGAGCCGAGCGGGTCGCCATTTTTGTCTTGGACGGAGACGCTATGAAACGATGCTGAATGATCAGGCCGAAGGCGCGAGCGGCATTTATGATCTGAGCCAGCGGCCTTCGTAAATGACTTCTGCCGAGCCGGTCAGCGCGACGCAGTTATCATCACGCCACTCGACATCGAGCGGCCCGCCTTCGGTGACAACGCGCACGGCGCGGTTCGTGTGGCCGTTCAAGACCGCCGCGACCGCCGAAGCGCACGACCCTGTGCCGCTCGACAGCGTGTGACCTGCGCCGCGCTCCCAGATCCATATCTCTATCTCATCGCGCGAGACGACGCGAACGAATTCGATATTGGCGCGGTCAGGAAAGAGCGGATGATGTTCGAGCAGCGGCCCCATCTCGGCCAGATGCACACGCTCCAGGTCGGGCACGAAGATAATGCATTGCGGGTTGCCCATCGACAGGCAAGTGACTTCGATCATATCGCCGCCGATGTGCAGCGGATAGCGCACGACGTGCTCAAGCGGAAAGTCGAGCGCCATCGGCACGGCCTCGCTCGACAGGCGCGGCTCGCCCATATCGAACTCGAATTCAAAGTGATGGCCGTCACGCGAGGCCAGTCGCCCGCGCTTGACGCCGGCAGCCGTAGCAATGCGCACCGCCGGCTCGGTCCACAACGCTTTGTAATAAACGTAAGCCGCGACGCAGCGCGTGCCGTTCCCCGAAACGCCCGCTTCGCTGCCGTCCGAGTTGAAGATGCGCGAATCAAAGTCCGCCGCTTCGGCCTTCGCCCTGGCGACGAAGATCAGCCCGTCAGCGCCCGCGCCATAATTGCGATTGCACAACTCGACGGCGAGCCGCTCGGCATCCATCAGCACGCTCACGTCATCAACCTCGACAACGAGAAAGTCATTGCCCATGCCCTGGAGTTTCGTGAAGATTCGTTCGCTCAATCGTTCTCTCCTTGAACCGCCTGCCGGCCCGTTTACCACTCTCGATTCGGGGGATGCCGCCGCTTAAATCGGCCTGTATTTCAAGCTTGACGCGCCCAGAAGCCGCATGCTACTTTGCAGGCTTCGCAGGGGATAAGAACAACAAGTCAGACTTTTGAAAGGAGCGTAAACTTTGGCAAGCCTCCAAGCCCGAAGCTCTTTACGCAGTGCCCACCCGCTGATCGTTGTTAATAAGCTGATCTCTCTGACCGCCTTCATCGTGCTGCTCGCCGCCGGATGGGTTGCCGTCAACTATCTCAAGAACGAAGTGTTGATGCGCTGGCGCACGCCCGGCGAATCGACCGCCTCGGCGAGCGCCGCCGTCCTGCCTTCAAGCGATGCCGCCTCGGATGCCAAAGCGGCTCGCACACCCGTTCGTATGGTCTACTCGTGCGTCGGCGATAAACAGTTTTATCACAACTCGACGCACCTGCCCGCAAAGTGCGACCGCTCGGCGATGAGCGAAGAAGCCGCTCTCGCGCGCGGCCTCAAACGCTGTCACCTCTGCCTGCCTGATTGATTCGATTAGCCGCGTGTGTCTCTACTAATCGTGGACAGTCGGCGCGGGTTAATCGCCACTTCTTCAAAGTGCGAGTAGGATTTTAACTCGCGGAAGCGCGCGTTGATCTCGTCGTAAGTCAACCGCCGCGTCCGTTCGCAGCCGAACTCTTCGACATTGAACGATGCCATCACCGAGCCGTAGATGATCGCCTGTCGCATCGCCGCTTCGTCGGTCGAGTCGGTCGCCGCCAGGTAGCCCATAAAACCGCCGGCGAATGTATCGCCCGCGCCCGTCGGGTCGAAGACTTCTTCGAGCGGATAGGCCGGCGTCGCAAAGTAAGTCCCATCGCTGAACATCGCCGCGCCGTACTCGCCGCGTTTGACCACCAGCCGCTTCGGCCCCATCGACAGTATCCGCCGCGCCGCGCGAATCAAGTTCGCCTCGCCCGCCAACTCGCGCGCTTCCGAGTCGTTGATGATAAGCACGTCAATCACCTTGAGCATATCGCGCAGCTCTTCGGGGGTGTTGTGAATCCAGTAATTCATCGTGTCCGCCGCGACCAGCTTCGCGCCGACCTGCTCGCGCACCTGCTTCTGCAAGGTCGGCTGAATGTTGCCGAGAAAAAGAAACGGCGTCGCGCGCGCCTCATCCGATAGCTTCGGCTGAAAGTTGGCGAAGACATTCAACTGCGTGTCGAGCGTCTTCGCCACGTTGAGGTCAAAGCCGTACTCGCCTTTCCAGAAAAACGACTTCTCGCCTTGAACTCGCTCAAGGTCTGAAAGGTCAATCTCGCGCTCGCGGAAGACGGCTTCTTCCGCCTCGCCGAAATCGTCGCCGACGACTGCAACGACGCGAACGTCGGTGAAAAAAGAAGCGGCGACGCTGAAGTACGTCGCCGACCCGCCCAGTATCTTTTCGCGCTCGCCGAATGGCGTCTTGAGCGAATCAAACGCCACTGACCCCACAACCACAATTGACATTTATGATTTCACCTCGTCATCAGTTATTGCCGAAGACCGCCGTTGCCTCAAGGCTTCTTCTCGGCTGTCGGTTTCTTGTCATCGGCTGCTTCGGGTGTTTCCGGCGCGATCTTCAACTCGGCCAGCCGCTCGCGCGCCCGCTTGTTGAATTCGCTGTTCGGATAAGCCTTGAGCATACGGTTGTAAAACGCGCCGGCCTTGTCCGCCTGGTTGAGCTTGTAATTCGCTTCGCCCATCAGAAAGAGCACTTCGTCCATGCGCGAAAACCCCGCGTAGCTCTCAATGATTTCCTGCAAGCGGTCGAGCGCGCCTTTGTAGGCTTTGCGCTTTTCGAGATAGTAACGCGCGACGGTGAGATTGTGCTTGGCGTTGATCTCCAACGTCTCGTCGCGCGCCGGTTCAATCGGCCCGCGCGCCGGCCCTTGCGCCAGCGCCGCGCCGGCCATCAACATCACCGCTACTGCCAACATCATTGCTCTGGCCATTAACTTCATGGCTAACCTTTCTGCACGGGTTCAACTGACGTACTTGCCGATGATCGCCTGCAAGCGCTGCTTCGCTTCGGGCGTGATCTTGTCGGGCGCAGTAATGATAGCATGGCGCAGCGAGTGGCCGCATTTGCAGGCGCGCTCAGTTGTGGCCAGCCGCGTCACCGCCGATGCGATCAGCTTTTGCGCGTTCTCGGCATTGTGGTTCAGGTAATCAATAATCATCTCGACCGTGACGTAATCGTGCTCCGGGTGCCAGCAATCATAATCGGTCACGAGCGCCATCGTCGCGTAGCAAATCTCGGCTTCGCGCGCCAGCTTGGCTTCTTGCAGGTTCGTCATTCCGATGATCGACATCCCCCACGAGCGATAGACGTTCGATTCGGCGACGGTCGAAAAAGCCGGCCCTTCCATACAGAGATACGTGCCGCCGCGATGAATATCAATTCCCGCTAATTCGGCTTTGGCAGCCTGTTCCAGGGTATCGCAGAGGTCGCCGCAGACCGGATGCGCCATCGAAACGTGCGCCACAACTCCGTCGCCGAAGAAGGTCGAAGGCCGCTGCCGCGTGCGGTCAAAGAACTGGTCGGGAAAGGCAATGTCCATCGGCTTGAACTCTTCGCGCAACGAGCCGACGGCGCTGGCCGAGATGATGCGCTCGACGCCCAGCATCTTCATCGCGTAGATGTTGGCGCGGTAAGGAACCTCGGTCGGCGTGAAGCGATGGCCGCGCCCGTGACGCGGCAGAAACGCGACGCGCACGCCGTTCAGCGTGCCGATGATGAAGGCGTCGGATGGATCGCCGTACGGCGTCTCCATCTTCACCTCTTCAACCTCCGTGAGCGCAGCCATCTGATACAAGCCGCTGCCGCCGATAACGCCAATCTTTACCTGTGCCAATTCAAGCCTCCTTGGGCAGAGGCTGGAGGCTGGAGGCTGGAGGCTAGCTTCCAATCTGCTAGCCCCTAGCCTCTAGTCTCTAGTCTCTAGTCTCTCAACACTGATCTTGCCGTCGCGCTCGCGCAGGTAGGCGAGCGGCGTCTGCGGGTCGTGATAAAAATGGCAGAGCCAGCCTTCGCGCGCGGCCTGCGGCACGAAGCGATTCTTCTGTTCGACCGACTCGGTTGGATAAAGGTCGTAACCCATCACCCACGCCGCCGGCAGGTGCGCCGTCGTCGGCACGAGATCAGCGAACGCGAACGCCGTCTTGCCTTCGCTTTCAATCTTGACGCACTGCAAGTCGCGGTTGTGGCCAGCGACTTTGATTACAGAAACGCCCGGCGCGATCTCTGCGTCGCCGTCAATCAATTCCAACTGCCCCACCGCGAAGACCGGCGCGAAGTCGGCTTGCAAATAGCTGGCGCGGTCGCGTTCGTGCGGCTCCAAGGCGTGCTCGAATTCGCCACGTTGTGCGATGTAGCGGGCGCGCGGAAAGGTCGGCACGACGCGGCCATCGCGTTCGACTGTGTTCGTGCCGGCGTGATCGAAATGCAAATGTGTGTTGATGACGAGGGTGATGTCTTCGGCGGCGAGTTGATGCCGGGCCAACTCATCGAGCAGCGTCGTTTCGTGCGCGATGCCGTAACGCGAGCGCGAGCGGTCATCCCACTTTGCGCCGATGCCCGTGTCAACCAATATGTTTTCGCCTTCGGCGCGAATCAGCAGGCAGTTCAAACCGAGCCGCACGCGATGTTGCGCGTCCGCCGACAGTTTTTGCTCCCAGACGACGCGCGGCACGACGCCGAACATCGCGCCGCCATCGAGCGCAAACGTGCCGTCGGAAACAATCTCCATTTCGAATGAACCCAGGCGCATAAACTAGAGGCTAGAGGCTGGAGACTAGAGACTAGCGACCGGAGGTTTTCTCTAGCCTCCAGCCTCTAGCCTCTAGCCTTTGCCTTACTGTTTTTGGACCGAAGGGTGGCCGGGAGGCATTGCGGGCTGCTCGGACGGTTTGACGTTCATATCAAAATCGTCGGGCACAGAAACCTTGCTGTTCTTGGTGATCTCGTCAATCTTGGCGTCGATCTTGTCCTTCTTCAGCTTGGCGACGATCTGCTGGCGAACCTTCGGGTCGCTCGATCCCGCGCCGCCCTTGCGCTCTTCGAGCTTGATGATGTGATAGCCGAACTGCGTCTCAACGAGGTCGCTGATCTGGCCGGGCTGTTGCAAGGCGAAGGCCGCCTGCTCGAATTCGGGGACCATCTGCCCCTTCGAGAAGGTGTATTCGCCGCCCTTGTCTTTCGAGCCGGGATCATCGGAGTACTGTTTGACGAGCGCCGCGAAGTCTTCGCCCTTGCGCGCTTTGGCCAGCGCTTCTTCGGCTTTCTTGCGAGCCTCTTCTTTGCTGAGCGCTTTCGGTTGCTCGCCCTTCTTGGCGTCGGGGCCGGGCGGCGGCGGCTGCGTGCTGATGAGGATGTGGCGCACGTGCACCTCTTCAAATTCGCCCTGATGCTCCTTGTAATACTTTTCGACCTCGTCGTCGCTGACCAGCTTGTCGGCGTTCTTTTCGAGTTCGCCGAGGTACGCATTGTTCAGCGCGTCGGCGCGCTTAATCAGCATGCTTAAGCGGGCCGCTTCGTCCTGATCGAGCTTCTCCTGGCGGGCGCGGTCGGCGACGACCTTGAACTCGCCGTACTGCTTCTTGAACTGATCGCGCTGCGCTCCTTGTGCGCGCTGCTGGAACTGCGGGTTGCTTTGCAGGAAGTTGTCGAACTCGCTGGGATGAGCCTGATAGTACGCGTTGATGTCTTCGTCCGTCACTTTGGTGTCCGGGTACTTCTTGCGATACGCCTCGTTCAATCCGAGGTCGGTTTGCAGCGCGAGTTGCTGTTGGACTTCGGGCCGCTGCGCGTAGCCTTCGCTCTCGGCAAAGGCGGCGACTGACAGCAGCTTGCGAACTTCGTCTATCAGCTTCTTCTTCTCATCGGGACTCGATGCGATCTGCGCCTGCTGCGGCGGCGGGATCATCTCCTGGAAGATTACTTCCATATCGTGCTTGCTCAGGTTGTAAGAGACGGGCTTTGATGATGAGCGTTGAATAAAGATGAACGCCGCCGCGACAAAGCCCAGCATGAGAACTGCCGCGATGGCTTTAGTCGGCATGCTGGTTCTGGGCGCATCGGCGACGGATGTGACGGTCGCCGCGTAGGGAGCCGCTGCATGCTTCTCGTCTGCGGCGTCTTCCTCGGCGTCTTTGTCATCATCAGCTTCGACGGCAGCCGCATCGGCAGCGGTCACTTCGTCGTCCGCCACGGCTTCGTGCGATTCAGCCGCCGCCGCTTCGCTCGCGTCGGGGGTAGCGGCTTCGGTCGTGATAACCGGCGGGGTCGCGCTATCGGTCGTCGCTTGCGTGTCGCTGTCCGGCGTCGCGTCCGTCGTTTCGGGTTGCTTATCGTTAGTGGAATCCAATGTCATTTACTCTCCTTCTAAAGTGCTTGCCTTCTCGACCAGTTCAACGAGAACGCCGTTGGCGCTCGCCGGATGCAGGAAGGCGACCATATGCCCTTCTGCCCCGCGACGCGGATAGCCATCGAGCACGCGCACGCCGCGCGCGCTCAGTTCTTCGAGCTTCGCCTGTAAGTCGGCGACCTCGTAACAAATGTGGTGCAGTCCTTCGCCGCGTTTAGCAATGAAGCGCGCCACCGTCGTCTCCTCTGAAATGGGTTCGAGAAGCTCGATGCGTGATTCGCCGACCGGCAGCATCGCCACGGTGACGCCCTGATCGGCCACCTCTTCGGTGCTCTTCAGTTCCAGCCCCAGCGCGTCACGATAAAACGAGAGCGAATCTGCTATCGAGCGAACGGCAATGCCGAGATGATCTAACTTCATGGGGTGAATTCAGGAGTCAGGAGTCAGAAGCCAGAATGGAAAGGGAAGTCGGCTGTCGCCTCCACTTTTATTCTGACTCCTGACTCCTGACTCCTGACTCCTTCTTCAAGCCTAATTTCGCAATGATCTCATCAACGACAGAGTACGGGTCGCGTTGTCGGTCGGCGACCGCGGCGGCCTGCTGCCGCAACTCTTCGCGGCTGGTCCGCTCGTTCAACGCAACGCGCAGCAAACGATCACGCAACAACTCGATGATGCGATGCTCGGCAACGCGAGCGCGCCGGCTCATCATCTGCTCCGTATGCGACGTGAGGAAAACGTCATAGCTCGCAATCGCCTCGGCGAGCGCCTCAAGACCACTGTTTTCCGTCGCTACGGTTTTGACAATCGGCGGCTTCCAACCATCGGGCCGTTCCGAAATCGAGAGCAATTGTTCAAGTTCGCGCTCGGTTCGGAGCACTCCGTCGCGGTCGGCTTTGTTGATGGCGAACACGTCGCCGATCTCCATAATCCCAGCTTTAATGGCCTGGATGTCGTCGCCCATACCGGGCACTAGAACGACAACAGTGACATCCGCCGTTTTAACGATGTCTACCTCGTCCTGACCCACGCCGACCGTTTCAATGATAACTTTATTATACCCCGCGGCATCCAGTATCGCTACTGCATCAACCGTCGCGCGTGCCAGCCCGCCGAGGTTGCCGCGCGCCGCCATACTGCGGATGAAGATGCCAGGGTCCATCGCCATTCCTTGCATCCGTATGCGGTCGCCGAGAATCGCGCCGCCGGTGAAGGGACTCGATGGATCGACGGCGATGATGCCGACCTGTTGACTCTGAGCGCGGTAGTGCGCGGCCAGCCGGTCAACGAGCGTGCTCTTGCCCGCGCCCGGCGCTCCCGTTATGCCGACGACCAGCGCCCGGCCCGTGTGCGGGAAGACTTCTTTCAACAAGTCGGTCGCGTCGGCGTGCCCGTCTTCGACGGCGCTGATAGCGCGCGCGATTGAACGCTTGTCGCCGTTGAGGATTTTTTCAACCAGTGCCGAACTCATAAAAATCAGGATTCAGGATTCGGGATTCAGGATTCAGGGTGAGAAAGGGAAGTCGGCGCTTAGCACTTCGGTTTTCCCTGAATCCTGAATCCCGAATCCTGAATCCTATGATCGAAGGATCTGTCGCGCGATGACGACGCGTTGAATCTCGCTCGTGCCTTCGCCGATGGTGCAGAGCTTTGAATCGCGCCAGTATTTTTCCGCCGGGTAATCTTTGATGTAGCCATAGCCGCCGTGTATTTGCACGGACTGCTCGGAGACGCGAACGGCGACTTCGCTGGCGTAGAGCTTGGCCATCGAAGACTGCTTGGTCGTCGGCTTGCCGGCGTTCTTCAAAGCGGCGGCCTGATAAGTCAGCAAGCGCGCCGCTTCGATCTCCGTCGCCATATCGGCAAGCTTGAATTGAATCGCTTGAAACTCGGCAATCGCGCGACCGAATTGATGGCGCTCGCGGGCATACTTCAATGCGGCTTCGTACGCGCCCTGCGCGATACCGACCGCCAGCGCCGCAATCGAGATGCGCCCGCCGTCCAAAACTTTCATTGCTTGAATGAAGCCCTGGCCTGGCTCGCCAATCAGATTGGTGTCTGCGACAAAGCAGTCGTCAAAGACCAGCGCGGCGGTGTCGCTGGCGCGCATACCCAGCTTGTTCTCTTTCTTGGCGACTTGAAACCCTTGCGTGCCGCGCTCGACGATAAAGGCCGAGATGCCGTGCGAGCCGGCGGCGCGGTCGCTGATCGCCAACACCACAGTCGTTTCGGCAAATGTAGCATTGGTTATAAAATTCTTCGACCCGTTCAGCGCCCAACCGCCGCGCCGCCGCGCCGCCGTCGTGCGCATCGAGCTTGCATCCGAGCCGGAACTCGGTTCCGTCAACCCCCACGCCGCAAACGCGTCGCCGCGCGCCAGCGGCGTCAGGTACTTCTGTTTCTGTTCGTGACTGGCCGCGATCAGCAGGTGTCCCGCGCCAAGCGAATTGTGCGCGGCGATGGCAAGACCGATGGACGGATCAACGCGCGCCAGCTCTTCGATGATGGTCGCGTATTCGACGTAGCCCATCCCTGCGCCGCCGTACTCTTCGGGAACCAGTACGCCCATAACGCCGAGTTCGGCGAATTTTGGCCTTAGATCAAGGGGAAAGTGCGCGGCCTCGTCCCATTCGGAAACGTGCGGCCTCATCTCGGCTTCGGCAAACTCACGGATGGTTCGCTTGATCTGTTGCTGTTCTTCGTTCAGCTCGAAATCCATCTTTCCTCCGGTGCCCTGGCGTATTGCAGCGGCGCTCAATCTATGTGCGCGATGGCGTGCCGATGCGAATTAATCATTGTACACGGCGGGGGCAAAAAAAGCATGCGAAGCAAAAGGGCAGCAGGTACGCGGCAAGCGACTACGAACGCGAGCGCGAGGAAGCGGCGCGCGCCTTCTTCGGCTTATATTTCTTAGGTGCAGGCGTCGGCTGAAAGAAGCGTTTGACTTCGCTCGGCTTGAGTTCGCGGAACTCGCCGACGGCCAGTCCTGCGTCGGTCAGGTGGCCGATGCGCACGCGGCGCAGCTTGGTCACTGAATGATGAATGGCGTCAAACATCTTGCGAATCTGCTGGTTCTTGCCCTCTTTCAAGATGACCTCGAACCAGGCGTTGCCGCCTTCTTTGGTGCGCTCCATCAATTTAATCTGCGCCGGCGCGGCGCGCGACTGGCCGAGCTTGATGCCGCGCCGTAATCGCTCGATGTTCTCTTCGCCGGGCGAGCCTTTGACTTTGACGTGGTAGACCTTTTCGACCGCGCCGCCTTTGGTCAATAGCTGCGTCAGGTCGCCATCGTTGGTGAGCACGATCAAGCCTTCGGTGTTGTAATCAAGCCGACCGACCGGATGCAGGCCGCGCCGTTTCGATGGCGGCAGCAAGTGCGCGACAATGGTGCGGCCTTGCGGATCAGAGACAGTCGAGACGTATCCGCGCGGCTTGTTGACGAGGTAATACTTCATCTCGCGCTTCAACAACTGCGCGTTGATGAGCTTGCCTTTAACCTTGATGGCGTCGGTCTGCGGGTCGGCCTTCGAGCCGAGTTCAGTGACGACGCGGCCATTGACGGTGACTTCGCCGCGCTGCATCATCTCTTCCGCCGTGCGACGCGAGGCGACGCCCGCCATCGCAATGATCTTTTGTATACGCTCTTGTGCCATTCGTAATCAGCTTGTCATCAAGTCTTCAAAGTCTTCGAGGTTTGGTAATTCAGATAGATCGTTCAGCCCGAACTGAATCAGGAAGTCTTCAGACGTGCCGTACATCATCGGGCGGCCAACGACCTGCTTGTGGCCTTTGGCGATGATGAGCCGGCGGTCGAGCAGCGTCTTGATGGCCGAGGTCGAAGTGACGCCGCGAATCTCCAGTATCTCAGGGATGGTGATCGGCTGTTTGTAAGCGATGACGGCCAACGTTTCAAGCGCCGCAAGCGACAGCCGCGCCGACGGCTGCGACTTCAGGTAGCGGCGCACATATTCGCTATATTCGGGCCGCGTGCGTATCTGGTAGCCATTGGCCAGGCGGCGAATCTCAAGGCCGCTCGTTCGCGCGTTGAACTCTTCGACGAGCGCTTCCGCCGCCGCTTCGACATCGGCCTTCGATTCGCCTTCTAAAAGCGCCGCCAGTTGCTTGACCGTGATCGGCTCTTCGGAAACGAAGATGAGCGATTCGATGATGGGTTGCAGTTCTTCTATGGTCATGATTGGTAAGAGAAGAAGTCAGAAGTCAGGAGTCAGAATGCTCCGGCGCTTCGACGTTGACCTTTTGTTCGCGCACTTCATCTTCGCGCACTTCCTCTTCGTTGACCTCTTCTTCGCTGATTTCGGTCTCTTCGATTCTGACTTCTGACTCCTGACTTCTGCCTTCTTGTTTCGTGAGAATGATGTCGCCAAAGGTGTCGGCTTGCCGCAGGCCGATAATCAGCTCCTTGACCAGTTCAAGGATGGCGAGAAAGATCAGCACCATTTCGCGCTTTGAGCGGGCGCGCTCGAACATATGGCGGGCGCTGACTTCGGGCTGCTGTTCGACGGCGTTGCGAATCTCGGCGATCTTCTCGGCCATCGTCACTTGCTCGCGTTCGATCTCGATCTCGACCAGCGCGCGCTGCCTGGTCAGCACGTCGCGGAAGACCTCGAAGAGATGAAAGATAGTCGAAGCGACTTCCGGGTTCTCTTCGTCGGTTTCGAGCGCGGCGCGCGTGAAAGTCGCCGCCTCGATCAACGCGCGCTGATGTAAAGCATTCGCCGCGCCTTTGAATTTCTGGTGTTCGAGCAGTTGATACACCAGTTCCATGCGCGGGTCTTCCATCTCTTCTTCGGGCGTGTTGGGGTCGCGCGGCAATAGCATCTGCGACTTGATGTGAATCAGCGTCGCCGCTATCACCAGAAACTCGCCGGCCACCGCAATGTCCAGTTCGCGCATAGCGGTCAGGTATTCGAGGTACTGCGCCGTGATGCGCGCAATAGGGATGTCGTAAATTGAAACCTCTTCTTTGCGAATCAAGTAGAGCAGCAGGTCGAGCGGCCCTTCAAAGTCGGGAAGCTTGACCTTGTATTGATCCGAAGACTCGGCGAACTCGACCGCCACATCGGCGGGCGTCGCGTTGCCTGTTTCGTCTTTGCTGCGCGCGTCTTTCATTTCAGGATACAGGATACAGGATACAGGATACAGGAAATGCGCTGGTGACGGCTGGGTATCAACTAACCTTTTCGCTGGCGCATGAAAGTTGGCAAATACGGGCCAACTGAATCCTGAATCCCGAATCCTGAATCCTACCTTTCATTCCCAATCCATCTTGATGGCGCGGCGGACTTCGCTCATCGTCTGCTGAGCGACCGCGCGGGCGCGGGCCGCGCCGTCTTTGAGAATGGCGACGACCTGTTCAGGATGCTCGCGCAACTCGCGGCTGCGCTCGGCAATCGCGCCATAGCGCGCGATGATCGAATCGGCCAGCGCGCGCTTGCGGTCTACGCAGCCGATGCGCGCGTTGCGGCAGTCGTCATCAAACTGGCCCGCGATTTCTGCCGGCACGAAGAAGCGATGCATTTGGCAAACGTCGCAGTCTTCCGGGTGGCCTGGGTCCGAGCGGCGTATGCGCGTGCGGTCGGTGATCATTTGCCGCGCCTTCTCGCGCACCACGTCAGCAGAGTCGATCAGGTAGATGGCGTTGCCATAACTCTTCGACATCTTGCGCCCGTCGGTTCCGGGCAGCACGGGCACTTCCGTGTGCAGCGTCGCCGGTTCGGGAAAGACCGCGCCATAAAAGTTGTTAAAGCGGCGGACGATCTCGCGCGTCATCTCGACGTGCGGCGCTTGATCACGGCCTACCGGCACAGCCTCGGCTTTGTACATAATGATGTCGGCGGCCTGCAACACCGGGTAGCCGAGAAAGGCGTAGTTGCCGATGTCTTTTTCGGTGATGTTCTCGCGCTGCTCTTTGTAGGTCGGCACGCGTTCGAGCCAGCCGAGCGGCGTCACGGCAGACAAGATCAAATGAAGCTCGGCGTGTTCGGGCACCGTAGATTGCGCGAAGATGGTCGAGCGGTCAGGGTCGAGTCCGGCGGCGAGCCAATCGCTCACCATATCGAGCGTGTTCTGTTTGATGGCGCTGGTGTCGGCGTAATCGCTGGTCAGCGCGTGCCAGTCGGCGATAAAGAAGAAGCAGTCATAGTCGCCCGAATCTTGCAGGCGTATCCAGTTTTTGAGCGCGCCCTCGTAATTACCGAGATGGAGATTGCCGGTCGGGCGCATGCCGCTGACGATTCGTTTCTTCCGTATTTCTGACACCTCAAACCCTCGCTTGTCCGAACGCTACGCCGCCAGCAGATAGAGCACGGCTTTGTAGACAGGCATAAAAATGGCGGTGAAGACGCCAAGGAACATCAACAGGTAAAGCAGAATGAAACCGAACGGGCGGATTTGATAATACGCTTCGGCCATACTGCGCGGCAGCATCTCTTCAAGAATGTGGCTGCCGTCGAGCGGCGGCACGGGGATGAAGTTGAAGACACCGAGCAGCACATTGAGCAGCAGCATCACGCTTAGAAAGACCGCCAGCGGCGTCATAAAGGCAGGCTGATTCTGCGCGGGTACAACCAGTGTGTAATATCCACCGTTCAGCGACAGGATGCTGCTCATCAACAACGCCTTGATGATGACGAAGGCGACCACCGCCAGAATAAAGTTACTGAGCGGGCCGGCGGCGCTGACCATAATATTGGCCCTGGTCTTGTCGCGCCACAGCAGCGGGTTGGTCTGCACGGGCTTGGCCCAGCCGAGCAGCGGCAGGCCACCGATAGAACTCAGAAGCGGGAAGAGAATTGTGCCAATCGGGTCGATGTGAGCAATCGGGTTCAGCGTGATCCGCCCCTGTAACTTCCCGGTGTCGTCGCCATATTGGTACGAAGTCCACGCGTGCGCCGCTTCGTGAAACGACAGCGAAAACAGCAGGACGACAAACCAGATGATCAGGTTGCCGATGTCTATCTTTTGCAGAAGCTGTTCCAATCTTTTACTCCCACTCGATGATGTAGGGGCGTGCTGCCTTCATCAATTATTTTCGTTAAACGCTGAAGGCTAGAAAGGCCAGTAGCCTTCGATGCCGAGAGGCAGGCGATACAGTTCGCGGTTCGAGGCGGCGATCATATTGCCGTGATCGTCGAAGCATAGCCCGACCAGCCCGATGCCGGCGACAATAATCTCGGCTTCGGCGTCGGGCGTGATGCGGACGATGCCGCGATGGCCGCGCCGGCTCGCCGCGATGTAGAGGTTGCCCTTACGATCAAACGCCATACCCTGTGGGCGGCCCAGTCCCGTGAAGAATCTGGTCACTTCGCCGTCCGGCGAGACGCGCAGAATGCTATCAAAGCTCGACAGCGACGGCCCGGCGACGTAGAGATGACCGTCCGGCCCGAAGGCCAGATGATAAGCCGCCATACTCGCTTCGAGCGTCGCAAAGTTTGTCGGCTCGCCAATATCGTTGATGCGGTAGATCGTGCCGCTGCGGTCGCCAACATACATACGGCCTTCTTGATCAAAGGCGATGCCGGTGGCGATGCCGAGGTTGTGCGCGAAAGCTTCGGCCTCTTTGAAAGGCGTGACGCGATAGACCGTGCCGTCGAAGCGGCTGGTGATGTACATCTCGCCGTCGGGGCTGAACGCGAGGCCGGTCGGGTTGACGATGTCGGTGAGGAACGGCTCGCTTTCGCCGTCGGGCGTGATCTTGTAGACCGAAACGGGAACCTTCTGGCCGCGCGTGCCCGACAGCGTGGTGTAGAGCGCGCCGTTGTCGCGGTCGTAAGCCGGGTTAGCAACCGGGTGCAGGTTTTCGGCGATCTTCTCGCCGACGATGAAGGCGCTGCCCTTGCTGCTCTTGCCGTTGACGGCAAGCGTGATGCTGGTTTCGCCGCTGACCAGATCGCTTGCGGGGATAGGCGCGATGACGCGCGTTGGCGAACAACTGATGGGGCGCGTGTCGGCGTCACCGAAGCGGACGCCGGCCTGGTCATAAGTCGAGAAGGCGAAGCCGCGACAGGTGATGACCACCTCGCCGCCTTCGACACCGGCTCCCGGCATGACACTTTCAATTTCAGGCTGCGCCATTCTTCTGCGTTGATCCTTTCCGAAATCAGTAAACAACCATATTACTTTGAAGCCTGAGGAATGTCCATCAAGAGGCAAACTGGCCGGGAAGTGATGGGTAGTGAATGATGAGTGATGAGTTGAAAGTGATGAGTCGTAAGGAAACCTGTTGTGGCCACTCATCACTCATCACTCATCACTTTCTTGTCATTGTTTTAGCAGTTGCTCTACATCTTTGACGCCGAGACCGGCGAAGCTCTCGATTACGGCGTCGGCGGCCTGTAGCTGCTCGCGCGGGTACGAGTTTGTTACCGCGAGCACGCTCATCCCGGCGAGCTTGCCCGCCTGTACGCCGTGCAGCGAGTCTTCGATGACGAGGCATTCAGAAGCGGCTATGCCATCGGCGCTCATACGGCTCAAGGCGGCGTGCGCTTGCAGGAAAGATTCGGGATCGGGCTTGCCGCGCGTCACGTCTTCGGCGCTGATGAGGGCCGCGAAGCAGTCGCGCACGCCGGCGTGCTGGAGGATCAATTCAATCTCGTGGCGCAAGGCCCCTGAAGCGACCGCCAGCGGATAACTTGCCGAAGCCGCGCGGATGAACTGGGCGATACCGGGAAAGATTCGCAGATGTGTTTGCATTACCGGCTCAAGCCGGGCCGCTTTGCGGGCGATTAATTCGCGCAGCTTGTCGCCGGTGAGTGAACGGCTGTGATCGCGGAAGGCTTTGGTGAAGCAGCCGCGATCATCGAGGGCGAGGTATTCGCGGTAGTAAGTCTCTTCGCTAACCGTGATGCCTTCTTCCGAGAGTACCTGCTGCATCGTGGCCATATGCAGCGGCTCGCTGTCAGCAATCACGCCGTCGCAATCAAAGATAATGGCTTTGATCATCAAGAGACAGGAGAGGAAGCCGGAGGCAGGATGCAGAGGGCCGCAATTAAACTCTTACGATTAGGACGAACCGGATAAGAGTAATGGCTGCCTCCTGCTTCCTGCCTCCGGCTTCCTGATTTAAGGCTGAGATTGCTTCTTGGCTTTGGCGCGTTCTTCAGCTAACTGCTTGAGCGCCGTTTCGGCTTCGTCGCGCGTCACGACGCCGTCTTTGTTGATGTCGAGCCGCTTGAACAACCGTTCGTTAGTGATCTCGTCCGGCGTCAGCTTGCCGTCTTTGTTCTTGTCGTTATTGGCAAAGAGGTTGTTGACATCGACGCCGCCGGTCGCCTGATTTGCGGCCTGCGTCTGCGCTTCATTCAGAGTGCGGAAGAAATTGTTCATCTCTTCTTGCGTGAGCGAGCCGTCGTGATTGGCATCAAGGAGGTCGAACAGCGTGACGAGCTTGGCGAACTCGTCGCGCGTCACCTTGCCGTCTTTGTCGGCGTCGAGGAACTTCGCCATCGCTTCGCCGGTGCGCGGGCCGCCCATGCGATTGCGCATCGCGTTCCACTCGGCTTCGTCAATGAAGCCATCGTGGTTGGCGTCGAGGCGGTCGAAGAACTGCGCCGGCATCTGCGAAGGCCACTCGTCCTTGCTGAGCTTGCCGTCTTTATTCTTGTCGAGGTCTTTGAACTGTGGCATCTGACCTTGTACGCGAAAGCCGCCACCGCCACCGGCAGGCATACCTTGCGGCGGGCCGCCGGGAGGCATATCTTGCGCGCCGGCGACTGCCGCTGCGCTCAACAGCATTGCTAAGGCGAAAAACATAATGGAAATTCTTTTCATAGCTCCTGCTCCGTATCGCACCGGCTCGCGCGGCGCGGCGTTCGTGTGAAATTGTCTTGCCGGTTGTCGTGGATAGCGGCAGCGCCTTTCGGCTCGTAGCTATTCATGACAACCGGCGTGCGGCGTCGTCGAATCAGAATGAAAAGCGCAGTTGCGCTTCGATTCGGCGACCGTTCATCGCCTGAGTGGCGATGCCGAAAAAGGGCGATGATAGATTGCCCGTATAATTGATCAGGTTTGTATGATTCAACACATTCGACATATTCAGGCCGATGGTGAGGTTGTATTTGTGCCGGCTGTCACCGCCGAAGAAGCCGCCCATCGGCCCGCCCGCTCCGCCAAACCCGCCGAATCCGCCGCGTGCGCCGCCGCCACGCGGAGCGCCGCCGCCGCGATTGCCGGCGCGGTTATTGCCCTGACCGTTGCCCTGGCCATAGTTGTTCGGCGCGGGGCCGAAGCCAATCGTCTTCGAGATGTTCAGGTTGACCATCACAAAGCTCGGCCCGTCGCCGAAGTTGCGCGGGATGATCTCTTCGCCGGGCAGCGGGGCCGGATTGAAGTCGCCGAACCGTGTGTGGACGATCACCGGATCACCTGCCTGCGCAAACGATGGGCGGTCGCTGAAGCTGAGATCGCGATTCAAATCTGTGCCGGTGATGATATTGAATGGCCGGGTGGAGCGGTAGATCACCATCGGGTTCAAGCGTATGTCCCAGCGCGTCAGCAGCGAGCCGCCGAAGAAGATGTTATGCCGCGAGTCGTTGCTGGCGCGGCCCCACTCCGTAGTTAGATCGTAAGGGTTCGCCGGCATCGTGCCCGCGCCGTCCGTGTTGCTCTTGGTCCACGACAGCGTGTAGCCGCCGAAGAAGGTCAGCGTGCGGCTGAAGCCTGTGCGCAGGAAGAAATTGAATTCGTTGCGCGTCGAAAGCCCTGTCGATTCATATTGCAGGATCGGCCCTTCGCCGGGGAATGGCGAGACGAACTGGCTATTGATTAACTCCGGCGCGTTGATGTTGCGCGACCGCAGCAGGTGAACGCCGCGCGTCCATTTGTAACCGACAGACCCCATCAGCTTCCAGGGCAATTGCCGCTCGTAGCTCACCGTCGAGATGATGCTGTAAGGATCATTCAAGTCTTCCGACTTGATGCGAATGGTCGGCAGCCGCGAGCTTGTGCCGGCGACCAGCACCGCCGGAATGTTGGGGAAGAAGTCCGGGTTGATGACGGTGAATTGCTGTTGATGGAAACCGTCGAGCCGTATCGTCTCTGAAGTAATGCTATCGTCGAGGCCCGCGAAGAAGATGCCCGCGCCGGCGCGCACGGTTGACTTCTTAGCCTTGTCGGCTTGCCAGGCCAGCCCGAAGCGCGGCGCGAAGTTGAGCTTGTCTTGAAGGTGCGTCTGAAACTCGTTGCGCAGCCCGAACGACAGCGTCAGGCGCGGCGACACCTTCCAGTCGTCCTGCATAAACGAGCCGAACTGCCATTGCGAGAAGCCGATGAACGGATCGCCACGGTTGATCGAAAACTGCGAAGGCCGCGCCGCCGGGTCGCCTTCAATCGCGCGTCGATAAATGTCGAGCGATGTCTCGCCCGTCACCGGGTTGCCCGAAAACGTGAACGTGCCGGCGAAGTTCGATTGATTGAGGTTCGTATAACGCTCGGATTCGGCGCGGAAGCCGGCCTTGAACGTGTGTGACTTCCACGTGTAAGAGACGTTGTTGGTGAAGTCGAGATTCTCGTTCTTATTGTCCGCAAATATATTCGCGCCGCCGGCGGTGAACGCATCGAGCACGTTGATGACCGACGCGTCGCTCAGGCTGATTGAGCCGTTCGTGCGGCGGCTCAACTGGATGCGCGCCTCGTTGACCATGTGCTCGCTGAGTATCGAAGTCATCGAGAAGCGCAGCGTGTCTTCGTGCGAATTGCGATTAAAGCCACGATCCGGCAGGTTGTAATTATCGAGGCCCTGATTGGTCGCCTCACTGTCGTTGAAACGGTACTGAACGCCGAAGGTGTGCTTCTTGGTCGCCATGAAATCCGTGCGCACCGAGAACATCGTCTGCCGCGATGGCGCGAGGATGGACTGAATGAACGGCACGGCGGCATGCGTCACCGGGTCGAGCACCGTCGCATTGATGAGCGAGTTGTTGAAGGTGAAGCGGCGGTCGAAGTCGGCGAAGAAACCCCAGCGATTGTGAATGATCGGCCCCGTGAAATTAAATGCGAAGTTGCGCATCTGGAAAGCCGGCTTGTCGGGGAAGATCGGGTTGCGGGCGTTCAGCGACTCGTCGCCGAAGTTGAAGCGGAAGCTGCCGTGATAGGTGTCCGCGCCCGGCTTGGTGATGATCTCTATGCGCGCATTTCCCGGCTCCTGATATTCAGCCGCGAACGGATTTTGATTGATGCTGATGCGCAGGATGGCTTCTTTCGGCGGAATCTGGCCGCGCTCGTGGAAGCCGTCCACGTAGACCATCGCATCATCGCTGCCGCCCGCCGCGCCGGCCATCTGCTTCAAGGTCGAAAGCAGATCGTCGGGATCATCAGGCAGCGCTTCGAGGTCTTTCTCGGTGAGCGTGACCGCCGACAGGTTGCGGTCAGGGTCGGTCGAAATGCCGGCGGCGTTGTCCTGCACTTCGACCTGCTCGCTGATGGCGACTTGGAGCTTGATGTTGAAATCCTCTTTGCGCCGCCTGCCGAGATCAACCTGTTCGATGAACTTGGCGAAGCCTTCGACTTCAACCGTCACCGTGTAGAGGCTCGGCTTGACCTGCACGTGATACTGGCCGCGCTCGTCCGAGGTCGCTGTGTAATGATTGCCTTTGCCATCGTCGAGCGTAATGGTGGCGGCGGGGATGTAAGCGTTCTGTTCGTCAATGACCGTGCCGCGCAGTTCGACCATCGCCTGCGGCTCGCCTTCGCCGTCGCGCGCAAAGGCGGTGAGGTTCGCAAGCAGCGAGAGCAGTATGAGTGATGCGGTAACGACTTTCTTCATTACTGTGTACGTCCTGTCGGTTTTTATTGGGGAGAGCGTTTCTGCGTTGCGCCGGCAGTAAGCGGGCGGCGCTATTTCTTATTACGCCTCTCTTTTTCTTCCTGCTGCGAGTGTTCGTGTTCGCGGTCCTGTTCTTCGATCATCTTCTCGAATTCGGGCAACTGCTTGTCGTTGAGCACGGCGCGAATCTCGTTGCGCGATTGTTGGCGCACGGCGTCGAACTGCGGCTCTAACTCTTTCATGTACGGCTCCATCTTCTTGCGGATGTCGGCGTACTTGTCGCGCGTGCCTTCGATGATCGTGCGTACCTGATCCTTCTGCGCACTGGTCAGGCTCATCTTCTCATCCATTCGCTGGATGATGACGCTGGCGCGGTCGCGCGGGTCTACGTTGTTATTCGAGTGGCTGCTGGTGAAGTGTTGATAGAGATTGAGCGACAGCGCGCCTGCCGCAAATCCGATGACGAACACGGCGAGGATCAGCAGGCGCGCTTTGGCCTGGCTGCTGGTCTTACTTTCCATTCTTCTTCTCCTCAACGGCCATAAAACTGTCGAGCGCGTCATCGGCGGACGGCGTGGGGTCGTCAAACAGTCGCGGCAACGTATTCTTGCCTTGCAAGGGCGCGGCGCTCTTTTGTGACGCGCTATTCCACAGGAAGGTTGCGCCGATGATGAGCAACAGCAACAGCGCCATCGCCGGGATCAATTGCCGCGCCGTGAGCAACAAGGCCGCCGCCCACGACTCGTCCAGTCGTTCAGCCGGCACGGCGCTCGTTTCGCCGCGAGCGATGCGGGCGCGCACCGCCTTGAAGAAGTCTTCATCGGGCGCGACCGGCTCAACTGCTGCCGCCGCATCCATCACGGCGCGGCTGAGCGCGAGCAAACGGTACTCGGTCGCGCAGTCCTCACACGTCTGCAAATGCCGCTCGGCGGTGGCGCGTTCGGCGGCACTCAAGCCGTAGCGCGGGGAAACGGCGCGCGTGTCTTCGGCGGCCAGCAGGGCGGGGAAGCGCCCGCGTGCGACGCCACAGCGAATGATCTCTTCGCGGCCTGACTGTTGATTCATTTCTTACTCCTCTGCATTCGTTCACCACTGATGAGCAATCGTTTCATGGCGCTACGCAGCACGCGTCGCGCGCGAAAGGCGCGCACCTTGACTTTCGATTGCCCCCATCCCGTCAGCTCGCTCACTTCCTTGACCGAATAGCCGTCGCGGTCAATCAATACCACGACGAGCCGGTCTTCAGGCTCAAGTTTAGCCAGCAGCTTGTCGGCGATCTCTGCGGCGTCGCGCTGGCGCTCTGCCGACAGGTGACGCGCCCGCGCCGTTTCGAGCATCTGCAATTCGAGCCAGTCGTCTTCTTCCTGCGACTCGTGCGGCGTCTGCTGCTCGCCGCGCCGCCGCTGAGCGCGCAACTGGTCGTAGCAGGCGTTGACCGCGATGCGCGCGACCCAGGCTTCAAACGAGCGGCCCAGCGTGAAGGTCGCCAGCGAAAAAAAGGCTTTGGCAAAGACCTCTTGCGCGATGTCTTCGATCTGGTCGCGGCGGCGAAAGAAGCTGCCGATGATGGCGAAGACGCGCGGGCTGTAACGGCGCACGAGAACCTCGAAGGCGTCGTGGTCGCCGGCGAGGCTGCGTTGGATCAGCGCGTCTTCAGCCGGGTTGACCGGCTCGCGCGCTTCCAGGACCTCGTCGCTGGCGTCATCGTCCGGCGGCGGCACTGGTCGCACCTCACCGCGCGCTTCGGCGGCGATGTGAGGGGCCGTGCTGTGTGCGCTGCGATGATCGCCCTCTCTCAAATCAAACTCCACTGGTGAGGCAGGGTGTGGCGGCGGCTCACGAGCGGCCCGCGCTGACTGCTTCAATCGCATGCGCCAGCGGCGACCGCTCGGTCCGAGCCAATCTTTACGTACGTGACCACGCCAACTTCGTTCAGCCTTTCGCCAATCGCAGCGCCTGTCCGCGAACTTCTCTGGCAAAGAGCCTTGGTAATCGAGCTTCTCGGCTACCAACGATTAAGACGGCGGCGCGGCGCGCGTGGTTACTAAAATGTTGAGCCGCTAGCCGTGCGGCCATTGCCATGTTACCAGAAGCCCGGCGGGCGCGACGAATTGCCGGAAAGAGGAACCCCAGATGAACACAGATCAACACAGATCGAAGAAAGAGCCGGAATCGCATCGCTCTTTCCATCCACGTTCATCTGTGTTCATCTGGGGTTCCATATTCCCAGGCATTCGAGGGCGAATTGACGAACGAATCGCCGGCGTAGAGAATCAAGGCAAATGACACAGCAGATCATCGAAGCGATGGCCGATGTCGCGCGGCAGCTCGAAGAGCAGTTGAAGTTTTACCGCGAGATCGGCGTCACGGACATTGGCGATTCACTACCGCAAGCGACTTCGCTTGCCGCTATCGAGATCAACCCGGCCACGCAGGAGCTTATGCCGAAAAAGAGAGAGACGCCGCCCGGACAGACTGGCCTGTTCGGCGACCTGTTGCCCGTTGAAGAGGCCGCGCCTGCCGCTCACGCGCTTCCCATCCTTGAGGCGCAAGACCCGTCGCTTGACGCCATCCGCGCCGACATCGGCGAGTGTACGCGCTGCAAGCTGCACGAGCATCGCACGCACATCGTCTTCGGCGAAGGCAACCCGCAAGCGCGGCTCGTCTTCATCGGCGAAGGGCCGGGCGCGGACGAAGATGCGACGGGCCGCCCCTTCGTCGGTCGCGCCGGCCAGTTGCTTGAAAAGATCATCGCCGCTATCGGTCTTAAACGTGATGAATGCTACATTGCCAACGTCGTCAAATGCCGCCAGCCGGGCAACCGCACGCCGGAGCGCGACGAGGTGGCGACCTGCGAGCAGTTCCTCTTTCGCCAGCTCGCCTTCATCAAGCCGCAGGTGATCGTGGCGCTCGGCTCGCCCGCCTTTCAATGCCTGCTGCGCACCAAAGACACGATCACGCGGTCGCGCGGCGAGTGGCGCGACTGGAACGGCATCAAGGTCATGCCGACCTTCCACCCGGCCTATCTGCTGCGCTCGCCCGATAAGAAGCGCGAGGCGTGGGAGGATATGAAGAAAGTCCGCGACTATCTGAACTCGCTATAGGATTGAACCCGGTCTCGTCAGCGCAGGGAAGAAGCGAGGGTGGGTAAACAGGCAATACGGCTGAACTCCAAAAAGAAATAGGGCAGAACCCTTACTGGTTATTTGCCGCTTAACCAGGCTTGCGGCGAACCAATACCCCGCCGCCTCCACAATGGCGGCAAAGCGAATAGTAGGGATGAATCACACAAAGGGGCAAAGGGATTATGTAAGCGGCGCGTGAGCGTGCGAAGACGAAGCGCGCATTCTCAGGAAACAGTCACGGCAATAGACGGGGCGTCCTTGTGTCGGTCGAAACGGCACGGTAGTCTCGACGGCGCACAGGGCGCAACGCACCACCACCTCGACTCGTTCGCGTGGAAACGCCTGACCGAAGCTGGCCATATTAGCAGCAATGCGCTCGTTCTTTTTGTTCTTGCATGTCTTGCAGCGCTTCGGGTCGTTCTTCAATCCTTTGTCGGCGAAGAAGAGCTGTTCCCCCGCCGTAAAGACGAACTCTTCACCGCAATCCACGCATAGGATGATCTTGTCCTGGTATTCGTACACGATGGACCTCCTACTCCTGGTTCTCCCAAACAGATCGGCTCGTCGGTTCTCAGGGAAGCAACCCTGTTAAACAGGATTGCGCGGGCGGCAAGTGTCGTTTGAATTTGCTGATACCATACCCCGAAGGAACTGACCCCCTTTATCTCTGACTCGATGATTGCCTCAATTCATTGCCGATTACTTCTTATGATTACGAATCGATTAACCTAAGTGGCTGCCAGCCATTATCGCTTTATTTGTCAGTGTGTCAAGCAATTTATCGCCTTTTTTAAGCCACTTGCGAAAAGCTTAAAATGTAATTGCAGCCTCTAAATTAAAGAGCCACTTCCACAGGCGAGATGGACGGTGGGCACGGTCGGTTAAAGGTCGCGGCGGCTCGGTATTTATTATTGACTTGACCACGGCGCTCTGGTACTTTGCGGGCAGTCGAAAGGCTAACGCTTCTGCCCCTGCGGCCCGGTCGGTTTCGCTCCCGCCAACTCGAAGGAGTCGCCATGAGATTCATCGCTCGCGTCGCCGTTCTGGCGGCCACGCTGTTAGTGCCGCTGGCGCTGCCCGCCGCCGCGCAGCAGTCCGCCGCCGATCCTGTCACCAGGGGCACGGACGTTTATTGCACGGGCTATATCGCCGACGCCATGCCGAGCACCGATTTGCAGATCGTCGGCGCGGAACAAGAGAACATGAAAGTGACCTTCGCGCAGGGCGATGTGGTCTTTCTCAATCGCGGGCGCGGCGCGGGCATACAGCCGGGCGCAGCCTATTTCATCATTCGCCCGCTTGGCGCATTCAAGCATCCGTTCACTAAAAAGAAGATGGGCTTCTACGTCCGCGAGGTCGGCCTGCTGCGCGTGCTCGAAGTGCATGACCAGACATCGACCGCACAGATACTGGTATCGTGCGACACGGTTGAGTTCGGCGACCTGTTGAAGCCTTACGAAGAGGTCGCGCCGCCGGTCGCGCGCGACGCCCGCCCGCTGCCGCGTTATAGCGAAGGCACGAACGACACCCGTGGGCAGATCATTATGTCGCCCGGTTTTCACGAACAACTGTCGGCCAACCGCGTCGTCTTCGTTGATCTCGGACGCCAGGAGAACGTGCAGCCCGGCGATTACTTCACGATCTACCGGCAGACCGGCCCGACCGAAGGCATCACGAGAACGCCGAAGGACAATGTTGTTCAGCAGCGCGACAAGGATTTCGGCAGCGACTGTTATCAAGGCGGCGAGTATGCCGTGCAGGCGACCGCCAAGCCGCTCGAAAAGATAATCAAGGACCGCCCGCCCATCCCGCGCAAAGTACTCGGCGAGATAGTCGTGCTGAAGGTCGAAAACCACACCTGCGTGGCGATGATCACGCGCACGACCGCTGAAGTGACCGTTGGCGATTTCGTCGAACGTTCCAACTGATTGACGAAAAGATAAAGACAGGAATCCACAAAGGACACGAAGCACACAGAGGGGGCACAAAGTCTCCTTTGTGTGCTTCGTGTCCTTCGTGGATTAATCGTCCGCTTCGCAAAGCCACTTTGCGGCGCTTGCCTGAATGTCTATAATGACCCTGATTCAAACCGCGTGGAGGACGAGGAATGATGCGACTCAAGAAGCTCTTAGCTGCTCTGTCAGTTGTTTGTTTATTGGCCGGCCTGACCGCGACCACCCCGGCGAGCGCGCGACTGGCCGCGCAGGATAAAGACGAGAAGGCCAAAAAAGAGAAGAAGGACAAGTCCGACAAGAAAGCGAAAAAAGACAAGGACGATGCCGATCAGTCGCCGACCGTGAGCGACCGCGAGCTGCGCAACATGATGTGGTCGGAGCCGACCGACATCGAAAGCCGCGACCTGTTTAATGGGCAGGGCGGCGCGGAAGGCGCTCCCGACCCGAACGGCAAGTTCACCTTTGAGAAGCGCGTCAGCTCAGGCACGTCTGAAAAGATTCACGTCAGCGATGACAAGGGGCGCAAGTGGACGGTGAAGTTCGGCCCCGAAGCCAAGCCCGAAACCGCCGCTTCGCGCCTTGTCTGGGCCGCCGGCTATCACGTCGATCAGGACTACTTCGTCAAGCGCACGCACATCGAAGGGCGCGGCGGCTTCGACGTTTGGGACGTGCGTTTCGAGCGGCGCGACGACGGCTACAAAGAAGTCGGGTTGTGGGACTGGCACACCAACCCGTTCCTCGGCACGCGTGAGCTGCAAGGATTGAAAGCGCTGATGGCGCTGTTGAACAACTGGGACTTGAAGACGGACAACAACAAAATTATCCGCGCCAACAAGAAGGGCGGCGGCGACCGCGACGTGCAGATTTATTACATCGCCGATGTTGGCGGCACGCTCGGCTCGACCGGCAGCTTCTTTACGAAATTCCCCGGCTTCGGCAACGCGCCCGCCGGCACGAAGGGCGACCCCGACGCTTTTGCGGGACAGGCGTTCATCGAAGGCGTCCGCAACGGTCAGGTAGTCTTTCATTACAAAGGCAAAGACCCGAAGGCGCTCGAAGGTGTGACGGTCGAGAACGCACGCTGGATGGGCAACTTGCTAGGCAGGCTCTCGGACAAGCAACTGGCCGACGCATTTCGCGCCGGCGGCTTCAATGATGCCGAAGTCATCACCTACGTCAAAGCGACCCGCGCACGCATCAACCAGCTTAAGAACCTCAAGTAGAGGCTAGAGACTAGAGGCTAGAGGCTAGGGAAAAGAGGCCAGTGACCGGAGGTTTTCTCCAGTCTCTGGCCTCTAGTCTCTAGCCTCTGCTTTCGCCAGCCACAAATCCTTCGGCTTGATGAACGGAGCGAGCAGGTGCAGCGTGACGCCTTCGAGGTTGGCGCGGTGGGCGACGAAGCTGCGCCGGTGCGCAAGGAAGGCGCACGGCGCGTCGTCGAGCAATAGCCGCGTCACCTGCGTGTAAAGCGCTTCGCGCTGTTCGCGGTTCATCACCGAACGCGCTTCGGCGGTCAGCCGGTCGATCTCTTCGTTAGAATAGGCGTTGATGAACAACTCGCGGTTGTGCGAGTTGAACAGAACGTAAGTGAAATTATCAGGGTCGGGATAGTCGGCGTACCAGTCGCGCCCGGCGATTGGCACCATTCGCAAGCGCAGGCCGCGCTGCATCTCTGCCTGCACGACGTAGCGAAACTCGGCGCGTATGCCGACTTCGGCGAGGTCGTCTTTCAAACACTCGACGTTCGTATTGACGGACTGCGGCCACCAGATTTCGGTGTCGAAGCCGCCGTCATAACCGGCTTCTTCGAGCAACGCTTTGGCGCGCGCCGGGTCATACTCATAGCCGCGTTCGTTCGCATCATAGCCGAGAACACCCGGCGGTATCGGCCCGATGGCCGGCTCGGCCATGTTGCCATAGACTTCGCGCAGAAAGCGTTCGCCGTTGATGGCGTAACAGATCGCCTGGCGCACGCGGCGGTCTGAAAACGGCGGGCGCTCGCAATCAAAGACCAGCATTCGCGTCTGCAACTGTACGGCTTCGAGGATGTGGAACTCTTCGGGCCGCTCTCTCAACAACGCAAGGCTGGTCAGCGGCAGGTCGCTGACGTAATCAAGCTCCTTGCGCATGAACGCTTCGAGTATCTCTTCGGCAGTCATGTGGAAGTAAGCCGTCAGGCGATCCACGTAAGGCAGCTCGGCGTTCCAGTAATTCTCAAAGCGTTCGAGCATCACTTCGTTGCCGGCCATCGGCTCGGCGACGCGGAACGGGCCGCTGCCGACGGGCCGCAACGCGAAGTCCATCGCCGGGCGCTCGATCTCTTCGCGCGGCACGATGTAGCAGTAGTCCATACAGAGCGTCGATAGGAAGAAGGCGACCGGCTGAATCAACTCGATCTTCACAACGTGCTCGCCGCTGACCGTAATGCCGGCTACAGAATCGGTTTCGCCGGCCATGAATTGATCCGCGCCGACAATCGGGCGAAAGACCCAGGCGGCGGCGTCTTCGTTCTGGCGCATCTGCCGCTCGAATGAATACTTCACGTCATCGCCGCGCACGCGCCGCCCGTTGTGGAAGCGCGCCGCCTCGCGCAAGTAAAACGTGTAGACGCGACCGTCCGGCGAAATCTCCCAGCGTTCGGCGATGGCCGGGCGTATGTCTGCGCGCTCGCCGAACTGCACCAGCCCTTCAAAGATATTGGCCATCACTTCGATGCGCGAGATCGAAGAGAGCGTCGCCGGGTCGAGCGAGAGCTGCGACGTGCGCAGCCCGAATCTGAGGTGACCGCCGCGTTCGGGCGCGGGCAGCGAGAAGGCTTCGACTTCGCGGTTGAGCAATTCGGCTTCGCGCACAAGTAAGTCAACGGCGCTGTTAATCCCTGAGATGGACGCTTGATTGCGCCCGACGACTTCCTTGATCGTCTCGATGGCGCGCAGCACCTGATCGGTTCCGACCGATTGTTCGTTCGAGGCCTGGCGAATCTGCTCGACCACCATCGTCAACTCTTCCATCGCCTCGGCGATGTACTTCGAGACCTGCGCCTGTTCGCCGGTGGCGCGTCGCACCTGCTCGGTGAGTTCGCTCATATGCAAGGCGCGCTCGCCGATGTGGCGCGAGGTCAATGCCTGTTCGCTGGTGGCGCGCTCGATGCCGCGCGCCTGCTGGCGAACGAGATCAACCGCTTCGAGGACGGTGTGACTTTCGGTCGCTTGAATGGCGGTCGCGTCGGCGATCAAGCGTATGCGATCCGAAGCGGCGTTGGTCTTGACGCGAATCTCTGCCAGTAACTCGGAGGCGCGCGAAGCAAGCTCGACGCCTTCGTCGGCGCGTTCGCCGCCGACCGCGACGCGCTCGATGGCTTCGGCCACGTCTTCGCGCACGGCCTTAATCATATCTTCGATCTCGCGCGTTGAAGCGGCGGTGCGCTCGCTCAATTCTTTAATCTCGTCGGCGACGATGCGAAAGCCGCGCCCCTGCGAGCCGGCCTGCGCCGCCAGTATCGCCGCGTTCAGCGCCAGCAAGTGTGTACGGTCGGCAATCTCGTTGATGACGTGGGTGACTTCGCCGATCTGTTCCGAGCGCCTGCCCAGCCGCGTGATCGTCTCGGTCGCTGCGTCAATCGCGCCCTTGATGTTGCTCATGCTGGTGGCGGTGTCGGCGACGACCTGACTGCCGGCGTCCGCCGAGCGCGCCACTTCGTCTGCGAGCACGGTCGTCTCGTTGACCGATTCGCCGATGCTGCGCGTCGAGTTGTCAATCGCCTCCATCGCGCCGGCGGTCTTCTCGGCGGACTCGGCGAGCGCTTCGGTGGACTCGGCGACCTTGCGTATGCTGACGGCCATCTCTTCGATAGCCGAAGCGGTTTCTTCGACGAACTGCGCCAGCTCGTCGGCGTTTTCAGAAACGTGATTGATCGAGGTCGCCATCTCCATCACAGAGGTCGAGGTCGATTGCGACAGGTTCGATAACGTGCCGAGGCTGCCGCCTACCGAATGCATCGAGGCGTTGATTTGAGAGATGGAGCTTGAAGTCTCTTCGACCGACTTGGCTTCGTCGATGACGCCTGCGGATAGCGTTTGCGTGCCGCGCAGGACTTCGCCGACGACCGTTTCGATGGAGTCGGCGGCGCGCTGCAAGCGTCCGACGATGTAGCGCAAGCGGCGCGCAAGCCCGTCGAGGTTGTGAAGCAATTGCCGGTCTTCGCTCGACGCGTTGGCCGCCGCGCCGTTGATGCGAACAGCGAGGTCGCCTTGCGCCATGCGAGTCAGCGCGTCGAAGATTTCCTGATTGGATGGTCGGCTGTCGCCGCCGGCGCGAGGCCGCGCCGTCTTGTCTCGCGGGTCGGTTGCTGTGTCGCGCGTTCTGCTCATAATCGGTTATGTGAAACGCGAGTCGACTCTTATGGTAAAGGCGCGGGCCATACCCGTCAATGCGGGCAGAGAAGAGGCAACCACAGATGAACACAGATGAACATGGATGGAAAGAGCGATGCGGTTCCCGCCGTTTCTTTTATCTGTGTTCATCTGCGTTCATCTGTGATTCCATTTTCCTTCTTCAATCATTACACGCGGCGCGTTCAATACTCACCGCCCCCCGTCTTCAGGATTTAGCTCCAGCGGCCTTGGCGCGGCTTTTTACAGGCTTTTCTTCCTTCACCAACTTCAGATCACTTAAACGCAACGCCAACTTCGGCAGTTGTTTGATAATTTCGTCGCTTTTTAACAAGCCCGAACTCAGCGCATTGCGCCCCACCGACAGCAGACTTCGCCGTGGCCCTTTCTTCGTCCAGTTGAATTGCGCTTGCTCATCTTGCTTCACCACACTCGCTCCTGCCG
>JBJMGV010000053.1:0-30949 GCA_045807725.1 Blastocatellia bacterium | reverse complement strand
GTTCAAAGATATGGTTGATCGTCAGGGGATGATCCTGCATGGTGCTCTGCATAGCAATCTCCTTTTTGAATGTGCTGATTGACTGATACGCAATTGAAGTGCAGATGGATTATCTTCACAGGGCGGCAGCGCGGCAACCTGAATTTGCGTGCCGTGCTAGTCGCGCTCGTGGCTCAGTCGTGCGGGCAGCATCACTAACAGCATCACGGTCGCAAGGCCGGCGAAGGCCGCGCCGAAATAAAAGGTCGCCGGCGCATTCACCTTGTCCCACAACACGCCGCCGACGTAGCTGGCGAGAATCTGCGTCAGCCCCGTTACCATCGAGAGCAGGCCAATCACCGTAGCGCGACCGGCGCGGCCCGCTGTGTCTACCGCCATTGCTTTGGCGACGCCTTCCGTAAGCGCAGGGAAGAGGCCGTATAGCGCAAACAGCGGCCAAACCATCCACACCGCCGAGGCCAGCGCAAAGCCCAGATAACTTACCGCATAAACCGCGAAGCCGGCGACGAGCAGGTTGCGCCGTCCAAGTTTGTCGCTCGCCGCGCCCGCCGGATACGCGGTCAACGTTGAGACGAGATTATAGAGCGCATAAGCGAGGATCGTTTCGCCGAGAGCGGCGTTTGCGCCCGCGCCGGTCGCCAGTCCCAACTGCTGCGCGCGCAGAATCAGAAACGAGTTGGCCGAGTTGGCCAACCCGAAGACCCCCATAATCAAGAGTAACTTTTTATACTCGCGTGTGGTCCCTGCGAGCGAAAGCGACAGCTTGCCCGTGCCGCTTACAACCTGCTCGCGTTTCTCTTTGACTGTCAGAATCATCAGCGCCGCGATGGTCGCCGGGATTCCTGAGATTAAGAAGATGCTGCGCGCATCAAGCCGCGCCCAGCTAATCACCGCGAGCGCCACCAGCGGGCCAAGCACCGCGCCTAACGAATCCATCGCGCGCTCAAACCCGAAGGCGCGCCCGCGATAACGCGCTTCGGTCGATTCGGCCAGCAGCGCATCGCGCGGCGCGTTGCGTATGCCTTTGCCGAAGCGTTCAGCGAATCGCGCCGCCAACACCAGCGGCCACACCTGCGCAGCGGCGATCACCGGGCGAGTCGCCGCTGTCAGCGCGTAGCCGAAAAAAGCCACCGGCTTGCGCTTTCCTATGCGATCCGAAATCCAGCCTGAAAACCCGCCAATCGCATTGCCCGTGCCCACCGCGATGCCTTCGATCAGGCCGACGACGGTGGCCGGCGCTTTCAATGTCTCGGTCAAAAAGAGCGGCAGGATGGGGTAGATCATTTCGCCGCTGATGTCTGAAAAGAGGCTGACGAAGCCGATGATGATGGCGCTCGACGACACGCCGGCGAAGAGCGACGGGGGGACGCGGGGAGGCGGGGACGCGGGGCCTGGTTCGTTCGGATCACTGCGCGCTGGTGGTTCGGATGAGGTCATAAGGCTTGCCTTCTCGAATGCGCTGCAATGTGGCGTGGCCGTTCCTTCCGGTCGCCGCGTCGCTGCGTCACTTCTCATCGAGCGTCAGCTTGGCGATGAAAGTCCACGACCCCGACGGGTCGAGGTGAATGTTGCCGACGCGCTTGCGGGCAATCAGCACGTTGGCCGGATACCAGAGATAAATCTGTGGCAGCTCGTCGGCGACCAGCTTTTCCATTTGACTGTAGAGCGCGACCTTGGCATTGCGATCATTGGCGCGCTCGGCTTCGACGATCCAATCATCAACCTGCGGGTTGCAATAACGCATACGGTTCTGCCCGCCGCGATCCGTCAGCAGACTCGATATTCGCAAGTAGAGCGTGCGCTTCTGTGTAGCGTCGGCGGTCGCATCGAGCGCGGCAGCTTGCTCGGCCAGTCGCTTCACCTCTTCGGATGGACAGTAGTCGCGCTTTGCGAGAACAGCGGTCAGCGTGTCGAATAGCGGGCGCATCTGCGCCGGGTCATTCATCGTGCGCAGCTTGCTGATGGCATCATTGAACTCCGCGTTTTGATAGCGGCTGTGATAGACGAGCTGAAAGCCATCGGTGCTCTGATTGAATCCGAGGCCGATGCGGTAGAACAGATCAAACTGCGCCTTCGCCAGCCGGTCATTCATCGTCGCGGTTTCGAGCGACAACAGCTCAAGCCCGATGCCGACCTGCCGCAACTGGTCTTGAAGAATCGCGGCGATGTTGCGCGACAACTGATTCGTTGAAGTGATGATGGATAATCGCAAGCGCGTCTGCGGCCCGTCGCCATCAGGGTCGGCGAAGCCTGCTTCGTCGAGCAGTCGCATCGCTCGCTGCGGGTCGTGATCATAAACCATTATGTTCGCGCTGTAAGCCCAGTGTTCGGGCGGCATCAAGGCATTGGCTTTGCGCGCCTGATCACGCAGCAATCGGTGGATGATCGTGTCGCGGTCAATCGCATAGGCGACGGCCTGCCGCACTTTCGCGTCGCCGAGCGCCGACGCCGACGTGGTGTTCACGCCGAGATAGCCGATGTTCGCGCCGTCACTGATGACGGCCTGTATGTCTGAGCGGTGTTGCAGGGCGCGCACGGTTTCGGGATCGAACTGCGCGTTGAGCGCGAGATCAACTTCGCCGCTCATCAACTCGGCCTGTCGCGTGCTGTTGTCGGTGACGACTTTGACGCGGAGGCGCGGAATGGCCGGCGCGCCGTCCCAGTAATTCGGATTGGCTTCGAGATGAATGGCGTCGCCTTCGTTGTAGGAGACGAATCGGTATGGGCCGCTGCCGACCGGCGCGGCGGCCTGCTCCGTGCCCGCGCCTTCGGGGATGATGCCGATGGCCGGCAGGCTGCCGATCAGATCGAACGGCTCGCTCGCGTGAAAGATGACGGTCTGTTCGTCGGGCGCATCGATAGTCGCTACTTTATCGACCGAGCCGCGAATCGGCGAACGCGTCGCCGGGTCTTTGATCGACGCGAAGGTGTACTTCACGTCGGCTGACGTGAGCGGCTTGCCATTATGAAAGGTCACGCCCTGTCGCAAGTGAAAGGTGAAGGTCTGATGGTCGGGCGATTCTTCAAAGCGCGCGGCCAGCGACGGCACGAACTCGAATTGTTCGTTCTTGATGACGAGCGTGTCGTAAACCAGTTGCATCACGCGGGCCGAAGTGCCGTTGCCGGTCGAGAAGCGCGGGTCGAACCCGGCAGGCGCGGCCTCAACCGCGACGACCAGCGTGCCCGGCTCAGCGCCGCGACGACAGCCGGTGAGCGGTAGGAGCAGACAGAGAACCGTAAACAGGAGGCAGGAGGCAGGAGGCAGGAGGCAGTTTCGATCAGACCGTCGGCGTTTGGCATAGGTCAGAGAATTAGAGAATCTTGATCGCACCATGATCCATCGCGTGATGCCGGCATCTGACCGCCTACTGCCTCCTGCCTCCTGCCTCCTCTTCATTTCGTGTGTTGCAGCACGAGGTTGAGTTCGGCGATGCGTTCGCGCAGGCGGGCGATAGTCATTTCGCTCTGCGCCAGCGGCGGCGAGATCATCGATTTGATTCGCGCGATGTGGTCGAAGGCGCGGCTGATGTGCGTCTTCGTGATGCGACCTTTCTGCGCGGCCTCGACCATCCCTTGCCACGCGGTCAGCACGCGCTCAGGCTGGCCGGAGCCTGTCATCATCACCATATCGTTGCCGGCTTCAACCGCCATAATCGCGGCTTCGGCCACGTCGCGCGTCGTGGTGATCGCGCCCATCTCAAGGTCGTCGGTAAGCGTCAGCCCTTTGTAGTTCAACTCTTCGCGCAGCAGGCCGGTGATGATGTTCTTTGACAAAGAGGCCGGCAGCGCCGACGGCCCATCAATGGCCGGGTAATGCGCGTGCCCGGTGATGACTGCGTTGAGGCGCGCATTGATCTTGCTGAAGAGTTCGGTGTAAGGCAGCAGGTCTTCTTTGGTGATCTCGTCGCGCGAGCGGTCGATGGTCGGCAACTGCGTGTGCGAATCAACCAGCGAGTGACCGAGGCCGGGGAAGTGCTTGCCGACGCCGAGCACGCCGCTGCGCTGCAAGCCTTCGAGGTAAGCGCCGGCCAGGCGGACGACCTTCGCCGGCGTGCTGCCGAGGTAACGGCCTCTTAGCCCGTTGTCCGCCGATTCGTTCACGCGCACGTCGAGCACCGGCGCGAGGTTGACGTTGAAGCCGAGCGCGCGCAGGGCTTCAGCGGTAATCTCGCCGAGCCGCGCCGCAATCGACGCGTCGCCCGATGCGCGCAGCAGGTCAGCCGCAGGCATCGGCGAGTAGATAGTCTTCAAGCGGTCTACGCGCCCGCCTTCCTGATCAACGGCGACGATGGGCGGGACCTTGACGGCGGCGCGAATGGCGGTGGTCATCTCGATGACTTGCTGGGCGCTCTCGATGTTCTGGCCGTTCAGCAGAACGCCGCCGGGTTGGATGGTTTCGAGCAGCTCGCGGACCGGCGCGTCAACTTCCTTGCCCGGTATGCCGATCAATAACAGTTGGCCGATTCGATGTTCTAATTTCATGGTTGGGAAGAGATTGGCCACAGAGTCACAGAAACGCAGAGAAGAGAATTAAAGATAATCTCTATGTCTTTGTGTCTCTGTGGCATGGTTATCCGTTCTGAGTTTCAAACAGCGCCCGCAGACTCATATCGTAAGGCTCGCGCGCGACGCCCGCGTCGGTGATGATGGCCGAGATGTAACGATGCGGCGTCACGTCGAATGCAGGGTTAGCGACCGCGACGCCCTCGGGCGCGACCGGCTCGTCGCGGAAGTGCGTCACTTCGCGGGCGGCGCGTGATTCGATGGGAATCTGATCGCCGGAATTCAACTTCAGATCAATCGTAGAAAGCGGCGCGGCGACATAGAAGGGAACGTTGTTCTCGTGCGCTGCGACCGCGACCATGTAAGTGCCGATCTTGTTGGCTACGTCGCCATTGGCGGCGATGCGATCCGCGCCGACGATGACTGCATCCACCTCACCCGCTTTCAGAAAGTGGCCGGCCATATTGTCTGTAATCAACGTCACAGGGATATCGTCTTTGGCAAGCTCCCAGGCGGTCAGCCGCGCGCCTTGCAAAAAAGGGCGCGTTTCGTCAGCGAAGACTTTGATGCGCTTGCCGGCTTCAATGGCGGCGCGGATGACGCCGAGCGCCGTTCCGTAACCGGCGGTCGCCAGCGCGCCGGCGTTGCAGTGCGTCAGTATCGTCGCTTGATCGGGAATCAACTCCGCGCCGAACCGGCCCATTCGTTGATTCGCGGCGATGTCTTCGCGGTGAATCGCAAGCGATTCGTTGATGAGGTCTTGCTTGATGTCGTTGATCGAACGGCCCTCGCGGCGCGCGTGATTGAAGCGCCAGCGCATACGCTCGATGGCCCAGAAGAGGTTGACGGCAGTGGGCCGCGTTTCGGCCAGCCGTGCACAGATTTGAAGAAAGTCCTGATCGGCGGCGTCAACGGTCGTTGCGGCAGACTGTTTCATACCGAGCGCGACACCCATTGCGGCGGCGACGCCGATGGCCGGAGCGCCGCGCACGACCATCTCTTCGATGGCCCGCGCGACTTCTTCATAAGACTTGAAGACGGGATAAATCTCCTGGTTGGGCAAGCGCCGTTGATCAATCATCACGACGCCTTCGTCACTCCATTCAATCGTCTTAATCATGGCTGAAAGGATAATAGCCAATCGGCGCGCGGCTTGGCAATGAAGGCAGCGGCGCACACACGTTTGCGGTGTACGGCTAGTTGTACGAAAAAGCGCCAGCTTATTGCTGACGCTTGCTCTGCCGCTAATAAAACAGCTTGCTCTTGAAGGGAACGCCGATTGCGCTCAACTGTGTGCAGTTTGTTCGGTGAGCAGTAGGAAAAGATTATGGGTCGATTTGCCAGAAGCAGCGAGCGCGATAAATCGAGCAACCATCAAACGACGCCAACGCCGCGCCCATCATTCAATGCGCGTTCGCCATTCACCCCACCGCCGCGACGGTCTGCCGGTGATAGTTACCGCGCAAACCTTCACGCGCCATCCGAGTTCAAGTATTTTGTGCTGGCGCTGGCGGCGCTGATCGGGCTTGGCATCGGCTGGCTCTCAGGCAAAGCGATCACGCAAAGCTGGAACTCGACAGCGACGCCAGTCGTTGCGGAAGAGGCGATACCGGCGACCTTTGACGGCGTAAACGAACGATCATTCGCAGCGCCGGCAGTCGAGAGCGATGAGCCAACAGACGCTCAAGCCGCTGCGCCGGAAGCCGCCGACTCGGATGAATCAGATGCGCCGGTAGCGGCTGTGACTCAGGCGACAACGAATGACCCATCGGCGCGGGCCGCGCGCAAAGCAACAAGGCGCGCGGCGGTGCGACGCGCGGCGCGCAGCAATATATTCTTCAGACCCTTCAAGGCGCTGCGCAAATTCCGCGTCTGGTGAGATGGCGTTCATACTTGTGACGATGTAATCCGTCTTACTTAGAGCAATGAAGCGAAGGCGGGGCAATTATCAGTATCGCCCCGCCTTCGCTCTGCTGTGACTTGACTGGTCGGTTCAAGCGCTTCGGCGGCTCTTCTTGCCCGCGAGAATAACTTCGCGCCCGGCCAGGTAGAGCAGCACGGAAATAATCACAAAAGGAATCAACGACAACAGGTCGGCCCATGGGCCATTGTAAAACGGGTTGCTCGTGGTGGCCCACTTGTCGAGCGTCTGGTTGAATCCGCTCAAGCTAGGCAGACCATTCAAGAAGGCATAGATGATGCCCGCGAGCGCGGCCCCGGCAATGTAGCCCGACGCCATCAGCACGCCCGGACTCTTATCGCCTTCAGCGACGAGTTGATCTTCGGTGAGATCGTCTTTGGCGAACTTCTTGCGCACATACTTATCAACCAGCCAGCGGATGAGGCCGCCGATGAAGATGGGGCTTGACGAGGAGAGCGGCAGATAGACGCCGACGGCAAATGCCAGCGACGGGATGCCCGACATCTCCAGCACGATGGCAATCATCACGCCGAGCAGCACCAGTCCCCAGGGCAGCTTGCGGTTCAAAATGCCTTTGATGATGTAGCTCATCAAGGTGGCCTTTGGCGCGTCGAACTTGGTCACGGTCGTCCCATCGGGACGGACTTTGTGCGTGCCATTGATGGCCGGGTCAGCCATATAGACCGGCACGCCTTGATCGTTGACCAGATATTTTTCGGCGTTGCCTTCATCCGAGTCGGCCCTGTACCAGACGTGGTAGGCCGTCTGATCGTCAACGCCCTGCGATCCGGTCAGACGTTCCGTCCTGGGCTGGCCATTGTCCATTTGTAATTGTGACGGGTCTACGCGAAAGTCGGCGGGAAAGGCGATCTGCGGGCTATTCGCCAGCGGCACAAAAACCGTACCCGCATCGTTCAACTTCAATAAAATCGGCCCGAGAACCAGCGCGGATGCCAGTGCGCCAATCAGGATAGCCGTCTGCTGGTGCTTCGGCGTCGCGCCGACTAGAAACCCGGTCTTCAAATCCTGTGAGGTCGTGCCGCCGTTGGACGCCGCGATGCAAACGATGCCGCCGATGGACAGGGCCGTGACGTAGTAGCCCGAGCCTGTCCAGCCTACCAGCAGGAAGATCAGACACGTGAGCAGGAGCGTCGCCACGGTCATTCCCGAAATCGGGTTTGACGATGAGCCGATCTCTCCCGTCAGCCTTGATGAAACCGTAACGAAGAGGAAGCCAAATGCGACAATGAGAATAGCGCCGAGCAGGTTCCAGTGCAGGCCCAGTTGTGGGAACAAGACAATCATTGCCAGCAGCACGAAAATACCGCCGACGACGAACTTCATCGACAGGTCCTGGTCTGTGCGAATCAGGCCCGCTCGCGCCGCCTGTCCGCCGCGCAAGTCGCTCAAGCCGCCGCGCAAGCCATGCCAGATGGTCGGCAGCGAGCGCATCATGCTGATGATGCCGCCCGCCGCCACCGCGCCCGCGCCGATATAAAGCACATAAGCGCCGCGCACGGCGTCCGGGTCCATCTCGCTGATTGGGATTCTGCCCGGCGGCACCGCTGTGGTTAATGCCGAGCCGAAGAACTTGATGGCGGGAATCAGCACGAGGTAAGCGAGCACGCCGCCTGCGCACATAATCGAGGCGATGCGCGGGCCGATGATGTAGCCGACGCCGAGCAACGCCGGGTTGATCTCCGCCGCAATCGAGCCGCCATTGAACGCGCCGCCGAAGACTCTGTTCGGTATATCTTTCCAGACCTTAAAAGCCTGGTAAGCGGTGTAGTAGATGAAGCCGATTCCAAGCCCTGTGAAGATGGGCAGCGCGCGAACGTCGGTCATCGACGCGCCGGCCTCGGAGTGCGCCGCCGCGCGCGATTCGTCGGAAGCGCCGGCCTTCAGCACTTCGGCGCAGGCCGTGCCTTCGGGGTATTTCAACAGGCCATGCTGTTGCACGATCAAGGCGCGGCGCAGCGGGATCATCATTAAAATGCCGAGCAGGCCGCCGAGCACCGCCACCAGCATCACGCGCGTGAACTCAAGGTCGAAGCCGAGGATCATAATCGCCGGCATCGTCACACCGACACCGAAAGCGATAGATTCACCCGCCGATCCTGCCGTCTGCACAATGTTGTTTTCGAGTATCGTCGCGTCTCGCATACCCATCTTTGACAGCGCGCGAAAAAGTGTAATCGAGATAACAGCGACAGGGATTGAGGCGCTGACGGTCAAGCCGGTTTTCAACACCAGATAGAGCGATGACGCGCCGAAGACGATGCCCAGCAACGTCCCGACGATGATGGGCAGCACCGTCAGTTCACGCAGGTTCACCGACGCGGGGATGTAGGGACGATACGAGGCGAGATAAGGATTTTCTGGCTTAGCCCCGACGATGTCAGGGAACTCGTTGGCTCCCGCCTTCGCGGTGTCCACGGTCTCAGTCGACATGAATTGCGACCTCCGGTTGAATTTGTGACAAGGGATTGAGACAAGTCCGAACAAATCTACTTTACCGTGCGCCGAAGCCGGCGGGCAAGACCATCAGGTTGATCGCAAAGGAAGGCGCGAACGAATCAAGCCCCGACGCGGCAACTCGAAAGCGCACGGCGTCGGGGCCTGCGGTGGACTGTTGGGATTGGCCTGTGGCCGATCCATTCTACTTTGGTTGAGCGTGCTGCTCCGGCGCATTAAACGTGGCGTTGCAGCCTCAGATGGCCTGCAATCTCACGCTCAGGCCTCAGCCACCTCACCCGGTCTAAAACTTATCATCGTGTTGGACCACCTCCTTTCCGGTGTTGAAAGCGATAGTAGCACAGCCCATTTCTGTGTCAAGTAAAAAGTGAGGTAAAGAAACGGAAAAACCGCAACTAATAGCGATGACCTGACCCCGCGAGGACTATATATGGACAACCTGCTGCTGCCGCTCTCGACGGCTAGGGCGGGCTTTGAGGCAAGAAAGCGGCTTGCTCTTCGGCCTCCGCCGCGACAAGATAGGTGACATAAACGACAAAGATGAATGGAGAGTCGCAATGACCAGTAAACCAATCCGAATCTTTGCCACCGCAGACATCGGCGCGGCGGCGCTTGAGCGATTGCGCGAGCGCGGCTATGAGGTCGAAGTTTATCCGGCAGTCGAGCCGCCGCCCAAATCCCTCATCATCGACAAGGTGCGAAGCGGCGTTGACGGGTTGATTACCACACTGCGCGATCAGATTGATGAAGAGGTCTTCGCCGCCGGACGCGAGAGCTTGCGCGTCGTTGCGCAACTGGCAGTCGGCGTAGACAACATTGATCGCGCGGCGGCCAACCGCCACCGCATCCCATTCACCAACACGCCCGACGTGTTGACCGAAGCGACCGCCGAGTTCGCGCTCTTTATGCTCGGCGCGGTGTCGCGGCGTCTCTATTCATCCGAGGCGCTGGTGCGTGAAAATGAATGGGGATACTGGCATCCTTATCGCCCGTTTCTCGGCGACGAGGTGACAGGCAAAACAGTGGCGGTGATCGGCGCTGGGCGCATCGGCAAGGCATTAGCCCGAAAGTGCATCGGCCTCGATATGAACATCCTGCTGCACACGGCAGGCTCGCGCGACGAACGCTTCATCGAGTTCGCCGACCGCGAGATGCAGTTGCGTTATGAGGCTGGCTTTTCTCGCCAGCGATGTAGGGTAAGCTATGTTACGTTTGATGAGTCATTGGCGCACGCCGATTATGTCAGCCTGCACGTCCCGCTCGTGCTGCCCGGTCACACCAATGCGCCGACCGTTCACCTCATCAACGAAGCGGCGCTCAATCGAATGAAGCCGTCGGCTTACTTAATCAATACGTCGCGCGGCCCTGTCGTTGATGAAGGCGCGTTGTTCGACGCGCTCATTAATCAGCGGATCGCGGGAGCGGCGCTCGACGTGTTTGACCGCGAGCCATTGCCGGCGGCTTCGCCGCTCAGAGACGAGCGGTTGAAAGATCGCCTGCGACTCTTTCACCACTTCGCTTCGGGCACACGCGAGACGCGATTGTCTGCCGATGCGGATGTCGGTATGGCCGGGCGCTGTGTTCAAGGCGTGATTGATGTGATCGAAGGTCATTGCGAAGGCGGCCCGGCGCGAATGCCATTCGTCGTCAACAAGGAAGCGTTTGAATGATTCATCGCGGTCGCTGTTTCGGGTCCAATCGCTCGCGCAGGTTATCGCCGATGAAATTGAACGCGAGCACCGACAGCGCGATCATCAGGCCGGGGAAGATGAACAGGTGCGGGGCGGTGAACCAGAACTCGCGCGAATCGTCGATCATTTTGCCCCACGACGGAATCGGCTCAGGCACGCCGAGGCCGAGGAAGCTCAGGCCGGCTTCGGCCAGTATCGCGCCGGCCATACCGAGCGATGCCTGCACGATCAACGGCTGAATCGAGTTGGGCAGGATGTGCTTAGTAAGGATTCTTACATCGCTCGCGCCGAGCGCGCGGGCGGCTTGCACGAAATCATACTCGCGGACTTTCAACACCTGCGCCCGCATCAACCGCGCATAGCCGACCCAGCCGATGACGGAAAGAGCGATGATTAAATTCTTCAAGCTCGGTCCCAGGAAGGCGACCATCGCAATGGCCAGCAGGATGCCGGGAAACGAGAGAAAGACGTTAAAGAGAAAGCCCGACACGATGCGGTCAACCCAGCCGCCTTTGTAGCCGGCAAACGAGCCGATGGCGACGCCGAAAAATGCCGAGACGGTGACGACCGAAACGCCGACCAGCATAGAGACGCGCGTGCCATAAACAATTCGCACAAGCATATCGCGCCCCAACTGATCACGTCCCATCCAATGCGCCGCGCCAGGCCGGTCGAGCCGCGCCTCCAGGTCCTGTCTCTGCACCCTGTCCCACGACGCCAACAGCGGCGAGAGCAGCGCCAGCAAGACCATCACGCCCGCTACGGCTAATCCAAATTTTGCGACTCCATTCATAAGGCAGTTGTCAGTGGCCAGTGGCCAGCGGTCAGTTGATAGTTGATAGCTGATAGCTTATAGCTGATAGCTGATAGTTCCCCAAGCTCCGTCAGGAGCGCAATGTTTATAGAGCGTGTCTGAGAAGCCCTGAAAGGGCGCGATTCAATAGCCCGGCGCAGCGCGCCGGGTACACCCAGCGACCATTCCGCAAGCCCTGAAAGGGCGCAATAACCGATCACCTAGTGCGCCCTTTCAGGGCTTGGCGGTTTGCACCGGCTCTCTCCCAGGGCGCTGCCCTGGGCTGTCGAATCGCGCCCCTTCAGGGCTTTCTTTGGCTTCTCAGACACGCTCTATCAACTATCAACTGGCCACTGGCCACTAATCCAATTTGATTCGCGGATCGAGGAAACGATAAACCAGATCGGTCGCGGTGTTGACCAGCACGTAGGTTGCCGCGATGACCAGAATGCAGCCTTGCGTCAGCTTGTAGTCGCGCTCGCTAATCGAGTCTACGAGCAGGCTGCCGACGCCCGGCCACGAGAAGACGCGCTCGGTGATGATTGCGCCGGCGAGCAACACACCGAACTGCAAACCCAGCACTGTGACTACAGGAATCAGGCCATTTTTCAGAACGTGCTTGTAGATGACGCGCCGTTCGGGCAGCCCTTTGGCTCGCGCTGTTCGCACATAATCTTCGCCGAGTTCTTCGAGCACGCTCGACCGCACGATGCGCGTCAGCACGGCGGATAAGCCCGCGCCCAGCGTCACCGCCGGCAGAATCAAATGCGCCAGCCCGCCCCCACCCGACACCGGCGTCACGCCTAACTCGACGGAAAAAAGCAGCACGAGAAGCGGGCCGAGCGCGAAGCTCGGCAGCGAGATGCCTAGCAGCGCCACAAAGGTCGAGAGGCTATCTACCGCAGAGCCTTTGTGCGTCGCCGCTGTGACGCCGAGCGGGATCGAGATCAACGTCGCAATGATCATCGCCGCGAAGGCCAGCTTGATGGTTGCCGGGTAGCGCGACGTGATGCGTTCGAGCACCGGCTGGTGAGTAACCGGATTAGTGCCCCAGTCGCCGCGCGCCAGGCCCTTCAGATAATCGGTGTATTGCGTCAGCAGCGGCTTATCGAGTCCGAGTTCGGCGCGCGCCGCTTGATACTGCTCTTGTGTGGCGTTTTCGCCGACCAGCGTGAGGGCCGGATCGCCCGGCACGATGTGAATCAGCAGGAAGACGAGCGTGACGACAGCCCACAAGACCGGAATGATAAACAGCAGCCGCCGCGCGACGGCAAACGCGAATCCCCGCATAGCGCCGACATCATAGCAAACCGCTTCAGCCCTCGCCATCGCCTGTCGTTGAGCGATGAGCATTGCGATTGGTTACGTTCATTCTTGCGTTCGCGCCCGGCTTGCCAAGCGAATGCGCGATTGCGTAATATCAAATGCGATGACGAGAAAGAAGCGTTGACAGTCGAGCCGGTGTAGCTCAATGGTAGAGCGCGAGTTTTGTAAACTCGATGCTATGGGTTCGAGTCCCTTCACCGGCTCCATTCTTTACTTTCATTCAATACTTCTCCTGTTCCCATAGCCTTGCTTGGTTGTCTCGGACCCTGCGCCGCTTGTCCTGGCGGCTTGGGCCGGCCACCATTCGCCGGCGCACAGCAAATCAAGAATGACTTGAGCATCTCTTTCCTCCGGCGGGTTATTTTAATTTGCAATCTCTCTCCGCACGGCCAACAATGTTTTTGGAATATCCGCTTCGTTGAGTGTTTCGATCAGGTGCAGACAGCCTGCATAAAGCAATCTTTCAATTTAATGGGCGTTGTGCCCGCGCCCCGCCAGGAGAACACAGATGAATACCGCTCACATTATTCTCCGCCAGCCGTTCACCCGAGCGCTGGCGCTGGTTGGCTCTATTGTCATCGTTCTCTCATCCTTTGCCAACGCTGTCAGAGCCGCCGCAAGCGATCTCGATGCGACCTTCGGCAACGGCGGCAAGGTGACTGCCGAGTTTTTTAACTTCCCTGAATCCGTGCGTGCGGTCGCCCTTCAACCTGATGGCAAGATCGTCGTGGCTGGTTCTCGTCTTAGCACACCGCCGCCGCAGACCTTCCAGGATGTCGCGCTTGGGCGCTTCAACCCCGACGGCAGCCCCGACACGTCATTCGGCAGCGGCGGCTTTGTCGCTATCAATCTTTCCAGCGGCAGCGATGAAGCCTACGCGGTCGGCCTTCAATCCGACGGCAAGATCGTCGTCGGCGGATACGGGCAAAACTCGATGGGCAAGCCGCTGTCGCTTCTGGCTCGCTTCACCGCCGACGGCCAGCGTGATACCAGCTTCACTATCCGAAGGGGAGTTGATTTTTCCGCCATCTACGCTATCGCCATCCTGCCCGATGACAAGATCGTCGCGCTGACTTACGTTGAGCAAGGCTCCGTCGTGCCGCGAGGGTTTTTGTTGTCCAGATATAACCCCGACGGCTCATTTGACACGAGCTTCAACGGCAATGGCCTTGTCTCCATCCCGTTCACCCTCGGCTACCGAGCCGCTGCGCTGGCGGTTCAGCCCGATGGCCGGATCATCATCGGCGGAGGCTCGCCGTTTACGCTGCTGCGCTACAACGCGAACGGCACGCCCGACAGCGGATTCGGGAACGGCGGCGTTGCGACGGCCAATTTCCCGGCTGCCTTCTCCTCGATCACGGCGCTTGCTCTACAAAGCGATGGTCGCATCGTTGGCGCGGGGCTGACCGGCGCGAGCGCGAACGGCCCATTCGACTTCGCGCTGGCGCGGTTCAACAGCGACGGCGCGCTTGATCAGACATTCAGCGGCGACGGTAAAGTCGTCACCGACTTCTTCGGCGATGATGACGCGGCGCGCGCGCTGGTCATTCAGCCGGACGGTCAACTGATCGCCGTCGGCTACGCCAGGCGCGCGGGCAATTACGACTTCGCGCTGGCGCGTTACAACGTTGACGGCAGCCTTGATGCAGGCTTCGGCACAGGCGGCAAAGCGACGACCGATTTTAACGGCGGCAACGATAAAGCCTACGCCGCTGCCCTCGACGCCGACGGCAAGCTCGTCGCTGCCGGCAATACCGCCGGCGCGATCATCCAGGGGGCGCTGGCCCGTTATCAAGGCTCAAGCTCCAGCTTTGATCTCTGCTTGCAGGATGAAAAGAAAGGCAACATCCTGAAGATCAACTCGGAGACTGGCGAGTACCTCTTCATCAACTGCGGCGGCGTGATGCTCGGCGGCACTGGCACGCTCGCGCGTCAAGGCAATCACTTCACCCTGCAACACAACACCGCCGACCGCAACGTGCAGGCGAATATTTTCATCGACACCGGCAAAGCGAACGCGACAATAAAGATTGTCGGCGGCGGCCCGGCCTACACGATCAACGACAAAGACATCACCAACAATTCGGGAACGTGCCCATAAAGCGGCAACCCTCCCGGTATGCAACGAGCCTCTCGCAGCCCCGCCCGCACAGGTGGGGCTGCTTTTTTCTGTCTGGCTGTTGTCTCTTTCAACAGTCGCTGTTGAATTTCGCAATCGTCTTGATTGATGAACAAAACAACGGAAATTCGCTGATTTTCTTTCTTCTGCCACAAGCCTGTGTTGAGATTCTCAACTGCCCGCCGTTCGCTCATTCATCAACACAAATCGCCGCCCATTGACTAACTCATATCATTCATCGACTTGCCCAATTTCAGAAGTCGGCTGATGAGATGGCATCGCGTTTGCCCTGATGTGAGCGGGCAAAAAAGGATGCCCGGTTATGCGCGACGACGTTTTCCATTTCAACAGCCTTGAACCCAGCGCCGAGTGCGTGTGGATGCAGGCCGGCGTCGTCGGCTACAAGCTCTGCGACCGCCAGTTCGATTGCGAGCATTGCCCCTTCGATCTGGCGCTATGTGATGGCGGTCACATTGCATCATAAAGGCCGCAGGAACCCCACGCGATAGTCGAACGTCCGCCGCTCGCCGTGAGCCACTTTGAGCGCGCCGACGCGTTTCGTCCGGGCGCGTGCGAGATCAACGGCGCGGTCTTTTATCATCAAGGCCACGTCTGGGCGCGCGTCGAAGACGAAGGCCGCGTGCGGGTCGGCCTGGATGATTTCGGGCAGCGCCTGGTCGGGCGCATCTACTCAGTCGCGTTGCCTACGCCCGGCACCGAGGCGCAAGCAGGCACTTCCTGTTGGCGCATCAGCCATCAGGCGGGAGACACGCCTCTGCTTGCGCCGGTGCCGGGTATTGTTCAACAGGTCAATGCCAAACTTGTCGAACGGCCTTCGCTCGTCAACCGCGATCCGTATGGCGAAGGGTGGGCGTTTGTGATTCAGCCTACTAAGCTCGAACAGTCGCTCAAGCCGCTCTATTTCGGCGAGCGCGCGGCCCGCTGGTGCGCTGAATCGGTCGCGCGCTTGCAGGATGAGGCAGCGGCGTTGCTGGCCCGTTCATCGCCTGACATCGGCGCGACGATGACCGATGGCGGACTTGCGGTCGCCGACCTCCGCTTGTTACTCGACGCCGATCAATTTCATCAGTTGATAAATCTGTTCTTATCCAATCCGGCCTACTGCCCGCTGTCGAGCGAGGCCGGAAAAGGGAGGTGATCTTATGGTCGCGCTATTTGTCATTCTCACAGTCGTCGTTTGCATCGGCGTCGATTCCGTCATTCAGTGGCGGCGAGCGCGCAACGAAGCTGCGCCCGCGTTAGACGAGGCGGGCGATTATCTCTTTAAGGACTTGAGCGTCCCCGCCGGCGTCTATCTCGACGGCGGCCACACCTGGGTCGAGCTGGAAGCCGAAGGTGATGTCCACGTTGGCATCGACCGCTTCGCTGAGAGCCTGCTTGGTCGCATTGATGCCGTCGAGCTGCCCGAAGTGGGCCGTGAAGTGCGTCGCGGCGAGCGGCTCTTTTCACTTGTGCAGGGCGACCGCATCGCCGAGTTCGCCGCGCCGGTCGATGGCATCGTGCGCTCGGTGGACCGCTTGCTCACACGTCATCCCGAAAGCGTTAAGGCTGATCCTTACAGCGCCGGCTGGATCTGCCGGCTCGCGCCGAAGAACCTGGCTCGCAACCTGAAGAAGCTGCGCATCGCCGAAGAGGCGCGCGACTGGTTGCAAGAAGAGGCCGAGCGCTTTCAGGACTTCTTCGCCGCGCGCCCGTTACAGCAAACCGCGCTGGGCACAGTGATGCAGGACGGCGGCCAGCCGACCGGCGGCGTGCTCGAATGGATGGACGACGAGACGTGTGTCGAAGAGAAGACCGCCGAGTTGAAGCAAGCGCACGAGCACATCTTGCGCGTCGAGCGAATGGCGAGCATCGGCAAGCTCGCCGCCATCGTCGCTCACGAAATCAATAACCCGCTTGCCGGCATTCTCGTTTATGCCAGGTTACTTTTGAAGAAGCTCAGCAAGAGCAATGGCGCGGGGCCGGACACAGACGCGTTCCGCGCGCACCTCGATATGATCGCTGCGGAATCGGCGCGCTGCGGCGACATCGTGAAGAACCTTTTGCAATTCTCACGGCAGACCCGGACCAACCTGGAGCCGAACGACCTCAACGACATCATCTGCCAGTCCGTGCGGCTCGTGCAGCACAAGATCGACCTGATGGGCGTCGCTACCGAGCTTCAGCTTGACGACGCGTGTCGCCGAGTCACCTGTGACGCGCAGCAGATCAAGCAGGCGATGGTGGCTTTGCTCATCAATGCCTGCGAGGCGATGCGGCCCGGCGAAGGTCGCTTGCTCGTCGCGTTGCGGTCGCTGCCCGATCAACATACGGTCGAGATTCGCATCACCGACAACGGCATCGGTATGGACGAAGAGACGCGGCGGCAAATCTTCGAGCCGTTCTTTACGACTAAAGAGCAGGGCAAAGGTGTCGGCCTGGGGCTGGCCGTTGTCTACGGCATCATCACGAACCACGCCGGCGAGATCGACGTTGAATCCGCGCCCGGCTCTGGAACTACATTCATCATCCGCTTACCTGAGACTGGCGCGGCAGCGAGCGCGCAGGCGGCGGCAACAGGGGTACAGCATGGGCGCTAGTGACATACGCATACTGATCGTTGACGATGAGACTATCGTGCGCGAATCGCTCGGCAACTGGTTTTTGGAAGACGGCTACACGGTCGAAGTGGCGGGGTCGGCCAAAGAGGCGCTTGAGAAACTGGCGGCGCAGAGCTGGGACATCTTTCTGCTCGACATACGCATGCCGGGAATGGACGGGCTGGAGTTGCAGCGCAAGATTCGTGAAGTTCAATCCGACGCCACGATCATTATCATGACGGCATACGCTTCGGTCGAGACCGCCGTCGAGGCGATGAAGCAAGGCGCGTACGATTACATCGTCAAGCCGTTTGACCCTGACGATCTCGAACACCTGATCCGCAAAGCCATCGAGCGCAAGCAACTGGTGACAGAGAACACGCGGCTGCGCTCGAAGATCGATGAGCTGAACTTACTTCATGAAATCGTCGGCACGAGCGCGGCCATTCGCCGTGTGCTCGAACAGGTGGCCGTTGTCTCTCAATCTGAAACGACCGTGCTGATACGCGGCGAATCCGGGACCGGCAAAGAACTGATTGCCCGCGCCATTCACGCTAATAGTAGGCGACGTTACATGCCGATTGTCGTCGTCAACTGCGGCGCGCTATCGGAAGGCGTCCTGGAAAGCGAGCTGTTCGGCCACGAGAAAGGCGCGTTCACCGGCGCTCATTACCGGCGCAAAGGCAAGTTCGAGATGGCCGACGGCGGCACGCTCTTTCTGGACGAGATCGGCGACATCAGCCTGAAGACGCAGATTGATTTACTGCGCGTGCTCGAAGAGAAGAAGATTGCGCGCGTCGGCGGCAATGCCGAGATTCCGGTTGACTTTCGATTGATCGCCGCAACTAACAAGAACCTTGAGGCGCTGGTTCCTGAAGAAAAATTCCGCGAAGACCTTTACTATCGCATCAACGTCTTCTCGATCACGGTGCCGCCGCTGCGCGAGCGGCGCGAAGACATTGAGATGTTGGCCGATCATTTTCTGACCCGTTTTTCGCAGAGCATGAATAAGCCGGTGACGGGCTTATCGAAAGAGGCGCTTGATCTGCTGCGCGCCTATGACTGGCCGGGCAATGTGCGCGAATTGCAAAACGCGATGGAGCGCGCCGTACTGGTCGCCAAAACGCGAGAGATTCAGCCAGGCGATTTGCCTTTGCAGTTGAACGGCGCGAAGCCGGCGCTGGTCGGCAAGTCGCTGTCGGAGATCGAGCGACAGCATATCAAGAACGTACTTGAGGAATCGGGCTGGAACATCTACCGCGCGGCGCGCCTGCTTGAGATTGATCGCGTCACGCTCTACAACAAGATCAAGAAGTACGGATTCAAGCGGGAAGAGAAGCAGGCGACCGGCGCGCGGAGTTGAGCGCACAATCGAAGGCCGGCTCGCGTTCTTACTTCCGGCGCTTTCGTCCATTGCGTTATGGCTGAAATCCACATCGTTGCGGTGGGCCGGGTTGATTGGGATGTGCTCGATTACCTGACCGTGACGCTGCCGGATGATCTCGGTGTTCAATGCGCGGTCAGCCTTCACCGCATTGATCCGGCCTTAACGTATAACGCGACGCGACTGCAATATCATTCGACGCAGATTCTCGCCCGGCTGCTCGATCTGCCGGTTGGCGCGGGCGACAAAACGCTGGGCGTGTGCGACGTTGACTTATTCATTCCCATCCTTACGTTTGTCTTTGGCGAAGCGCAGCTCAACAATCGTGCGGCCCTGATCTCTGTGCATCGCTTGCGGCAATCCTTTTATGGCTTGCCAGCAGATGAGCGGCTCTTTTACGAGCGTTGCGAAAAAGAGGCGGTGCACGAACTCGGCCACGCCTTCGGCCTCGTCCATTGCCATCGGTATGAGTGTGTGATGCATTTCTCGAATTCGATTGAGCAGGTCGATCTGAAACGAAGCGGCTTTTGCGGAGCGTGCTCAGGACGGCTTGCCGCGTCGATGGGAAATGTAAGATGACGAGGGCTGAATCGGCTTTTAAAGCATTCTGCTTCGCCCCGACCTTGTCAGACCCTGCGACAGAGAATAGAATCAAACCATCGAACCGGTTATTTTCTCTTCGCTGTCTCGCTGAACGGTGCGGCGTCAGGCGCTTGACTGAAAGCCGCGCACGACGGGCAAGCACGCAGACAAGCTGAAATTGAAACCGGCGCGGGATACTTGCGCAAGAAATCGGCTTGCGCGGATGGGGTATCTCGGCTAAAATGACCGTTTTCGTGTAGTGGCTTTTCGCGCTAGGGACTATCCCTTCACGCTGAATAAAGTTACTTGAACGAAAGGGCGCATTGAATTGGTGTGCTGGGGTGGTCGAGTGGTTAATGGCACCGGGCTGTAAACCCGGCGGGCTTAGGCTCTACGAAGGTTCGAATCCTTCCCCCAGCACCAAGGTCATTTGAGAACAGGCGGGCGTAGCGCAATGGTAGCGCACTAGCCTTCCAAGCTAGATGTTGCGGGTTCGAGTCCCGTCGCCCGCTCCAGTTGCGATTCGCTGATAGCGCAGGCCGGCGTAGCTCAGTGGTAGAGCGCATCCTTGGTAAGGATGAGGCCATGGGTTCAATCCCCATCGCCGGCTTCATCGCAGGTTTGTTGGCATCAAGCCGGATTATATTTTTAATGATAATTACCGGCTTCGACACAGGAGAGTTATGGCAAAAGAGAAATTCGACCGCAGCAAACCACACTGCAACGTCGGCACCATCGGCCACATCGATCACGGCAAGACGACCTTGACCGCCGCCATCACTAAGGTGCTGGCCAAGCACAACCCCAAGATCGCCTTCCGCTCGTTCGACTCCATCGATAACGCGCCGGAAGAGAAAGCTCGTGGCATCACCATCGCCACCGCTCACGTCGAGTACGAAACCGCCAATCGTCACTACGCGCACGTCGATTGTCCCGGCCACGCCGATTACATCAAGAACATGATCACTGGCGCGGCGCAGATGGACGGCGCCATTCTGGTGGTGGCGGCGACCGACGGGCCGATGCCGCAGACCCGCGAGCACATCCTGCTGGCGCGACAGGTCGGCGTGCCGGCAATGGTCGTGTTTATGAACAAGGTCGATGCGGTTGATGACCCGGAGTTGCTCGATCTGGTCGAGCTTGAAGTCAGAGAGTTGCTGTCGAGCTACCAGTTCCCCGGCGATGAGATTCCCATCATCAGAGGGTCGGCTTTAGGGGCGCTGAATGGCGAAGCGCAGTGGGAGAAGAGCGTCGAAGAGTTGATGGATGCGGTGGACTCGTATATACCGCAGCCGGCCAGAGAGGTCGATAAGCCGTTTCTGATGCCGGTCGAAGACATCTTTTCGATCTCAGGACGCGGCACGGTGGCGACCGGAAGGATCGAGCGCGGGCAGGTGAAGGTAGGCGAAGAGGTGGAGATCATCGGCATCCGCGACACGCGCAAGACCGTGGTGACAGGCGTGGAGATGTTCAAGAAGCTGTTGGACAGTGGAATGGCAGGCGACAATGTGGGGCTGCTGTTGAGAGGTGTAGAGCGCAAGATGATCGAGCGCGGGCAGGTGATCGCCAAGCCGGGCAGCATCACGCCGCACACGAAGTTCAAGGCGGAAGTGTACGTGCTGACGAAGGAAGAGGGGGGACGGCACACGCCGTTTTTCAGCGGGTACAGGCCGCAGTTCTACTTCCGGACGACGGATGTGACGGGGGTGGCGCAGTTGCCGGAAGGGGTGGAGATGGTGATGCCTGGAGACAACTCGCAGTTGGAGATCGAGTTGATCGTGCCGATTGCGATGGAGAAGGGGCTGCGGTTTGCGATACGAGAGGGCGGTCGCACGGTCGGTGCCGGCTCCGTCTCTGAAATCCTGGAGTAACATAGAACCGGCTGCTTGAGCCGGTTTCACGGCTCGGCAGCCGCTCATTGCGCTGATAAGATGATGCGCATATTAAGTTGAGGATTTATGGCGAGAGATAACATCACGTTGCAGTGCACCGAGTGCAAGAATCGCAACTATGTGACGACCAAGAATAAGAAGAAGACGCCCGACCGTCTTGAGTTCAAGAAGTTCTGTAACAAGTGCCGGGTGCACCGCGCGCATAAAGAAACGAAGTAATTCGATTTTGGATTTTAGATTTTGGATTGAGGGAAAGATGCTTCAGTTAAATATGCACCTTTCTGCTAATCCAAAATCCAAAACCTAGAATCGGCTTAGGGGTATAGTGTTAGCGGCTAGCACGGCGGTCTCCAAAACCGTAAGGCCGGGTTCGAATCCTGGTACCCCTGTTCGTTAGTTTTCGAGGTGGAGCAAATGAGTCGAGTGACCGAGTATTCGGATGATGATGAGAAGGCGCTGCGGGAAACGCCTGAACGCAGCGGCGGCGAGGCCGTCGAGCGCCCTGCGCGTGGATCGAAGCGATCTCTGGGCGGACGCATCGGCGAGTTTTACCAGAACGTCAAGCTTGAATTGCGCAAGACGAGCTGGCCAACCCGCAACGAAGTCTGGAGCACGACGGTCGTCGTCTTAATTGCCATCTTTTTCTTTGGCTTTTATCTCTGGGGCATTGACCAAGTCATCACTCTGGGCTTTGAAGCGCTTCAGAAAGTCTTCAAGTAGGCACAACCGTTATGCCCACAAACTGGTACATCATCCACACCTACTCGGGCTACGAGAAGAAGGTGCGCGAGTCGTTGCAATCGCGCATTCAGGCCTACGATATGGGCGACCAGATCACGCAAGTGCTGGTGCCGACAGAAACCGTCGTTGAGATGCGCGGCTCGAAGCGCGTCGAGACTTCGCGCATGATCTTTCCCGGTTATGTGCTGGTCGAGATTGAAACCGACGATCTGGGCGAAGTCAGCGAAAAGGTCTGGCATCTGATCAAGTCAACGCCGAAGGTCACGGGATTTGTCGGCGGCCAGAAGCCGACGCCGCTGACGCCCGAAGAGGTTGATCAGATCGTTCATCACGTCACCGAGGCAGCCGAAAAGCCGAAACCGAAACACACGTTCGCGCATGGCGAGCACGTCCGCATCCTGTCGGGGCCGTTCAGCGGCTTCACCGGCCAGGTCGAAGAGATCAACCCGGACAAGGGCGTGCTTAAGGTAATGGTCACGATCTTCGGGCGCTCGACGCCCGTTGAATTGAATTTCCTTGACGTTGAGAAACTGACGTTCACGGAAGAAGAGTAGCCTGGATGGTGAACGATGAATAATGAAGGATGAATTGAAGAACTCATCCGGCATTCATCCTTCATCATTACAGCCTTCATCATTTCAGAGAGGGGAGAGTTTCAGCCCCGTCGGGGCTGGCTCGTAAGCGACCCAATTATGGCAAAGAAGATTACCGGATACATCAAGCTGCAAGTCCCGGCGGGGAAAGCGAACCCCGCTCCTCCTATCGGCCCGGCGCTCGGCCAGCACGGCGTCAACATTATGGAGTTCTGCAAGGCGTTCAACGCCAAGACCGCCAACGTTGGGGATATGAAGATTCCCGTCATCATCACGGTCTACGCGGATCGCTCTTTCACCTTCATCACCAAGACGCCGCCGGCCACCGATCTGATCAAAAAGGCGGTCGGCATCGAAAAAGGCTCGGCGCGGCCCAACCGCGACAAGATAGGCCACATCACGCGCCAGCAGATCGAAGACATCGCGCGCACGAAAATGCCCGACCTCAACACCACCTCGCTTGAGTCGGCCATGCGCACGATTGAAGGATCGGCCCGTAACATGGGGCTGGAAGTCGTCGATTAACCGCTCGCGCCGCCGGCAACTCCACGCGCTTACTTCTGCTCAACGACGCAGGACAGCCTTCTGCGGCCCGGTTGGGAGCCGGCGTGATTAATCAACTGGCGGGGCGTGACGCGGATGAATTAAGGGAGTGGCTGAGCCTTTGAGGGTCGCCACGTTAATCACCTGGAGGACAATTATGGCAGGCAAAAAATATAGAGCGGCGGCGGAACAGGTCGAGGTCACCCGCTTTTACTCGGTTCCCGAAGCCATCGAACTGGCCAAGAAGATCGCCTTCGCTAAGTTCGATGAGACGGTCGAACTGGGAATGACGCTCGGCGTTGATCCGCGCAAGGCCGATCAGATGGTGCGCGGCACGGTCGTGCTGCCGCACGGACTCGGTAAGTCGAAGCGCGTGATCGTTATCGCTTCAACGCCCGACAAGATTCAGGAGGCGCAGGAAGCCGGCGCGGACGAAGCCGGCGGCGACGACATCGTCACGCGCATCAAAGGCGGCTGGCTCGATTTCGACGCCCTGATTGCGACGCCCGATATGATGCGCGGCGTCGGTCAGCTCGGAAAGATTCTCGGCCCGCGCGGATTGATGCCGAACCCGAAGACCGGAACCGTAACAGCAGACATTGGCCGCGCCGTGCGCGAGACTAAGGCCGGTAAGGTCGAGTTCCGCGTTGATAAAACCGGCGTGATCCACGCGCCCGTCGGCAAGGTGAGTTTCGACGCGCAGCTACTGGCAGAGAATGCCAAGACGCTGATCGACGCCATCATGCGCGCCAAGCCGTCGGCGGCTAAAGGCAAGTATGTCAAGAATGCGACGCTCTCATCGACGATGGGGCCGGGCATCAAATTGAATACCGCCGAATTTTAATTTCGGATTTTCATAGCTAGAGATGCGCTTCGCGCGCGGCGATTTTGGATTTTGGATTGAGGGACGGAACACAACGTCTGTCTTTCTAATCCAAAATCGGCAATCCAAAATCCAAAATCGGCTGGGAGATGAATTGTGAAAACAAGAGCACAGAAAGAGCAGGAGATCGACGTTCTCCGCAAAGAGTTTCAGGAAGCGCCGCACGCGCTGGTCGTCGGCTTTCAGGGCATCAAGGTCGCCGATGACGAGCGCTTGCGCCGCGAATTGCGCCAGGCCAACCTGACCTACCGCGTGGTGAAGAACACGCTGGCCATCCGCGCCGCCGAAGGCACGCCGATGGCGTCGGTCTCGGAGAACTTCACCGGCGCGACGGCCATCGCCTTATCCAAAGATGACCCGGTGACGCTGGCGAAGGTGCTGTCGAAGTGGGCAAAGGAAAGCCCCGTCTTTTCCTTCAAGGGAGGCCTCGTCGAAGGCCGCGCCATCCGCGTCGAAGACATCGAGGCGATTGCCACCCTACCGACGAAGGAAGAGTTGGTCTCGAAAGTCATGTTCCTGATCAACAGTGGCGCGCAGCGGTTGGCCGTTGCGACAGCGGGCGTGGCGCGCAACCTCGCGGTCGTCATCGATCAGGTTCGCGCTCAGAAAGAAAACGCATGAGCGATTTTGGATTTTAGATTGGCGGAGAGCCGCAGGTCTAAGTGAGCACTTCTCCTTTAATCCAAAATCGGCAATCCGAAATCGAGCGCCGGGTTTGTGGAAGTCGGGCGCTCGGTTCGTCGCAAGAAATTTTGAAGTGCCGCTTTGCAGCGTGTCAGTGGAGCGGCGTGGCGGGCTGGCCGTCGTCGGAGATGCACCGGCGGGGCTGGCGGGCGTTAGTCGAAAACGTTAAAGGCTAACAGGCAGAAGATTATCAGAGGAGACGAAAGAATATGTCGGCAGAAAAGCTTCAAGTAATTGTTGACCAGATTAAAGACCTTTCGCTGTTGGAAGCGTCCCAACTTGTGAAGATGATGGAAGACACGTTCGGCGTGTCGGCGGCGGCGGCAGCCGTAGCGGCGGCCCCGGCGGCGGGCGCGGCGGCGGCCCCGGCGGTTGAAGAGAAGGATGAGTTCGATGTCATCCTCACCGGCCTGGCCGACCCCGGCAAGAAGATCGGCGTTATCAAGGTCGTGCGCGAGATTACTGCGCTGGGCCTCAAGGAAGCCAAAGACCTAGTTGAAGGCGCGCCCAAGGCGGTTAAGGAAGGCGCGCCCAAGGACGAAGCCGAGTCCCTCAAGAAGAAGCTCACCGATGCTGGCGCGACCGTTGACCTGAAGTAGGGGAGTAAGGGCCGGGGATCAGGGGCCGGGCCGTGATTGGTGCGGCCAGGAAAACTTGATTATTCAAATTAAATGGGCGGTTAGGTCGGTGGTGTTGCACTACCGACCCCTGGCCCCCGACACCCGGCCCCTGTTCGCGGCTTGACCGATTCGTCGGCTTCTGTGTAATATCTAGCTTCAGGACGTTAAAGGACGGCGACGGTAATAAAGTTAAGTTTGCGCTCAAAAATTCGCGAAAATCGCGGTTGGATGAGGTGTCTCCAGCCGTGCTTCGCATTTGTGTCTGCGAAAATTCATTTGCTTGCAGTGGAACTGCATCGTCACAGCTTTGAAGTTGACTCGCACAACTTACCCCGTTTTGCGTGCGTGAGCTTCTCCAACCGAGCTGGGACAGTTGCGCCCCGCTGCAAGCTTTTTCTTGCCTTCTGATCAAGGAGAGATATGTCAGCACAAGTCAACAACGGCAACGGCGTAGGCCGTGAGCGGTTTGATTTTTCACGCATCAAAACGGCAATCCGCATCCCCAATCTGATCGAGGTCCAGCGCCAGTCGTACAACCGCTTCTTGCAGATGGATCTGTTGCCTGCCGAACGCGAGAACATCGGCTTGCAGGCGGTCTTCCGCTCGGTCTTCCCGATCACCGACTTCCGCGAAACCTCGCAACTCGATTTCGTTGAGTATTCTATCGGCAACTGGCAGTGCAAGTGCGGCCAGTTGGAAGGGCTTTATCACCTGCGCACCAACTGTCGCTCGTGCGGCAACATTCTGCGCGTCAACCCGTATCAGGCCGAAGATGTGGTCTGCTCGCAGTGCGGCACGCTGAACACCGTGTCGCCGGTGCTGTGCGACAACTGTGGCGAGCCGGTGACGCTGCAACACAAGCACTCCGAGAAAGAGTGCCAGGAAAAGTCGATGACCTATGCCGTGCCGCTCAAGGTCAAGATTCGGCTGACGGTCTGGGACACCGACGAAGACACCGGACAGAAGTCCATCCGCGACATCAAAGAGGAAGAAGTTTTCTTCGGCGAGATTCCGCTGATGACCGACAATGGCACGTTCATCATCAATGGAACCGAGCGCGTCATCGTCAGCCAGTTGCACCGCTCGCCCGGCATCTTCTTTGAGAAGGCGAACAACAACTCCTACTTCCTGGCGAAGGTCATCCCCTATCGCGGCTCGTGGGTCGAATTCGAGTACGACACCAAGAACCTGCTCTACGTTCGCATTGACCGCAAGCGCAAATTCTACGGCACGGTCTTCCTGCGCGCGCTTGGCTTGATGGACAAGATCGACCTCGAGAAGATCGGCACGGACTCGCAGCTTGAGGACATCATCAAGCATTCGAGCTACACCGACGCCGAGGTGCTGCGGATGTTCTACAACTCGCAGAAGGCCCAGATTGCCGGCGGGCGGCTGCACTTCGAGCCGAACGAAGGCATCGTCGGCCTGCACCTTGCCGAGAACGTTGAAGACAAATCGGGCGACGTGATCGTGCGCGGCGGCACGAATGCCAAGAAGCTGTCGCGCCGCGACATCGACACGCTGCGCAAGGCGAAGGTGAAGACGGTGACGGTCGATCCGGGCGAGATCGAAGGCGCGTTCTTGACCGACGATCTCATCAATCACGAGACCGGCGAAGTCGTCGCCGAGTCCAACACCGAACTGACCACCCGCGAGTGGCAGCAGATCGTTGAGTCGGGCGTTACCGAGGTCGAAATCTTCTTCCCCGAGCGCGACGAAGTCGGCACGGTCATCAGCCAGACGCTCAAGAAGGACTCGGTGAAGACGCCGCGCGATGCGATCTTGGAAATCTATCGCAAGATGCGTCCGGGCGACCCGCCGACCATCCTGACGGCGTGGAATCTCTTTCGCGGGATGTTCTTCGACGAGCGCAAATTCGACTTCTCGCGCGTTGGCCGTTTGAAAGCCAACATCAAGCTCGGCAAGCCTGAGCGTGACCGCCTGGATCAGCAGACGCTCTCGACAACCGACTTCGTTGACGTGATCGGCTACGTGCTGAAGATGCGCAAAGGCATCGGCGAAGCGGACGACATTGACCACCTGGGCAATCGTCGCGTGCGCGCGGTCGGCGAGCTGCTCGAAAACCAGTTCCGCATCGGCCTTGTTCGTATGGAGCGCGCGATCAAAGAGAAGATGTCGATCCATCAAGAGATGCAGACGGCGATGCCGCGCGACCTCATCAACGCCAAGCCGGTGACGGCGGCGGTGCGTGAGTTCTTCGGCTCGTCGCAGCTCTCTCAGTTTATGGACCAGACCAACCCGCTGTCTGAGATCACCCACAAACGCCGCCTGTCGGCGCTTGGGCCAGGCGGTCTCTCGCGCGAACGCGCCGGGTTCGAGGTGCGCGACGTTCACCCGACGCACTACGGGCGCATCTGTCCGATTGAAACGCCTGAAGGACCGAACATCGGTTTGATCTCCAGCCTCTCGTGCTTCGCGCGCATCAACGAGTTCGGCTTCATCGAATCGCCTTATCGCAAGGTCGAGAACGGGCGCATCATTGACTATGTGCGCGTGTCATCGGCGGGCGACAGCGACTTCAACATCGGCGATCACCTGCCGAAAGATCAGGTGGACAAGGCCAACAAGAAGCTCACGGCTGACGGCAAGACGGCGGCGGAGCACGAGCCGTACCCGTTCTACCTGTCGGCGTGGGAAGAAGACCGCTACACCATTGGCCAGGCGTCGGTCGAAGCCGATAAGCACGGCGTCATCACGCCGGGTCGCAAGGCGTCGCGCAAAGCGGGCGACTTCCGCTTCAACGAGCCGCACGAGCTGGAGTTCATCGATGTCAGCCCGAAGCAGTTGGTGTCGGTCGCCGCGTCGTTGATTCCGTTCCTTGAAAACGACGACGCCAACCGCGCGTTGATGGGATCGAACATGCAACGCCAGTCAGTGCCGCTGCTCCGCGCCGAAGCGCCGCTGGTCGGCACAGGGATGGAGCGCGTCACGGCGCAGGATTCGGGCGCGGTCGTGCTCGCAAAGCGCGACGGCGTGGTTGACTCCGTTGACTCCGAGCGCATCATCATTCGCGCAGAGCACGGCATCGGTGGCACGACTTCGCGCGAGATCAACGCCGATATTTATGCGCTGACGAAGTTCAAGCGCTCGAACCAGAACACCTGCATCAACCAGAAGCCGATTGTGCGCGAAGGCCAGCGCGTCAAGAAGGGCGACGTGATCGCCGATGGGCCTTGCACGCAGTTGGGCGAGCTGGCGCTGGGCCGCAACGTGCTGGTCGCCTTTATGCCGTGGCGCGGCTACAACTTTGAAGACGCCATCCTGGTCAGCGAGAAGCTGGTCAAGGAAGATTCGTTCACTTCGATTCACATCGAAGAACTCGAAGTTGAAGCGCGCGACACCAAGCTTGGACCTGAAGAGATCACGCGCGACATTCCGAACGTGTCGGAGTCGGCGCTGCGTGATCTCGATGATTCGGGCATCATCCGCATCGGCGCTTACGTTAAGCCGGGTTCAATTCTTGTTGGTAAGGTCACGCCGAAGGGCGAGACGCAGTTGACCGCAGAAGAGAAGCTGCTGCGCGCCATCTTCGGTGAGAAGGCCGGCGACGTGCGCGACGCTTCGCTGACTTGCCCGCCGGGCATTGACGGCATTGTCGTTGACGTGAAGGTCTTCACCCGCAAGGGCGCGGAGAAGGACGAGCGTTCACTCGCCATCGAGCGCGCCGAAGAAGAGAAGCTCGAAAAGAACCTGCGCGACGAGGTTCGCATTCTCGAAGACGAACGCAACAAGCGCATCTACGAATTGCTCGAAGGCCAGCGCCTCGCCGAAGACCTTGTTTACAAGAGCAAGAAGCTTCTGGCGAAAGGCACGAAGCTGACGCGCGAAGAGCTTGAGGGCGTCGAGTTCGGCGCGCTCCGCAAGGTCGAGATCGCTAACGCTCGTATCGACGTGCAGACCGAGATCAATGAGATCGAACGCCGCACCGAGCGTCAGATCAAAGTCCAACAGCAGCTTCACAACGAGAACGTCGAGAAGCTGAAGAAGGGCGACGAGCTGCCGCCGGGCGTCATCAAAATGGTCAAGGTCTTCGTCGCAATGAAACGTAAGCTGTCGGTCGGCGACAAGATGGCGGGCCGTCACGGTAACAAGGGCGTCATCGCGCGCATCCTGCCGGTCGAAGATATGCCTTATCTGCCGGACGGAACGCCGGTCGAGATCGTGCTGAACCCGCTCGGCGTGCCTTCGCGTATGAACGTCGGCCAGATTCTCGAAACGCACCTCGGCTGGGCGTCGAAGAGCATCGGCCAGATGCTCAGCGATCTGCTTTCGGACGAGGCGCGCGCTGACCGCATACGCAAAGTCTACAAGGATGTCTTCGTCCTGCCTGAACAGCAGGAGCGTTTCAGCGCGATGGGCGATGCCGACCTCATTGACCACGCGCGGCTGTTGATCGAAGGCATCCCGTTCGCGTCGCCGGTCTTTGACGGCGTGCGCGAAGCCGACATCAAGCGGCTGCTCGAATACGCCGGATTGCCGACTTCGGGCAAGACGAACTTGTTTGACGGGATGACGGGCGAGCCGTTCGAGCAGAAGGTGACGGTCGGCTACATCTATATGATGAAGCTGTCGCATCTGGTTGATGACAAGATTCACGCCCGCTCGATTGGGCCATACTCGCTCATCACACAGCAGCCTTTGGGCGGCAAGGCGCAGTTCGGCGGCCAGCGCTTCGGCGAAATGGAAGTCTGGGCGCTTGAAGCTTACGGCGCAGCGCACATCCTGCAAGAACTGCTGACCGCCAAGTCCGATGACGTGGCGGGCCGCTCGAAGATTTACGAAGCGATTGTCAAAGGCGAAGCCGACTTTGACCCCGGCGTGCCCGAATCATTCAACGTCTTGATCCGCGAATTGCAATCGCTCTGTCTCGACGTTGAACTGATGCGCCGCAGCGAAGAAGAGGAAGTGGTAACCGAGTAATGGGATTTTGGATTTTGGATTGCCGATTTTGGATTGAGGGAAAGGGGCGCGAACGCTCACTCCCTCAATCCAAAATCTAAAATCTAAAATCTAAAATCGTACCGGAGGAAGGTGAACATAATGTTTAGAACTCACGAACAGAAGACGAATTTGGCACCTGACTTTGAGGCGATTCGAATCAGTCTGGCTTCACCGGAGAAGATTCTATCGTGGTCGCACGGCGAAGTGACCAAGCCCGAAACAATCAACTATCGAACGTTCAAGCCTGAGCGCGACGGGTTGTTCTGCGCCAAAATCTTCGGCCCGGTCACTGACTGGGAATGCCTGTGCGGCAAGTACAAACGCATGAAGCACAGGGGCGTCGTCTGCGATAAGTGCGGCGTTGAAGTCACTCAGTCGAAGGTGCGCCGCGAGCGCCTCGGCCACATCAAGCTGGCCTCGCCTTGCTCGCACGTCTGGTTCTTCAAAGGTCTGCCGTCGCGCATCGGCCACTTGCTCGACATCCCGCTGCGCGAGTTGGAGAAGGTGCTCTACTTCGAGTCCTACATCGTTATCGATCCGGGCGATGTGGCCGAGTTGAAAGAGAAAGACCTGCTGACGGAAGAGCGTTATCGCCAGTTGATGTCTGAGTACGCCGGTCGCTTCACCGCCAAGATGG
>JBJMGV010000052.1:0-18554 GCA_045807725.1 Blastocatellia bacterium | reverse complement strand
GTCCAGTTCGATGTCGCCGATCACCAGGCGTTCGGCGGCTGCCGCGTCAATGTCAATGCGCGCACGCCGCAAGATCGCTCGAATCCTGGCGACCAGCTCGCGCGGGTTGAAAGGCTTGGGCAGATAATCGTCAGCGCCCATCTCCAACCCGACGATGCGATCCACGTCGTCGCCGCGCGCCGTCAACATCAGCACGGGCGTCTGCGAGCGTGCGCGTATCTGGCGCAGGACTTCAAAGCCATTCTTGTTCGGCAGCATCACGTCGAGCACGATCAGCGCATACGAACCGGCCAGCGCGCGATCAACGCCGCTTTCGCCGTCGTGCACCATCTCGAAGTCGAAGCCTTCGCGGCGCAGGTACTTCGCCAGCAGCTCGCACAGATCGAGATCATCATCAACTACCAGTATGCTGTTCATCTTGCGTCCTTCGCGCTCGCGCGGTCGTTGCGGGCAGGTGCTGCCGCTATCCACGCCGTACAGCTTATCATACGTCAAGCCGCGCTCATCGCGCGCAACGACGCGCCGACTGCCGCGCGTCGTTGACAAAACTCAACACCCGCTTAACAGAAGGTTGACGTTATTGACGACTTCTCAATGTAAGCCGCGCCGCCCTCTTCATTCAATTCGATGAGGGGGACGGCCAATCCCCATACTCTAACCGCAGTCTTAACAGACCAGAATGGCACGGGAGCGGAGAGTAACCTGCAAGAGCCGTCCCCCTCGGTTTAATGCGCGCGGCTCTGTTGACGACGGATGCCGCCGAGCTTCTTTAGAAATCTTTGCAGAGCGGCCACACACTCTTGACGAGTGATTCGTCAGCCGAGGCGTTGGAGGAGATGTATAACGCAAAGCGTCGCCGGTCACGCGACCCGGCCATATGACGAAGGGGGTGGTGCGCAGACGTTGAATAATCGGCTGAACACGTAAAGCGGTTACTTCTCCATTCGTTTACCGCGACGTGGGCCGGCGGTCGTTGCTCGCAGGAAAGGGAGAGCCTGCACGACACCGTTTGGCCCACGCTATTATATTCGGGCTAACGAAACTCGACCTGTTGCGGCTCGACCTGTTGCGGATAGAGTCTTAACGCTCAGATTGCTATAGAGCGTGTCTGAAAAGCCCTGAAGGGGCGCGTTTCAATCGCACGGTATTTACTAATAATCTCCGAGGCGATGCCTAAGAAGCCCTGAAAGGGCGCACTAGGTGATCGGTTATTGCGCCCTTTCAGGGCTTGGCGGTTTGCACCACCTCTTTCCCAGGGCGATGCCCTGGGCTGTCGAATCCCGCCCCTTCAGGGCTTCTTAGGCTTTTCAGACACGCTCTATAGCTCACGATGCCGCAGATGATGCAAGCTCCGTCAGGAGCGGGATGTCAACATTGCACTCCTAACGGAGCTTGTTTGATCTATGGCATCGTTGATCTGAGAAGCCCTGAAAGGGCGGGATTCAATAGCCCAGGGCATCGCCCTGGGTACACACAGCGACAATTCCGCAAGCCCTGAAAGGACGTAATAACCGATCACCTAGTGCGCCCTTTCAGGGCTTGGCGGTTAGCCCCGCCGCTCACCCAGGGCGATGCCCTGGCTGTCGAATCGCGCCCCTTCAGGGCTTTCTTTGGCTTTTCAGACACGCTCTATAATCAATGTTCAACTCATCGCAGTGGTTGAAACAAACCTTGAAGAGTGCACGAGATTTCACACCGCGCCTCATCGCCATCAGATTCAGAACAGAATGGCAGAGAGATTCAGGAAGCAGGAGGCAGGTCTGCTGTGTAACGACTCGCTGCCAGTCGTTAAGACTGCTGGCCTATCTTCTTGACTGCCTCCTGACTACTGCCTCCTTATTTCTTCCGCCTCCGCTCATTGCAATCTGCCTGCGGGATTGGCGATAATGCCGCCGCGTCACCTGAACGCAGGAGGATGAGAGCGGTGAACAGCATTCCACAACTCGGCGACACGGTTTTGAACTTCATTGATGGCCGCTGGCAGGCGGGCATTGACGGCAAATTGAAAGAGCGGTTCGACCCCGCAGACCGCTCGGTGCTCGTGGGCCGCGCTCCCGATTCATCGAGAGAAGACGCGCGGCAGGCGGTCGAAGCGGCTCATCGCGCCTTCGACAGTTGGCGTGCTGTGCCTGCGCCGCGTCGTGGCAAGCTCTTGTTCGATTGGCTGGCCTGGACTGACCGCCACAAAGAACATCTGGCGATGCTGCTGACGCGCGAAGAGGGCAAGACGATTGCCGAATCATTAGGCGAAGTGCGCCGCTCGCTCGACATTCTCGAATACACTGCCGGGTTCGGGCGGCGGCTCGGCGGCAAGGTCTTGCCGAGCGAAGACGACAGCGTCTTCTGTTACACGAACGCGCAGCCGCTCGGCGTCGTCGGTCTGATTAGCCCGTGGAATTTTCCGGTGGCGATTCCGGTCTGGAAGCTCGCGCCGGCTCTGGTCGCCGGCAACACCTGTGTGTTGAAGCCGTCGCCGCTGACGCCGATGACGGCGGCGATGCTGGTTCGCGGGCTTGAAGAAATCGGCTTGCCCGCGGGCGTCGTCAACCTGATTCACGGCGACTCGGAGCCGGGCGCGGAGCTGATTGATAACGAACAGGTGCGCGGCGTCTCGTTCACCGGCTCTACGCACGTCGGCAAGCTGATTGCGCGGGCCGCCAGCGACCGCTTGTTGAAACTGCAACTGGAACTCGGCGGCAAGAACCCGCAGATCATTTTAGAAGACGCCGACCTCGACCTCGCGGTGGCGGGTGTGATGGCCGGCGCGTTCGGCTCTACGGGTCAGCGCTGCACGGCGACCAGCCGCGCCATCGTCGTTGGTAATGTATATGACAATTTTCTTGATCGCGTCGTCGAGCGCGCCGCCCGATATCGCGTCGGGCCGGGCGTTGAGGCAGGCATCGAGATGGGCCCGCTTGTCGATGACCGCGCGATGGCCGGCGTGACGCGCTACGTCGAAGCGGGCCGCCGCGAACAGGCGCGCTTCTGTGCAGGCGGCGACGTGATCGAGAGCGAAGGGCTGGAACGCGGCTTCTTCTATTCGCCGACCGTCATCGAAGCGCGACCCGAAATGGAGATCGCCCGCGAAGAGATATTCGGGCCGGTGCTTGCGGTCATTCGCGCCGATGACCTTGATGAAGCGCTGCGCATCGCCAACGCGGTGCGTTATGGATTGACGGCTTCGATCTTCACGCGCGATGTCGGGCGCGTCTTTCAATTCGCCGAGCGCATCGAATCAGGGATGGTCCACGTCAACCGCCCGGGCATCGGCGGCTATTCGCACGCGCCGTTCGGCGGCATCAAAGAGAGCGGCTACGGCGGGCGCGAAGTCGGCGACTCGGTGCTCGACTTCTACACAGAGACGCGGACGGTCTACATCAACTACAAGTGAGCGGCCATTGCCGGTGTTGCTTCCGCCGAGATGGGCGGCGGGTTACACTTTGTAGCGATGGAGAAATTTCTCTTTTACCTCGCCGCCGTCACGGTAGCCGTCCACGTCATCATCACTGTTGATCTATGGCAGGGCAACCGGCGCGTCCGCGCGCTCAAAGATGTCGCGCCGCTCCAACCCACTGAATGGCCGCGCGTGTCTGTCGTCATTGCGGCGCGCAATGAAGCCCGCAACATCGAAGAAGCCTTGCAGTCGGTCCTCAATCAAGACTATCCGCGATTGGAAATCATCGTCGCCGACGACCGTTCGACCGACCGCACCGGCTCGATCCTCGACCGTATAGCCGCAAGCGATGAACGACTGCGACCGCTTCACATCACCGCGTTACCGGCAGGCTGGCTGGGCAAGAATCACGCGCTCGACTTTGCCGCGCGCCACGCCACAGGCGACTTTCTCTTGTTCACCGATGCGGACATCGTAATGCACTCGGCGACGATCAGGCTGGCCATAAGCCACGCCTTGCGCGAGCGGCGCGATCACATCGCCATCGCTCCCGAAGCGCATATGCCCGGCGTGTTGTTGAACGCGTTCCTCGGCGTCTTCGGCCTCTTCTTTTCGCTCTTCTCGAAACCGTGGAAAGCTGCCGACCCGCGCAGCTCGCGCTTCATCGGCATCGGCGCGTTCAACCTGATAAAGACGCAAGCCTATCGGCGCATCGGCGGCCACGCACCGATTCGCATGCGGCCCGACGATGATATGAAGCTCGGCAAGCTGATCAAGCAGAGCGGCTACCGCCAGGAGTTGTTGCACGGCGTCGGGATGATCAAGGTCGAGTGGTACGCGTCCGTGCGCGAGCTGATTGACGGAACCGAGAAGAATTTCTTTGCGGGGCTTGAGTACAATCTCGCGGTAGCAATCACGGCTGCGCTGCTGCAACTCGCCCTTTTCATTTGGCCGTTTGTCGGCGTGTGGGTGACGACGGGCGCGACACGCTGGTTGAATCTGGTTGCGGTGCTGATAGTGCTTGCGACCTACGCCGTGGGCGCGCCCATCGTCGGCGCGCGTCGCCGCTATGCCTTTCTCTTCCCTGTCTCGGTCTTGCTGTTCATCTATCTAATGTGGAACGCGGCGCGAAAAACGATTCTGAACGGCGGCATCAACTGGCGCGATACGCATTACCCGCTCGCCGAGTTGAAAGCCAACAAGGTCTGACTCGCGGATTGACGCTCTCCAGCGGCGTGTTGTTTAATAGTCGCGCCTTCTCATGTCTAATTAATCACGCTCTGGAGGAGACTCGATGGCCGCACAGAATCCGACGCCGCTACCCAGCAATGACGAGTTGATCGCTAAACAGAAAGAGTTCATCTGGCCCTGCGCCGCGACCTATTACAAAGAACCGCTCACGCTCGAACGCGGCGAAGGCATGCACGTTTGGGATAGCCAGGGCAATCGCTACCTCGACTGCTTCGGCGGCGTGCTGACCACATCGGTCGGCCACGCGCGGCCCGAAGTAATCGAGGCAATAAGCAAGCAAGCCGCTGCCATCGCTCACACCTCGACGCTCTACATCAATCGCCCGCAGGCGGAGCTGGCCGCGAAAGTGGCCGAGATTACACCGGGCCGCTTGCAGAAAAGTTTCTTCACCAACAGCGGCACGGAGGCCGACGAGACGGCGATGGTGCTGGCGCGCATCTACACGGGCCGCACAGAGATCATCGCCCTGCGCCACGCCTATCACGGGCGCTCTGTAATGAACATGACAGCGACCGGCCACGCGCCGTGGAAGCACGGGTCGTCGCTCGTGCCCGGCATCGTCCACGCGCACGCGCCTTACTGTTACCGCTGCCCGTTCAATGCCTCGCCCGATTCGTGCGCGATGGAATGCGCCCGCGACGTTGAAGAATTGATTCAGACTTCGACGACTGGCGAGATTGCCGCCTTCATCGCCGAGCCGATTATGGGCGTCGGCGGGTTCATCACACCGCCGAAGGATTACTTCAAAGTCGTTACCGAAATCGTTCGCCGTTACGGCGGCATCTTCATCTGCGACGAAGTGCAGAGCGGCTGGGGACGCACGGGCGACCGCTGGTGCGGCATCGAGCACTGGGAGGTTGAGCCGGAAGTGATGACCTTCGCCAAAGGTATGGCCAACGGCGCGCCGATTGGCTGCACGACGGCCACCGCCGAGATCGCCGACAAGTATCCGTCGCTGACCTTTTCGACTTTCGGCGGCAACCCGGTCGCGTCGGCGGCGGCGCTGGCGACCATCCGCGTGATCGAAGCCAACGACCTGCCGCAGAACGCGCGCGTCGTCGGCGATTACTTACGCGGCAAGCTCGAAGAGTTAAAAGCTAAGTACCCGGTGATCGGCGACGTGCGCGGCATGGGCTTGATGCAGGCGATTGAGTGTGTGAAGGACCGCGCGACTAAACAGCCCGACTCGGAATCGGTCGTGCGCGTTTTTGAAGAGACGCGGCGGCGCGGCGTGCTGATCGGCAAAGGCGGATTGTATGGCAACGTCATACGGCTCGGCCCGCCGCTGGTGGCGACACAGGCCGACATAGACGAGCTGGTCACGGCGCTCGACGCCGCATTCGCGTCACTGAAATAGATGATCCGCGAGTAACACGAATGACCATGAATCTTAGGATTCGTGTGGCTTGGCGTCGCTTGACGAATCAAAAGGTCAACCCATGAAAACGCTCATCAAAAACGGACGCGTCGTGACGGCGGTGGATGATTATGTGGCCGACGTTCTCATCGAAGGCGAAACCGTCACGCTCATCGGCAAAGACCTGGCCCCGCTCGTCGGCGAAGTGGACAAGACGATTGACGCTACCGGCAAGCTGGTCATCCCCGGCGGCATTGATCCGCACACGCATATGGAGTTGCCGTTCGGCGGCACGGCCTCATCGGATGACTTTCACACCGGCACGGTGGCTGCCGCGCACGGCGGCACGACGACTATCATTGATTTCGCCGTGCAGTACAAAGGCGAATCGCTCGTCGAGGCGGTTGACAACTGGCATCACAAGGCCGAAGGCAAGCCGGTCGTCGATTACGGCTTCCACCTCATCACTACTGATCTGCCCGACGAAAAGATTCCTGAGATGAAGCAGCTCATCCGCGAAGGCGTGATGAGCTTCAAACTCTTCATGGCTTATCCGGGCGTCTTTCTCGTGGACGACGCGACGATCTTTCGCGCCATGAAAGTCGCGGGCAATGCCGGCGGCCTGATCTGTATGCACGCGGAGAATGGCATCATCATCAACGAGATCATCCGCCACGCGCTCGCCGAAGGTCACACCGCGCCCAAGTATCACGCCTTGACGCGGCCCACGAAGGCCGAAGCCGAAGGCGTGCATCGCGCCATCGCCATCGCCGAGATGGCCGGCTCGCCGGTCTACATCGTTCACCTCAGTTGTTACGACTCGCTTCAGGAAGTGCGCGAGGCGCGCGACGTGGGGCTGCCCGCTTACGCAGAGACCTGCCCGCAGTATCTCTTCCTCGATTACAGCTATTACGAGCAGGAAGGATTTGAGGGCGCGAAGTACGTGATGACGCCGCCGCTCCGCGAGAAGTGGAATCAGGACAAGCTGTGGCAGGGCTTGGCAGGCAATGATCTGCAAGTCATCTCGACCGACCACTGCCCGTTCTGTTTCAAAGAGCAGAAAGAACTCGGCCTCGATGACTTCACCAAGATTCCCAACGGCGGCCCCGGCGTCGAGCATCGGATGAGCTTGATCTATAACGGCGGCGTCGTAGGCAAACGCATCAGCGTCAACCGCTTCGTCGAATTGACCTCGACGGCGGCGGCGAAACTCTTCGGGCTGTTCCCGCGCAAAGGCACAGTGGCCGTAGGCTCGGACGCCGACATCGTCATCTTCGATCCCAACGAAGAGCAGACCATCTCCGCCGCGACGCATCATATGAATGTGGACTACAGTTGCTACGAAGGCATGACGGTACGCGGCGTCGTTAAGACCGTGCTGTCGCGCGGCAACCTCGTCGTCGAAGACGGCGAGTTCCGAGGCCGCGCCGGCCAGGGTCAGTTCCTACGGCGCAGCACGTTCAATGGTCAGTAGGCAGGAGGCAGGAGATAGGAAGCAGGAAGCAGGAAGCAGGAGGCGGAGAGCAGGAGGCAGTAGGCAGGAGGCAGGGAGCAGGAGGCAGGAAGTAGTCCCGTAGGGACGACCTGTTTATAGTTACGGCTTCTAGAAAGGACGAAGCCCCGTAGGGGCGCGATGTCAACATTGCGCCCCTACGGGGCTTCGTCACATCCTCCAGCTATATCTATAAACATCGCGTCCCTACGGGACTCAGGATTATCTCCGGCCACTGGCCACTGACCACTGACCACTGGCCACTGGCCACTGCCTCCGGTAGTCTTTTGATGTGAGCGATCTCGCAGGGCAGATCAAACAGGCCGCACATCAGCTTGGCTTTGAAGTCGCCGGCATTACCTCGGTCGCGCCGCTCGCGTGCGACGATGAGCATTACCGCGAATGGGCCGCCGCCGGGTTTGCCGGTGAGATGAATTACATGACGCGGCGGCCCGAATTGATGGCCCACCCGCGCGTGCTGGTTCCGCACGCTCAATCCATCATCACATTGGCGGTGAACTACTATACGGACGCGCCGCCGTTTCGACACGACAATCGATTCGGGCGCGTGGCGCGTTACGCCTGGGGGCTTGATTACCACGACATCATCAAGCCGCGACTATTGAAGCTTGCCGCAATGATTGAAGCGTTGGCCGGGCGCTCCATTCACGCGCGCTGTTTCGTTGACGCCGTGCCGCTGCTCGAACGCGGCGTTGCGGCGCGCGCCGGGTTGGGATTCGTCGGCAAGAATACGAACCTGCTGCACCCACAGCGCGGCTCGTGGTTTTTCCTCTCAGAGCTTCTCGTCGATCTTGATCTGCCGGCTGATGACGAGCCGGTCAACATCAGTTGCGGCACTTGCCACCGCTGCCTCGACGCCTGTCCGACTGACGCCTTTGCCGGCCCGTATCGCCTCGACGCGCGCCGCTGCATCTCTTACTTGACGATTGAGCACAAAGGGATAGTCCCTGCGGAATTGCGCGCCGCGATGGGCGAATGGGTCTTTGGCTGCGATGTCTGTCAGGAGAATCAACCCGCCGCCACAGGCCGCGCCCGCCTGCCGGTCATCGTGCGGGGCCAGTCCGAACAGGTCTGCCCATTCAATCGCTTCGCACGGCCAACGGATTGGCCTGAGTTCGCGGCGGAAGCCGGCACGGGGCCGCGCCTCGATCTGGTTGAGGTTTTGTCAATCGCTACGGACGCTGAATTCCGCGCGCGGTTCAAAGGCACGCCGCTCGTGCGCCCGAAGCGACGCGGGCTGCTGCGCAATGCAGCGGTCGTTGCTGCAAACGTCGGCTGCGTCGCCGCCGTGCCGGCGCTGATCGCACGCATTGAAGAAGACAATGAGCCGCTCATCCGCGCGCACGCGCTGTGGGCGCTGATGCGGCTTGATGCGGACGAGGCCGCGCCGCTTGTCGAACGATGCTTGAACGATCCCGACGCGATGGTGCAAGGTGAGGCCGCGCAACTGGATGCGCGGTAGCGCGCGGCAGGAATATGGAAGTGAGTGATGAGTGATAAGTGATGAGTGGCAAAAGTAGCATGAATCATCCAACAAGATTCAACATATCGAAAGTGATTTTACTCTCATCACTCATCGCTCATCACTCATCACCCATCACTTGATTCTGAACGTGTCCGACACGCCGAAGATGCTGGCGTCGTCGGAGTTCGACACGCGCACGATCCCGGTGGTGGTCTTCGGCTTTCCGGGCATAAGGGTGAACGCGCCGTTGCCGGCGTTGACGCCAGTGGCGAGCGTCGTCCACGTCGCGCCGCCATCACGCGACAGCGCAATGTCAACGCGCGCTATGCTGCCGCTCACAGACCAGCGGATATTATAGTTTTCAAACTTTCGCATTCGTTCGCCGTTAGTTGGCGCAATCACGTTGATCGAGCCGCGCGGCTGCGGTTGCGGCGTGACGGCGTTGAGTTGAAACGAATAGATTGAACGATCATTCGAGCCGATGAAGACGCGGTCGGAAGTCACCGACACGCCGCCCCACATCTGGCCGCGTTGCGCGCTCCACAACAGCACGCCGCTCTCCGCATCATAGGCCCGCAGGCGGTCATCGCCGCCGCCGATGAAGACGACTCCGCTGGCTACTGCTGCTGCGCCGACGACCTGCGCCGGCTGCGCCTGTTCCCAGACGATCTGCCCGAAGCGTTGATCGAGCGCGACCACTTTGCCCGCACCATTCATCAGTCCTGCGCCAAGATAGACCTTGCCATTGGCCGCTGCTGCTGACGAGATGATGCCGCCTCTGCCCGATCCATCCGCCACGCGCGTTGCCCACATCAACTCGCCGGTGTCGCGCTTTACGGCGTAGCAGTAGCCGTCCTTCGAGCCTACGGCCAGCGCCGGCAATCCCGATACGTCGAACAGGACGGGCGACGCGCCGAAGTCGAGGTTCTCAACGTCACGATTGCGCGCTTCGTTCTTAAAGTGCCACGCGATAGCGCCGCTGTCGGCGTTGAAGGCGAGAATCGAATCGCCGTAGGTGTCCGTGCCTTCACAGAAGTTCCCCGACGCGACAAAGACCAGGCGACGCTGCGGATCGACCGCGAACGACGACCAGACGCCCGCGCCGGTCGCGCCTTCGGGCGCGGTGTAGGTGCGCCATAACTCCGAGCCGTCCGCCGCGCTCAAACAGATGACCACGCCGCGCACGCACGGATGATCGCAATGCGAGGCCAACCCGACATAGACTTTGCCGTCAAAGACCAGCGGCGATGTCCACAGGTGATAGCCTCTCGTCGCGTCGCCCAGTTGTTTGCGCCAGACGACGTTGCCGTTGGCGGCGTTGACGGAGTAGATGCTGCAATTCGCTGCGCCGAAATAGAGCCGGCCACTGACGACTGCGGCGGTGCTGTCGATGCCATAGGTCGCGCCGCAATTGTCGGTCGCCTGCCCCGCGTCCAGGCTCCAGACCAACTGGCCGTCGCTTTCGCGCAGCGCGTACATACGCCCATCCCACGAGCCGGCGTAGACCATACCGTTCGAGACGACCGGCGTCGCCGTGACATTGCCGCCCGTTTGATAGCTCCACGATTGATTGAGATTTGTAACGTTCGTCGCATTGATGCGCGAGGCGACGGCGTAGCCGGTGTGCGCGGCGTCGCGCTGATACATCGGCCATTCGGCGGCGGCGTTAATCGTCAGCGCGCCAATGGTGGCGTTGCTGATGCGCCCGCCCATCGCCACAAAGACGGTATCGGCGATCAGCGGATAAGTTGGTTGTCTCTGGCTGACGTAGAGCAGGCTGCCGTTGTGATAGTAATGAACGATGCCGCCTTCGTCGGCGATGCGGAAGGTGTCGCCGGTCTGGTAAGGCACTTCCCATTTGTAGATGTTATTCTCGCGCACTTCGGCGACGTTGTAATCGGTGAGCTTGAACGCGAAATCAATCTCGACAAAGTCCGTGCCGATGGCTGCGTCGGTCAGGCCGCAATAGACCAGCTTGTTAGTCTGCGACGCCGTGAATTCAAGATAAGCGTCGCCGGCGGTGATGGTCTGCTGCGAGCGCGCCGCCGCATCGGCGGTGTCGTCGCGGCCCCCGGTCTTTTCGAGGTTGCCGCCCGTGGCTGTGCAATTGATGCGGTTGACCCAGGTGATCTCTTGCGGGCCGCTCGCTTGTTGGCCGGAGACTGGTGGCGCGCACGTCGGCAGGAGAATCAGGGAGAGGCTGAGAAGCGCAGTAATTATCTTGAACATAGCAGTATCGTGCTCCGTCGCTTAATGATCTCGCCCGGTCGAGCGATGCCGCATGGCGCGGCCTGACATCGAGACGAAATGAATAATGCGCGGCGATTTCCGATGCTTAACCCAGGCAGGGAGTCTACCGAGTCACGAATCTATCGAGCCTATCGAGTCCAGAGTCGGATTAGCTATCCTGACTCGGCAGACTCGGCAGACTTCATAGGCTCGACAGACTTAGCAGACTCGACATAGAATGAGGCATCCCCGTTTTGGCGAGCCGGCGTTGGGAGTCCCGCAATGCAAGACTATATTTCCCGTTTCGGCGATCACCTGAAGTATGAGCGCAACGTCAGCGAGCACACGCTGCGCAATTACATAAGCGACCTTGAGCAGTTCCTTGATTTTCTCTGCCCACGCGATGCGTCGGGCCATCGCCGCGAAGTGGACATCAAACAGATTGACCACATCACGATCCGCGAATACCTGTCGCGGCTCTATCAGGAGAAGCGCAAGAAGACTTCAATCGCCAGGAAGCTGGCGACGCTACGCACCTTCTTCAAGTTCCTTTGCCGCGAGCAGGTGCTCGAAATGAACCCGGCCAAGCTCGTCTCCAGTCCGCGACTAGAAAAGAAGCTGCCGAAGGTGCTGCCCGTAGACGATGTCATCCGCTTCATCGAAACGCCCGACACCGACACCGTGCTCGACAAGCGCGACCGCGCCATTCTTGAGATGCTCTACGCGACCGGCTGCCGCGTGGCCGAGCTTGCGGGGATGAACCTCGACGATGTGGATTTCAGAAATGAAACCGTGCGGCTGCGCGGCAAGCGGCGCAAAGAGCGCATCGTGCCGTTCGGCTCGAAGGCCAAAGAAGCCTTGCAGACTTATCTCGGCGTGCGCGGCGAACTGCTCATCGAAGCGAGCGAATCAGAGCGCGACGTGATGGCGCTGTTCTTAAATTATCAAGGCACGCGCATCACGACTCGCTCGGTCGGGCGCATGCTCGACAAGTACGTCAAGGAATGCGCGCTGGCGCACGGCGTCAGCCCGCACTCGCTGCGCCATTCATTCGCCACGCACCTGCTGTCGGCGGGCGCTGATCTGCGCTCGATTCAAGAACTGCTCGGCCACGCGCGCCTGTCCACCACGCAAATCTACACGCAGGTTTCAGTCGAACAACTGATGCAGGTCTACGACAAAGCCCACCCGAAGGCATGACGCGGCGAAGAACGACGCGGCGACGCGGGGACACGGCGATGAAGAAAGTGAGATGAAGGATTGAATGATGAGCCAGATCGCGCCGACATCCATACTCGCCGCCTTCGACTTGAATGATTACGTCATCCGCGACGCCGAAGACGTAGCGACGCCGGCGCTGGCGATCTATGCCGACTTCGTTGATGCCAACATTCAAACGACGCTGCGGCTCGTGGGCGGCAATGCGAATCGCTTGCGGCCTCACGTTAAGACGGCCAAGCTCGCTTACGTTATGCGGCGATGGGCCGCGCACGGCATCACTCACTTCAAGTGCTCGACCTCGCTTGAGATGTTGACCGTTTGCGAAGCCGGAGCCGCAGACGCGCTGCTGGCTTACCCGCTGGTCGGAGCAAACGCGCGGCGCATCCGCGAGATTGCCGATCAATTCAAGGCTATCCACATCTCGGCGATGGTTGAATCCGTTGAACAGGTCGCCGCGTGGCGTGGCAGTCGCGTCGGCCTGTTCATTGATGTCAACCCCGGTATGGATCGCACGGGCATCGAGCAGGACGCGACTGAAGAGATCATTCGCCTCGCCCGCGCCATTGAAGCGAGCGGCCAACGCTTTCGCGGCTTGCATTATTATGATGGCCACCTGGCCGAATACGCGATGGCCGAGCGCACGCCCGCCGCGCATCGCGGTTACGACCGGCTGATCGAAATCATCTCGGCGCTCGAACAAGCGGGCGTGAATGTCGCTGAAGTCATCACCGCCGGAACGCCGGCCTTTCCCTGCACGCTCTCTTATCCGGGCTTCAAAGACGCGGCTTTCGCGCATCGCGCCTCGCCGGGCACAGTTGTTTATTGCGATTGCACGAGCCTCGTGCAGTTGCCCGCTGAATACGGTTATCGCCCGGCGGCAGTCGTCATCTCGACGGTTGTCTCTCATCCATCGGCGCGTCGCATCACCTGTGATGCGGGTCACAAAACCGTTTCGGCGGACGCGGGCACACCGACCTGTGCAGCGCTTGGCCGGTCAGAGCTTAAGCCCGCGAAGCCCAGCGAAGAACACTTGCCGATTGATGTCATTGAGGGCGCAGCGATGCCCCCGTTGGGCGAAACGCTCTACCTTGTGCCGATGCATGTCTGTCCGACCGTGAATAATTTTGATCACGCACTGATTGTGCAAGGTGGTAGAATCGTCGCCGTTGAGCGCGTCACGGCCCGAGGCCGCGAAGTCCCTCTCAGGGGTTAGCTCCATGAAGCGCGCCTTGCATCAACTCGTCCCCCGCTCATCCTCGCCATCATCCTTGTAAGCTTGCCAGATCAGCCGGTCGCCTTTGACGCCGCCGAACACACGCTCGCCTTACGCGGCACGCCGGCGCAGTTGACCTGCGCGACGGCAGGAATCAAGTCGTCGTCATCGGCAAAGGCACGCGCTCGAACGCCGTCAAAATCAAAGTGAAGCGAAAGGCAAGCGACAGCGGAGGCGAATCGCTTCATAACATCCCGAAGCAAATCGCCCCCGGCTGGTGGCAACAAAGCGTTGGCCGTTACTGACGCTTCTGGGTGGCGGTGGCCGACTTGCCTTGCTTCATCTGCATCATCTGCTCGCCCATCTCCTGAAGGCGGCTGTCGCCGAGAATCTGTTGCGCCTGCGGGAACAACTCGTTCTCTTCCTCCTCGACGTGATGCTCGACCGCGTCGCGCAGGTCGCTCATCATGCTTATGAACTCGTCATTGCCGCCCTGCAAGCCGCTCATCTCGGCGAGCAGGTCTTTGACTTCCTGGTGCTCCTCGAACGACTCCTCGATCTGGTCCTCGGTTTCGTCGTTGTTGCGCAAGGCCGGATAGAAGATCTGTTCTTCGATCTCCGCGTGCAGCGTCAGCGCCTCTTTCAACTGGTTGAAGGTCATCATAACGGATGGATCGCCCGCGTTGGCGCTCTCGATCCGATCCATCATAGCGGACGCCTCCTGGTGGTCCTGTGTCAACATCTCGATGATATTCATTGCCCTATTCCCTCCTTCAAGCTGATCGTCAGATTACCGGCTGATGCCGTTACCTCGTTTTAAGGTGCAACCGCCGTGCCCGCCTTGCGGTCTTCTGCGACCGAGATAGACGCACCGATCTCGTTCATCCCTGCGCGCCGTGCAGCAAGTCGAAACAGCCGGCTGCTGCCCGGCCCCCGGCTGCGTAAGCTTACGCAAGAGGTTGAGCGAAACTCCGCAACGCCACCGGCGTGGGCGACGAAAAGGGCCGTTTTACGAGACATTTTAGCCATTTTTCAGGCAGCGCGGGTCGGCATATCGGTTGCTCACAGGCAGTACGGCGGGCGTGAATGAGTTATGTGTATCGGCAGGCTAGGAATGATTCACGCCGCCAGCCTTATCATAATGCGACATTGAGAAAGCGAGGACTCATGTATGGCGGCACAGAAGCAAGCGATCAACGATCAGCAGATTCAAGACGAAGTGCGCGAGCGCGTCGGCAAGGACAAGGCGGTCGGCTCACCCGACCTGAACGTCCTGGTCAAAGACGGCATCGTGACGCTGACGGGCCGCGTCGAGACGAACGCGGCAAAGGCGGCGGCGGGCGACGACGCGATCATCATTGACGGCGTGCGCGCGGTGGCCAATGACCTTGAGGTGCGCCCGGCTTATCGCCGCGACGACACAGAGCTGGCGCGCGACGTGTTGCGGGCGCTGAAGACGAACGCCTGCGTGCCCGCCGACCGCATCAAGGCGGCGATCATCGAAGGACGCGTGACGCTGGAAGGCGAGGTGCACTGGGAAGTGCAAAAGATGATGGCCGAAGCGGCGGTCAAACGGCTGCACGGCATCACCGGCGTCGTCAATCACATCAGCGTCAAGCCCCTTATCGAAGAGATCATCGCTGAACAGGCTATCGTCGCCATCGCGGAAGACACATCGAGCTTCTACGAGAACCTCGGCGCAGTTGATTAATCAGCCTGAAGATGAAACGCGGCGACACGGCGACAAAGCGACAAGGCGAGAGAGGATGGATATGGCTTGATGTCTTTGTCGCCGCGTCGCCGCGTCGCCGTGTCGCCGTCTCGCTCTTTCACCGCGTCGCCGCGTCGCCGCGTACCCGCGTCTCGTGTACCGTGCCGAGCGCGGCCAGTTCTTTACGCAGTTGCGCGGCGTCGCCGACAACCACGACCGTCGCGTCGTCCGTGTGAACGTAGCGGCGCGCGACGCGCTGCACGTCGGCGGCAGTGACGGCTTCGATGCGCGCGCGGTAATCCTTCAAGTAATCTTCACCCAACCCCAGCAGCTTCATCGTGAGCAGCTCGTCGGCGATGCCGTTCTGCGTCGCCAGCGACAGCGAAAACAATCCGGTCAAGTAATGCTTGGCGCTCTGCAAATCTTCGGCTGAGACCTCACTGTTTCTCAGCCGCTCGAACTCGGCGAGCATCGCCCGAATCGCCGCCGCCGCGACTTCGTTGCGCGATTGCGCGAGGCCGAAGAACGCGCCGCCGGTTTTGAACGCACTGACGGCGCTCGCTACGTCATAAGCAAAGCCTTGACGTTCGCGTATGTCTTGAAAGAGCCGCGAGCCTGTGCCGTCGCCTAAGATCGCGTTGGCCACAAGCAGCGCATAGTAATCCCTGTCGGTGCGGGCCAGCGCCTGATTGCCTATGCGAAAGCTCGCTTGATCCGAGCCGGGCCGGTCGATCAGATAAATGCGCCGTGTTGTTTCTCTCATCGGCTTCATTGCTTCAGCCCTTGTCGCGGCAGGCGAGGTTGAGAGATTCGTGCGATTACGGCGACGAGTCATCAGACGGACGCGGTTCGATGGCTGACGAGATGATCGAGCGCGCGAAAGTTTACTTGCTTGCCAGCGGCCAAGCGTGGCTCGCGCCGTGGCCTCTATCGCCGCTGCATCAAGGTCGCCGACAAGCACGATGACAGTATCGGCGGGCGAGTAAGTTGCTTTATAGAATTGCTCGACGCGGGCGCGCGACAGGGCGCGAACGGCGCGCGGCGTCGGCGCGCTGAAGGCGTAGGGGTGCGCGCCATAAACGAGCTGGTTGAAATGCTCGCGCGCAAGAAACGACGCCTCCTGCCGCTCGACGTTGAGGCGGTCGATGCGGCTGTTCTTGTAGAGCGTCACCTCGCGGGTAATGAACTTTGGCCGCGTGAGCGCATCGGCGAACAGCGCCAGCAACCGTTCGGCATTCTCTGCGATGACGACGCCATTCAGAATCGCGTAATCTGCGCCGGCGCTCGAATCGACCTGCGCGCCGAGCGATTCAACTGCTCGCGCAAAGTCTTCGCCCGCGCCTTCCGTCAACAAGTCTGCCGTCGCTTTGATGAGCGTCATCTGGCTATTCAGCTCGGCCACCGTGTGTCGCCAATCGATCTTTTGCGGCACGCCTGCGATGAGCGTGACGAGCGGTGCGCGGTGGTCTTCGACCAGCATCAGCGTGAGGCCGTTGGCCAGCTTGATTTCGCGCGTGGCTGGTAACGTGAGCGGTCGCGCCGGCGAAGGCGCAGGCGGATGTTGTCGCCAGCTCTCCGATGAATCGCTTTGCGCAAACGTGTTGCTGCCGACTAACACAAGCGCCAGCGCGATGAGTATTGATTGAGCTTTTCGCAGTTGATTCATTGTCGCTTCATTGCGGCCTGGCGGGGCGGATGTAGAGCACGGCTTTGTTTGATTCGACAAACAGACGACGCGCGGCGTCGCGCACCTGCTCGGCGCTGACCGCGAGATAGCGATCCATCTCTGTGTTGATGAGCGAGGCATCATTGTCGAACAGCGTGAACTCGGCCAACTCCATCGCGCGACCGAGCGCCGTCTGAAGTCCTGTGCATTCGAGCGTGCTCTCGCAGGTGAAGCGGCTCAGGCGGTATTGATTCTTGGCCTTCGCCAACTCATCCGCCGTGATGCCGTCGCGCTTAACGCGCTCGATCTCCGCGTCGATGACGGCCTCGACCTCACGGCTTTGCGCTTCGGCTTTGTGGATGACGAAGACGGCGAGCTGGCCCGGCCCGCGCCGCTCTTCGAGCGTGCCCCGGATTTCGAGCGCGGCGGCTTCTTTCTTGACCAGCGATGAATAGAGCCGCGAGCTGTCGCCGTCAAAGAGAATGGCTTTGAGCAAAGCGACGGCGTAAAAGTCGGGCGCGCGGCGGTCGCGCGTCTTCCACGCGATGGCGAGAGCGGGCGTTTGGGCGTGTGGATCGTCGGCGGTCTGTTTATGCGCAACGACGCCGGCTGGCTCCGACACGTCAACCGCAGGCGGCGCGGCGCGGCGCGGTATCGTGCCGAAGTATTTGCGCACCAGGCTTTCAGCCTGCGCCGGATCGATGTCGCCGGCAATGGCAAGCACGGCGTTGTTCGGCGCGTAATAGGTGTCGAAGAATTGCTGAACGTCGGCCACCGTCGCGGCTTCGAGGTCGCTCATCGAGCCGATGGTCGAATGCGCGTTGGCCCAGTTGGAAAAGACCATCTCGTCCATCTTTTCGAGCAGCGCCCAGTAGGCTTGATTGTCGTAATTCAGCCGCTTCTCTTCTTTGACCGCCTCTTTCTGATTTTGCAGGTTGGCGGGCGTGATCCGTAGCGAGCGCATTCGGTCGCTTTCAAGCCACAGCGCCATCTCAAGCTGATTCGACGGCAGGAACTCGAAGTAGTTGGTGAAGTCCGTGTGGGTCGAGCCGTTCAGATAACCGCCGTTGCTCTCGACGTACTTGAAGTGCTCGCCCTTGCCGATATGCCCGGAGCCTTGAAACATCATATGCTCGAACAGGTGAGCAAAGCCTGTGCGACCACGCGATTCGTTGCGCGAGCCGACATCGTAATAGACGGCGACGGCAACGACCGGCGCTGCCGTGTCTACGGACAGGATGACGCGCAATCCGTTATCGAGTCGGAACTCGCTGAAGGGGACGCGGAACGTTTGCGCCTTCGCACTCGGCAAACTCGCGCAGAGAGCGAGCGCGACCCAGAAGGTAACGAGTGGCTTTCTCATGCGAAGATTAAGTCTAAGCGGCGGGGGTGCGATTTTCAAACCGCTTCATAAAGCGAGAGGGCGGCCAGCGGAGCTACCTTCTGTTTGAAGGATTCACCGCAGAGGCGCAGAGGACACAGAGGAAGCGCAGAGTGGGTTCGCTGCTTTTCTCTGCGCCCGCTCTGTGCCCTC
>JBJMGV010000051.1:0-8271 GCA_045807725.1 Blastocatellia bacterium | reverse complement strand
TTTGCGATGAGACGGGCGAGCGCCACGAGCCGTATGGCGCGACGGTCGGTTTCGCGGCAGCGGAATCTGAGAAACCGAAGGACATAGCGGCGGCGCACATAATGGAGACAATTACTAGAAGCGGTTTCAGGAGCCAGTTTCGTGTTAGCGGCGGCTTCAAAGGCGTCGGTCGTGAGCCGCGCCAACGCCTGCTGCTGTCCGTCCGGCGAATCCGCTCTCGCATTGGTCAGGATCACGTCAGGCCGCGCCAGGCGAATGGCCCGCACCAGTTTGGCCAGCGCGGCGTCGCGGTCCCACAGGCGGAGGGTTTCGCTCGCCGATTTGCTAAAGCCGAAATCCGGCAGGTTAAGAAAGAAAGCATCTGCGCCGAGCGCGCGGGTCAATCGCAGAGCCTCGCGGCTGCGCGTCAGGCCGAGCGCATTGTCTGTCTCAGCGACAAAGGGACTGTCGCCGCCTTCGCCGCGCGTCGCAAAGACGATGATGACGCGCGCGCCGCGATTGCGTCGCAAGTAAGCAATCGCGCCTTCATCGACATCGGCGGGATTCGTGGCGATGAACATCACCGAAAACGGATTGCTCAATTCGCGCAGCGTCTGGTCGAGCGCGAGAATGCCGCGCTCATCTTCGACTTGTGCCGGCTGATCGAATTGCGTGTAGCTGTCCATCGCCGTCCGAGCGACGAAGGCGGGCGCGGCCATCGACAAGAGCGCGGCCAGTAGGAGTATGATCAAGCAACGTTGCATAAGCGTCCGAATCTCTGCACGGCGTCTATCAAGAGTTTGCCGGTGCGGGCGGCGACTTCGCAAGCGGGCGAAGAGTGATTGCCAGCCGAGACACATCGCGCTAAGACGAGCGGGATGATCTGTACACGCAACGGGGATATAAGTAGAGTACAGCTACTCAGCTTGAGTGGGTTACAGGACGGGGCCGAAAAAGATGCGACCTGAAAATGAGCAGCAGACTTCAAAGCTAGTTGATCGCCTTGTCGCGGCGGTCGCCGGAAACCCGCGCGCCTGCTTGCTCGAACATCGACTTTTCAACACCATCAGCCTGCTCAACGGCGTCTCGAATCTCGTCGGCGCGCTCTTCATCGTTGACCGACGCAACTATGCGTTCCTGCTGCTGCTGACCTTAACGACCGGCGCATTGTTCCTGGCTTTCTATTACCTGTCGCGGTTTCGCAATCTCTACCGACCGCTCTACTGGCCTTTCGTGTTATTGATCGCCGCCTTCTTATTCCTCAACGCGCTGCGCAACGCCGGCTCGATGGGCGGCGCGCATTACTATTTCATTCCGGCGCTAGTCATCGCCGTCGTTTTATCGCACAGCCGCCGCGATACCGTGCTTGCGATTCTGCTATTCGCCGCCGCAACCTTCGCTCTGTTGTTCATTGAATATCGCCGCCCGGATTGGATCATCGGCTACGCCGGCGCGGACGAGAGGCTTATTGACATTCTTTCAAGCCTTGTCTTCGTTCAGGTCTTCACCGCCGTGCTGGTGATGATCCTTGCGGCGAACTTGAACCAGGAACGCCGCAAAGCCGACCGCCTCCTGCTCAACATTCTGCCTGAACGCATCGCCAGAGAGTTGCAACAGACCGAGCGCGTGCAACCGCTCGAATACAACTGCGCCTCGGTTCTGTTCACGGACTTTGTCGGCTTCACGCAGATTGCCGAGCGATTAACGCCGCAGGCGCTGATCGAAGAACTGGACGGCTGCTTTCGTCACTTCGACCAGATCATCAGAAGGCAAGGGCTGGAAAAGATTAAAACGATAGGCGATGCGTATATGGCGGCGGGCGGCATCCCGCAAACTAACGCCACGCACGCGGTCGATTGCGTGTTGGCCGCGCTAGAGATCGCCCGGTTTATGGCGACGATGCGCGAAGAGAAGATGGCTGCCGGCAAGCCTTACTGGCAACTGCGCCTGGGCATTCATTCGGGACGGCTGGTGGCCGGCGTCATCGGCGCAGAGAAGTTTGCGTATGATGTTTGGGGCGACACCGTGAACACAGCGAGCCGCCTCGAATCATCAGGCGTCGCGGGCCGCATCAACGTCTCGCGCGCGACCTACGAACGGGTGAAAGACTTCTTCGACTGTGAATATCGCGGCGCGGTTGCGGCCAAAAATAAAGGCGAGATCGAAATGTATTTCGTCAATCGCATACGGCCAGAACTGTCGCGCGATGGCGCGGGACAAGCGCCGAACGATGCCTTTCTCGCTTTGTATAAACGGATCGAGCCGGGCCGGAAGCTTGCCGCCGGCGCGACGGCTGTCGCCGAATAGCGCGCTCAGTCGTTGAGGTCGTTGAGCGCGAGCTGTTGACGCCTTCTCATCTCAGCGAAGCCGAATTGAATCACGTCTCAGAGATATTCGACGCCGACTCGCCGCACACGCCGCGCGGCTGCATCGCGCAAGCCTGGAGCGTCGCCGAGTTGTTGCGCGCCGCCGTCGAGGATGTCTATTGCATCAAGCCCTCGCAGCGCGAAGCTGCAACGGTGAAATAGCAAATAACCGCAGAGGACGCAAAGGACGCAGAGGTATAAACAATCCTCTGCGTCCTTTGCGTCCTCTGCGGTTGGTTATCATCACACCTCTCACGCTTGGAATAACCTCGCCCCGGTTTCGGCATATAGCTCATGGAGTCGATCAGCCTTGTTGTTTGATGCTGAAGCCCATCAGGCTTCCATCTCCGCAACAGGCGCAAAGCGAGCCGCTATGAACAGAGTCGAAGCCCTCAACGTGCCAGCGCAGAACGCCGCTGTCATCACGGCGCACGAGTTTCTCAGGCAGGCTGTCGCCCCGCCGTCATTCGAGATCGTCGAAGGCCATTACCTTGTCCGCTTCGCCCGCACACGCGAAGAAGTAGACGCGGCGCTGAAGCTACGCTTCGAGGTCTTCAACCTTGAGCTTGGCGAAGGTCTTGCAACGTCGTTTGCGACGGGCCGCGACGCGGATGAGTTTGATGAGGTCTGCCATCACCTCATCGTGCTGGATGCGAATGATAACCGCGTCGTCGGCACATATCGCTGTCAGACGGGCGAGATGGCCGCTGCCAGAGGCTTCTACTCGGCGGGCGAGTTCGATATTTCGCTGTTGCCCGCAGCCGTCTTGCTCGATGCGGTCGAACTGGGCCGCGCTTGCGTCTCGCAATCACACCGCAATACGCAGGTGCTCTTTCTGTTGTGGAAAGGACTGGCCGCCTACGTCGTCGCCAACCGCAAGCGTTACCTGTTCGGTTGCTGTTCGCTGACGAGCCAGAACGAGAGCGAAGGGCAGCGCGCCTTCGACTTACTCAAGCGACAGGGGCATCTGCATACGACCTTCCGCGTGATGCCGAGAGTCGGATTGGAGTGTCACGGCGATGGCTTATTGACGAATGAATCCGCAGAGGTGAGCCTACCCAAGCTGTTCAGCATCTATCTGCGATTCGGCGCGCGGGTCTGCGGCCCGCCGGCTATTGATCGCCTCTTCAAGACGATTGATTTTCTTATCCTGTTCGACATTCAAGAGATGGCCGCGCAACGGCGTAAAGCTTTTTTCGGAGCCTGACGCAAGAATCGTATGGCCCAACTGCGTGCGACAATTCGGCTGGTCGCTTTGTGCGTCGTTACCTGCGCGCTGTTCGTGCTCTTGCTCGCGGGACTGGCCGTATTAATCCCTTCGCATCGCGCCCGCAATCGCTGGCGCAGTCGCATGCTGCGCCGGTGGGCGAAGGCAACAGCCGCGCTGCTCAACTTGAAGATCACGACCATCGGCGTGCCTCCACCGTCGCCATTCTTTCTCGTCGCCAATCACCTGAGCTATCTCGACGTGGTTGCGCTGGCGACGCAGGTAGACTGCCGTTTCATCGCTAAGAGAGACGTTTCGTCGTGGCCCTTGATCGGGTTGCTCTGTCGCAGCGTTGGAACGATCTTCATTGATCGTGAGAATCGCAGAGACCTCGTGCGCGTGAATGCGGCAACCGAGCGCGCCTTGAGCGAAGGCGTCGGCGTCGTGCTCTTTGCTGAAGGGACAAGCTCCGAGGGTGCGACCGTGTTGCCGTTCAAGCCGGGGCTGCTTGAGCTGGCGGCGAGAGCTGAGATGGATGTCGCTCACGCGGCGTTGAGCTACCGCGTGCCGAGCGATGAAACGCCCGCGCACCTGTCGGTCTGCTGGTGGGGAGATATGACATTCATCACACATCTCGCGGGCTTGATGAAATTGAGCGCGATAGATGCGACGCTGGTCTTTGGCCGCGAGCCGGTACGCGCTGCCGACCGCAAGCAACTGGCGCGCGAGCTACGCGCCGCCGTCCTTGAAGAGTTCATTCCGGTCGTCAAACAGGAGGAAGAATGCGCCGCCCTCATCCGTTAATCGAAGAGAATGTCCATATACTGCGGCAGGGCGTTGCGCTGATCGAGCAGATCGGCGATGCCGTGTACGCGAATGCGAAGCCGCCGATGATGGAGAGCGGCGTTGGCGGCCACCTTCGTCACTGCATAGATTTTTACCAGCGTTTTCTTTCATCCTTCCGAACAGGCCGCATCAATTATGTGCTCAGGCAAAGAAACCCGATGCTTGAGACGAGCCGGCGGCTGGCCATTTCAGAGATCGAAGCCATTATCGAAAGACTGTCGCAGTTGTCGCCGGATGATCTGCAAAGCAACGTGCAGGTGATTGCCGAAGATTTGACGGGGCCGCTCGATGCCAGCGCGTGGAGTCGCTCGTCGGTCGGGCGCGAGTTGCAATTGCTGCTCGGCCACACGATTCATCATTATGCGATGATCGCTCTGGCCTTGCGCCTGCAAGGCGTCGAGCCGTCTGCCGAGTTCGGCGTTGCGCCGTCCACGCTGGCTTACTGGAGGCGGACGGCATGATGAGTGAACACGACTTGCCTGTGGCGATGATGATTCTCTTCATTGCCGCTTCGACGCTGATCAGCGAAGACCTGACCTGCATAGGCGCGGGCATACTGGTGGCGCAAGGCCGGCTCGGTTTTCTGGCCGGAGCCTTCGCGTGTTTCTTCGGCATCTTCGTCGGCGACGTTCTGTTGTTCTTTGCGGGACGCTTGCTGGGCCGCCCGGTGTTGAATCGCGCGCCGCTGAAATGGTTCATTCGCGCGACGGATGTCGAGAAGAGTTCAGCGTGGTTTTCGCGGCGCGGCCTCGCGGTCATCTTCACCAGTCGTTTCGTTCCGGGCGCGCGATTGCCGACCTATTTCGCCGCCGGCCTGCTCGACACCAGCTTCGGGTGGTTCGCCCTGTACTTTCTTCTCGCCGGCATCGTCTGGGCGCCGCTGCTCGTCGGCTTATCGAACTGGCTCGGCGGCGAAGTCATCAAGTCGGCGCTCGTGCAAGGACAGTCGTTGATCTTCAAAGCGATGATCGCGGCGCTGATTGTTTATGTCGCGGCGAAACTCGCCGTTCGTATATCGAGCTACAAAGGGCGGCGGCTGTTGGTATCGAGATGGCGGCGGCTGACTGGCTGGGAATTCTGGCCGGCCTGGGCCTTCTACCCGCCAGTGATCGTCTTTGTTGGACTGCTCGCGTTGAAGCATCGCAGCCTGGCCTTATTCACAGCGGCCAACCCCGGCATCATCGCCGGCGGCTTCGTCGGTGAATCGAAGATCGAAATCCTTGACTGCTTATCCGGTTCCGCCGAGTTTGTCGCGCGAGCGTGGCTGATCGAATCATCGCTTGATGTGACTGAGCGAATCGACCACGCGCAGCGTTTGATGAACGATCACGGCCTGAGCTTTCCGGTTGTGCTCAAGCCCGACAAAGGGCAGCGCGGGTCGGGCGTCGCGGTCATCCGATCAGAGACGGAGTTGCGCGATTATCTCAGCCGTTCAGTGGTGGACACGATTCTGCAAGAGCACGTCGAGGGCTGCGAGTTCGGCGTCTTCTATTATCGCCATCCATCAGAAGAGAAGGGCCGCATCTTCTCGATCACCGAAAAACGCTTTCCCATTGTGATGGGCGACGGGCGCAGCACGCTTGAGCAACTCATCCTCAATGACTCACGTGCTGTCTGCATGGCGCGCTTCTATCTGGACAAGCAAGGCGAGCGGGCGCTCGATAAGCCGCGCGCCGGAGAGACTGTGCAATTAGTCGAGCTGGGCACTCACTGTCGCGGCGCGATCTTTCTTGATGGCGAGCGAGTGAAGACGCCAGAGTTGGAGCGGACTTTTGACAAGATCAGTCGTGGCTTCGCGGGCTTCTATTTCGGGCGTTTCGACGTGCGGACGCCTTCGCTTGAAGAGTTCAAGCAGGGGCGCAACTTCAAGATCATCGAGCTGAACGGCGTCACCTCTGAAGCCACACACATCTACGATCCGCACAACAGCCTGCTTGACGCTTATCGCGTGTTGTTCACGCAGTGGCGGCTGGCGTTCGAGATTGGCGCGGCTAACCGCGAGCGCGGCGTCAAGCCGGCGTCCGTTCGCTTACTCATCAAGCTAATGGCTGAGTATAAGCAGAGCGCGCAGCATCACCTGAGCTGAAGTGACTTCTGTCAGCGATGCGTTACTAATCCCAAAACCATCGTCGAGCTGGCTTTCATTTAGTGTGAGGGAATAAACCGCGCCGGCTCGGACATTAAGCAATCGTAAACGTCAACCAGGAGGATCACCAATGATGATGACTCGAACGCAACGCATCGTGAGCTGGGTATTACAGATTGCCGTCGCGGTCATTCTGTTTCAAACGTTGTTCTTCAAATTTACGGGCGCAGAAGAATCCAGGTACATCTTCACGCAAGTGGGCGCGGAACCCTGGGGCCGCATCGGCTCAGGCATCCTTGAGTTAATCGCGGTGATCCTGCTGCTCGTCCCTTTGACAGTGACGCTCGGGGCCATCCTCGCGCTTGGCGCGGCGAGCGGCGCGATTCTGAGCCACCTGACCCGGCTCGGCATCGTCGTGAAAGACGATGGCGGATTGCTGTTCGCGCTGGCTGTGACTATCTTCGTCAGCAGCGCGATCATCTTGATCTTGCGCCGCGCCGAGATTCCGGTGATCGGCAAGACGTGGTTCAGCCGTAAGGCTTGAAGTTGTCACTTAGAATCAGCCGGCGCGCTGGCGGTGCAGCGTCTTATCAACGACCGCGCTCATCGCGGCGGTGTCTAGCTTGCCGCCGAGAAACGTGTTGATCGTATGGATATGCGCTGCCGGCGCGTCGAGCATTTCGTTGTAGTTCGTGTAGATGATTTCGATGTTGGGCTGTTTGGCGAGCCACGCTTCGACTTCGGTCAGATGCTTGCGGAACATCTCGGCCATGCGTTCGTCGCTTACCGTATCGGTCGGCTCGCCGCGCCGTATGAGCATCTGCCGCTGCGAGGCGAGAATCTCCGGCATCGCTCGGCGCATGAAGATGACCTTGTAGCGATAACCGCCGGGCAGGTGTTTGAGCAGCGCCGAGATGATCTTAATCGCTTTGCCGCCTGCCTCGGCCAGCCAGCTATTGTCCTTCGCCAACTCTTTGACTTTTTCCAGCTCGAAATAACCTCTGGGGTTATCTTCATCTGCCGTGCGGATCGAATCGGTCATCGCCGGAATGCCGCCGGCCACCAGTATACTCATCATCATCGAGGTGCCAGAGCGCGGCAGCCCTGAAACAATTACAATCGGTTCATTCTGCATAGTGATTCAGCCTGAAAATCGAGCAGCAAGCTTCGCATTTGCGGCGCGCGGGTGTCAAGCGAGGGCATTTGGGAAAATGATGAATGATGAATAGCGGCAGGGGATTGTTTAAAGAGTGTGTCTGAAAAGCCCTGAAGGGGCGCGATTCAATGAGAAACCCGATGCCCGAACCGAAACACTGTATCAACTGAGAAGCCCTGAAGGGGCGCGATTCAATAGCCCGGCGCAGCGCGCCGGGTACACACAGCGACCATTCCGCAAGCCCTGAAAGGGCGCACTAGGTGATCGGTTATTACGCCCTTTCAGGGCTTGGCGGTTAGCCCTGCCGCTCACCCAGGGCGATGCCCTGGGCTGTCGAATCGCGCCCCTTCAGGGCTTTCTTCACGCTGACCGTCACGTCGCCCGGCAGGACGTTGATGTCGAATCGCGCCCCTTCAGGGCTTTCTTTGGCTTCTCAGACACGCTCTATAGATCATCTATAGGTAATCCAGATTCCTTTTCCTCTTTCGTTCATCATTCGGTGGTCATTCAGAAAAGAGGCTGGTGGAACAAGCCGCACCTGTCAAGCTAATCTTTGAATGTGCAATACAAAGAAATCACCTGTCCGAGGTGCGGCTCGCTGTCTATTAAAAAGAATGGCATAACACCTAAG
>JBJMGV010000050.1:0-51436 GCA_045807725.1 Blastocatellia bacterium | reverse complement strand
GTTCCCCAAGCTCCGTCAGGAGCGCGATGTTTATGGAGCGAGTCTGAAAAGCCCTGAAGGGGCGAGATTCAATAGCCCAGCCCAACGGGCTGGGTACACTCAGTGACCATTCCGCAAGCCCTGAAAGGGCGTAATACCCAACCTTATTACGCCCTTTCAGGGCTTGGCGGTTTGCCCTGCCGCTCACCCAGGGCGATGCCCTGGGCTGTCGAATCTCGCCCCTTCAGGGCTTTTCAGACTCGCTCTATAGCTTCACGATCCGTTTAATCTCAAGAGGTCGTGGAATTCCCAGCAGCTTGCTGCGGTTCCATTTCCTCTGCTTCCTGTGATACCTCGCAGCTTGCTGCGAGGAAATTCATTCTCCCAAGCTCCGTAGGAGCGCGATGTTTATAGATATGGCTGAAGGATGTGACGAAGCCCCGTAGGGGCGCGATGTCAACATTGCGCCCCTACGGGGCTTCGTCCTTTCTATCAGCCCTAACTATAAACAGGTCGTCCCTACGGGACTACTTTCTGCCTCCTGCCTCCTGCCTCCTGCCTCCTGCTTCCTGCTTCCTGCCTCCTGCTTCCTGCCTCCTGTTTTTTTGACGGCGATATCAGTTTGTATTATCCTCAAACTAATGGTTCCGCAGTTCTTCAAGACGCGCACGCTGCCTATCATCGCTATCTGTATTATTGCGGTGGCGACGTTGGCCGGCGGCTACTTCGGCTCGCCGCGCGTTGTCCACGTTACGGCTGGCACCCCCGACGCTGATGACGAGTTGCGTGACGAGTTCCAGGAAGCGCTGGAAACTGTGCAGGGAAATTACGCCGGCCACTTTGACCTTGAACTGCTCGGCAAAGCGTCGTTTCAGGGAATGCTGCATCAGCTCGATCCGCATTCGAGCTTCTTCACCAAAAAAGAGTTCGACGATATGCAGACCGAGCAGAGCAGCCGCACCTATGGCATCGGCGTGACTATCTCGAAGCTCTACGACCGCGTTTACATTCGCTCGGTCACGCCCGGCGGGCCGGCCTGGCGCGCCGGCTTGCATTATGGCGACGCGATTTTGGAGATCAACAAACAGAACGCCGAAGACTGGACGACCGAGCAGGTGATGTACGCTGTGCGCGGCGAAAAGGGCGACTCGGTCGAGATCAAAGTCGAGCGCGCCGGTGTCGCAACCCCTATCACCTTCACCATCAAGCGCGACGAAGTGAAGCTGCCGACCGTGCGCAACGCCTTCATTGTTAATCAAAGTAATATCGGTTACGTGGGCCTGACCGGCGGCTTTTCGTCGCGCACCAGCGAAGAAGTAACCGAGGCGATGACGCGCCTTAAGCAGGAGGGCTTGCGCCAGCTCGTGCTCGACCTGCGCGACAATCCGGGCGGGCTGCTCGACGAAGCGGTCAAGGTAGCGATGAAGTTTCTACCGCCCGGCGAAAAGATCGTCGAGGTGCGCGGGCGCGATGAAGACGCCGCCCCCGACATCCGTCGCGTGCCGGATAACAACGTGCCTGAAAACATCCCCGTCGTCATCCTCATCAATCGCCGCACGGCGTCCGCTTCGGAAGTCGTCGCCGGCGCGTTGCAGGATCACGACCGCGCTTTGATCGTTGGCGAAAACAGCTTTGGTAAAGGACTGGTTCAGGGCGTCTTTCGTTTGTGGGGAGGCACGGGACTGGTGCTGACGACGGCGCGATATTACACGCCGACGGGCCGCTTGATTCAGCGCAACTATGCCAACGTCTCTTTCTACGATTACTACTTCAATCGCCGCGAAGGCGCGGACGCGGCGCGCGGCGACGCGCTGCACACGGATGCAGGCCGGCTGGTCTACGGCGGCGGCGGCATCACGCCCGATGTCGAAGCGAAAGCGCCTGAGGCCGGCACGGTGCGGGCGCGGTTGTTTTATGGCGCATTTAATTTCGTGCGCCAGCTCGCGGCGGGACAGATCAGTAGCCTGCGCGATTATCACATCGCCGAGACGCAGTACAAGATCAGGCTCACCCCCGACGACATCAATCATTATCCGGTCAATGACGCGCTGGTCGCAGCCTTCCGCGCTTACCTCGCCACCAGGCCGCCGTTCAACGTCAGCGACGTGCAGTTCAATGATAGGCTCGAATACGTGCGCTCGCAGTTGCGACACGAGCTGATCACCACGGCTTACGGCGAAAGCGCGGGCGATCAAGTCGCGCTCGCCGACGACGTGCAGTTCCGCAAGGCGCTCGAATCGCTCGACCAGGCGCGCGCGCTGGCCGACAACGCCCGCCGCGCCCGCGCCGCCCGCCAGCCATAAGCGAAATTAAGGCGCATGGCCACGAATGATTATCACTTCATCACCGACTGGCGCGTCGCAGGCTCGATCAATGAAGTCGCCGACATCTTGAGCGACGCCACGGCGTTGCCGCGCTGGTGGCCATCGGTCTACCTCGGTGTCGAAGTCAAAGCGCCAGGCGATAGTAATGGCATCGGCAAAATCGTCAGCCTCTACACGAAGGGCTGGCTGCCATACACGTTGCGATGGCAGTTCCGCGTCACCGAATCGAATTACCCGTATGGCTTCAGCCTCGAAGCCGAGGGCGATTTCAATGGGCGCGGCGTCTGGACGTTGCGGCAGGATAGCGACTTCGTCAATGTGCGCTATGACTGGCGCATACGCGCCGACAAGCCGCTGCTGGCAGCGTTATCGTTTTTGATGAAGCCGCTGTTTGCCGCCAACCACCGCTGGGCGATGGCGCGCGGCGAAGAGAGCCTTAAACTCGAACTCGCGCGCCGCCGTGCTCACACGCCCGAAGAAGCCGCTTGCATCCCGCCGCCGCCCGCGCCGACTTTCACGCGGAAGTGATTTTGCCATTTGCCTCGGCTGCGTGCTAGGTTCAACTGGACGGGATTATGTCTACATCGTTATCCAAGATTCCTTCCGGCGTGCAGTACATCTTCGATGACGAAGTGCGCCTGCGCCGCTTGATCGAGCGCGAAGTGATGCAGGTCTTCGCGGGCTGGTCTTACGCCGAGATCATTCTGCCGATCTTCGATTACGCCGATCTGTTCGCGCTCGGCATGGGCAAAGAGCAAGCCGAGATGACGTACCGCTTCACGGCGCGCGACGGGCGTTTGCTGGCTTTGAGGCCAGAGATGACTTCGCTGGTGGCGCGCACCGTGGCGACGCGGTTCCGCGAGCGCCCGCGCCCGATTCGCCTCTCGTATTCGGGCGAGGTCTTTCGCTGGGACGAGCCGCGCGGCGGTCGCCAGTACGAGTTCCATCAAGTCGGACTCGAACACATCGGCGCGGGCCGGCTCGAAGCCGACGCCGAAGTCGTCGTCGTTGCCATCGAAGCTCTGCGCCGCATCGGCCTTGAACAGTTCACGATCACGCTCAGCCACGTGGACTTCTTCAATGGCATAGCCGAGCGGCTGGCGCTCACGACAGACGACCGCCGTCTTATGCAGCAGATGATCGACCGCAAAGAGGCCGAGCCGCTCAGCGCCTTTCTCACGCAGCACGCCGACCGCGAAAGCAGCGAAGCCTTCAGCCGCCTGACGATGCTCGCCGGTCGCCCTTCGATCATTGATGAAGCCCGGCAGTTCGTCACTAACGCGCGGTCTGTGGCGGCGCTCGACGAACTCGACCGCGTCTGCCGCGTTGCCGAGGCGCTCGGTATGGCTTCTTACATTGACGTTGATCTTGGTGATGTCGGCGGGTTGGATTATTACACAGGGCTGACGTTCAAGATTTACGCGCCGGGGCTGGGCACAGCGTTGGGGCGCGGCGGGCGTTACGATCAGTTGCTTTCCAACTTCGGACTCGCCGAACCGGCAGTCGGCTTTTCACTGTGTCTCGACTGGCTGGCACAGTTGCTCGCGCCGAAGCTCAATAATCTTGTCGCGCGGCAGAACCACACGGCGCACTTGAAGGCGGGCGGCGACGTTGTGGCCACCTTCAAAGAAGCCATGCGATTACGTAATGAAGGCCACACAGTAGAAATCACCTGACAATTTAGATTTTAGATTGGCAGAATGGGAATCCGTACTGTCGCTGTTTCCTTAATCTAAAATCGCCGGCGCGAAGCGCTAAGCCATGAAAATCATCATGTCTGACTTGACGATTGCTTTAGCCAAAGGGCGTTTGCAGGATGATGCGTTGGCATTGTTTCGGCGCGTCGGCGTTGCCGTGTCTGACGAAACGCTGGCGTCGCGCCGCTTGCTGGTGGATGACGACAGCGGTCGCTATAGTTTCATCTTTGTGAAGCCGGGCGACGTGCCGGTCTACGTCGAGTATGGCATTGCCGATGCGGGCGTCTGCGGGCGCGACGTGTTGATGGAGTCGCAAGCCGACGTGCACGAACCACTCGACCTCGGCTTCGGTCGTTGTCGCCTGGTTGTGGCAGGACGCGGCGAATCGGCATCGCGCGGTTATAACCCGCTGGCGACGGCGCGCGTCGCCACCAAGTACCCGCGCCTGACGGCGGATTACTTTCAGCGGCGCGGCGTGCCGGTCGAGTTGATTCACCTGTCCGGCTCGGTCGAGCTTGCGCCGGTGCTCGGCCTATCGGAACACATTGTTGATCTGGTCGAGACGGGCCGCACGTTGAGCGATAACGGGCTTGTCGTCATCGACACCATTGCTGAATCGAGCGCGCGATTAATCGTCAATCGCGCCAGCTATCACCTGAAGCGCACGGCCATCGCCGAGTTGATCGCGCTGTTAAAAGCCGGCCTTCAACAAGAATCGAGGCCGCAAGACTGAGCAACGCGACGCGCTCACACGCTCTCGGCTCATTCTTATCGTTCATTCTTCGTTACTGATCAAATGGAAATCATAGCTTATCAAGCCAACCGCTCAAGCGCGGCGCTCGAACGCATACGCTCGCGCACCTTGCAGATGAACCCGGAGCTGATCGCTCGCGTCGCTGACATCATCGAAGGCGTGCGCGCCGGCGGCGACGAGGCGCTGATTCATTACACCGAGAAGTTCGATGGCCTGACCTTGAAACCCAATGAGATTCGCGTTGACGCCGACTTCATCAAAGAGATGGCTGCGCGCGCCGACGCTGGCGCTGTTGCAGCGTTCCGCGAAGCAATCAGCAACGTCCGCGCCTTTCACGAGCAGCAGCGCGAATCGGACTGGCAGACCTCGCCCGCCGAAGGCGTGACCGTCGGCCAGCGCATACGTCCTGTCGCCGCCGCCGGCCTTTATGTTCCGGGCGGGCGCGCGGCTTATCCGTCATCTGTGTTGATGAACGCCGTCCCGGCCCAGGTCGCCGGCGTGCGTCGCATCGCGGTGACGACGCCGCCCGGCACGCTCGACAAAGTTCCGGCGGTCGCCGCCGTCATCCACGAACTCGGCATCACGGAAGTCTATCGCGTCGGCGGCGCGCAGGCAGTCGCCGCGCTCGCCTTCGGCACTGAAACCATACCGCGCGTCGATAAGATCGTTGGGCCGGGCAACATCTATGTAGCGATTGCGAAGAAGCTGGTTTATGGCGCGGTCGGCATTGATTCCATCGCCGGGCCTACGGAGGTGGTGATCATTGCGGATGAAACCGCCGACGCGCGCTTCGTCGCCGCTGACTTGCTGGCGCAGGCCGAGCACGATACGGAAGCGTCTGCGATCTGCATTACACTAAGCGCGAGCTTTGCCGGCGACGTGGCGCGCGAAGTCGAGAGCCAGTTAGCGAACCTTGAGCGACGCGACATCGCCCGCGCTTCGCTTGATGCATACGGCGCGATCTTCGTCGTCGAGTCGCTCGAAGCCGGCTGTGATTTATCTAACCAAATCGCGCCTGAGCATCTTGAACTGATGACGGCGGATGATGAGAGCGCGGCGCGAATGATCGAGAACGCCGGGGCCATCTTCTTCGGCGCGTATTCGAGCGAACCCATCGGCGATTACTTCGCCGGCCCCAATCACGTGCTGCCGACGGTCGGCACGGCGCGCTTCTCGTCGCCGCTCGGCGTCTATGATTTTCTCAAGCGCCAGTCGGTGATTCATTATTCGCAAGCGGCGGTCGAGCGTCACGCCGACGCTATCGCCGCAATGGCCGATAGCGAAGGGCTAACGGCCCATAAACGCGCTGTCCTTATCAGGACGGAGGCCGGGGGACAGGGGCCGGTGAGGAGTCCGATTCCGATGTCATATCAAGGAGAGCCGAGCAGTGAGTAATAAGAATGATAAGCAAGCGGTGAGCGCCAGCCCCGGCCCCCAGCCCTTGGCCCCCGACCCCCTTCAAAAGATCAAGCCGGCGGTGCGTGCCATCACGGCTTACACGCTCGCGCCATATCGCGCTTCGATCAAGATCAATCAGAACGAAAACCCGTTCGATATGCCCGAAGCAATCAAGCGTGAAGTCGAGCGCCGGCTCGCCGCTCGCGCCTGGTCGCGCTATCCCGACTTCGTGCCGACCGCGTTGCTTGAAGCGTTAGCCGCGTTCGCCGGTTGGAAAGCCGAAGGCACGCTGGCCGGCAACGGCTCGAACGAATTGATTCAAGCAACGCTGATGGTCACGGTTGGTCAGGGAACGCGCGTCGTGCTGCCTGAGCCGACCTTCACGCTTTATCGGCAACTCGTCTCGGTGCTCGGCGGTGAAGTGCTCGGCGTGCCGCTCACGCGCGAGTTGCAATTCGATGTCGAAGCGATTCGTCAGCGCGCAACAACCGAGCGCGCCGATTTGATTATCATCTGCTCGCCGAACAACCCTACGGGGTGCCGCATCAACGAAGAAGACTTGCAAGCAATCGCCCGCGACTTTGATGGGCTGGTCGTCGTTGATGAAGCCTATCACGAGTTCTCCGGTCGCACGGTCGCGCCGCTGTTGAACGAGTTGCCAAACCTCATCGTGCTGCGGACCTTCTCAAAGGCCATGGCGATGGCGGGCCTGCGCGTCGGCTACTTGCTGACACAGCCGGAACTCGCGCGCGAGATTCACAAAGCGACGCTGCCCTACAATCTCAACTTTTTTTCGGCGACGGCGGCGCAGGTCGCGTGCGAGCGTTACGACCTGCTGCGCCCGCAGATCGAGTTGCTCATCAATGAACGCGAGCGCGTGCGTGCGGCGCTCGCTCGTATCAAAGGGATTGAGCCTGTGCCTTCAGCGGCAAATTTCATGGTGGCGCGCACCGCGATGCCGTCGCAAAAATTGTTCAGCGAGATACTGGCCCGCGATATACTGATTCGTGACGTGAGCAAGTACCCGATGCTGGCCGATTACTTTCGCTTGTCCATCGGCGCGCCCGCCGAGAACGACCGCTTGATTGCGGCGCTCACGGAAGTAATGCGCTCAGCGTGAAGTAATCGAGACTACGTTGTGAGAAAAGGAGGAAACCCTAATGGGAGAAGTCAGGACGGAAGTGAATCTTACGAATGCGATAGATCAAGGATTGGTGCGGCGCGGACAACTCGCGCCCGATCAGGTGCGTCGTTACAAGGCTGATGCGCTGGTGGATACAGGTGCGGTGCGGATGGTCGTGCCGCCGCACGTCGTTCAGGCGTTGGGGCTTGCCATCACCGGCGAGCGTCTCGCTGAATATGCTGACGGGCGCAAAGACATCGTTGGGATGACTGAACCGATAGACATAGTCATTCAGGGACGCAGTACATTCGATGAAGCGCTGGTGCTCGGTGATGAAGTCATCGTCGGTCAGACCGTGCTTGAAAAACTCGACCTCTGGGTGGATTGCAACAGCCGGCGATTGATTCCCAATCCGGCACATCCCGATCAGCCGGTTTCAAAAGTCAAATGAAAGTCGCTTTCGCATCAGATGGCCTGGAGAGCCGCCGCCTTGATAGCAGACGGCACGGAGGTTGAGATGGCAAGAGTCGCAGAGAAACGGCGCACGACGCGTGAAACCGATGTCGTCGTCAAGATTGATCTCGACGGGCGCGGCGCATCAACCAGCGCTACGGGCATAGGCTTTCTCGATCATATGCTCGACCTGTTCGCCCGTCACGGCTTATTCGATCTCGAAATCACCTGCGCGGGCGACTTGCAGATTGACGGCCACCATTCGGTCGAAGACATCGCCATCACGCTCGGCCAGGCGTTTGCTGAAGCATTGGGCGATAAGAGCGGCATCGTGCGCTACGGCCTCGCCTACGTGCCGATGGACGAGACGCTGGCGCGCGCAGTGGTTGATCTGAGCGGGCGCGCGTTCTTCGTTTACCGCGTCGCCAACACGCGCCAGCGCGTCGGCGAACTGGATGTTGAACTGGTCGAGCACTTCTGGCGTTCATTCGCGCACGAAGTCCGCTGCAATCTGCACATCGAACTGCTTTACGGCGTGAACCAGCATCACATCATCGAAGCCGTCTTCAAAGCCGCCGCGCGCAGCCTGTCCGCTGCCACTCGCACTTCGGCCCGCATTGAGGGCGTGCTGTCAACGAAAGGAACATTGTAGGGGCCGGGTGTCGGAGGCCAGGGGCCGGTATTTTCCGACTCCCGACCCCCGACCCCTGACCCCCGACCCCTGACCTGACCCCTATGATTGGGATCATTGATTACGGAGTCGGCAACCTGCGCAGCGTCGAGAAAGCGTTTGCCGCTGTCGGCGCGCAGGCTGTGGTAACGGGCGATGCCGAAGTGATTCGCGCCGCCGAAAAGATCGTGCTGCCCGGCGTCGGCGCGTTCGGTGAATGCGCTCGGCAGTTGCGCGCGTCGGGTCTGGACAGATTGGTGATTGAGGCTGCGGCGCAGAATCGGCCCGTGCTCGGTTTGTGCGTAGGACTACAATTGATGTTTGACGAAGGGCATGAGTTCGGTGTGCATCAAGGGCTAGGGTTGATGCGCGGGCGCGTCGTGCGCTTTCCCGAAGCCGGGCCGCACGTTCCGCAGATCGGTTGGAATCAGATTGAGAATTTGCGCTCGCATCCGTTGCTTGAGGGATTGAGTGATGGAGATTACTTTTACTTCGTGCATTCGTATCACGTCGTGGCGGATGCAATCGACGTGATCGCAGAGACTGAATACGGCATCCGTTATCCTTCCATCTGCGCGCGCGGCTCGGTGGCCGGCGTGCAGTTCCATCCCGAAAAGAGCCAGGCGGCGGGATTGCGCCTGCTGGCCAACTTCGCCGCACTGACGATAACGACTTGAGCCAGCCGCTATCGCTTGCGCGCCGAGGCCGGCTGCGACTGCATCGCTTTCAACTGATCGAGCGCGCGCAACGTGTCGCGCCACTCGTCTTTATCGCGCTTGGTCGCAATCGGCGCGTTGAGGTCTTTATAAAAAGCGAGGATGTTGCCGCGCAACTCCGGGCTGGTGTTTTCAAAGTTGTGCTTGGCGTGTTTCTCAAGCAGCTTGGCATAAGTCTCGTCGGTCAGTTGATATTCGCCGGCGCGCGACGGGCGGCCCGTGTCGAAATCGGTGTTCTGCAAATCGAGCCGGCCATTGCGAAGCTGACCGAGCAGCGCGCGGTAACGTTCGAGCGTCGCGTTGAAGCTCTCCATAAACATGCGCTCGGCTTCCGGCGTCGGCGCTTTGAAAGCAAGCGCCTTGAGCGGGCCGACTTTGGGAAGGACTTTGACGAACCAGGCCGCCACTTTCGCGCCGGTTCCGGGTTCTTTGTAGCCTTCGCTATACTCTTTGTCATAGTCGGCGCGCGACAGGTTATAGATAAATTTCTCGCGCGTCATATCGGGATGCGCTTTAACGATGTCGTCTTTCTTTAACTCCCACGCCACGCGAGTCATCTCAGGAATCAAGCCGCTGGCCGTGCGCCGGTAAGTGCCGATGGCCAGGTCGAAGCTCGTGAACATATCTTTCAACTCCAGCCCATAGGTCTTCATAAACGCGCGTTCGAGCACATCCTTCGATACTTTAAAGCCGATGAAATCGTGATAAGCGTCGCGTGCATAATTGCCGCGCGCCACCTGGATCACGTCGAAGCCGAACTCGGTCTTGATATGCGCCGTGGGGTCTTCGACGTAGGTGACTTCGTTGCCATACCTGGCGCGCAGCTTCGGGTAGACAACCGGCACGGCGCGATTGACGCCGAGCGCGTGGCCGTTGTTGTCGGCGGCATAGTGAGCCAGCGCGCCGAGCGCAAAAGCGTATTCGTTGAGGTCACGCGATTCTGCGAGCATCGCCTCGATGAAGTCGCCGCTGCGCACGTAATGCGCAAGGTCGGTGAAGAACTTGCTGCCGAATGGGTAATAGCCCATGTCTTGAATGATCGCGCCGCCGTAGGCGTAGGCGTGCGCCTCGCGCAGTTGTTCTTCGGTGGCAGTGGGAAAGCGTTTCAAGAGCAGCGGCCTGAGCGAATCTTTCCACGTCGAATCAATGATGGCCTGGTGCGAGAGCACCGAGTAACCGAGCGTCGCTTGCGCCAGCAACAACGTCGCAGCCAACAAGACGACCACGCGCGAAATTCTAATCATTCCTCTGCTCATCTCTATTCCCGTCCTGATGATGTAGCGATAACAGGCAAAGCGTCTTCGTCTTCGTTCCGAAAAAGAACGAATAACACGTTGTGCCGGCCCACGCATGTGTGCAGGGCAAACCCGATGCCGCGCGCCGCTTGACTCTGCCACCCGGCAGACCTATCTTTCAATCAAGTCTACAAGGAGTAGCAATGGCAACGACACTGCACAAAGACGATATCCTGAAAGCCGCACAGGCAATGACGAAAGAGGAGCGCTTGAAGTTGATCACCGACATCGCCGCGTTACCTGATGAAATCCTTCCACCTCGGGTAGTAGAGTCTGTCAGCACGGCAGAAGACTTCGATGAAGAGGTCATGAAGCGCGCGCGTCAATTCATGGATAAGTATAGCAACTTGCTCCGCCGCCTTGCAGAATGACCACACGGTATCTCTCCAAAAAGAATATTGTCCAAATGCATTACGAACTGATTGAGCGGTTCGGCGGAATTCATGGTATTAGAGACGAATCCTTGCTTGAATCTGCCGTAGGTCGTTACCAAAGCGGCTATTATGACGACTGTATAGCGGAAGCCGCTGCGCTAATGGAATCGCTTGGTGGCAACCATCCTTTTTTGGATGGAAACAAAAGAATCGCCACAACAGCCCCCTTCATTTTTTTGAATATGAATGGCTATGAAGCTCTTATCGATGAAGAGGAAGCTTTTGCATTCATAACGACTTTGTTTGAATCTCACGAATTCTCTCTTAGTAGACTAGAGCCTTGGATAAGAAGTAATACGAAACTACTGAACTCGGGCACACCTGCTGATGAAGCTATAGAAGATGAGGAACCTCCACAGTCAGAAGCTCTAATGTCAGCACTGGCCAGGTTATTTGGTGTGATACAAGAGGCTAACTTTCTATTAGAACAAAGAGCAAATGAGGTTGGATTAGTTGAAGCCGCAAAAAGAACTGGGAATCCTATCCTATTAATCGAGTCTGCTATGAAATGGATGAAGACTGCGGCTGCAGATTTTAATCTCTACTCCGATCGGATAGAACAACACGGGGATAACTTTTTGAGGTTATGGACAACCACGGCCCAATGGACAGAAGACCAAATCCCGCGAATGCGAAACGTGGATAGATTAAGGCAGCTTTCAGATTCATTCCAAGAGATGAAAACGGTTCTTGGCAACATCAAAATTTCCATATCTGAGGGCACAAAAAAGATCGCCTCTACAACTGACGGATTTGGTGATTTGAGACAGTCAGTAAATGCAATCCACGATGCTTATAAAGCGATAGGGGATCAAATACTAGCGGTGCTCGAAGGCTACGAGGATTCCATAGCTCGATATACTAAGGCGCAACAATATTTCGACGAACAGCTAGCAATTACAATTGATAGCTGTAACCGTTTGACAATGCTCATTACGAGAAGAATCGCTGATCAACAATGAATCAAACTGTAGATGCATAATCCATATAGAAAGTGGGTATTTATTTAAACTGAGGCCAATTTATAATGCTAATCATTCCGGCGATTGATTTGAAAGGCGGGCGCTGCGTGCGGCTGACGGAAGGGCGCGAGGCCAGCGCCAAAGTCTACGACCGCGACCCGCTCGAAGTGGCGCGCGCCTACGAGAAGGCCGGCGCGAAGCTGATCCACGTCGTCGATCTCGACGGCGCGTTTATGGGCGCGGCTTCGGCGAATCTGCAAATCATCAAACGCATCAATGGCGAGGTCAGCATTCCTGTCGAAGTCGGCGGCGGATTGCGCTCGCTGGCCGACATTGAATTCCTTCTACGCGACGTTGGCGCGCGTTACAGCATCATCGGCACAGTCGCCGTCGAACAGCCCGACCTGCTCAGAGAAGCCGTCGCTGCATTCGGCGATGCCATCGTCGTCGGCATTGACGCGCGCGATGGTCAGGTGGCGACGCGCGGCTGGACCGAAGCGACGCGCCGCGATGCCATCGAGCTGGCCTGCGAAGTCGCACACCTCGGCGTGCGCCGCATCATCTACACAGACATTGCGCGCGATGGCCGCCTGAAAGGTCCGAACCTTGAAACGACGCGCGAGATCGCTCGGCAGTCCGGCGCTCGCGTCACCGCATCGGGCGGCGTCGGCTCGCTCGAAGACATTGCCAGGCTGGCCGAATTAAAGAGCGATGGCGTTGATTCAGTGATTGTCGGCAAGGCGCTTTATGAAAATCGCTTCACCTTGAAACAGGCTCTGAAAGCCGCCTCGAAGACTTCGTGAGAGATTAATTCATGCTGGCAAAGCGCATCATCCCCTGCCTGGACGTAGATCGCGGGCGCGTCGTCAAAGGGATTCGCTTCGTTGATCTGATCGACGCGGGCGACCCGGTTGAGCAAGCTCGGCGCTACGACCGTGAAGGCGCGGACGAGCTAGTCTTTCTCGATATCACGGCATCGAGCGACAGCCGCGAACTCGTTTATGATATGGCGCGGCGCGTCGCTGATACGGTCTTCATCCCGTTCACCGTCGGCGGCGGCATTCGCACGGTCGAAGATATGCGGCGAATGCTGGCTTCGGGCGCGGATAAAGTCTCGGTCAACACGGCGGCGATCAAAGAGCCGGCGATCATCAACGAAGGCGCGCGAGCCTTCGGCTCACAGGCAATCGTCGTGGCGATTGATGCCAGGCGGGGGCCGGGGGCTGGGGGCCGGGGGCCAGTGAAAAGCAGAACAAGCGCCGATGTCGAAACTAACAGTGCGCTTGAGACCAGCGACATCTCTAATAGCGTAACCGGCCCCCGGCCCCTGGCTCCTAGCCCCTGGCATGTCTACACGCACGGCGGGCGCACGCCGACAGGGATTGATGTGATCGAGTGGGCGCATCGTGTTGAAGAGTTGGGCGCGGGCGAGATTCTACTGACGAGTATGGATTGTGATGGCACGCGCGATGGTTATGACATCGAGTTGACGCGCGCCGTCGCTGAAGCGGTGACGATTCCCGTGATTGCGTCGGGCGGCGCGGGCACGCTCGAACATCTCTATGAAGCATTGAGTGAGGGTAAAGCGTCGGCGGTGCTCGCGGCTTCGATCTTCCACTTCGGCGAATTCACGATTGGTCAGGCAAAAGATTACTTGCGCGGGCGCGGCCTGCCGATGCGTTGAGTCGCAAAGAGAACAAACGATGCAGCGTTCGTTGATTGATGATGTGCGATTTGATGAACGCGGGCTGGTTCCGGCTATCGTGCAAGACGCCGCGACCGGCGCGGTGTTGATGCTTGCCTTTATGAATCACGAGTCCTTGACGAAGACATTAGCAACGAACGAGACGTGGTTCTGGAGCCGCTCGCGTGGCGAACTCTGGCACAAGGGCGCGACTTCAGGCAACACTCAGCGCCTCATCTCGTTAGCCCTTGATTGCGACGGTGACACCTTGCTCGTCACCGTCGAACCGCACGGTCCTGCTTGCCACACCGGCGCGCAAACGTGTTTCTTCCGCCGGTTCAACGAACGTGATTCGGGTGAATAAAAACGAATGAAAGCACTGGTCACTGGCGGCACAGGGTTCGTTGGCTCGCACCTCGTGCGGCGACTGCTTGAGCGCAACTGGCAAGTGCGCTGCCTGGTGCGCGCCGCCAGCCGCCTCGATAACTTGAACGAGTTGCCGGTCGAGTTCGCCACCGGCGATCTGCGCGACGGGGATTCGATCAAGCGAGCCGTGCGCGGCGCGACTGTCGTTTATCACTGCGCGGCGGATTACCGGCTGTGGTGCGCCGACCCGCGCGAGATGTACGAGAGCAACGTCAGCGGCTCGCGCAATGTTATGCAGGCCGCGTTAGATGAACGTGTCGAGCGCATCGTTTACACCAGCACGGTCGGCGCGCTCGGACTCAACGACGATGGCACGCCCGCTAACGAAGAGACGCCGGTTTCAATCGAAGATATGATCGGCCACTACAAGCGCAGCAAGTTTCTTGCGGAAGAAGAAGTGAGAGGATTCGCAGCACGCGGCCTGCCCGTTGTCATCGTCAATCCTTCGACACCCGTGGGCGAACTCGACATCAAGCCGACGCCCACGGGGAAGATCATCGTAGACTTTCTGAAAGGCAAGATGTTCGGCTACGTTGACACAGGCATGAACTTGATCGACGTGCGCGATTGCGCCGAAGGCCACATCCTTGCCGCCGAGCGCGGGCGCGTGGGCCAGCGTTACATTCTCGGCGGCACGAACCTGACGCTCAAAGAGATGTTCAATGCGCTCGCCCGTGTAACTGATATCACATCACCGAAAATGAAGGTCCCGCACTGGGTCGCCGAAAGCTACGCGCGGCTGGAGAACTTCTGGGCCATCAATGTCGCCCGCCGCGCCCCGGATGTGCCGGTCGAAAGCGTCCGAATGTCGCGCCACCGTATGTGGTTCGATTCATCGAAGGCTGTGCGCGAGCTTGGCCTCGCACAAAGTCCGATTGACGACGCGCTGGCGCGGGCCGTCCGCTGGTTCAACGAACATGGCTACGTCACGCGCTGAAGATCACAGCAACATCACGAGCGTGAGGCAGAGCGAGGCGCGGCCCGCGCTCATTGTCGCCGCGCTCAAACGCGAGCTTGCCGTCATCGCTCGTGCGCGGCGGACAGATATCGCTTTGCTGGAAACCGGCGAAGGGCCGCGCAATGCCGAGCGCGCTCTGCGTGCGTGGCTTGATGAGCACCAGGCGCGAGCCGTTATCAATATAGGACTCGCCGGCGCGCTCAGTGATTCGTTGCAGGTTGGCGACGTAGTGATTGCCCACGAGGTTCGCGGCAATGATCGCTGCTTCAATGCCGGAGCGTCGTCACTCTTTGAGCGCGCCTTGACGCTTGAACACCAGCAAGCAGGCGTGGCGTTGACGGTTGACGAGATCGTCTGTACGGCGACGGACAAGCAGCGACTTGCGGCGTTAGTGGACGGCAATGAAATCGCCTGGGTCGATATGGAGTCCGCCGCGATTGCTTCTGTGTGTGATGAATTACAGATGCCTTATCTTATCGTCCGCGCCATCAGCGACCGGCTCGACGAAGACTTGCCGGTTGACTTCAACCGCTGCCGAGATGGCAATGGGCGGGTGAGCGCGCGCCGGGTGATGCAGGCGGCGCTCGTGCGCCCGCGCGCTTTCAAAGGGCTGATCGAGTTGAAGCGCCGCGCCGACTTCTGCGCCGATAACCTCGCTTCGTTCATTGAGCGGTTGCTGCCGCTGCTGGATGAATGATGAATTGCCGGAGGGCTTTGCTTGCAACCAACACCCGATAGCTCTGTCGCACGGCCCGCGTTATCTCGCGGAAGCTTGTTGCGCATTCTCGGCGTCGGCTTTGGCCTCGCCGTCATCATCGGCAACACCGTTGGCGCGGGCATTCTCAACCGGCCCGGCGAGATCGCCGCGAAGCTGCCGAACGACTGGCTATTCATCGGCGTGTGGGTCGCTGGCGGGCTTTATGCGCTGCTCGGCGCAATCTCTATCGCCGAACTCGGCACGATGTTGCCGCAATCGGGCGGCCAGTATGTCTTCGCGCGCCACGCGTTCGGCGATTACGTCGGCTTCATTGTCGGTTGGAGCGATTGGATCTCGACCTGTGGCAGCAGCGCCTTCATCGCGCTCGTCATTGCGCAATACACCGGCGTGCTCTTTCCGTCGCTCGCTAAGTTGAACGCGGTGGTTGCGCTTGCCATCGTCATTGGCTTTGCCATGCTGCAATGGCGCGGGCTGCGCGTCAGCAGTGGCGTGCAGAATTTGACCAGCTTGCTTAAAGCGCTCGCTTACGTTGCGCTGGTCGTCGCCTGCTTTGTTGTGGGCAGCAATCATCAACAGACGGCGGAGGTCACTGCATTGCCGCTGCCGCAGGGCGCACCGCTGTTTGCAGCGATTATCTTCGCTTTGCAAGGCGTGATTTATACCTACGACGGCTGGACGGGCGTGATCTATTTTTCGGAAGAGGTGAGTGATCCGGCGCGCGACATCCCGCGCTCGATGTTCGGCGGCGCGCTCGCCGTAATCGCGCTCTACCTGCTGGTCAACCTGGCGGTGCTCCACGTCCTGCCGATTTCAGAAGTCGCCGGCAAGGACCTTGCCTTGGGCGCGGCGGCGCAAGCGGTCTTCGGTGCAATGGGTGATCCGCTCTTTCGCTCGTTGATGATTCTGGCAATGCTCAGCGCTGTCCACGCCTGTCATCTGATGGCGACGCGCGTGTTGTTTGCGATGAGCCGCGATGGCCTGTTTATTCAACGCGCCGCGACAGTCAACGAAGGCGGCACGCCCACCACCGCGCTGGCGTTGAGCGCGACGGTCGCCGCGCTCTTCATCGTCAGCGGCACGCTCGACCAGATCACTGCCGTCATCGCCTTCTTCTTTGTTGCGAACTACACCATCTCATTCCTCGCCGTATTCATGTTGCGGCGGCGGCAGCCGGATGCGGCACGGCCTTATAAAGCCTGGGGCTATCCGTGGACGACCGGCCTTTCGCTGCTTGGCTCGGTCGCCTTTCTCGCCGGAGCCGTGCAGAGCGACACTCGCAATAGTCTTTATGCGCTCGTCGTCCTAGCCGCCAGTTATCCCGCCTTTCACTTGCTCAAACGGCTGGCTCTCAGGCGTGACAAGTGACAAGTGACAAGCCGATGTGATGTAGCATGCCTGCGCTGATTTAATGGGCGCAGCCTCTTGTCACTTGTCACTTGTCACGGTTTATTTGTCACCCGCTGTTGTGCTACCCATCACAAACGGCTGTGACGGCTGTCCTTGTTTGCCGCCGCGCCCGCGCCACAGAATGACGGCAGCATATCATCATTCAAGGAGAGCGCCGGATGAAGACCATCATCGAGCCGTTTCGAGTCAAGACCGTCGAGCCAATCCGCATGACGACGCGCGACGAACGCGAAGAGTTTCTGCGAGCCGCCTTTTATAACCTGTTTCTTCTGGACGCCGAACGCGTCATCATCGACCTGCTCACGGACAGCGGAACCGGCGCGATGAGCAGCGAGCAATGGGCCGCGATTATGCGCGGCGATGAATCGTATGCCGGCAGCCCCAGCTTCTATCGCTTCGAGACGACGGTGCGCGACATCTACGGCTTCAAGCACGTCATCCCGACGCACCAGGGCCGCGCCGCCGAGCGCATCCTTTTTTCGACGATGTGCAAGCCGGGCGATGTCGTTCCCAACAACACGCACTTTGACACCACGCGCGCCAACATCGAGCACGTCGGCGCACAAGCCGTAGACTTGCCGATCCCTGAGTTCTACGCGCCGTCCATCGTTCATCCGTTCAAAGGCAACATGGACACAGTCGAGCTGTCACGTTTGATCGAGCACGTTGGGCCGGGGCGCATCCCGCTTGTGATGCTGACGGTGACGAACAATTCGGGTGGCGGTCAGCCCGTGTCGATGGCCAACATCCGCGAAGTGAAAACGATCTGCGCGCGCTGGGGCATCCCGCTCTACCTGGACGCCTGCCGCTTCGCCGAGAACGCTTACTTCATCAAGCTGCGCGAAGAGGGCTACGGCGACAAGTCGGTGAAAGAGATTGCGCGCGAGATGTTCTCGTACGCCGACGGCTGCACGATGTCGGCGAAGAAGGATGGCCTGGCTAACATCGGCGGCTTCCTCTGCACGAACGACGATTCGATGGCGCGGCAAGAGAAAGACCTGCTCATCCTCACCGAAGGCTTCACAACGTATGGCGGCCTGGCGGGCCGCGACCTCGACGCCATTGCCGTCGGCCTTCAGGAAGTGCTGCACGAAGATTATCTCGAATACCGCTTTGCTTCGATCAACTATCTCGGTCGTCACCTGACCAAAGCCGGCGTGCCGATTGTGCAGCCGCCGGGCGGCCACGCCATCTACATCGACGCGCGGGCGATGCTCGCGCACATTCCGCCGCTCGACTATCCGGGGCAAGCGCTGGCGGTCGAGCTGTACCGCGAAGCCGGCATCCGCACCTGCGAGATCGGTTCAGTGATGCACGCCGCGCACGACGAGAAGAGCGCCAGCGAAGAGCCGGCAGCGATGGAACTGGTGCGGCTGGCCATCCCGCATCGCGTCTACACGCAGAGTCACATCGATTACGTCATTGAAGCCATACTCGAAGTGCATCGGCGGCGCGAATCGCTCGGCGGTTATCGCATCACCTATCAGCCGCCGTTCCTGCGCCACTTCACGGCGCGCTTCGAGCCGCTGGTGAAGCGGCGCGAGGCGACCGCGTAAGGAGTTGATGAACCGCAGAGGACGCAAAGGACGCAGAGGCTTCAACAATCTCTGCGTCCTTTGCGTCCTCTGCGGTTAAGCGAGGTCTTATGATTTAGCTTGCTTCGATTGATCTTCGGGCGTCTCTGCCCATCGCGGCGCAACCAGGCGGCGGCGGCCATCCTCGCTCATCATTGCGCCCGCCTCATCGAATTGTAATCTATCCCACAATTTGCACGTCACCTGCTTGTGCATCTGATCCAACCCTTCACAGTAGTTGGTGAACTCGCAGCGGCGAATCTCGTCGCCGCGCCCCCGCCTCATCTTTAAGAACCAGTCAGGGTCGGCGAGCGATTGGCGCGCGGCGGCGACAATGTCGGCTTCGCCATTTTGCAGAATGTGTTCGGCCTGCTCGAACGTCGAGATGCCGCCCGATGTAACGATGGGTGTATCGCAGCCGGCGGCGCGCACGGCTTGCCGTATCGTTGCGGCCAGCGGAATGTTGCGACCGAACGGGCCGCGCTCGTCCGACCACACTGTCGGCATACATTCATAGCCGCTCGGCCCCGTGTAAGGGTAGACGGCGTGGCCGACTTTCGGTTGCCGCGCGTCGTCGAACTTGCCGCCTTTCGAGATTGAAAGGTAATCAAAGCCACAGCGCGCGAACTCGACCCCAAAGTAGACCGCATCATCGAGGTGGCTGCCGCCGCTGATGGCTTCGTCGCCGAGAAAGCGCACGCCGACGCAGTAATCCGCGCCGACTCGCTCGCGCACCGCCGCGTAGACTTCGAGTGGCAGCCGCACGCGGTTTTCGCGCGGCCCGCCGTAGCCGTCGGCGCGGTTGTTCTTGGCGCTCAGGAACGAGGCCATCGTGTAGGCGTGGGCGTAATGCAATTCGACGCCATCGAAGCCGGCTTCGCGGGCGCGCGCGGCTGCCGACGCGAAGATGCCGGGCAGCACTCTGGGCAGTTCGCGTATGTGCGGCAAGTCCGTATCGGTGACGCGTTCGCGGTAGCCATAGCGCAGCGATTCAAGCTCGCGCTCATCAAGCGCGCGATCAATCAATCCATCATCCGCGCCGGCGAGGAAGCGACGAACCTCTGCTTCGTCTGCCGTGTGCCAGCGCGAATCCGCAGTCGCTTCGGCGAGCGCGGCGCGGTGATGGTCTTTCAAGGCGAAGAAGCGCGCGAAGAACTTTTCTTTATCGGGGCGGCGCTTGACGGCGAGGAAGTCGATGATCTGAATGAAGAGTCGCGTGTGACCTCGACTGGCGCGGCGCACGGTTTCGACCAGCTCGCGCAGGCCGGGAATGAAGCGGTCGTGGCCGATGCGTAATAACGGGCCGCTGGCGATGTCGCGCACGCCCGTCGCTTCGAGCACGATTGCGCCGGGCCGCCCCTGCGCGAAACGTTCGTACCAAGCCAGCACGTTCGGCGTCACAAACCCATCGTCGGTTGCGCGCCAGGGCACCATCGCCGGAACCCACGTGCGGCTTTCGAGCGTCACGCCGCCGACCGTGACGGGCGAAAACAAACGCGACCGCGCTGCTTCTTCAACCGTCGGCCAGCGCGCGTCGAGTAATGAATGACGAATCGGTTTCCCTTGCCGCCACATCTTGTTTTGAATGTAGCACGCCACAGGCGCGGATTAGTAGGCAGTGGCCAGTGGTCAGTTGATAGTTGATTGTTGATAGTTGATAGTTCCTCAAGCTCCGTCAGGAGCGCAATGTTTATAGTAACGCGGGCGGTTTAATCTTCAAGCTCCGTCAGGAGCGCAATGTTTATAGTTACCGATGCAGTAGATCATACAAGCTCCGTCAGGAGCGGGATGTTGATATTGCGCCCCTACGGGGCTTCGTCACATCCTTCAGCCATATCTATAAACATCGCGCTCCTGACGGAGCTTGAGGAACTATCATCTATCAACAATCAACAATCAACAATCAACAATCAACAATCAACAATCAACAATCAACAATCAACTATCAACTGACCACTGGCCACTGCCTACTTCTCTCTCCAATCATCGTACGCGGCGATGAACTGCGGGTCGCGCTGACGCAGCTTGTCGTAATCGATCTTCTTGCTGCGCGTCATCAGCTTGAAGGCGAACGGCAGCGGGTCGAGGTGCATATCTTCTTCGGCGTTCTCGAACATCAGCAGACTGGCAAAGGCGGCGTCTTGATAAGCGTCAATCACCGGCTTGCGCACGCGCTCGAATTCGGCGAGCGTCGCTTCTACGTCGCGGCCTTCGGCGAAACAGTGCGCCAGCGCGATGGCGTCTTCGAGCGCCAGCTTGGTTCCCGATCCGATAGAGAAGTGCGCCGTGTGCAGCGCGTCGCCCAGCAGCACGATGTTACGATGATGCCAGCGTTGATTCTTAATCAAAGGAAAGTTGAGCCAGCGCACAAAGTTGTTCGCCAGCAGCGCATGGCCATCCAAATCTTTTCTGAATATGTCGGCGAGATGCACGCAGGTCGCGGCTTCGCTCATCTCCGCAAATCCGGCTTTAGCCCAGGCGGCTTCGCCGCACTCGATGATGAATGTGCTGGTCGTATCGTTGAACTTGTACGAGTGAGCGATGAACAGCCCGGCGTCGTGCTCGCGGAATGTCAGCGTCAGGCCGTGAAAGAGCTGGTGCGTGCCGAGCCAGATGTATTTGTTCTTACGCCAGTCAATCGTCGGCTGAAACGTGTCGGCGTAGGCGCGGCGCACCAGGCTGTTCGCGCCGTCCGCGCCCACCAGCAGATCACAGGCATCAATCGATTCAACGTCCGTAATGTTGGTGCGGAAGTTGAGCGCGACGCCGAGCGCGCGACAACGCGTTTGCAGGATGTTAAGAAAAGCCAGCCGCGCAATGCCAGAGAAACGATTGCCGCGTATCGTCACTTTCTGATCTTTGTGAACTACGTCCACGTTATCCCACGTCTGGCAGGCGCGCATAATCTCGTTGAATGACGGCTCGTCGTTGTCTTTCAGATAAGCGAAAGTTTGATCGGAAAAGACGATGCCCCAGCCGAACGTGTCATCGGGGCCGTCGCGTTCGATGATGGTGATGTCGTGCGCGGGGTCGAGCCGCTTCATCAGGATGGCGAAGTAGAGGCCGGCAGGCCCGCCGCCCAGTATGTTGATCTTCATACAGGATAGAGGATACAGGATTCAGGATTCAGGGAGAAAGCCGAGAGGCGATAAGCATAGCGGCTGCCGCCGATTTCCTTTTCCATCCTGAATCCTGAATCCTGTATCCTCTATCCTGTATTCTGTATCCTTGCAAATCAGTGGTCTCTTCCAAAAGATTCGAGCGCGAAAGGGAAATCGCAAGCCATGAGTTCTGAACAAATGATGGCCTCTCGTTCTGCCGCCCACGCTTCAAGCGAGACGATCATCGCGGTCGACGCGCTTGAGAAGCAATACCCGCGCAGCCCCGTCAAAGCGGTCAACGGCATCAGCTTCACAGTTGGACGCGGCGAAGTCTTCGGCCTGCTCGGTCCCAACGGCGCGGGCAAGACGACGACCATCGGCGTGTTGACGACACGCGCAATGCCGACGGGCGGGCGCGCAATCATCGCCGGCGTTGACGTAGTCGCCGACCCCGTTAGCGTCAAGCCGCACATTGCCGTCGTGCCGCAACGCAATAACCTCGACCGTTCGCTGACGGCAATTGAGAACCTGACCTTTCACGCCGCCTACTTCGGCATTGCGCGCGGCGAGCGCACGCAACGCGCGATGGAGCTGCTCAAGCAGTTCGGCCTCGGCGAGCGCGCCAAAGACAAAGTGGACAAGTACAGCGGCGGTATGGCGCAGCGTTTGTTAATCGCCCGCGCCTTGATGCATTCGCCGCGCGTGCTGTTTCTCGACGAGCCGACCACCGGGCTTGATCCGCAAGCGCGCTTGTTTTTGTGGGATATGATACAAACGCTTAACGGGCACGGGCTGACCGTCTTTCTGACCACGCACGATATGGAAGAAGCGGAGAAGCTCTGCCACCGCGTCGCCATTATGGATCACGGCAAGATTCTCGCGCTCGACACGCCGGCGAACCTGAGCAAGCTGGTTCCCGCCGGCACGCGCGTCGAGTTGCGCGTGCATCGCAGCGCCGCGCTTGATGATGCGAGGAAAGCCGCGATACTCGCGGACGTGCGCGCGCTCGATAGCGTGACTGAAGCCGAGTGGACGACCGCCCGCGCGCAGGCCGCAAGCAGCGCGGGCGGGCCGCCGCCGTGGGTGATGGCGATGATGGCCGGGGGCAAAGGCAAGCCCGGAGCCATGCCTGCCGGAGCCATGCCTGCCGGCGCTGTAAGACCGCCCGCCGACGAAGACCCTATGCTGCGCTTATATGCCGAGCGCGGCGGCGACGTAGCCGTGAAGGCGGCGCAGATCATCTTGAGCGTGGGCCTTGAACTGGCCGACCTGCACCTGGCGCAGCCGAGCCTCGAAGATGTATTCATTCACTTAACCGGAAAGGGGCTGAGAGATTGAGCGCAACCACTCTACCGATGACGCAACTGGCCACGCAGGGGCGCACGCGTATGATCGCGACCGCCTTCCTGCACCTGCTCTGGCGCGATTTGTGGGTTACATTACGAACGTGGCCATCGTTTCTGGCGATGACCTTGTTGCAGCCGATCTTCCTTCTGTTCACCTTCGGGCGGCTGCTGCCGATGCTCGGCCAGGCAAACACCGGCTATGGCGTCGTCTTCCTGCCGGGCATCATCTCGTTTACCACGGTGTTGACGGCGATGCAGGCGGTATCCATGCCGCTGGTGATCGAGTTCGGCTACACGAAAGAGATCGAAGACCGGCTGTTGTCGCCGCTGCCTGTGCAGTTGGTGGCAGTGCAGAAGATGGTCTTCGCGGCGATTCGCGGGTTGGTCGCGGCGTTGATCATCGTGCCGCTCGGGCGCTTAATTCTAGGCAGCGGTTTTCAGATCAGCCTGGAATACTGGTGGCTGCTGATTATCGTCGCGGTGCTGGGCGCGCTTGGCGGCGCGGCGCTTGGGCTTGTGATGGGGACCGCCGTGCAGCCGGCGCAGATCGGCCTGATGTTTTCGGTCGTGTTGACGCCGATGGTGTTTACGGGTTGTATCTACTATCCGTGGGCGGTGCTGAATAACGTCCGCTGGTTTCAGGTCGTCACCTGCATCAACCCGATCACTTATGCGAGCGAAGGCTTCCGCGCCTCGCTGGTTCCCGCGCTGCCGCATATGCCGGTCTGGGCCATCATTCTCGGCCAGCTTGTTTTCCTGATCGTGTTCGGCTACGTCGGCATGCGCGGCTTCCTGCGCAAAGCGATTGATTGAGTCATCTCATTTTTCAATTGGAGGAGAAATGCGAAAACGTTCCGCAATGATGGTTCTCGTCATTCTTATATCATTGCTTTCGATCATTCCCGCGATGGCGCGCGGGCCGCAAGAGAAATCCGTCTCTGTCGCCAGCCTCGCGCCAAAGCCGGGCCGCGCGCCCGACCAGCCGATTGACGAAGAGTACACCCGCAAGATTCGTGAATACACGACCGAGCCGTTCTTCCTGTCGCCGCTGGTTGATTACTTGCCCGCGTCAACGACCGTGCCGACGCCCAAAGCCGTGCTCGGCGACGTGGCCGGCGCACCGGGCAAGCTGCCTTATTCGCACGAAGTCTATCGCTATATGCGGATGCTCGAAAAAGCCAGTCCGCGCGTCAAGGTCTTCTCCATCGGCACGACCGAAGAGGGCCGCGAGATGATCGCCGTCGCCGTCACTTCTGAAAAGAATATGGCGCAGCTTGAAGCGAACCGCGCGCGGCTGGCCAAACTCGCCGACCCGCGCACGATTCAATTGAACGATACGGAAGCCGACCGGCTGGTCAACGAATCTGTGCCGATCTATTACATCACCGGCACGATTCATTCGCCGGAAACCGGAGCGCCGACGGCGCTGATGGAATTAGCTTATCGCCTGGCGGTGGACGAGAGCGCCTACGTCAAGACAATCCGCGACGGCGTCATTACGTTGATCACGCCAATCGTCGAAGTAGACGGACGCGACCGCCAGGTTGACGTGTACAAGTGGCACCTGGAACACCCGAACGAGAACTGGCCGTCGCTCATCTACTGGGGCCACTACGTCGCGCACGACAACAACCGCGACGCGATGGGGATGACCTTGAAGTTGACGCAGAACGTGCTGAAGACCTTCACAGGATGGAAGGCGCAGGTCTTACACGACCTGCACGAATCGGTTCCGTACCTTTACGACAACACGGTCGGCGATGGCCCGTACAACGCGTGGCTCGATCCCATACTGACCGACGAGTGGCAGTTGATGGGATGGAACAATGTAAGCGAGATGACCAAGTTCGGCATGCCCGGCGTCTTCACGCACGGCACGTTCGATACGTGGTCGCCCGGTTATTTAATGTTCATCGCCGCCACCCACAACGGCATCAGCCGGCTCTACGAGACGTTCGGCAACGGCGGCGCAGACACGGTCGAGCGCACGCTGTCGCCGCAAGAGACGGCGCGCGCGTGGTACAGGCAGAACCCGCCGCTGCCGCGCGTCCGCTGGTCGCAGCGCAACAACAACAACTACGAACAGACCGGCTTGCTCGTGGCGCTGTCGTATTTCAACGCCAACTCGAAGCTGTTTCTCAAGAACTTCTACTTGAAAGCCAAACGCTCGATTGAAAAGCCGCGCACGTCCGGCCCTGCCGCTTACGTTTTGCCGGCGGACGACCCGCGACCCGGCGGGCAGGCTGAACTGTTACGAACGTTACAAATGCAGGGCTGCGAGATTTCGCGCGCCACCGCGCCGTTCACCGTCACAGTGAAGAAGAAGAAGAGCGCCGCGCCGCAAGCCAACGCCAACGGTTCTGCACAGCCGAGCGCCAATGGCTCGCCGCAAAAAGAGAACAACGCGACAGCGAAAGAGACCACCGAGACGCGGCAGTTTCCGGCGGGCAGCTACGTTATTCGTATGGATCAGCCGTACAGCCGCATTGCCGATGCGTTGTTGGATTATCAATACTGGTCGCCCAACGACCCGCAGCGCGACGTGTATGACGACACCGGCTGGACGTTCGGCGAAGTCGGCAACGTGCAGGTCGTTCGCGTCACCGATACCAACGTGCTCAACGCCGCGATGGAGCGGGTCAACGGCGAAGTCCGCGCGCCGGGCGGCATCAACGGCAGCGGCTCGGTCTTCGTCATCAATCACAACACCGATACGGCGCTTGCGGCGTTGCGCTATCGTCTCAAAGGCGCAACGGTCGAAGTCAGCGAAGAACCGTTCGAGCTTGACGGGCGCAAGTTCAATCGCGGCTCGTTCATCTATCGCAACGTCTCGCGCAACGAGTTGGACGCGGCGGCGCGCGAGCTGGGCTTGACGGTCTATGCCGCGACGACACAGCCATCGGTAAAGATGCACGCGGTGAAAGCGCCGCGCATTGCGATTATGCACACGTGGCTGGCGACACAAGACGAAGGCTGGTGGCGGCAGGCGTTCGATCACGTCGGCATCCCTTACGATTACATCAGCACGCAGGACGCCGCGCGCACAGCGGACTTGAACGCGAAGTATGACGTGATTGTCTTTGCGCCGGTCGGTCGCAACAATCCGCAGATGATTATCGAAGGGTTGCCGATGACCGGCAATGCCTTGCCTTGGAAGACGACCAGCCTGACACCGAACATCGGCAAGATTGATTCGACCGATGATATGCGACCGGGACTGGGCTGGGCGGGACTGGCGAACCTGCAAGCCTTCGTGCGCAAAGGCGGGCTGTTGATCACAGCGATGGACACGTCGAACTTCGCCATACACTTCGGCTTTACGCCGGGCGTGTCGGCGCAGCCTGCACAACGCCTGCGCGTCACGGGCAGCATCCTGCGCTCGAAGTTCGTCGACGCGACAAGCCCCATCGCTTACGGCTACGGCGAGAACCTGAGCCTCTACTGTTACGAAGGACCGATCTTCAACGTGAGCAACATCAATGGCGGGCGCGGGCGGCGGCGTCAATCTGAAGACCGCGACCGCCCGACCGGGCGCGGCACGGTCGATGATCCAGACACGCCGCAGGGCCGCGAGCCTGCGGAGGCGGTCGAAGAGCCGCGCACCGAAGTGTGGCAGGCATCGCCCATCACCGACGAGCAGCGGCGCAACAGCGTCTTCGTCATTCCGCCGCAATATCGGCCTCGCGTGATCCTGCGTTATGGCGACGCCCGCGATTTGCTGGTGTCGGGATTGCTCGACAGCGGCGGCGAGATCGCTCAACACGCGGCGGTGATCGACGTGCCGATGGCCAGTGGCCACGTTCTGTTGTTCTCGAACAACCCCATCTGGCGCGGCGAAACGCAGGGCAGCTACTTCCTTGTGTTCAACGCCATCTTGAACTTCGACCAGTTGAACGCGGGCCGCAAGCTGGATGAAAAGTGACGCGATATGAAACCACAGATGAACACAGATGAACACAGATGATCGGAAATCAGTTGTGCCATTCGTCGCACGGCTTTCCGATTGGCCGTCTTCTACCTGTGTTCATCTGTGGTTCCTTCTCTTTCTATTCAGCGCACGCCTATTCAAGCACGAAGATGTTCTTCTTTGCGCACAATTGCTGGCCTCGCAGCAGCGCGGCGAGTTGAGCAAGACCTACGAGCGCCGCATCGCGTTGATTGAGCGAGCGCTTGATGAAGCGATCAGCAATGGACGTGTCCGAGCAGCCAGTACACGATGATGAAGATGATGATCGTGGAAAACAATCCGCCGCCGAGCTTCCACGAGATCAAGCCGGCGAGACAACCGCGCGCAGGACCTTCCATGAAGGTTCTCCTCCAACAATGGCTTCAATGCTCTCACAAGAGCCGCTGCCTCTTTCAGCACTTGATGTGCCAGCTTGAATTTAATCACTTCACTCGTTCGCTCGTCTCGATTCAAAACGAAGGCAGCGCGTGTAGCATAATAAGCGTACAACCGCCGGCGCTTATGCTTCGGCGTTCGATGTGGAATCAGGTAGGGTGGTGGCGAGGGGATCGGCATCTTGCGCTAACAGACCGTGTGCGATTAACTCGCGCGCTAACTGCTCAGGCGACGTGAAGCGAATCGTCTGAAAACCCAGTTGCTCGGCAATGGCAATGTTTGCTTCCGAGTCGTCAATGAAGAGACAGTCGGCGGCTGGCCGCTTGATTCGTTCAAGCAAGACGGCGTAGATGCGCGGGTCGGGTTTGACCATCTGGACTTCGCCCGACAACACAATCTCATCGAGCAAGTCCAGGAACGGGTACTGGTGACGAATGCGGCGAAAGGTTTCAGCCGACCAGTTGCTCAAACCGTAAAGCGCAAAGCCTGCACGCTTCAGCGCAATGAGCAATGCGACCGTTCCTTCAATCGCGCCGCCGACCGATTCTTCCCACCGCTCGTCGTAGGCCCGTATGTAATCGGCGTAATGCGGGAAGCGTTCGCTCAGCTCATTGATGGCGACGGCGAACGGGCGGCCTCGATCCTGTTCCGTGTTCCATTCGACAAAGTCGATCTCAGTGAGAAAGCGTTCCATCGCGTCGGCATCATTGTCGAATAGCGGCGTGTAAAGATAGCGCGGATTCCAATCAATCAAAACGCCGCCGAAGTCGAAGATGATGGCCGGCGACCGGCGTTCGGGCTGATCCATAAAGCGCGGGCAAATTCCTTTCTTGAGGTTGACCCTTCATTGTAACATCGCCCGCCCGCCGCAAGCCCGCCTGTTGATTGTGGTCGTGTGCTATTTCGTTGTCGGCTTATCGCTCGCGGCGCTCGGCTCTTTGGTTGCGACATAGCTGCGCCGCGCGAGCAATGCGATGGGGCCTTCACGCTTCTCGACTTCGGGCGCAATCGTCAGGCGAATCTTGCGTCGCGTGCCGTCGCGCGCCGTGTTCGTGGACGTGTAAGCCAGCGAATAACTCGCCGAGACATTTTCGACGACGCGGTTGATCGTCTCGTCTATCTTATCAGGCGATGCGCCGGTCAACTCGCCGCCGGTCTCTTCGACGAACATCTTCAGGCTCCCCGACCGCAGCTTGAAGATGCGCAGGAAAGAAGTCGGCTTGCCGCGAATCGCTTGATCGAACCGCCCGCCGAGCGTGTGGATGAGTATGCCCGATACGGTCGCGCCCGACTCCAGCACGGCGAGCAGCGCCTCGCGCTCGGAAATCTTCGAGAAGTCAATCGCCGCTTCCAGGCTGGTCAACACAATGATGGCGCGGCGGCCCGCGGGGTTCGCCGCCTTCTTCATATACTCGCTCGCTTCATAGATCGCCTGATTAAAGTAATGCTGCTCACTTTCGTGCTGGCGCTCGACGGTGTTGATCTTGTCGGCGATGACGCGGCGGTCGCGCGTGAAGGGCTGAAAGAGCTTGACCTTGTTCGAGAAGGTCATCATCGCCACTTCGTCTGTCGGCTTCAGTTGAGCGATGGCCCTGGCTGTCGCGTCACGAATCTGCTCGTTGAACGGATTGACGCAGCCGGCGCGGTCGATCAGCAGCACCACCGAAACCGGCAGCGTGTCGCGGCTGAAATAATTGATCGTCTGTTTGACGCCGTCTTCGTAGATCGTGAAGTCATCTTTCTGAAGGCCGGCAATGACGCGGCTGGTCTTGCGCTGCACGGGCAGCACGTCAACCAGCACGAGGTCTGTGCGCAGCCTCAGCGACGGGTCGGCAGGCGGCGCGGACGGCGTGGACTGCTGAAGCGCCGCAGCGGAGAACGTGAGAAGGAACGCAATGATAAAGCTGATTGCCTGATGCATAACCCTTTGCTCGGGACAGGGAATTGGTGGTTCGTGCGGCGAGTATGATAACACGAATGGCCCGCGTGCGCGCGAGCCGAAAAAATCGACATGTGATTCTGCTTCCGCTCGTGGCGCGTGGACTTCTGCTAAAGGAAGGGAACTTTCGCGCGCTTCAGTCGTTTTCGTCGGTATGCTAAAAAAATAGCACTTTGTGGTTGACAGCCTTCCGCCGACGTGCTAAAAAATTAGCACCTTGAAAGCGAGTGAGGAATTTGAGGCGATGACCAAAAACCCCCATGCGCACTTGAGCCGCCGCGAGCGGCAGATTATGGACGTTATCTATAGCAAGGGGCGCGCGACCGCTGCCGACGTGCTGGAGGCGATACCGAAGCCGCCGGGCTATTCGGCGGTGCGCGCCATGCTCAGGCTGCTTGAAGAGAAGGGCTATTTGCGCCACGAGCAGGACGGGCCGCGCTACGTCTTTCTGCCGACGCTATCGCGCGAGCGGGCGCGGCAGTCGGCGATGAAACAATTACTGCAAACCTTCTTTGATAATTCGGCAGAGCAGGCAGTCGCCGCCCTGCTCGATATGTCACGCGCGCGGTTGAGCGAAGCCGAACTCGACCGGCTGTCGGAGATGATCGAGAAAGCCAGAAAGGAAGGACGCTGATGGCTTACGTATTTGTAGACGCCGCGCTCGCGCCGGAAAACGGCTGGCTCGCGTGGCTGATCGCCCTGTCAGTGAAAGGCGCGCTCGTTTTGAGCGTGGCGGCTATGATCGCCTTGCTGTTGCGGAGGTCGGCAGCAGCGTCTCGCCATCTGGTTTGGAGCCTGGCGCTCACGAGCCTGTTCGCGCTGCCGCTGTTATCGTTCGCCTTGCCGGCCTGGCAGTGGTTACAGTTGCCCGCTCTGCTTTCTTCACCGCAAGCGCCGCCCGCGAGCCTGGGTTCATCATCATCAGTTGACTCCAGTGCTTTGCCTGTATCGGCTTCGCCGGCTGATATTCAGGCGAATGCATCGAGTGTCGCGCCGCGCTCGCAGGCGAATGAAGCGTCGCCTGAGTCTGCCTACCCAGTGTCGGACCACAAAGCATTGTCGCCCTCAGTCGTTGCGAAACCTTTTGCTGCCTCTTCGGCTAAAGGCAGCAAGTCGAACAGAGCGACTGCGTCGTCGGTCGGTCATCTGTCGGGATGGCTGCAATGGGCAATGGCCGCCTGGCTCGTCGGCGCGGCGCTGGTCGTTGCGCATCTGCTGGTCGGCGTCGCGCGCATCTGGCAATTGACGCGACACGCCGAGAGAATACGTGAAGCAGAGTGGTTGCGACTGGTCGAACAAGTATCGCGCCGCCTTGCGTTGACGCAGCCGGTCGCGTTGCGGCGCAGTTCGCGCGTGACTATGCCGATGGCCTGCGGCTTCATTCGTTCATCTGTGCTCTTGCCCGCTGACGCAGACGACTGGTCGGATGAGCGCCGCGAAGTCGTGCTGTTGCATGAACTGGCGCACGTCAAGCGGCGTGATTGCCTGACGCAATTGATCGCGCAGGCTGCTTGCGCGATTTACTGGTTCAACCCGCTAGTGTGGGTGGCGGCGCGTCGTCTGCGTATTGAGCGCGAGCGCGCCTGCGATGATCAGGTGCTAGACGCCGGCGCGAAGGCATCGGATTATGCCGGCCACCTGCTCGACATCGCGCGTTCGATGGGAGCCGCGCCCAACCCATTGATGGCTGCCGTTGCCATCGCTCGCCGCTCGCAACTCGAAGGGCGCTTGCTGGCCATCCTCGATCCGCGTTTGCGCCGCCGCGACGTGAGCCGCTTGACTGTAATCTTCATCGCATTGGTGATGACCTGCGTCGTGTTGCCGCTTGCGATGCTGCGACCAGCGGTGAGCGCGCAGACTCGGCGCGAGCGCGCCGCCAACGTTAAAGCGGCGACTGCGCCGGAGGCGTCGCGCGGCGCAATCGTTGCGTCGCCTGCTGTGGCTCTTGCGCCCGCGATAGCTGCTGCGCCGCCTGGCGCTCCACTCATAGAGGCCGAAGCGTCTCCTGAAATCATCGCCGCGCCGGTTGATTCGCCTGGCTTGATCGAAGCCGCGCCCATCGTCGTTGCCGCGCCGCAGTCGCCCGCGCCCTCTTCACTCAATCAGCAAGACAAAGATGCAATCGTCGAAGGACTGCGCGAGGCGCTCAAAGATGACGACCCGGAGATGCGCGAGCAGGCGCTTTTCACGTTGACGCAGATCAGCGGGCCGCGCGCGACCGAAGTCATTCTGTCGGCGTTGAAAGACTCGAACCCTGAGGTGCGCGAGAAGGCCGCGTGGGCGCTCGGCCTGCGACGGGGCGAAGGCCACGTTGACGCGCTCATCGCCGCGCTGCGCGACTCGAACGCCGGGGTCAGAGAGCACGCCGCCTGGGCGCTCGGCCTGAGAGGCGACGCCCGCTCAGTTGATCCGCTGGCAGCGGCGTTGCGTGACGAGAGCACAGAAGTGCGCGAGAAGGCGGCCTGGGCGCTGGGCTTGAAAGGGAATCGCAACGCGGTCGAGCCGTTGATCGCGGCATTGAAAGATCAGAGCGCCGACGTGCGCGCGACCGCCGCATGGGCTTTGGGGCTGCGCGGCGACGCTCGCGCAATCCCGGCCTTGAATGCAGCGATGAAAGACGAGAACCGCGACGTACGCGACAAGGCGCGGTGGGCGCTCGGCATGCTGTTGATGCGGAGCGGCCAGGCGGCAAGCGCCGGCGGTGATGCGGATAAGGACAACGAGATAGAGGAAGATGAAGAAGGCCGCACCACTGGCGCAATCAGCGGTGGCGGCGCGGGCGGCGTTGGCGTTGCCGGTGGCGTCGCAGGCGGTGTTCGTGCTGGCGTTGCGAGCGGAGTTGCTGCCGGCGTTGCCGGCGTAACCAGGACGCGCCAGCGCATTGTAGTGAAGCCTGTAATCAAAGATACAGTCCGCCAGAAGACGACCACGAAGCAACCTTGAAGAATGAGCTATTCATTGCGCCGCGTCGTTGCTAGATCAAACGCGCCGCCGTCTACTCAACGCATCTGGAAGTGCCTGCCGGATGCGCCGCGTGAACGCGGCAACCATTACCAATCACCTTGCGGTTGAACAGAGGCGGGATCGCGCGCCTTGCCGGTGCGCGGCAATGCAGTGTCTGTATTCATCAGAAGGAGTATTCGACATGAGAAAACTAACGCTGGCTTTGATCGCGTTGCTGACTCTGGGAATCGGTTTCGCCACTTACTCAATGCAGGCCGTTGGCACGAGCGCCAACGCACAACAAACTTCCGGCGACCTGTCGCAGAAGATTCGCCTGCTCAGCTCCACCAACCCTATCGAGCGAGCGACGGCGGCCTGCCAGATTCGTGAGATGGGCAAGCAAGCGACGGCGGCGATTCCGCACTTGCTCGCCTTGCTCGGCGACGACACGGCCATCAACGTTGCGCTCGATTGCGGCGGGCATAATCAGCAAATGGGCAGACGCAACTTCACCAATCACACCACGCCCGGTCGTGAAGCCGGCGCAGCGCTCGCCGTGATGGGTGCGCCGGCGGTCGATCCGCTGATCGGCGCATTGCACGACGCGCAGCCCGTCGCACGAGCCAACGCGGCGTGGGCGCTCGGCGTCATCAAAGACCCGCGCACGGTCGAGCCGCTGATTGCTTCCATCAAAGACGCGGATACGCGTGTGCGCGAGAACTCGGCCTGGAGCCTGGGCCTGAAGCACGACCGCAACGTTGTCGAGCCGCTTATCTCTGCGCTCGGCGACCGCGAAGCCTCGGTGCGCGAAAAGGCGGGCTGGTCGCTCGGCTTGCAAGGCGACCGCCGCGCCGTCGCGCCGCTGATCGAAGCCTTGCGCGACGACAACGCCAAGGTGCGCGAGCAGGTCGCGTGGTCGCTTGGATTGAAAGGCGACGACACGGCAGTAGAGCCTTTGGCGTTGGCGCTCAGAGACAGCAGTCCCGATGTGCGCGAAAAGGCCGCGTGGGCGCTCGGACTCAAGGGCGATCATCGCGCTGTCGAGGCGTTGATGGGCGCGCTGAAGGACGACGCGGCTGAAGTTCGCAAGACTTCTGCGTGGTCGCTCGGCTTGAAGGGCGATGCCCGCGCCGTGCCGGCGTTGAACCTGGCGATGAAAGACGAGAGCAAAGAAGTGCGCAAGACGGCGGCCTGGGCGCTCGGCTTAATCCTGATGCGTGACGGCAAAACGGCTGACGCGAACCTCGACATCAACATTGATAAAGACATTGATGTTGATGTGAACGCCGACGCCGATAAGGATGTGGACGATGACGTTGATGCGGACGTGAACATAGACACCGACAAGGACAACTATATGCCGATGCCGTCACCTGCGCCCACTCCTGCGCCCTCCGTTTCGCCAAGCCCGACGCCGACGCCTTCACCTGATGGCGCGGTCAAGAACAAAATCAAGGTGACGCCGAAGACGAAGGGCAAGGCCAAGACGAAGGTCGAAACCAGGATTGAGACGAAGATGGCAATGGATCGTGTGAATAAATAAACATCATCGCTTGTAAAAACAAAATGGCCCGCGCTCGACTAGCTCGTAGCGCGGGCCATTTTGTTTTTACGCAAAGGTGTTGATTACGCGCCGGGCACATTCATGTTGAGCGCGCGAACAAGGAAGCCCCAGCGGTCGGCGACCTCTTCGATCTGCTTCGAGGTCGGCTTGCCCGCGCCGTGACCGGCCCTGGTTTCGATGCGAATCAAAACAGGATTCGGCCCGGCTTGCGCTGCCTGCATCGTCGCTGCGAACTTGAAGCTATGCGACGGCACGACGCGATCATCGTGATCGGCGGTCGTAATCAACGTCGGCGGGTAGGCTGTGCCCGGCTTGATGTTATGTAATGGAGAATACGCGTGGATCGCTTTGAACTCTTCGGGATTGTCCGACGAGCCGTAATCCGATACCCACGCCCAGCCGATGGTGAACTTCTGGAAGCGCAGCATATCCATCACGCCGACCGCCGGCAACGTCGCGCCGAACAGATCGGGCCGCTGCGTCATCGCCGCACCTACCAGCAGTCCGCCGTTGCTGCCGCCAAAGATGGCCAGCCGTGGCGTCGAGGTGTACTTATTAGCAATCAAGTATTCAGCCGCCGCGATGAAGTCGTCGAAGACGTTCTGCTTCTTCAGCTTCATCCCGCCTTCGTGCCACTCTTCGCCATACTCGCTGCCGCCGCGCAGGTTCGGCACGGCGTAGACGCCGCCCATCTCCATCCACACCAAGTTGCCGACGCTGAAGGCCGGCGACAACGAAACATTGAAGCCGCCATAGCCATACAACACCGTCGGGTTCTGGCCGTCGCGCTTCAGCCCCTTCTTATAAGTGATGATCATCGGCACGCGCGTGCCGTCTTTGCTGTTGTAGAAGACCTGCTTCGATTCGTAATCCGCCGGATTGAAATCCACCTTCGGCGCGCGGAAGACCGTGCTCTGGCCCGTCTTCATATCGTAGCGGTAGATGGTTGCCGGCGTCGTATAGCTGTTGAAGCTATAAAAAGTTTCTTGATCGGTGCGCTTGCCGCCGAACCCATTGGCAGTGCCGATGCCGGGCAGCTTGATCTCGCGCACGAGCTTGCCCTTCAGGTCATATACCTTGATCTGTGTGTGCGCGTCTTTCAGGTAGGACGCGACCAGCAGATTGCCGACGACGTTCGTGCCTTCCAACGTCTCTGCCGATTGCGGGACGACCTCTTTCCAGTTGGCCGGTTCGGGTTTTGTAATGTCAATCGCAACCACTTTGCTGCGCGGCGCGTCGAGGTCTGTGCGTACCCAGAAGGTCGTGCCATCATTGTCGATGATGCTATAGCTGGCGTCGCCCTTATCGAGCAGCGGCACGACCTGCGCGCCACTCGTCTGAAGGTCTTTGTAGAAGACGCGGCGGCGGCGGTCCGTGCCCTGCGTCGCATAGATGATAAGGTAATGGCCATCGTCGGTGACGCTGGCGTTGATGTTCCATTCCTTCTGATCGGGCCGCTCGTAGACGAGCGCGTCTTCCGATTGCGGCGTGCCGAGCTTGTGGTAGTAGAGCTTGTGAAAGTAATTCGCGCCGGTCATCTGCGTGCCGGCTTTCGGCTCATCGTAGCGGCTGTAGAAAAATCCCTTGCCGTCTTTGGTCCACGACGCGCCGCTGAACTTCACCCAGCGAATGGTGTCGGGCAAATCCTTCGCCGTCTCAACGTCGCGGACGCGCCACTCCTGCCAGTCCGAGCCGGCTTGCGCGACGCCGTAAGCCAGCAGCTTGCCATCGTCGCTCAAGGTTATCCCAGACAGCGCCACCGTGCCGTCGGTTGACAGCGTGTTCGGGTCAAGCAGCACTTGCGGTTCGGCGTCGAGCGAGGTGGCCGTGTAGAGCACGCTCTGATTTTGCAGGCCGTTGTTCTTCGAGTAGAAGTAACGGCTGCCCTGCTTCTGCGGCAAACTGTAACGCTCATAATTCCACAGCTTCGTCAGCCGCTGCTTGATCTGCGCGCGCGCAGGGATGTCGTTCAGATACGCGAACGTCACGTTGTTCTGCGCCTCGATCCATGCGCGCGTGTCGGCAGAGTCGAGGTCTTCGAGCCAGCGGTAAGGGTCGGCGATCTTAACGCCGTGATAGTCGTCGGTCTGATCAACTTTCTTCGATTCCGGGTACACGAGTTTCTTCGCCGTCTGCGCCCCGGCGGGCGCGAAGAGGATCGCCAGCGCGAACATCATCGCGGCGATGCGTTGGTATCTTAGGCTGTAGGTCATCGGGATGCTCCTTGTGGCAGGCTCCGCTTGGAGAAGATTAAGGCCGGCGGCGCAGCCCCCTGAACGCGAGCTGCGCCGCCAAGCGTGGATGAGCGTGACCGTTACTACGACTGCATAGAGTCGAGGAAGTCCGAATTGGTCTTCGTCCGGCTGAGCTTGTCGAGCAGCAACTCCATCGCTTCCGTAGGCGATAGCTGCGAGAGCACGCGGCGGAGCACGATGATGCGATTGAAGTCTGCCTGCGCCAGCAGCAGCTCTTCCTTGCGCGTCCCCGACTTGTTGATGTCGATTGACGGGAAGATGCGCTTCTCGGTGAGCTTGCGGTCGAGATTGATTTCGAGGTTGCCCGTGCCCTTGAACTCTTCAAAGATCACGTCGTCCATGCGTGAGCCGGTGTCGATCAGCGCCGTCGCAATGATCGTGAGCGAGCCGCCCTCTTCGATGTTGCGCGCCGAGCCGAAGAAGCGCTTCGGCTTTTGCAGCGCGTTCGAGTCGATACCGCCCGACAGAATCTTGCCCGACGGCGGCACTACCGCGTTGTGTGCGCGCGCCAGTCGCGTAATCGAATCGAGCAGGATGACCACGTCGCGGCGATATTCGACCAGCCGCTTGGCTTTCTCGATCACCATATCGGCGACCTGCACGTGGCGCGTCGGCGGCTCGTCGAAGGTCGAGCTGATGACTTCGCCGTGCACGCTTCGCTGCATATCGGTGACTTCTTCCGGGCGCTCGTCGATCAGCAGAACGATGAGCGTGACCTCCGGGTGATTGCGCGTGATCGAGTTGGCGATGTTTTGCAGCAGCATCGTCTTGCCGGTGCGTGGCGGCGCGACGATCAGGGCGCGCTGTCCTTTGCCGATGGGCGTCATCAGATCGAGCACGCGCCCGGCCAGATTCTCAGGGTCGGATTCGAGCTTGAGCTTTTCGTCCGGGTAGAGCGGCGTCAGGTTGTCGAAGAAGACGCGGTCGCGCGCCAACTCCGGCGGCTCGAAGTTGATGGCCTCGACCTTGATGAGCGCGAAGTAGCGCTCGCCTTCTTTGGGCGGGCGAATCTGGCCGCTGATCGTGTCGCCCGTGCGCAGGTCGAACTTGCGAATCTGCGAAGGGCTGACGTAGATGTCGTCCGGGCCGGGCAAGTAGTTATAATCGGGCGCGCGCAGAAAGCCGAAGCCGTCGGGCAGGGTTTCGAGCACACCCTCGGAAAAGATCAGGCCGCTCTTTTCGGTCTGCGCTTGCAGAATCTTGAAGATCAGTTCCTGCTTGCGCATTCCCGTTGCGCCTGCGATGTCGAGTTCCTTGGCGATCTGTGTGAGCTTCGAGATGGACATGTCTTTGAGATCGCCGATGTCCATGAGTTGGTTTACGTCTTCTGCCATAATCGTTCTGAAGTCCTCATCGGGTTAGCGCCTTTCGAGAAGGCGAGGGAGTTATTGTCACAGGGATTGATTCAGGGAAACGGTTGCTTCGAGTCTGCGAGTTGCATAGCGATTCAGGCCGCCGCTCTGGTGCGTGGATGACCGTGATGAGGATTGCAATGCAAGACAGGTTGAAGGACGAGTCTTTCAATCCGCATGCGACCCAGAGGGTTTCACGAGCGGTTTCCCGGATCCGAAATCAGCAACCCTTGTTGTGATCTCTTTCCAGAGGCGATCCGCGCCACTACGCGTGACCGCCGAATACGCAATAATCGGATTTTCTTTTCCCAGCACCGCCGACGCGCGGCTCAAATTGGTTCGTAACTGGTTGCTGCTGAGCTTGTCCGCTTTGGTTGCCACGATGACGAATGGCATTCCCCTTTCACTCAACCATTCTTTCATCAGCAGGTCTAGCTTGGAAGGCTCGTGCCGCAAGTCGGTGATAAAAATAGATAGCACAAGATTTGGCCGCGTGGCAAGGTATTTCTCGATCATCGGCCCCCACTCGCGCTTCACTTCTGTCGGCACGCGCGCGTAGCCATAACCGGGCAGGTCCACGAAGTTGAACGCGTCGTTGATCCGAAAGAAGTTGATCAGTTGCGTACGGCCCGGCGTCGAACTGGTCTTGGCCAAGCCCTTCACGCCAAGCAGGCTGTTTATCAAAGAAGATTTGCCGACGTTCGACCGTCCCATAAAAGCGATTTCGGGCCGGCCATCGCGCGGGTAATGCTCAGGGCTGGTGGCGCTCTTGATGAATACGGCGCTCTTAACTTTCATAGAGGTCAGTGGCCAGTGGCCAGTTGTTCGTTCGAGCATGCTCCGTTAGGAGCACAATGTTTATAGTTATCGATGCAATGAATGATGCAAGCTCCCTTAGGAGCGCGATGTCAACATCACGTCCCTACGAGGCTTCATCTCTTCTTTCAGCGATTACTATAAACATTGCGTCCTACGGGACTCACGAATCGCTCACAACTGGCCACTGACCACTATTCCAATACTGGCGTTGAGGTCGGCGCGTCCGTGGGCTGCTGGCTCCAGAGCGGCACGTCGGTCGGCAGGTCGGATTTCGTCAGGCTCGCTTCGAGCGCGACCTCCCAGACCTGATCAATCGAATCGACGGTGTGAATCGTCAGCGCCTGCTGCACATCCTCAGGCAACTCAACCAAGTCTTTAGCATTCTCTTTCGGGATGACGACCGTCGTGATGCCGGTGCGATGCGCGGCCAGCAGTTTCTCTTTGACGCCGCCGATGGGCAGCACCTTGCCGCGCAAGGTGATCTCGCCGGTCATCGCCACGTCGCGGCGTATCGCCGTTTCCGTCAGCACGCTGATGATTGCCGTCGCAATAGCAATGCCTGCCGATGGGCCGTCTTTCGGAATCGCGCCCTCCGGCACGTGCAGGTGCAGGTCGTACTTCTTGTGGAAGTCGGGGTTGATGCCGAGCCGCTTGGCCCGCGCACGCACGCACGAGAGCGCCGCCCGCGCTGACTCCTGCATCACTTCGCCGAGCTTGCCGGTCAGCGTGATGTTGCCGCGCCCCTGCATCAACGTCGCTTCGATGTGCAGGACTTCGCCGCCGACTTCAGTCCATGCCAGCCCGGTTGCCAATCCGATTTCGCTCTGCTCGGCGATGGACTGCGGGCGGAAGCGCGTCGGCCCCAGCAGTTCTTTGACGACATCGGCGGTCACGACGATTTGATAATTCGCCGGGTCGTCGCTCGTCAGCATCTTGCGCGCGATCTTGCGCAGCACCGATGCGATTTCGCGTTCGAGACTGCGCACGCCGGCTTCGCGCGTGTAGTACTGAACGATAGTGTGCAAGCCTTCGTTAGTGAAATCCACCAGCTCTTCTTTCAGGCCGTTAGCTTCAAACTGCTTGCGTAACAAGTGGCGGCGCGCGATTTCCAGTTTCTCGCGCTCGGTGTAACCGGGCAGCCGCGTGATCTCCAGACGATCCTGCAAGGCCGGCGGAATCGTGTGCAGCACATTGGCCGTCGCAATGAACATTACATTCGACAGGTCATACTCGACATCGAGGTAATGATCGTGGAAGGCGTAGTTCTGCTCAGGGTCGAGCACTTCCAACAGCGCCGCCGACGGGTCGCCGCGAAAATCCATACCGAGCTTGTCCACTTCGTCGAGCATGATGAGCGGGTTGACCGTGCCGGCCTTCTTCATCATCTGAATGATCTGGCCGGGCAGCGCGCCGATGTAGGTGCGGCGGTGGCCGCGTATCTCGGCCTCGTCGCGCACGCCGCCAAGCGAGAGGCGCACGAACTTGCGGCCTGTCGCTTTGGCAATCGAGCGACCGAGGCTGGTCTTACCGACTCCCGGCGGGCCGACGAAGCAGAGGATTGACCCCTTAGGCTTCTCGACCAACTGGCGCACGGCGAGGTATTCAAGGATGCGTTCTTTGACCTTCTCAAGCCCGTAATGGTCGGCATCCAAAACGTCCTGCGCGGCGCGAATGTCGCGCACTTCTTCGGATTTGTCTTTCCACGGCACGGCCAGCAGCCAGTCAAGATAGTTGCGCGAGACGGTCGATTCGGCGGACATTGGCGGCATCTGCTCAAGGCGGCGAAGCTCGGCGATGGCTTTCTCATAAGCGTCTTTCGACATGCCGGCGGCTTCGATCTTCTGCTTGAGTTCTTCAAGCTCGGCCTTCTCGTCCTTGCGGCCAAGCTCTTTGTGAATCGCCTTGATCTTCTCGTTGAGGTAGTACTCTTTCTGCGCGCGCTCCATCTGCCGCTTGACGCGACCGTGGATAGCGCGGTCCACCTGAATCTTTTCAAGCTCGACTTCGAGCACTTCCACGAGTCTTGTGAGCCGTTCTTGCAACCCGAAGATTTCAAGCAAGCCCTGCTTGTCTTCGACGGAAATCTTCAGGTTCGAGGCGATGGTGTCGCAGAGCCGCGCCGGGTCATCGTTGCGTAAAGCGGCGGTCAGCGTCTCAGGATTGGCTAGCTCTGTGGACTGGCGCACGTACTGATCGACGAGCGAGCCGATGCGCCCGATCAGCGAGTTCATACGCGAGCGCGGCTCCGCCGTCTCGGCGTGCGTGCGCAGGGTGGCCATCCAGAAGTCGCCGTTGTCTTCGATGCGCACGGTGCGGGCGCGCTCCAGGCCTTCGACCATCACCTTGATGTTGCCGTCGGGCAGGCGCAGGTTATGCGTGATGCGCGCGATGGTGCCGATGGAATAGACTTGATCGCTGTTCGGCTCATCGATTGTCGCATCGTGTTGCGTGGCTAGAAAGATTGTCTTGTCGCCGCGCAAGGCCGCTTCCAGCGCACGCACGCTGGCCGGACGACCAATGACAAAGGCGACGATGGTGTAAGGAAAGACGACCACGTCCCGTATCGGAACCATGGGGCATCTGACAACGTCGTTAGGAGTGCTGTCGCTGAATTCATTCATGATTTTAGTATAACCGTGGGCGGGAGAAAGTCACTGGACCGCTGGCCATAGGCAACCGATCATCAGTCACCTGTCGGCTGGCTGCTGCGCCGCCGGAGCAAATAACGGATAACCAATCACGAAGGACAAAGCGCCAATGACACTATCCCGCTTTTTCGAGGACAGGGAACGTTGCGCGACGGCTCTCGACCATCTCGCGCGTGACTACAAACTCTTTGACCTTCTTGTAGGAAGGCAGCATATACATCACATCGAGCATCAGCTCTTCCAAGATCATGCGCAACCCGCGCGCGCCGACCTTGCGGGTAAAAGCCAGGTGCGCGACAGTCTGTATCGCATCGTCGGTGAAGCGCAGCTTGACGCCTTCGTACTCAAATAGCTTCTGGTACTGTTTGACCAACGCATTCTTCGGCGCGGTCAGAATCTCGACCAGCGCCACCTCGTCCAACTCGTGCAGCGTGCCGCTGACCGGCAAGCGCCCGACGAATTCAGGAATCAGCCCGAATTTAATCAAGTCTTCCGGCTCGACCTGCATCAGCGTGTCGCTCAATTTCTTTTTGTGGACGCTGGTGACGTTGGCGTTGAAGCCGAGCGCCTTGCGCCCTATGCGTTTCTCGATGACCTTCTCAAGCCCGACGAACGCGCCGCCGCAGATGAAGAGGATGTTGGTCGTGTCAACAGGGAAGAACTCCTGGTGCGGGTGCTTGCGCCCGCCCTGCGGCGGGACGTTGGCGACCGTGCCTTCCAAAATCTTCAGCAGCGCTTGCTGGACGCCTTCGCCCGACACATCGCGGGTGATCGAAGGGTTCTCGTCCTTGCGGCAAATCTTGTCGATCTCGTCGATATAGATGATGCCGGTCTGCGCGCGCTCGATGTCGCCGTTCGACGCTTGCAGCAGTTTCAATATGATGTTCTCAACGTCTTCGCCGACGTAGCCGGCCTCCGTCAGCGTCGTTGCGTCAACGATGCAGAACGGCACGTTGAGCATGCGCGCCAGCGTCTGCGCAAGCAAGGTCTTACCCGTCCCGGTCGGCCCGATCAGCAGGATGTTCGACTTCTGAATCTCGATGTCGGACGAGCGCCGCTTGAGCATGTCTATGCGCTTGTAGTGCTGATAGACAGCGACGGCCAGTTTCTTCTTGGTCTCTTCCTGGCCGATGACGTAATCATCGAGAAAGGATTTGATCTCGACCGGCTTGGGCAAGGGCGGACGGCGGGCGGCAGTCTCTTGCTGCTGATCATCAGTGATGATCTCGTTGCAAATATCAATGCACTCGTTGCAGATATAAACGGTCGGCCCGGCAATCAGCTTCTTGACTTCATTCTGCGACTTGCCGCAGAACGAACAGCGCAGGGTGTCGTCGCCTCGTCTCATCCACTCTCCAATCCTAAAGCAGAAGGTCTTTAACTACGTCTCGCAAAAACAGGGGCAGTTCTTGAAATGATGAAGTATGAATGATGAATTGGGGAGACAAGTCCCAATGCAATGGGCGCTAGCTCCGATAGTTCATCATTCATCATTCATACTTCATCATTATTCTCTGTGCGTAATCACCAGATCAATCAACCCGTATTCCTTCGCCTGCTCGGCGCTCATAATGCGGTCGCGCTCAACGTCGCGCTCGATGTTTTCAATCGGCTGACCGCTGTGCTTGGACAATATCTGGCTGGTGAGCGCGCGCATGCGCATGATCTCTTCGGCGTGTATGCGAATGTCGGTCGCCTGACCCGAAATGCCGCCTATCGACGGCTGGTGGATCAGTATGCGTGAATTCGGCAGCGCGAAACGCTTGCCATGTGCGCCCGCCGTCAACAGCAGCGCGCCCATCGAAGCCGCCTGGCCGACGCAGATCGTCGTCACATCGGGACGGATGAACTGCATCGTGTCGTAGATGGCCATGCCGGCAGTGATAGAGCCGCCCGGGCTGTTGATATACAGCGAAATGTCGCGGTCGGGGTCTTCGGCTTCAAGAAACAGAAGCTGGGCGACGACCAGATTGGCAATCGTGTCGTCAATCGGCGTACCGATGAAGATGATGTTGTCTTTGAGTAGCCGCGAATAAATATCGAATGCGCGCTCGCCCCGCGCTGTCTGCTCGACGACCATCGGCACCAGTGCCATTTGCTTTTCTGTCTCCTTGGAAAACTTGCTGGCCACGTGATTATTATACTTCCCGGTTGGCAATGCGGGAAGTTACTTTTTCATTGCAGCAACCGGGACGATTTCCAGCCTTGAGCGAACCGCCGTCCACCTCTGCTTGATTCACGCGCAACGGATCACCCTCATTCACCCGTCGCGTCCGTGCGCTTGTCATTCTCGCCGGCTTCAACCGAAGCCGCTTCGTTGCCGGATTCAGTCTGCGCCGCGTCGGACTCAGTGCTCTCGGCCTCGGCGCTTTCGGTTTCGGCGCTCTCGGCCTCCGGCGGCGCTTCGCCCTCCGCCGCTTCGGGAGCGCGCAGTCCTTCGACTTCTTCGGTTTTCAAATCGGCTGAAGCGATGACGAGATCAAGGGCCTTTTGGTGTCTTACCTGCTCCTTGATGCTATCGAGCGCCTCTTCCTTTGTCAACCGAGCCTTCGCCGCCGCTACCGTCTCGCCGCGATGCGCCGCATAATCTTCGATCTCGTGATTGATGTCTTCCTCGCTGACCTCGACGTTCTCCTGCTCGGCGATACGGTCGAGGATGAACATACCGCGCACGTCACGTTCGGCGCGCTCGCGCTGGCCGACGCGAATCTGCGCCCAGTCGAGCTGCATCTGGCGCGGGTCGATGCCGCTGGCGAAGAGTTGATCGAGCAGCGTGTTGAAGCGCGAGCTGATCTGGCGTTCGAGGAGGAAGTCGGGCACGTCAAACTTATGGCGCTCGATCAAGGCTTCGAGCGCGGCATTGCGCAACTCCTCTTCGGTCTGATGCTCGCCCTGGTGCTCCATCCTCTCTCTGATCTTCGCGCGCAATTCGTCAAGCGTCTTGAACTCGTCTTCGGCGACGCTTTGGGCGAACTCGTCGTTGACTTCGGGCAGCTCTTTGCGACGCACGGTGGTAACGCTGGTTGTGTAGTTGACCTTACGCCCGGCGTACTGCTCCGGCTTGTATTCCGCCGGGTATTCGACCGTGAAGGTGCGCTCGTCGCCCGGCTGCGCGCCGGTCAGCGCCTCGGTAAATTCTTTGAGCACGTTCGGGCCGCCGATGGTGATGTCGAGGTCTTCCTGTTTGATCTCTTTCGGCTCTGTCTCTTCCTGCGGCCCAGCTTCAGCCGTAGCTTCCGTAGCGTCGTCAGATTCGCTCCCGACTTCGTCCGCCGCCTGCGCCGCGTCCGTTTGTTCTGACGCTTCAGTCGAAGCTGAAGCGTCAGCCGAAGTCTCAGCGGCCTCGCCATCGCTCGCCGTGGCTTCGGTCGCTCGCGGCTCGAAGCGGCCCGTGATCGTTACGGTGACGGTGTCGCCGACCTCTGCGCCGCGATCTTCGACCGGGACCATCTCGGCGCTCTGCTCGCGCAGTTGCTCGATCTCTTTATCAATGTCTTCGTCGCGTATCTTGTAAACCCGCCTGGTGAGCGGCAGGCTCTTGTAATCGGCCAACTCGAATTCGGGCTTGACCGAGACGGTGATGGTCACGTTGATCGACTCGTCGTCGCCGAACTTCAAATCGTCCACCGCCGGCTCGCCGATCACCTTCAGCTCTTTATCAGTGATCGCTTTTTGCAGCGATTCCGGCAACAGGTGCGAGACGACTTCGTCGCGCAGCTCTTTACGAAACCGCGTCTTGATGACGGACTTCGGCGCGTGGCCGGGGCGGAAACCGGGGACGTTGACGGAGCGGGCCAGTTGCGAAGCGACCTTGTCGGTTTCGGCGCGCACGTCTTCGCCGGGGATTTCGATGTGAAGTTGTTTCTTGCAGTTCTCCTGATCGGTAACGGTGATATTCATAGGTGATTGTCAATTGTCAGTAGCCAGGCGTCGGGAATTAGTCATCGCTCTGCGCTGATGACTGACGATTGGCCGGATGCGAAAGGGGGGACTCGAACCCCCACACCTCTCGGTACCAGATCCTAAGTCTGGCGCGTCTGCCAGTTCCGCCACTTTCGCAAATATCAATCTAGTAACTTAATCGAAAACTCAGCGTGTTTGCAACTTGGTTGGTCAGCGCCGCCGCGTCGATGCTTGACACGTCGGCGCGGCAAATCTAAGATGAGCTTGCTGCTGCTCTGACTTCAATTCCCAACAGGTGAGCCATGATTTTCGTTCTGGCGATGCTGCTTCAATCGCAAGGCGCTGTTAAGACCAGCACACCGCCCATCTATGGCTACATCCCGCTGATCATGATGTTCGTGATCTCGGTGCTGCTGCCGGTCGTGCTGTTGGGCGCGTCGCGGTTGGTTCAGCGGCGCGTCTTCGGGCGCGACAAGCTGATGCCATACGAGTGCGGCGTTGACCCGATAGGCGACGCCCGCGAACGCTTCTCGGTGCGCTTCTACATCGTGGCGATGCTGTTTCTGGTCTTCGACGTGGAGACGATCTTCCTATTCCCCTGGGCCATCATCTACGACAAGCTGGCGCTGTTCGGGCTGGTCGAGATGCTCGTCTTCATCGGCATCCTCGTCGTCGGTTATTACTACGCCTGGCGCAAAGGCGCGCTTGAGTGGGCCTGATGAAAGAGGATACAGGATACAGGATTCAGGATTCAGGGAAAAGCAGGGATAGCCGATTCCTTTCCCAGCCTGAATCCTGAATCCTGTATCCTGTATCCTGAATGGTGGTGTTATGGTTAAAGAACGAGAAGAAGTGATTGAATCGTCGAGCGGCATCATTACCACGACAGTTGATTTCGTGTTCAACTGGGCGCGCAAATCGGCGTTGTGGCCGATGACGTTCGGGTTGGCCTGCTGCGCCATCGAGATGATGGCGACCGGCGCGTCGCGCTTTGATATGGACCGTTTCGGCGCGGGCGTCTTTCGGCCAAGCCCGCGCCAGTCGGATTTGATGATCGTCGCCGGCACGCCGACTTTAAAGATGGCTCCGGTCATCAAGCGCGTATGGGATCAGATGCCTGAGCCGAAGTGGTGTATTGCGATGGGCGCGTGCGCTTCGACCGGCGGGCCGTTCCCGACCTACTCGACGTTGCAAGGCATCGACCGCATCGTGCCGGTTGACGTTTACATACCGGGCTGCCCGCCGCGCCCCGAAGCCTTGCTGTATGGCCTGATGCGTTTGCAGGACAAGATTATGCTAGAGCACCCGACGCGCTTCGTCTTCGGTCGCGGCAACGTCACACAGGAACAGGTCGAAGGCGCGAACGCTTAACATCAGTTCTTAGACGAAGAGAATGAAGCGCAGAGGCGACGGGCTTCTGCGCTTTTGCTTTTTGCGAAGCGTCATCTGTTGATAAACGAGCGAGCACTATGAGTGAAGAAGCGCCCCCGCTTGCGCGCCAGTTGATCGAGCGCATACGCCGCGACGGCCCGCTGCCGTTCCGCGACTTCATGCAGACCGCGCTTTATGACGCGGCGCTCGGTTATTACTCGACCGAGCGATTGAAGATTGGCGCGGCAGGCGATTACTACACATCGAGCAACGTGCACACGGCCTTTGGCGCGACGCTGGCCCGCGCCTTCGCCGAGTGGTGGCGCGAATCGTTTGCTGACGAGCCGCTCACGCTGGTCGAGATGGGCGCGGGCACGGGCCAGTTGGCGGCTGACGTGATTGCCGCGCTCCGCGACGAGCACGCGGCGCTCTTTAGTAATCTCCGTTACGTCATCGTCGAACAGAGTCCAGCGATGCAGAAGCGGCAGCGCGAGCGGCTCGTGGCATTCAATGAGCGTGTGACGTGGAGCAGCCTCGATACAATGGAGCGCCAGCCGCTCGCCGCGATCTTCTTTTCAAACGAGCTGGTCGATGCGTTGCCAGTGCATCGCGTGCGATGGAATGGCAAGGACATCGATGAGCAGTTCGTCAGTCTCAGCGGCGAGCAGTTGACGTTTGAGTGGGCCGCGCCGTCAAGGCCGGAACTCATCAGCTATGTTCAACAGCTCGGCGTGTCGCTCCGGCCAAATCAGATCATCGAAATCAACCTCGACGCGCTCGACTGGCTGGCCGGAGTGTCGCGCGCAATGCATCGCGGCCTACTGGTGACGATTGATTACGGCGACCTGGCCCCGCTGCTTTACGCGGCTGACCGCGCGCAAGGCACGCTGCGGTCATTCTATCGTCACCGGCTGGTCGATTCGCCGCTTGAACGCATCGGCGAGCAAGACATCACGGCCAGCGTCAACTTCACTGCACTAATCGAAAGCGGGCGCAATTACGGGTTCGAGACGTTGAGCTACGAGAGGCAGACGGCGTTTCTGCTGCGGCACGGGTTGATTGAACGAATCACTGCAATGCACAAGCCGGATGAAACGATTGATGATGTGAAAGCGCGGCTGGCGATTAAGAATCTGTTCGTGCCCGGCGGCGCGAGCGATAACTTCCGCGTGCTGGTTCAGCAGAGGCTAGAGGCTGGAGGCTAGAGGCTAGCGAGAAGAGGAAGCGCTTCGCGCCCTTCTCCTAACTAGCCTCTAGCCTCTAGCCTCCAGCCTCTGCCTAATCCGTCGTTGTGTGCTTCGGCTGGTTGCGGCCTCGCACATAGATTTGCGTGAGCGTGCGCAGCCGCCTGGCTGTGGCTTTGGTCAGCGCGCCCGGCTTCATCCGCCAGTGCCAGTTGCCCGAAGTGCTCGCCGGCAAATTCATGCGCGCCTCGGAGCCGAGTCCCAACAAATCCTGCGCCGGCGTGATGGCCGTGTGCGCGACCGATGCCTGCGCCGCGCGGATGAAGTCCCAGTTGATCTCGCGCCCGTCGGTATTGAGATATTCCTTACAAAATTTTTTCTCGCGGGCGATCTGCGCCGCCGTGCGCGTCGAGCCGCGCCCCGCCGTGCTGTTGAACCAGCCGACCGCCGTGTCGTTGTCGTGCGTGCCGGTGTAGACCACCGTGTTCGGCACGTAGTTGTGCGGCAGGTCGGTGTTGGTGATGTTGCGAAAGCCGAATTGCAGAATCCGCATACCCGGAAAGCCGAAGCCGTCGCGCAGCGCCTGGACATCGGGCGTGATGACGCCGAGGTCTTCGGCGATGATGGGCATCTCGCCGAACTCTTTGGCAAGCCGCGTGAACAGCTCGCGGCCCGGCACTCCAACCCACTTGCCGCGCTCGGCAGTCGCGTCGCCGGCGGGCACTTCCCACGACGCTGCGAAGCCGCGAAAGTGATCGATGCGCAGAATGTCAACCGTGCTCAAGGTGGCGCGCAATCTAGCCTTCCACCACTGATAATCGGTTTCACGGTGGCGCTGCCAATTGTAAATCGGATTACCCCAGAGCTGGCCGGTCTTGCTGAAGTAATCAGGGGGCACGCCGGCCACCACACGCGGCGAGCCATCTTCATCGAGTTTGAACAAGTCAGGATTCGCCCACACGTCCGCCGAATCGTAAGCCACGAAGATGGGGATGTCGCCGATGACCTTGATGCCGCGTTCATTGCCGTAACGTTTCAGCGCCGACCACTGGCGGTCGAAGAGGAATTGATAAAACTTCTGCGCTTCGATTTGATCGCGCAGTCGTTCACGCGCGTCGGCGATGGCTTGCGGCTCGCGCCGCGCTAGCTGGGGTTGCCACTGATTCCAGGCCGCACCATTGTGCTCGTCTTTAAGCGCCCGAAATAGCGCGTAATCGTCGAGCCAGTGCGCCGCTTCATTGACGAAGGCGATGAAGCCATCGCGCAGCGCCTTTCGCTTCGAGCGTTGAAAGTTGGCGAAGGCGCGTTCGAGCAAAGCGAGCTTGTAATGAATCACACGCCCAAAATCTACGGCTTCGACCGGGAAGCGCGGCGGGCGCTTGATGTCGTCTTCGACGAGCAAGCCATCTTCGATCAGCAACTCCGGGCTGATGAGCAAAGGGTTGCTGGCGAACGAAGAGAAGCTCTGGTAGGGCGAATCGCCGTAGCCGGTCGGGCCGAGCGGCAGCACTTGCCACAGGCTCTGATCGCTGTCGATGAGAAAGTCTGTGAAGCGATAAGCTTCTCGCCCAAGATCGCCGATGCCGAAACGTCCCGGCAACGATGTGGGATGCAATAGAACGCCGCTTGATCGTGGAAAGCTCACCCTCGCCTCCGCTGTGATGATATGCGCGATTATACCTAAGCCAGAGGCGTGTGTCAGCGATAAGGGAAGGGAGAGCGGGCCGGCGGTTTGCAGATCACAAATCGCCGGCCCGTTCAACAGGGCGTGATGATGAGGCTATTTCTTACCAGCGTCGGCTTTGGCCGCGCCTGTGCCAATGCTTGCCTGCGCGGCAGAGGCGCCGACGACGTAGAGGTGGCCGTCGTTTTGTGAATAGATCTTGCCGTCCGCGCCGAGCGAGGCCGGCGTGTAGGCCGCGCCTATCGCCAGTTGCTGAAAGATATTCTTCTTCAACGTTCCATCCGGGTTGATGGCAAACAGATGACCGTCTTCGCTGTTGGCGAAGGTGACGCCGTGAGCGTCAACGGCGGGGGCGTTGACGCACCACTCGAAGCCACGGGGATGGTCGCTCTGGCACGTCACCGAGCCGTCCGGCTGGCGCGTACAACTCAGCGTGTTGGTGTTCTGGTAGGCCCATTCGAGCGCCAGGTTCGGGCTGAGCGACGAGACGAAGTAAGCCTCCGGGTAGCCGTCGGAGTTCTGCGCGTTGCGATCCGGCGGGCAAAATTGATCGACGCCGCAATAGGAGCCGCCGCCATAGTGATTGTCTTTGGTAATCACAGAGTACGTCCCACTGTGGGCGTAGATTGCCGGGGTAATGTCCCAGCCGAAGCGGAACGCGTTGAGGAAATTCCCGGCGGCGTCAAAATGTATCATATGCCCTTGCGCGTAATTGTAGAGCGTGTACGCGCCATAGAAAACGCTGCCGTCAGGAGCGACGACCGGCGAGGAGGTCGAGTCGTCGAGCACGCGGCCCGGCCCCGATTCATTTGTGCCGGGATCAACGCCCAGATGCGCGCCGACGCGGCAACCGCCGGGCGCGCCGTTGGGCGGCAGTTGCCCACCTTGTGAAACGGGCACGCCGCAGCCATCGTGGAGGCGGTCGCGCAGCGAGGCCGCCCACTTCGGCGTGAGGTCCGGGTTGACGGCCACGAGATAGCCATAGCGCGTGGCAAAGTGCGTGCGGCTGACGGTGTAAATCGTGCCGTCCGGCGCGACCGCCGGGGCTACGTTAATGCCGGGCCGTTGCGAGCCGCAGTTGATGGTTGGCGGCACGGCGTCTGGACTCGGCGGCCACGGCAACTGGCTGTCATCAAACTGCACTTTGCAGGGATCGTTCGCGGCTGGGGCGTTGGAGACCAGCGTCTTGAACGACACTTTAGAGGTAGTGCCGTCGGCGGCGATCTTCACCAGCCACGCGCCGGCGACATCCTTGCCCCAGGGATTGTTGCCGTTCAGCTTGATGGCATTGTAGTAAATGTTACCCGCAGCGTCGGCGGTCAGCGGCCCGGCGACGTAAGTGTTCGCGTCCACATTATTGCCGAACGGGTTGTAGCGGGCGACAACCGAGCCATCCGCGCGGTTCAGCTTATAAACCGTGCCGCCGAATCCGGGATCGTAGAAGAAATTGCCGACCAGCACGCCGTGGTAGACCGGCTCCCAGGCCGGGCCGCCGAACGGCACGGGCTTCCAATCGCTCTGGAAATTCCATGCCTGAACGAGCTGACCATTCTGCCAACTGAGTCGCCTTTGATTCCACGTCTGCGTCTCCCAGGTGGTCAGGTCCGTGTAGGTCCCCGACTTGAATTCCATAAACACGTCGTTGCCGTCAACCAGCGGCGTTTGGTAGTGGACGAACAGGTCCGCTTCGCCGAAGACCGCTTCGCCTGATGCCTTCTCTTGCTCGACGAAGGGATCATAAATGATGTCGGCGATCACCTGATTTGGACTCTGCCCGACGACGTTAATGCTGCCGCTGTGGCTGGCGTCGTGTCCCCACTGCGGCCAGTTCACGCCCGCGCCGGGCACGTCGAGCAAGTGCGCCTGAGTTGGCTCTAAGCCCGTTGTCAGAGTGCCGCCGGTGATCGCCTTCGCCCTGGCTCTCGCCGACCTGCCGGGGACGGACGGGAAGAACAGGCGGTTCCGGGTGGGAAGCGATTTTGCCGGGCGCGGCACGAATTCCCTTTCATATTGGCCGCTGACTGTTGCTGATTCCGTCTGTGCGTGTTGTGCGAGTGCGGCGGTGGATACCGCCATCACCAGCAATGGCATGGCAAAGAACTTCCATAGTCTGAACATAAGCTGGATTCTCCTTTGGCTTCGGCGCTCGTCAGAGCGCAAATTGAGTGTTGATCCTGGTTGGTCAAGTGCCTTACTACACCCTGAGGCCAGGATTCGTTATTAAGGGAAGAGGCCACAAAAGCAGGCCGCATCATAGCATGGTGTGATTAGCCTTTCAAGAAACTCATCAATGCTCACCGCCCCCCCTGCAAACGAGATTGCCAACCGAGAGCCGATCAAATAAAAACTCCTGAGAGCTTGACTGTCAGATCTCGTCTCTCAGGAGGACATTCTTCATGTCTTGGTTCGATTT
>JBJMGV010000049.1:0-14403 GCA_045807725.1 Blastocatellia bacterium | reverse complement strand
GGTGCATACGCAGGCCCGGCGCGGCGTTGAGTTCAATGATGCCGGCGTGTGAATGAATCGGCTGCGTGATGTCTTCGGCGACCAGATCGATGCCGCACACATCGAGGCCGACAAGGCGAGCGGCGCGCTCGCACATCCGCGCGATGGATGGATGAATCGTGTCGGTCACGTCTAAGGCCGTGCCGCCCGTCGATAGGTTCATACTGTCGCGCAGCTTGACGATCTCGCCGTCGGCGGCAACGTGATCGAGGCCGATGCCTTGCCTGAGCAGACAATCGCGCAGCCCGTCATCTACCTTGATCTGCGTGAGCGGCTTCTCGTGACCTTCGCCGCGCAGCGGGTTGCGGTTCTCTATTTCGATCAACTCGCCGATGGTATGCGTGCCGTCGCCGCGAACGTGGCAAGGCAAGCGTTCGCTGGCGGCAATCATTTTTCCGCCGACCACCAGCACGCGAAAGTTGCCGCCGTCGAACTGCTCTTCGACCAGCACGCTGCGCGAAAACTCTCTGGCGATTTCAAAGCCGTGCGCGACATCTTCGCCGCTGAAGAGGTTGAGCGAGACGCCCATTCCCTGTCGCCCATCGAGCGGCTTGACGACGACCGGCGGGCCGATCTCATCAAGCGCGGCCAGCGCCTCTTCAACGGTGCGGACGGTGCGGCCTTTCGGCACGGGAATCGAAGCGCGTTCGAGAAGCTCTTTCGTCAAATGTTTGTCGCTCGCCGTTTCGACGGCAATCGCGCTGGTCTGTTCGGTGACTGCCGCTTGAATGTAGCGCCGCGTCTTGCCGTAACCGAGTTGCACGAGGCTGCTATCGTTGAGCCGCATCCAGGGGATGCCGCGTCGCTCGGCGGCGTCGGTGATCGAGCGCGTGCTCGGCCCAAGCTCGGTGTCAGCGGCGATCCACTTCGCTTCCTCGATCCATTCATCGAGCGGCACGGCTTTGCCCGCGACCAGCGCCTCGACCAGCGCAACGGCTTTCTCAAGCAGGTAGCGGGTCGCGTGTTCGGCGCGATATTCGATGGCGACGTTATAGACGCCCGGCTCGCCACTGTAACGTGTCTTACCGTGTATCGTGGCGATGTCTACGAGCACGGTCATCTCTAACGCGATGTGCTCGACGATGTGGCCGAAGTAAGTTCCTTCGTGAAGCCGTTCGACGAAGCCGCCGGCGTAGCCTTTGGAACAGTGGTGGTGACATAGTCCGGGCAGGGTTTCCATTAAGCGGTCGTTGAAGCCGGCGACTTCGCGGCTCTCAACTTCATTCAACGCTTCAAGGTCCAGCCGCATCAGCAGGACGGGTGAATAACTATAGACGTTCGGTCCCGACAACGTGCGAATCTTATGAATCTTCATTGCTCATTAGCCTCTATGCTCATTAGCCTCTGTGGCGCGAAACTCATTGCCTGCGGTCGCGGCCTCACTCAGCCGCTACCGCTTATTAAGCCAGCCAGTCTCGTCGCGCCATCTCTTGATGATATCTGCTGGCGATATCGCCTAGAGCAACAAGTGTTCCTCTGGGTGCACGTGTAGACGCACGGCCCTCGCGCGCGCCCGATCAAGTTGATTATCGCTTGAAGACAGGGAATGCCCTGACGAAATAGACGACCTGGACGCGCCTTCGTACACGCGAGTGAGACAGTCGATGTACGAATCGACAACAAGAGATTTTGATTGGTTCTCTGTTCGATTGGCTACATTGACTCATGGTCCTGCACAAAAAAGACACGGCGGCGGGACGCTCTCGCCTCATTCATCCCGGCTCGCACGTCTTGTGCGGGCCTTGCGCTATCGACTAAGAGCCGACGGCGTTTTTTTCGGGCTGAATGATTGCGGGCATAGCTTTTGCACTTGAGTCTTGCAGTTGGTTCAAGCAGAACGTTGGTCTTTACAGATGCGATCTGGAGTATACGGCAGACGTTCTGGCTTGAGCAGATCAAGAACGAGCAAAGGGGAAAGGGTTATGAGATTCTATAGATATCAAAACGCAGCAAGAATCAGCGCCGCAGCGCTGGTGTTAATGATCATGTTGGCCGGACTGCCGACGCTGGCACAGACCGGCGGCGGCGCTGGCGGCACAGGTGGGACCGGCAGCGGCGCAAGCGGCGCTGGCGGAACTGGTGGCACGGGCGGCACGGGAACAGGTGCTGGCGGTAGCAGCGTTGGCGCGGGCGGCGGCACGGGAACCGGAGCCACAGGCAGCGGCACGGGTATGGGCAGCACCGGAACCGGCGGAGATCAATCCGGCGGCACGACCAGCGGCAATAACCAGCAGAGCAATGGCACGGACTGGGGCTGGCTGGGCCTGCTCGGTTTGGTCGGCCTGTTCGGCTTGCGGCGACGGCACGAATCCACCGTCCACAATCGCGGCGATCACCGCGAGCCGGGCCTGGCAAGGTAAGTCACCTTACACAACATTCATGTCGTCAATTTGCCGACGAAGGGCCTGAAGGAAATCCTCCAGGCCCTTTTCTATATGCCTCGCCGGCACGAGTGGAAAGGGCGCATCCACTTTGAGAGATGCGAGCGACCATCGAGTTGACATCTATTACTCAGCGCAGACCTGCCCGTATGTGCGGCTTTCACAACTTCGGCAGGTTGAGCATTCCTTTCGTCGTGAAATGAAGCGAGGGGACTGCTACGATAGATTCAATGCCACCGGCCAACGGACGCGAGCCGGCGCGTTCAGAGGGGATTAATCAAGGACGAAGAATGAAACGAGTGCAAAGCGAGCGGGTAGCAATGGCGGTGTGCTGTCTGCTAACGGCTGCCGGTCTGTCGGCGATGACCGGCGCGCGAGTCACCGCCTGCGCCTTGCAGACCGCGACCCGGCAGGCTCAGGCGCAGACGAATCAAAGCAGCGCGGCAGCGAAACAGCAAGCGCAAGGCTCTGACCCTGACAGCGAAGCTGACGCGCCGCGCGTCACCATTCCCATCAACCTGCTGCGGGCGTCCTTGTTCGACCGTGAGTGGTCATTCTCCAGGCAAGCGACCCCAGCCGCTTCGCCGACTACGCCGCAGACCGCCGCGCCCATCAATTTGAGTTTAGCCGATGCCGTCCAGCTCGCCTTGCGCAACAACCTGCAAGCGAGGCTGGCGCACGAACGCCGCCGCGAAGCCGGTGGCCTTGCCGCGCAGTCGCGCGCCGGTTTGTTGCCGAACCTTTCGGCCAACATCATCCAGCAAGACCTCACCGTCAATCTTGCCGCGCAAGGCTTTCCACCCGGCCTCTTTCCCGGATTGAATTCAACGCTGATCGGCCCGTTTCGCCGCTTCGACGCGCGGGTCACGCTCCTACAGCCCATCTTTAATTTAAGCGCCATTCGCCAGTTTGAAGCCGGGCGCATCAACACAGGCATCGCCGGCTTGCAAGAGCAGCTCGCCAATCAGCAGGTCGCGTCGCAAACGGCGCAGGCATATTTGAATGCGTTGAGCGCCGAGCGCGCCGTCGATGCGGCGCTGGCGAATCTCGAACTCGCACGCAGCTTGCTCCAGCTTGCGCAAAACCAGCACACGGCGGGCGTCGCTACGGGCGTTGACGTGACGCGCGCCGAGACTCGCGTCGCCGAAGAGCGCGTGCGGGTCGCGCAGGCACAGGCTAACGCGCACAGCGCCCGCTTTGAGCTACTGCGATTAACCGGCCTGCCGCTGGCGAGCCGCGTCACGCTCACCGAGACGCTGCAATTCACCCCTGAGCCTTTTCTTGTAGCCGACGCTACAGTCGCTGAAGCCGAGCGCGACCGCATCGAATTACGCATCGCGCGCCAACAGGTCGAGCTGGCGAGCCGCAACCGGCAGGCCGCCGAAGCCGAACAACTGCCTTCGATTGATTTTCTCGGCGACTACGGCGAGAGCGGCAACACGCCGCGCGAGAACGCGCTGCCGACTCGCAGCGTCGGCGTGCGCGTCAACCTGCCGCTATTCAATGGCGGGCTGACGCGTGGACGCATCACGGTTGCCGCCAGCCGTCAGCGACAGGCCGAGTTGCAGTTCAGCGACCTGCGCGCACAGGTCGAAGAAGACGTGCGGCTGGCCATCGAAACCCTGACGACGGCGACCGAGCAGGTCACGGCGGCGCAACTGGCCGTGCGACTAGCCGAGCGCGAATTGCAGATGTCGCGTGATCGCTTTGCCGCCGGCGTCACCAACAACATCGAAGTCGTCAACGCGCAAACGGCGCTGGCAAACGCGCGCCAGAACGAAGTGGCGGCGCTCGCTCAGTACAATGCCGCGCGCATCAACCTGGCCGCCGCGCGTGGTCGCATCGAATCGTTCAGGTGGTGACGGCGAGTGACGCGCCAGAGGGTAAGGGTATGACCAGAGTATTGGACAAACATCCAGACGTAGATGTCAATCACGACGACAGCCGTGACGACGAGCCGCCAAAGATCAAGCCGCCATTCTATCGGCGACCGATGGTCCTCATCATCGGCGCGATGTTGCTTCTCATTTTTCTGATCTTCGGCCTGCGCTATTTTGCTTACGCAAGATCGCACGAGTCCACAGACGATGCGTTCATTGATGGCGAGATCGTGCAGATCAGCCCAAAGGCTCAGGGCCACGTGCTCAAGGTCCACGTCACCGATAACCAGCAGGTGAAGAAGGGCGACCTGTTGGCTGAGATTGATCCCAGTGATTTTCAAACGCGGCTCGAACAGGCGCGCGCGGCTTTGCAAGAAGCCGAAGCGCGGCAGAACGCCGCCAATCGCAGCGTCGCGCTGACTCAAGCCAACACGCGAGCGGCGACGCAACAAGCGGCATCCGGTGTACAGGGCGCTAGAGCCGGCGTGCGCGGCGCTGAAGCGCAGGTGACGACGGCGCAGGGCCGATTGAACCAATCACGCGCCGCGATCACGGCGGCGGAAGAGAATGTGCGGCAGGCGCAAGCACAGGTCACGGCGGCTCAAGCCGAAGCGACGCGCGCCAACACAGACCTCGCTCGTTATCAACAGCTCTACGCGCTCGACGAGGTTTCGCGCCAGCAACTCGATCAAGCCGTCGCCGCCGCGCGCACGGCTAACGCCAACCTCGAAGCGGCGCGCACTCGCGCGGGAGCGGCGCAGGCGCAAGTCACCGAAGCCCGCGCCGCCACACAGGCGGCGGTCGGCACTGTCCAGCAAGCGCAGGCGCAAGTCGGCGGTTCGCAGGCTCAGGTCGGCGAAGCGGCAGGCCGACTGGCGGCGGCCAATACCGCGCCCGAACAGATCGGCGTCAGTCAGGCGCAAGCGCAGACCGCCGTCGCCACCGTCGAGCAGGCGCGCGCACAGGTCGCGCAGGCCGAACTGAATTTATCTTACACAAAGATTTATGCGCCCGACGATGGCCGCGTCACTCGCAAGGCGGTCGAAGAAGGCCAACTCGTGCAGGTTGGCCAGCCGCTGATGGCGCTCGTCACCGGCGACCTCTGGGTGACGGCGAATTTTAAGGAGACGCAACTCAACGACATTCAACCGGGCCAGCCGGTCGAGATCAAAGTAGACGCCTATCCGGGCAAGACCTTTCGCGCGCACATAGACAGCATTCAATCGGGGACCGGGGCGCGCTTCAGCCTGTTGCCGCCGGAGAACGCGACGGGCAACTACGTCAAAGTCGTGCAGCGCGTGCCGGTGAAGATTGTCTTTGACGAGCCGCCCGACCCGCGCAACGTGCTCGGCCCCGGAATGTCGGTGACGCCGGAGGTGACAGTGAAGTGAGCCGCGACCGTGATCAGCACGATGAATCCGGCGGCAATGAGGCGGCGCTCGCCCAGGTGTGGCGACCGAGTTTCAACCCGTGGCTCATCGCTGCGTCTGTGATGCTCGCTACATTTATGGAAGTGCTCGACACATCCGTAGCCAACGTCGCGCTGCCGCACATCGCCGGGTCATTATCGGCGAGCACAGATGAAGCGACGTGGGTGCTGACGAGCTACCTCGTGTCAAACGCCATCATCCTGCCGGCGACGGCGTGGCTCGCCACCTTCTTCGGGCGCAAGCGATTGTTGATCACTTGCATCGCCATCTTCACCGTCTCGTCATTCGTCTGCGGCGCGGCAACGAGCTTGCCGATGCTCATCATCGCGCGAATCGTTCAAGGCGCGGGCGGCGGCGCGCTGCAACCCATCGCGCAGGCAACGATGTTAGAGAGCTTTCCGCCCGAACGACGCGGCGTGGCGATGGCCATCTATGGAATGGGCGTCGTCGTCGCGCCGATCATCGGGCCGACGCTCGGCGGTTGGATCACCGACAACTATTCGTGGCGGTGGGTCTTCTACATCAACATCCCCGTCGGCGCGCTCGCCGTCTTTATGGCGCAGTCGTTCATCGAAGACCCGCCATATATCAAGAACGCGGCGCGCAGTATGATTGATTACATAGGCTTCGGGCTGATGGCGGTCTGGCTGGCGACTTTGCAGATCGTGCTCGACAAAGGTCAGCAAGAGGACTGGTTCGCTTCGCCGCTCATCGTCTGGTTCGCCATCATCTCGGTCGCCTCATTGATTGCCTTCGTCGTCTGGGAGATGCGCGTCAAGCAGCCCATCGTCAACCTGCGCGTGCTCATCAATCGCAACTTCGCGGTCGGGACGATCTTGATCACCGTCGTCGGCATTGTGCTCTATGGCTCGACGGCGTTGCTGCCGCTCTTTTTGCAGACGGTGATGGGCTACCCGGCGCTCGAAAGCGGTATGGCCGTAAGCCCGCGCGGCCTCGGCTCGATGCTGTCGATGATTGTCGTCGCGCGGCTGATCGGCAAGGTGGACGCGCGCTACCTGATCGCCGGCGGCTTTCTCGTGTTGGGCCTGTCGGTCTGGTGGCTGGGCGGCATCACGCTGGAAATCTCGAAGAGCTACGTCGTGTGGCCGAATATCATCAGCGGATTTGCGATGGGATTCATCTTCGTGCCGCTGACGACGCTGACGACGGGGACGCTGCGCAACGAAGAGATCGGCAACGCCACAGGAATCTATAACCTGATGCGCAACATCGGCGGCGGCCTCGGCATCTCGGCGGTGACGACCATGCTGTCGCGCAATGCACAGATACATCAAGCCTCGATGGTGTCGCACCTGACGCCGTATGATCCGGCATTCCAGCAGCGCGTGGCCGAGATACAAGCCGCGTTCGGTTCACAGATGAGTCCGGCGGCGGCCCGGCAACAGGCGTATGGCATGATCTATGGAACGCTGGTGCGGCAAGCCTCGGCGCTGTCGTTCATAGACACGTTCCGATTACTCGGCGTGCTCTGCCTGATCTGCGTGGGGCTGGTCTTTTTCTTCCGGCGTGTGAAAGCGCGCGGACGTCCGGCGGCGATGCATTAATCACGGCTAACGGGGAGAAGAGGGATGAACGAACGACCTGCAAAGCTGACGGTGACGATTGCCCGCCAGATGGGAAGCGGCGGCTCTTACATCGGGCGGCTGATCGCCGACCAGTTGGGCCTGCGTTACATAGACCGCGAAGTGCTGCACCGCGCCGCCGAAGCGCTCGGCCTTGCCGCCGACGAAGTAGCGGCGCGCGAAGAACGCGTCTCGCCGCTCTTTGAGCGACTATTCGGAGTCTTCGGATTCGGCCAGCCCGATGGCCTCTACACGCCGCCGCCGCTGCGCCAAATCTCTGACAAGCAACTCTTCGATAAAGAGACAGAGATCATGAAGAGCATCGCCAGCGAAGGCGATTGCGTCATCATCGGGCGCGGCGCGGTTCACGTCCTGCGCCGCCACCCGGCAATGTTCAACGTTCTCTGCATCGCGCCGCTGCGCTTTCGCGTCGAGCGCGTGATGAAGCTTTATAACCTCGCTGACCCGCAGACCGCCCGCGCCATCGTTCAAGAGTCGGACCAGATGCGCAAGCGTTGCTTCACGAAGATGACGGGATATGACTGGACCTGCGCAGACAATTATCATCTCTGCATAGACACCAGCCTGCTACCATTAGCGGAAGCCACCGACCTTATCATCAGCATCATCCAGCACAAGATGAGTATCGCGTGATGGCGGCCTAAGCGGTCTTCGGTTTCAATAAGACTTTCTCCCGAAATTCGCCCGCTATTGAATGACCAGTGTGACGGTCGCCGTGCGCGTCCTACCCGAATCATCCGTGCCGGTGAAGGTGATGGGGTACTGGCCGGGCGGCGCTGCGCCGGTCTTGTACTTGAAGATCGCGGTGGCGTCGGTCGTGCTAATCGAATCAGCCGGCTTCGGCTTAATACCTTGACCCGGACGGCCCGGCGCAACCGTGACATTGCCGGTGAAGCCGCCCGCACGGTTGATGTTCACCGTGATCTTCGCTTTCGTGCCTGCCTGGGCAGTGACCGTTGGAGAATCGAAGCCTAATGAGAAGTCCGGCCCGGTCTGGATCGGGGCAACGGCGGATAGCTTAACGATAAAACTATTGCCCTGCCCTTGCATCACGCCGCCGGGTCCAGGAGGCGTCGCTTGATAGGCATTTTTGGTCGGGAAGTTGGGCGAAGAGGTCTTGCCGGCTATATAGATGTTGCCCTGCTGGTCCAGGGTTATGCCTTTGGCTTCATCATTGTCGCTGCCGCCGATATAGGTTGAAAAAACGATCTGTCTGGTTACGGGGGCAAATACCGTTACAAAGGCGTCGAGTCTGCCGCCGCCGCTCTGGATCGGGTTTACTGCCGGGAAGAGCGCATTGGTTGGCGCATCTCCGGTGATATAGACTGTGCCCTGAGAATCCCGGATTACATCATTGGGAATTGGGATTGACTCTGCAATATTGGTAAACCGTTTTATGGTTACGGTCGTGGCGTCCGCCGTTACAAATACTGCCTTGCCTGTACAGCTGGTATTCGGCGCGGCATAGAGGCATGAGCCGCCGCCAAAAAATTCGATTTCACCGGGTTGATCCTCCGGGCTGATTTGCTCTCGACCCACAACCAGCGGCGGCGGTATAAACGTTTGACCGGGATGCTCCTGCTCAAATATCCAACGGACTTTATTATCTTCAGCCGCCCACTGGTAAATTTTACCAGTCAGTTGTGCATTTATATAGGTTATGATAAAGGAAACCAGCGGCACTATATTCCTGGCTAAACTGCCTTGTGAGTTCTTGAAATGCATAACGTACGTTTGGATAGAGCCGTTATTTTCCAGAAAATTAGTTGATTGCGATTGTCCACTAACGTAGATGTCTCCGGTTTGCGGAATAACTATTAGTGAGTTCGCGTCATCGCGGTTGTTGCCCCCTATAAAAGTGGAAAACAGCAATTGCGAACCGTCAGGGTCGATGACAGACATAAAGCCATCTTCAACACCGCCGAACGCTGCCTGATAGGGATTGCGTGTGGGAAAGTCGCTGGAACTGGTGACGCCATAAACATAGGCATTGTTGGCCGCGTCCAGCTTGATGCCTGCTGGTTGATCCGTACTGCTGCCGCCTAGATAGGTTGAGTAGACCAGACTCGATCCGTCAGGGCTGATCTTGCTTACGAAAAGGTCGCCGCCGAGCGCGCCCGCCAATGCTCCTTGAATCGGGTTTCGGGTCGGGAAGTTCGTTGAGTTTGTACCTCCGGTCACATAAGCCGCCCCGGTTGAATCCAGAACAAGGCCGAGCGCAACATCATTAGAGAAGCCAGAGCTGCCGCCCAGGTAGGTCGAATAGACCAACGAAGCGCCGTCCGGGCTGAGCTTGGTGATGATGGCCGAAAGCCCCTGACTGTGACCATTGGTCGATTGCAGCGGGTTCCTGGTCGGGAAATCGTGCGCGAAGCTGGCACCGGCAACATAGACTGAGCCGGCTGCATCAACGGCAATCGCGTGCAGGTCGGTTTCCGAACTGCCGCCGAAGTAGGTCGCAAAGACTACTTCAGGATCGATGACCAGCGGACGGGCCGCGTCGTAGCTGGCCAGATTGAAAGCCACTCTGCCATCCTGGCGCAGCACATAGCCACCGGCAATTTCGCGCCTGCCGTTGCCTTCTTGCTGATAGATGTGTGGCGCGTGCTGGCGGACTTCGCCCGCCGCCGTGTGCATCATCAGATCGCCCGCCTCGTCTATGTGAACGCCGTCCGCGCCTTCGACCGACAAGGCGATGCGGCTGGGGTCAGCGCCGGCAGATACATTGAAGTCGTATTCGATATTCCCTTCATTGTCGTAATAGATCAGGTCTATGCCTGGATAGATATTTTCATATTTCACCTTTGCATAAGACGGAATATGGGTGCGCCACTTCTTCGGGTCGCTGCCGATGAAATAGTTAGTCTCGCCCGGCAGCCGATCAAGCCCCGTGATGCGTGGGGCAGGATTCGCGTCAACCGTCTGTAGCCGGATCACAGCGCGGTTCGGCTCGGCCTGCGCGGGTTTGGTCGATTGAGGCAACCGGCTAGCGGCGTTGGCTTGATTCGGAGAAATCGCACCGACGCACATGACCATCTCGCGGGCAGTCAGGAACACCTCGCCGCCCTGGCTGCGGGCAATGAAACGCACCTGCGAGTCGGCCTGCCCGGCATTTAACTCGAAGCGCAAGGGCAGCGATTTGAACTGCACGCCGCTCGCCTCAGGGGGTTTGCCGGCATCGCGTCGCGTCGCAATCGGTTGACCATTGCGGGCGTTGGAGGTGAGGGAAAGCGCGCGCGTCGGGCCGGTCATCGGGACGCTCACACACGAAAGCACCAGGAGCAGACTGATGATCGAGCGCGCCTGAATTCGGATAGTTCGGAACGATTGATGTTTAATCATGACTTCCTCTTTCATATGCCTGCGGATTCGAGATTTGCGGCAGAATAAAAAGCGAGTTCCTACATACGCGGTACTGGCCGCCCGACGTTCTCACGCCATGAGCTTTGCCCAAGGCGAGCCAGCGGTAGATGCTTTGCGACTTCACCTGGGCAATCGCTCCGGCCTGCCGCGTCGTCAGCAATTCGCTGTTGAGATTGCACACAGGGCAGAGCATCGTCAGCGGACGGCTGACGATGCGTTCGCGCTCGAAGGCGATGATTTCGACTCTTCTTCTTTTCATCATTGCAAGATCAAGTGATATAATGCGCGCGATTTCTTAATGGTCTGAGTTCCTTTCCGACCGATGGAACGGTACACGTTGGCGCAAGACAAAGTCCTGAAAAAGAATTGACTAAACATGAAAAGAATTGACTTGAGATAAAAGCTTATGGCAGTACAGGCTTATAAAAAGTACATTCTGGGAAATTATCAGCTTGAGCCGGATCGCCGCTCACTCAGCCACGACGGCGTTCCGGTACGCATCACGGGCAAGCCTTTTCAAGTATTGCTTTATTTGATCGAGCACCGCGACCGGCTGGTCAGCCGCGCCGAGTTGTTTGATCGTTTCTGGGAAGGCCACGATGTTTACGATGTGGCTTTGTCAAAATGCGTCGGCGCGATACGCAAGGCGCTTGATGACAAGTTAGACACGCCTCAATTCATAGAGACGCGCTGGGCAGAAGGCTATCGCTACATCGGGCCGTTTGAAGAACAACTCGCGCCGACCGGCCCATCCGTTGTAGAGATCGAAAAGAGTCGCGGCGTAAAGATTGTGATCGAAGAAGAGTTTTTAACTGAGCCGCCGAGTAGCGAGGCAGCCATCGTTGATCGGCTATCTAAAAATATAGTTTCAATTAAATCGAAGTCGGTCACTTACAAAGTGGCTCTAGGCTTATCCGTCGTCCTGATTGCGCTCGCCATATCGGCGGTGATTCTATATCGCAGCCGCGCCGCCGCAAAGACGACCGCAGGGTCGCCGATTCGCTCGATTGCCGTGCTGCCGCTGAAGAATCTGACGGGCGATCCGGCGCAGGACTATTTCAGCGATGGCATGTCGGAAAGCCTCATCACCGAGTTGTCGAGAGTCAGTGGATTGAAAGTGATCTCGCGCGCATCAGCCTTCGCTTTCAAGGACAAAGAGGTGGATGCGCGCGAGATCGGCAAGCGTCTGGGAGTGGCGGCGGTGTTGGAAGGCAGCGTGCGAAAGAGCGGCGATAAAGTGCGCGTCGAGACCCGGCTGGTCAGCACAGAAGATGGCCGCATCATCTGGACCGGCGACAGCTACGACCGTGCCCTGAAAGATATTTTTGTAATACAAGATGAGATCGCTTGCAGCGTGGTCGGTGGACTTCGAGTGAAACTGTGCGGCGAAGTCGAGCCGCTCTTTCATCATCACACGAATAACCTCGACGCCTACAGGGCATATCTGAAAGGGCGCTACTTCATCAACGCGCAGTACAGTGAAATAGGGCCTGTGAAAGCCCTGAACAAAGCTGCCGAGTCGTTCGAGCAGGCAATCGCCCTGGATTCAAACTACGCGCTGGGTTATGCAGGGCTGGCCGACGCTTACACACAGCTTTTATGGTTCTCGACGGCTGATCCAAGGCCGATGATTGCTAAGGCGAAAGCAGCGGCGTTGAAGGCTGTCGAGATCGATGACGGGTTAGCTGAAGCTCATACCGCATTGTCGGCTGCTTACCTTCACGACTGGAACATGGATGGAGCCGGGCGAGAAATCGAGCGCGCTCTAGCATTGAATTCGGGCTACGCATGGGCACACCACGAGTATGCAACCTATTTGTCAACAGTGGGCCGGGGAGGCGCGCTCGCAGAGATAAAAAAAGCCGAGGAGCTTGATCCGCTCAACATCGCAATTATAGTCGATACGGGAAACACTCTTCTCAGCGCCGGCGAATATGACGAGGCGACAGCAGAATTCCAAAAGTCCAGCGAAATAGACCCGAACTCTATCAAAGGCGCGAATATTGGATCGTGGCATGTCGATAAAGGAATGTACGAGCAGGGCATCAAAGAAATAGAATCAGTGATTGCCAGCGCGGGCCGAACCTCTGATCTGTTGATGTCACTTGCAATGGGCTATGCGAAAGCGGGCAGGAAAGAAGAAGCCGCGCGCCTGCTCGATGAGATGACGCGACTTGCGAAGAAGCAGTATGTGCCGAATACATTCTTCGCCTTCGTTTACGCCGCGCTTGGCGAAAAAGAGCAAGCGTTCAAGTATCTCGAAAGCGCCTACCGCGAGCACGATATAAATCTGCTGCAACTCAAAGGATTGCGACTGGAACCGTTACGCACAGACCCGCGCTTCACAGATTTGCTGCGGCGCGTCGGCCTCTCGCCTTGAATCCAGTCGCACATTTGATGAGAGGCTAACGCAATGGCGGCTCTCTATTCATATATCAAGTATCAAGGACATAATTGAAGAGATGCTCGTCCGCGAGTCTCCTCCCGATAATTGAGCAAACCCTCGGCGTCGCTTCGTCGTAGAACACCCTGTGAATCGAACCGTCGTTGACCATGAAGTTCTCGGTTGTTAGACTCGACCCACTTTAACCGTTTCTATTCGGGAGGAACCACCTGTGAGATATATCAAACTGACTTTACTGGTTGTGGCGTTTGTTACCGTGGCGGCCCTGGCGCAGTCGCCGCAGACGCCGCCGTTACCGCTCGCGGACACACGCATTTCCGTCAACACCCTGCTTCGTGAAGATGTCTTCGCGGGCTTTCTGAACGACGACGCGGAGCGTTTGACGCGCGGCGAGAAGAACCTCGAAACGCTGCTCACCGAACGCCCCGGCGCTCGCTCCACGCTGCTGGCGTGGAAAGCCGGCATCGCTTATTACCGCGCCGTTCGCGCTTACGAGAATAATCGCCGCGACGAATTCGAGCAGACCTACCGCCAGGCGCTCGACCTGTTCGCGCAAGCCCGCCAGGCCAACCCGCAGGACGGCGGCGTCTATGCCATCACCGGCGGCGTCAACGTCGTGTTCGCCGACCGCCTGCCGAAAGAGAAACAGGCGGCAGCGTGGGCGCAGGGCTACGAGTCTTATCAAGTGCTGTGGAAGGTGCAAGGCGGCGCGGTCGATAAGCTTCCCGTTCACCTGCGCGGCGAGTTGTTGGGCGGGCTGGCCGTCGCGGCGCAGCGCACGGGCCACACAGAGGAGATGAATCAACACCTCGACCAGATACTGGCCGTGCTCGGCGGCACGCCTTACGAGCCGGTCGCTCGTCAGTGGAAGAAAGACCCGGCATCGGCCACCAGAACCAGCATCACCTGTCTGACCTGCCACGATGCGGGCCGGCTCGCCGCGCGCGTCACGGCGCTCAATAATAAATGATGAATGCGGGATGGGATTAGAGAGGCTGGAGGCTGGAGGCTAGGGACTGGTTCGGAACTTCTGAGCTAGCCTCTAGGGGACAAGTGCAAGCACCTGTCGAACAGTAAAACCTCGAACCGATGACAAGTGCAAGCACTTGCTGAACACTAATTGATATACCTTAGAGGCAATTCGTAAGCCTCTTTGCGAAGCAGCGGTTGGCTTTCGGGGTCGGCTCTACGCAATCCGTAGAATCGAATCTCCTTGTCACCTACATCTACTTCGCTTCTGACAAGGCGGTTTGCCCAATGTTTCGCCACTTTATATGTTCGCCCAAGCACTTCGACTTCGCC
>JBJMGV010000048.1:0-35084 GCA_045807725.1 Blastocatellia bacterium | reverse complement strand
TCGTTGAGTAATAAAGGCTCAACGATGAGACTCAGCGATTCAACGTTGAATCGCTGAGTCTCATCGTTGAGCCTTTATTACTCAACGACGAGTCTTTGAGACTGAACGGTGAGTCTTGGAATCTCAACATTGAATCTCTGAGACTCAACGCGGCGACGGCGAGTCCCGGCCACACTGCTTAATTCATCACCTTCAGCGTGTAGGCGGCCTTGAGGCTGTGATTGCCCGCGCCCTTCTTCACCTTCACAGGCACGCTCACGACCGCCTCTTTGAAGAAGCAGAGGCTCTCTTTCTTCGCTTCGCAATAATAGATCACCAGATCGGCTTTCACTGTCGCGTCGCCTTCGGTCAGCTTCAGCGGCACGCTCACGGGGAACTGCGGGTTGCGCAGCGTCTTCTCGCCTTCATCAAAAAGGCGCTGCCCCTCGGACGTGATCTTCATCACGCTTGGCGCGAGCGCGTTCAGCTTGTAACCGGCGGGCAGTTCAAGGTTGATCGTCAACGTCGCATCGCCCGGCTCAATAGCTTGCTCGGCGAGCGCGACGGTTTCACCCGTAAAAGCTTTTGACCGCGCGCTCGGCATCAGCTTCTCAAGCCCTTTCAGTTGCAGCGTCTCGGTGCGCCGCGTCTTCAGGTCAACGACGCGAATGGCGTGATTGTTGGTGTCGGCGACATAGAGCTTATCGCCCGCGACGCTCAGGCCGCCCGGCTCATCGAACTTCGCGGCGCGCTCGCCGTCTTCGATGCCGCTTTCGCCCGTGCCGGCGAACGTCTCTGACGTGCGACGGGTCGGCGACACGCGCTTGATCTTGTTGTTGTAGGTATCGGCTACATACAACCAGCCGTCGTGATAGGTCACGCCTAATGGATGCTGCAAGCGCACTTCATCACCCGCGCCATCGCGGTCGCCGAACTCGAAGAGGTCTTCGCCGACGATGGTCGAAACGTTGCCGACCGGATCGAGATCAGCCGCGCGAATGGAACTAACTTCGCTGTCGGCAAAGTAAAGCTTCTTGCCGTCGGTGGTGATGCCTGAGGGCTGCGCCAGCGCCGCTTTATCGAGCGGCCCGTCGAAACGGCCTTCGCGTCCTGTGCCCGCGTACGGCGTGATGCCGCCGGTCTTCGGGTTCATGCGCCAGAGTTGATGCGGCCCGGCCATCGCAATGTAAAGCAAGCCTTCGTGCAGAGTCAGGTCCCACGGCGAATTCAACGCTACCTGCCGGCCTTGCCCGCCAAACGTGACAGAGGTGCGCGACTGCTCGCCTGTGCCGGCGATGGTCGTCACCGCGCGCTTATTCAAATCAACCGCGCGAATTGCATGGTTCTCGGTATCGGCGACGTACAAGACATTCGCCGCCGCATCGAAAGCCATACCTTGCGGGTGATCGAAAGTCGCCGAATTATAATCGCCATCACTCAGCCCCGCGTCGCCCGCGCCGATGGTCTCTTTGACCGAGTTGTCGGCGAGCGACACCACGACGACGCGGTTATGGTTCGAGTCGCTGATGAACAGTTGGCCGGTCTTCTGGTCGGCGAGCACCTTGCCCGGAAAGGCGAGCAGCCCGGCGGGCACGCGGTGGCGTTCGAGCGCAAGCTGAAGCGGGCGGCGATCCAACTGCTTCTTGGCGTCAAAGGCCGCGATCATCCCGGCGATGTAGCGATCAAGCGTGTCAAAGCCGCTTTCGCCTTCCAGCCGGCCAACGACTTTGCCCGCCGGGTCGATCAGCATCAGCGTCGGCCACGCGCGCACGGCGTACTCGCTCCAGACGCGCTGGTCTTTGTCGTTGACCACGGGGTGCTCGATCTCGTAACGCAGGATGGCCTGGCGTATATTGTCGGTCTCTTTCTCGGTGGTGAATTTGGCGGTGTGGACGCCGATGACGACCAGCTCATTCGGGTATTTCTTTTCGAGCTTCTTCAACTGCGGGATGATGTGCATGCAGTTGATGCAGCAGTAAGTCCAGAAGTCGAGCAGCACGATCTTGCCGCGCAACTGGCGAATCGAGATGGGCCGCTCGCTGTTGAGCCACTGCAAGCCTTCGGGGAAATCGGGCGCGTTGACTTTGCCTTCGTATTCGGGCACGGGGTCTTGTCCTCCCTGTAAGGCAGCGCCTTTCGACGCCGCTGGCCCGCCGAGACAACCGGCGAGCAGGATGATGATCATAAGCAGCGATATCTTTTTCATAAGCAGTGTGCGGCGCGGCATCCGGCGAATGCGCGCCTCATAGATTATATCGTAACGAGGAGAATGATTATTCCAAGCCAGACGGCCTTCACTGGATCAACGCTTCGAGACATAGAATAGTGGCCAGTGGTCAGTAGTCAGTGGTCAGTGGCCAGTGGCCAGTGGCCGGTTGTCAGTGGCCAGTTATTGTTTGTCAGTGAGTCCCGTAGGGACGCGATGTTTATAGATAATGCTGAAGGATGTGACGAAGCCCCGTAGGGGCGCGATGTCTACATCCCGCTCCTGACGGAGCTTGCTTCATCTATTGCATCGTTATCTATAAACATTGCGCTCCTAACGGAGCTTCGTCACATCCTTCAGCTATATCTATAGAGCGTGTCTGAGAAGCCCTGAAGGGGCGCGATTCAATAGCCCGGCGCAGCGCGCCGGGTACACTCAGCGACAATTCCACAAGCCCTGAAAGGACGCACTAGGTGATCGGTTATTACGCCCTTTCAGGGCTTGCGGTTAGCCCCGCCGCACACCCTGGGCGATGCCCTGGGTTATTGAATCGCGCCCCTTCAGGGCTTCTCAGACATGCTCTATAAACATCGCGCTCCTGACGGAGCTTGGGTAACTATCAACCATCAACTATCAACTGGCCACTATCAACTGGCCACTGGCTATTGGCCACTGGCTACTGACCACTGGCCACTGGCTACCGACCACTAGCCACTGGGCACTGGCCACTGGCCACTCATTCACTCATACATTCGCACGATCTCGTACAGCGTCGTGCGTTCGGCAGGCGTGCGGCCCAACTCGCGTATGCGCGCCTGGAACTCTTCGGGAGAAAGATACTCGCCAGAAGTCGAGCCGGCTTCGCGCGAGATGTTCTCGTTCATCAGCGTGCCGCCATAATCATTCGCGCCGGCGCGCAAACAGGCTTGCGTCACTTCGCGCGTCATCTTTACCCACGAGACTTGAATGTTATCAATCCAACCTTGCAGCATCAGCCGCGCCAGCGCGTGAACTTTCAGATGCTCGTCAATGGTCGGGCCGGGCCGCGCATCGCCCGAACGGAATAACTGCGTGAACTCGTGCACAAAGCCGAGCGGCACGAACTCGGTAAAGCCGCCGGTCTCTTTCTGCACGTCGCGCAGCAACATCAGGTGACGCAGCCAGTGTTCTTCCGTTTCGGTGTGGCCATACATCATCGTCGAAGTCGTGCGAATGCCGAGCCGGTGCGCCGTCTTAATCACATCGAGCCATTGCTCCACCTTCAGCTTGATGCGCTCGATCTGGTGGCGCACGTCGTCGTCCAGTATCTCTGCCGCTGTGCCGGGCAGCGTGCCAAGCCCCGCCGCTTTCAACATCGCGAGGTATTCATCGAGCGGCATCTTCGTCAGCTCGACGCCGTAGACGACTTCCATCGGCGAGAAGGCGTGAATGTGCATACGCGGCGTCGCCGCTTTGATGGCGCGCAGCAGGTCGCGGTAATAAAACGGCTCCAGGTCGCGCGGCAAGCCGCCCTGCACGCAGACTTCACGCGCGCCTTGCTCCCAGGCTTGCGTGGCGCGACGCTGAATCTCATCGAACGAATGAAAGTAAGCGTCCGCCTGACGCGGCGCGCGGCTGAACGCGCAAAAGCGGCAGCCGACGAAACAGACGTTGGTGAAGTTGATGTTGCGATTGACGACATAAGTAATCACATCGCCGACGCGCTCGCGGCGTATGCGGTCGGCGGCGAGCACGAGCGCTTCCATCTCGCGCCCGCGCGTTTGCGCCAGTCGCAAGCCTTCATCAAAGTCCAGCTCGCGCCCGCAGAGCGCGCGGTCGAGCGTCGCGGCTACCTCACGATCAATCTGCGCGAGTAACGCGTCGAGCCGGCCCGGGGTGTCCCACTCAATCGTGTTCAGCTTGTCTGTCAGAGCCGCTTTCTCAATTTGTAGCATTCAATACTCCCACGAAGTGCCGTCTTCGGGCGTCAGTCGCAGATAGGCCGTCTGCGCGTCGTCCACTTGGCCAAAGATTTCCAGAAAGGTAGGATCGTCGGTCGTGCCGAAATACTTGTCGCCGAGCGCGCGGTAAACGGCCTCGCGCTCCTGCGGGTCGCTGACTTCGAGCGCCTGGCCATACAACGAGACGCCTTGATATTTTGGCTTGTCGCCGCCATCAATCACCCAACCGACGCGCGGCTCGCGTTTAATCGCTTTGAACTTGGCGCTCGTCGGATAGGTGCCGAGATAATAAGCGCCGTTCATCAGCACGTACCACACCGGCACAACACGCGGGTAGCCGCGCGCGTCTGTATAAGCCAGCCGCATCAACTCGCCGTTTTCACTTAATGCTCTGAGTTCTGCCGACAGTTCTTTCATAAGTCCCTCGCCAAGGCTACGCATCCATTAACGTGAAATCTAGCACGCGCACCTGTGAATGGCCACTCTCTACAAGTCGGCTTCGTCGAACGAATGAATCACCGAATGCGCAGACGGCGGTTGCGACGGGTTGCCCGGTCTTACGCAGAGCCGCGTTTGCAAACCGGCTTCACCTGCCGCGTCGAGTTCGGCCACGACATCCGAGATGAAGAGAACATCAGACGGCTCGCATTCGAGCGACGCGGCGATACGCCGATAGCTCGCCGCTTCACGTTTCGCGCCGACGCGTGTGTCGAAGTAATCGCGTATGGTGCGCGTCAGGTCGCCGGCTTCGGTGTGCGCGAAGAGGAGACGTTGCGCCAGCACGCTGCCCGAAGAGTAGATGCAGATGTCGCGTCCTTCATCGCGCCACCGCGCAAACGCGCGCGGCACATCTTCGTAAAGCTGCGACCGCAATTCGCCCGACTCGTTGCCGATTTCCCATATCCGCCCTTGTAGCGCTTTGAGCGGCGTAGACTTTCTATCCTGATCCATCAACCACAAGGCATAGGCGGCAACCGATTCCGTTCGCGCAGGCTCGCGCGGTTCGATCAACGGCGGCGCGAGTCCTTGTTCAAGGTCGCGCGCGTTCTCTTCGATCAGTTGAGCGATCTCTGCTCGCACGTCGTTATCAGCCGAATGCGCCCGCACGAATTCTTTCATACGCCGGCGGGCATAAGGAAAGAGCACGTTATAAACGAAGTCAATCGGCGTCGTCGTGCCTTCGATGTCGAGCAGGATGACGCGAGCGGCTTGATTAGTGGCTGGCATATTCACAACGATCAATGAAGCGAGCGCGAGCCGTTCAACAGGCCCTTCGGCTATGAGGGCGCGGGAATATAAACTGGACCCAGGCAGAGCGGCTGGTAGCCGGCGTCCTTGCCGCTTTCGGTGTAATGCGGCGTCCAGCCTGCCGAGTCTTGAAACAAACGAATCGCGCGAATCCTGCGGTCCGAGCAGAGATTGAACCAGTGATGCACCCGGCGCGGCACGCTGATTAAATCGCCCGCTTCGACTTCAATGGCGACGACCGGCTCACTCTTGGGATGAATGTGGAACAGGCCGCGCCCGGCGATGATAAAGCGCACTTCGTCTTCGTCGTGCCAGTGCTCGCTCTTGAAGCGCGTCAGCATCACATCAAGTCCCGGCGTTTGCGGATTGACATCGATCACGTCGGCGGTGACGTAACCGCCGCGCGCTTTCAACGCCTCGATCTCTGCCGCGTACGCCGCGAGAATGGCTTCAGCCGGCGCGTCTGCCGCCAGCCCGCGCGACGTGTCCCACTGCTCATAGGTGATGCCGAGCCGTGAAAGATAAGCCGCGATCTCCGCGCTATCGCGCAACGTGCGGTTCTCGTCAGGAATGTTTACGATGGCCATCGCTGTCCTCTGTCATCTTCAGTGGTTAATCGCTTGCGATGAGTTGCCGCGTCCTGCCCGTTACTTCGAGCAGGTATTCAATAATCTCGACGTGCCGCTTGGCTTCCGCAAGATCGCGGCCCCAGGTGTAGAGGCCGTGCCGCCGAAGCAGGAAGCCGTGCGCCTGCGGCTGTTCGTTCAACACGCGCTCGACCGCACGCGCGAGGCTCGGCATGTCTTGCGAGTTATCAATCACCGGCAGCCATTCGCGGTGCTCGTGCGTCGCCACGCCGTCGAGTCCTTTGAGCATCTCGTGGCCTTCGATCCAGACGCCGTCGCCAGTCCCGGAAACGATATTGCTCCAGATCGAATGCGTGTGCAACACCGCGCCCGCGCCGCAAAGGCGTACGACCGTGAGGTGCAGCAAGGTCTCTGCCGAAGGCCGCCCCATCCCGCTGATGACCTGCGCCGCGTCATCTATTTCGAGAATGTGATCGGCGCTAAGCACGCCTTTATCGATGCCGCTCGCGGTGATGGCCAACCGCAGCGGCTCGCGGCTGACAACGGCGCTGAAGTTGCCGCTCGTGCCCAGCGCCCAGCCGCGCGCATAAAACAGCCGCCCGACCGCCGCCAACTCATTGGCTAATTCGTAAAACCCCATTTGCTCGGCTCTGACCAATCTTCTCCCTTGCGTCTACGACGCCAATTGGTAAATGACCGGGCGATATTTCGGTTCGGGAATCGGTTTGCCTTCCGCACGCGCGGCCTCAAGCCAGAGAGCCTTTGCCACTTGCAACTGACTGAGCGCATCTTCAGGCGTGTCGCCGAATGCAGAGCAAGCTTCAAGGTCAGGAATATCGGCAATATACCCACTGTCCTCTTCGCTATAAAATATGTTGATGTGGTAATCCTTCATTGCTTGTCTCCCAGCGATAGATTATACCGCTCGACGAGCCGTAAGAACTGGCGCATCTGGTAAGGCTTGGCCTTACCGTTCACCTCTTGCAGGTTGACGAGTTCAGAAACATCCGAATGAGTGAAGATGTGATGGCTTCCACTTGTTCGCGATAAAACGAATCCGAATGCTTCAACAAGCGAAACCATGTCATTGAACCGAATGTCATTCGATCCTGCTAAAGCCTTCTTCAGCAGTTTACGCTTATTCAAGCGAGCCCTCTCTCGTTGGCCAAGGCGCGGACGCGCGGGGCGAGGCGCGCGTCAATGAATTCGTCGCGGTAGACGTATTCGGGGTAAACGCTCAAGCGTTCGGTCAACTCGTAGCCTTCAGCGGCGGTGCGCTCGGCAAGCTGTGCGATGTGCGGCCAGGGCTTTTCAGGGTTAATGAAGTCAATCGTCAGCGGCGAGATGCCGCCCCAATCATTCAAGCCGGCTCTGAGTAATGAAGGATACTTTTCGTCCGAGAGGTTCGGCGGCGCTTGCACGTTCATCTCGCGCAAGATCAGGCGGGCAACGGCCAGCGTGCGAGCGTGGTCATCCAGGCTCGGTTCGCTGTGCAAGCGCATAGGGATGTCGGGCTTGGCGCGAAAGTTCTGCACGATGACTTCCTGTATGTGGCCGTAGCGGTCGTGCAGCCGGCGAATCGCAAAGAGCGCATCGACGCGCTCGTCGAGCGTTTCGCCGATGCCGATCAATATGCCGGTCGTGAACGGGATGCGCAGACGGCCCGCTTCTTCAATCGTCTTCAGCCGCAACGCGGGCCGCTTGTCCGGCGCGCGGTCGTGCGCGAAGCCTGCGGCAGTCAAGCGTTCGCTGGTCGTCTCAAGCATCAAGCCCATGCTGGCGCTGAACTCGCGCAGCCGCTCTAAATCTTTGCGCCCCATCAAGCCGGGGTTAGCGTGCGGCAGCAGTCCCGTTTCATTGAGCACGCGCCCGCACATCTCTGTGAGGTAGCCGAGCGTTGTGCGGTGGCCGAGCCGCTGAAGCGTATCGCGCATCTCAGGAAAGATCGCTTCGGGCCGGTCGCCGAGACTGAACAGCGCCTCCTTGCAGCCGAGCCGCGCGCCGGCCTCGGCTACGCCGATGACTTCTTCGGGCGTCATCGTGTGCGCGCCCGCTTGATTCGGGTCTTTGCGAAACGTGCAGTAACCGCAGTAATCGCGGCAGAGATTCGTCAGCGGGATGAAGACTTTCTTCGAGTAGGTGACGCGGCGGCCTTTCAATTCATCGCGCCGTTGCGCCGCCGCTGAAAGTAACGAATCGTACTCTTCGCCGGCGCGGGCGCGAATCAACACACCCGCCACTTCGGGCGTGACGAAGCCTTCGCGCGCGGCGGCCAACGCTTCGGCAAACGGCACTGGTAAGGGTGAAGTCAGAACTTGCATAGCAACCAGAATAGAGGATTCAGGATACAGGATTCAGGATTCAGGGCAGAAACAAGAAGCTGGTACATCGTGCTCCCGCCGACAATGACGTGCTGACCGGCATCTTCGCCGAGTAGAAACAAGAATCTGGTACATCGTGCTCTTTCCCTACCTGAATCCTGAATCCTGAATCCTGTATCCTGTGTTCTCATCTAAACGTCGGCATCACTTCTTCGGCGAAGCGGCTGATCGTCGCGTGATCGGTCGGCGTCGACGGAATCAGAATGAAGTGCGTCACGCCGGCGGCGATGAATTCGTGTAGGCGGTCGCGCAGCTCGGCAGGCGAGCCGACCAGGAAGCCCGGCGCGACCATCTCGGCGGGCGCTCCGAACATCGCCGCGCCGCGCGCGATCATCTCCTGTTTCTCTTGATCTGAATCGGTCACGTAGGTCATTCCGGCCCACGACACTTCGATCTCATCGAAGTCGCGCCCGACCGCCGCGCAATGTTCTTTCAGCACGCCGATCTTCTGGCGAAAGACTTCGGGCGAGCCGAAGGTGTTCCAGATGTCAGCGTGTTTGGCGATGACGCGCAGCATCAGCTTCTCGCCCGAACCGCCGATCATCAGCGGCGGGCGCGGTTGCTGCAAGGGCTTCGGCTCGCAGTACGCATCTTTCAGTTGATAGTACTGGCCGTCGAAGTTGGCCTGGCGTTCGGTCCACATTCGCTTGATGACTTCGCAGGCTTCGTCAACGCGGCGTATGCGCTCGGCGGTCGTGCCGAAGTGGATGCCATAAGCTGTGTGCTCCATCTCGAACCAGCCCGCGCCGATGCCCATAATCAAGCGCCCGCCGCTGGTGTGGTCGAGCGTCGCACCCATCTTGGCGAGCACCGCCGGGTGGCGGTAGGTGTTGCCGCTCACGAGTATGCCGATCTGCGTGAGCGACGTTTCGCAGGCGAGCGCCGAGAGCATCGTCCAGCCTTCGTAACACGGCCCGGTCGGGTCGCTCAAGATCGGCATAAAGTGATCGAATAGCCACGCCGTGTCGTAGCCTGATTGGTCAATCAACCGCCACGCCTCGCGCAGCGCCCCGTATGTGACATGCTGCGGCGCAGTCTGTACGCCGAATCGTATCCGTTTTGCCATCACTCCTCCTGGTAAAGATTAGAGGCTGGAGGCTAGAGGCTAGCTAGAAAGAAATGTCTCTTCTACTTTCCCCTTCTCCAGCCTCCAGCCTCCAGCCTCTAGTCTCTAGCCTCTGCCGTCCACTGCTTGATGCGCGTCAGCGTGATCTTGATGATGATCCGCTCGTCGATGGCCATCGCCGCGTACTGCGGGTACTTATCGCGCAGCATCGTGACGGCCCGCGCGTGCTCGTCTGTGCCCGGCGCGATGATCGCGGCCAGGCCGCTGACAATCACATAGACAAGCTTACTCCAGTCGTCGGCATAATCGTCAATGACGAGCGCGACGTGCGGATTGGCTTCAATGTTGCGCACGCGCTTCAATTGACGCGGCGCGACCTGCTTGGGCTTTTCATCGACCGGCGAATAAAAGTGCTCGCCGTCGAAAACATAGCAGATGGGCAAAGCCAGTGGTCGTCCATCACCATCGGCAGTCGCCAGCCGCGCGACGCGATGCGTGCGAATGAACTCAGCGGTCTCTTGATCCACAATCGACGCCATAAGCTAACGTCATCAGCGGGCGAATGAGGTTATTAAGTCGAGCGAGTCTCCAACTCGCGCTTCAACTCCAGGTACTGAGCATAATCTTTAACGTTGCGCAGGACGCTCACCCATTCACGCTCGGCCAGATCGGTGAAGATGGCCGCGATCTCACGGTCAGAGCGAACCGCCGCGACACGTTCTTGCCGCCGCGCTTGCCAAACTCGTCGACGCTCGGCGAAGGCTTGCCGGAATGATTGCCAGTACAACCAATCGAGACTGACGGCGGCCCCGATCAATTTCAACCCAAGCCACGCGAGGTGCGCGGCGAACCAACTGCTGTCGTGCAGGTTGATCCAGGTCATCAGCAAGCGATTGCGCTCAGTAACCAACCTTACACGCCGCTGCCGCGCGTCGCCGAGCGTGGCGCTGCTCAAGTGATAGACGATGCTGGCCGGCTCGTATTCGACCGTCCAGCCGCGCTTCCAGGCGCGGTAACAGACCTCAACATCTTCCCAGTAATTCGGCGCGAGCAGCTCGCAAAAGCCGCCGAGCGCCGTGAGCTTCGCCGCGTCGTAAGCGACATAGCCGCCGCTGGCGAAGAATGAATGCAGGCGCGGCGGTGTCTTCGGCAACCGCGTCGGCAGAATGTCATAGTTGAGAAAGACGCGCCAGAAGCCGCGCTCAAACAGTCCCAGCTTGCCCGCGCCGTCCAGAAAGTCAGTGCCCAAACGGTAAGCTTTGCTACAAACCGCAAAGACCTGCTCGTCGTCAAAGTGAGCGACCAGCGGCGCGATGGCATCCGCCGCGACGCGCACATCATTGTTCAGCAGGAAGATGATCGAGTGGCGCGCTTCGGCGAAGCCTCGGTTGACGGCGCGCAGGAAGCCGACGTTTTGCGGCAAGCGAAGGACGCGCAAGAATGCGTGCTCGCCAAAGGTCGCCGCCAGCCATTCGCTGCTGCCATCGGTGCTGGCGTCGTCAACGATCAGCAATTCGACATCCGCCCCTTCGCGGTCACGATAGTCGCCGATGGCCGCGAAGACCGAAGGGAGAAATTCGGCGAGCAGCTCGCGGCCATTCCACGTCGGGATAATGACGCTGACGCTTCGCATAAAGGTTTCGGTCAGCGCGAAACTTCGATCAGCCGTTCCATCAGCCTGAGTCCTTCGTCAACGCTGGCCGATGGTGTAAAGCCGAGGGCTGCCGGCGAATGAACCAGGTGCGTCACGCCGATGTCACGCAGTCGCGCGATGTCTTCTTTGATCTGGTCGAGCGTGCCGACCAGCGGTTGACGCTCGGTGGGCGGTTGGTCGAGCACAACAGTGAAGGCGCGGAAGACGACTTCCATTGCCTCGCGTCCGGCGCGCGCGGCGGTTTCGTGGTACTGCTTAATCATCCCTTCGAGCCACTCGAACGACGGCATACCTGAAGGGTTCCAGCCCTGTCCGTATTTCGCCGCGCGGTCGAGCGTGTACTGACCGAAGCCAGCGACGTAGATCGGCGGGTGCGGCTTCTGCACGGGCTTCGGGCCGACGAAGGATTCGGGAATGTGATAATGGCTACCATTGAAAGCGACCGGGTCTTGCGTCCAGAGCGCGATGATTGCTTCGAGGAATTCGTCGGCGCGCGCGCCGCGTTTGGCGAACGGCGTACCAGCGGCTTCAAACTCGTCGCGCGACCAGCCCGCGCCGACGCCGACCAGCGCCCGCCCCTTCGATAACACGTCGAGCGTCGCCAGCCGCCGCGCCAGTTCAATCGGCGTGTGATAGCCCAACACCAGCACGCTTGTGCCGAGCTGCACGCGTGACGTGTGCGCGGCGACGAAGGTCAGCGTCTCAATGGGATCGAGGACGCTCTTGTAAGTTTCCGGCAGACTGCCATCGGGCGAGGCGGGGTAAGGCTCCTGCGGGTTCAGCGGCCATAGCAAGCGTTCGAGCACCCACAGCGAATCATAGCCCAGTTCTTCGGCGCGGCGGGCAACGGCGATCAGGTTTTCAGCCGACGCCTGCGCGCCCAGTTGCGGCAACGACATTCCGATCTTCATCGTGGCTCTCTCCTTCCTGACAAACGGTCACTAGCGTTATAAAAAGCTTCACGCGGGAAGTCAACGCGCCGCGCCGGTGATCGGGTAATGAATGAAGACATAAGCAACCACAGATGAACACGGATGAACATGGATGGACAGAGGATAGGCATCCCCGCTCTTTCTTCTATCGGTGTTTATCTGTGTTCATCTGTGGTTGCTTTTCCCTCCTGACAGCGAGACAACAGAAAAGCAAGAAAATTGCAATCGCCAATAGTCTTGACGCAAACGGCGATAGTCGGATTAAATGAGGGTGTCTGGGAACTACGCCCCTTCTTTAAAGAAAAGAACGTGTAAAAAATATCTTGGGTGGACCTCTTTTTATGGCGATCTATGAGTATCTCTTAATGGCAAGCGACCTCTTGCTGATCCTGTGTGGCGCAACGATGTACTGGTTCTCGCCACGACTGCGGCGCAACTGGCTGCTCGGTTATGGCACGCCGCGCTCGATGGTCAATGATACGACGTGGCAGACGGCGAATCGCTTTGCCGGCATCGTCCTGGCGCTGCTGACGCTGGTGGCGATGTCGCTGCACATTACGCTGCTGCCGGTGATCGGCGCGAACGACCTGGCGCAAACGCTCGCGGTCGCCGTCGTCCTGGCGTTGCCGTTTTTAGTAATGGCCCTTACGGAAATCCATCTCGCCCGCGTCTACAGAAGCTAGCGCTTTCGCGTCTCATCGTTAAACGCGCCGGCCCGCTGTCGGTGTGTCTTGTCGCGTCCCTGGCTTGCGGCGAAAGGTCGCGCGCGTTTGAACTCGCCTTTGCGGCTGTGATAAAAATGAATAGTCCATTAAGCTAGCGCGTTGAGAATTCGTATGGCCAAGACGTATTTCCTGCCCATCGCCTTCGTGCTGCTGGCTGCCGGTTCTGCGGCAGCGCAAACCGTCACACCCTCAAGGCCACCGGCGCGGGTCGCCTCGCCGCCGTCGCCGAGCGTCATTCCCGGCGCAGCCGACCAGGAAAGCTCGCACATCCCCGAAGAGATGCGCATCAAGATGGAGATCGCCCGCGCCGACGAAGAGTACAAAAAGACTCTCGACGACGCCGATAAGCTCTCGACGCTTTCGACCGAGGTGACGCAGGCCTTTCACGGCGCGGGCAAACTCGCCGGCGACGACTTGAAGAAGCTCGGCACGATTGAGAAGCTCGCTAAACGAATACTCTCGCAGGCTGGCGGCGACGAAGTCGGTGATCGCTCGGACGATCTACAGAGCAAGCCGCTCAACGACGCGCTCGATCAATTAAGCGCCGCCGCCGACAAGGTGCAGAAGTGCATCAAAGAGCAGACGCGTTTCGTTGTGTCGGCCACCGTTATCAGTAATGCCAACGATATAATTCACCTCTCGCAACACATCCGCCGCGTCGCTAAAGCAAACTGATGCTGATGAACTCGCGCGACCTTCAGATATCGGCAAAGGCGCGTCGCCGCGTCGTCGCGTGGCTGTTTGTCGCCGCGCTGATTCTGCCGCCGCTGGTCTTGCCGCTTAACGCGCAAGAGAAGAAAGCTCGCACGCCTGAATCAAACAAGCCGACGCCGCAAGCCGAACCCGCATCCGATCAGGAAGACGTGGTGACGCTGCGCGCCGATCTGGTCGTCGTCAACGTCACCGTGACTGATGCGGCGGGCCAGTACGCGCACGGCCTCAAACAAGCCGACTTCGCGCTGCTCGAAGACGACGCGCCGCAGACGATCAGTTCGTTTTCCGCCGAAGAGTCGCCGTTTGCCGCCGCCATTCTGATTGATATGAGCGGCAGCATGGAATACAAGTTCGGCCAGGTGCGCGGCGCGGCAGCGGCGTTCATCGAGCGTATACGCGACGACGATCAAGTGGCGGTCTACGGCTTCAACAACAAGGTGCGACAGATACAGGATTTCACCAATCTGCGCGACATCGCCGACGCAATCTGGGACGCCAAGGCCGAAGATCGCACGCGCCTCTACGACTGTGTGGACGAAGCCATCACGGCGCTTGCGGCGCGCGCGGAAAAGCGCCGCGCCATCCTGTTAATCTCCGACGGCTGGGACACTGGCAGCGCCAAGGCGTCGTTTGAGTCAGCGATGAAGCGTGCGCTCGCCGCCGGCATCATCGTCTACTCGGTCGATCTGATCGACGACAACACGCTGAACGGCAGCGCGCAGGAAGCGTTGATGCTGCGCAAAGGGCGGGCCGACCTCAAAGAGTTCGCCGCGCAGACCGGCGGGCGTTACGTACACACGCCGCAGGGCAACGGCCTTGAAGAAGCGTTCGGCAACGTCGTGGACGAGTTGCGCAATCAGTACACGCTGACGTTTTACCCGGCGAATAAGAAACGCGATGGACGCTGGCGCAAACTGACGGTCACGGCGCGCGGCAAGGCGATGAGCGTGCGCGCGCGGCGCGGCTATTACGCGCCGAAATCTTAAGGCGAAAGGCGGACACCAATGCCGCGCCGCGCAGAATCCACGCGACTTCCCGCTGATCGAATTCTCTCCACAACCACATTCCTCAAGCAGCCGACGCTTGCCGGTGATGTCAAGCTCCGCATCGGTCGCTCAGTCGTCGAAGTGACGAGCCTCGACCGCATCTACTGGCCCGAAGACGGCTACACGAAAGGCGACCTGCTGCGTTATTACCTCGCCGTCGGCAAGACCATCCTGCCTTACCTGAAAGACCGGCCCACGATTCTCAAACGTTACCCGAACGGCATCGGCGCGCAGATGTTCTTTCAACACAACGTCGAAAATGCGCCCGACCTGTTGAAGACCATCGAACTGGAAAGCGAGAGCGGGCGCGCGATCAACTACGCGGTCTACAGCGACCTCGCATCGCTAATTTATCTGGCCAACATCGGCACCATCGAGCAGCATCCCTGGCATTCGCGCGTCGGCGACCTCGATCATCCTGATTATGTCGTGTTTGATCTCGACCCGCACGACGCGCCGTTCAGTAACGTGCGGCAGGTGGCGCTGGTGATGCGCGACGTGTTGAAAGAATTGAAGACGACGGGCTACCCGAAGACGAGCGGCTCGTCGGGCATACATATTTATGTGCCGGTGCGGCGGCGTTACAGTTACGAAGAGGTGATGCGCTTTGCCGAGCAGGTATCAGGGCGCGTGGCTGAGCGGGCTTCAACGATTGCAACAGTCGAGCGCCGCATCGCCGAGCGCAAGAAGGATCAGGTCTACGTCGATTGGCAGCAGAACGCGCGCGGCAAAGCGGCGGCGGCGGTCTACACCGTGCGAGCCAAGCCGGGCGCGAGCGTCTCGACGCCGGTGACGTGGCAAGAGATCGCGCGCGGCTTCGAGATACGCGACTTCACGATCAAGACCGTGCCGCCGCGACTGGCAAAGCAAGGCGACCTCTGGCGCGATATGCTGAAGAACCGCCAGCCGCTACCGAAGCTCGACTAATGCACGCGCCGGTGAGCGCGCTAAAGCGCGCTTATGGATTCTCCGCGCCAACTAAACCCGCCCTAAAAGGGCTGGCTTATTTGCCCTGCGGGAAAGCCCGCTGAAGCGGGCTGGATCAGCATTCGCATATTTCGCCTTCCTGCTTGACTTTGCGAATGCGGCGAGCAGACAATAGCTCATCGGAAGGACAGGTTCCCGCAAGGCAAAGCCCCTCGGCCTCGACTCAATCGGCCAACAGTCTCTCTTTCAGAGGTGTTTCGTGATGTCTAGAACTTTCGCGCGAACCTTGTGCGCCGCTCTCGCCGTCGTGCTGTGCGCGGCCAATCTCTTCGCCGCTGACGAGTCGCTTGAGACGCTGCTCGCTTATCTGAAAAGCCCTAACGTCTCGACGCGCCGCGACGCCGCCCGCAAGCTCGGCGAACGGCGCGAACGCAGTCAGCTCGCCGTCGAAGCCCTGGCCGTCGCCGCCCGCAAAGACGAAGACCGCGACGTGCGCCTGGAAGCTATTAACTCGCTCGGCAAGGTCAAAGACTTCGCGGCGCTGCCCGATATGCTCGGCGCGCTCAAAGACCCCAGCGACCCCGTGCGCGCCGCCGCCGTTAAAGCATTGGTCATGCTCTACACTGAGCACGACATTGACTTCATCACCAACCGGCGCGAGGGCTGGAACTGGTTCAACCCGTTGCTCGACACCAGCGACCACGCCATCATCGAGCCATATATCTTCGTCGCGCCCGAAATCATTCAAGCGCTCGGCGACACGGCGCGTGGCGACAACGAGCGCGATGTGAGGGTATCGGCCATTCGCGCGCTCGGCGTGCTGCGCGGCGCGATGGCCATCCCGCAACTGGCCGACGCGCTGAACGCCGATCAGGACGTTCGCATCGACGTGATCCGCGCTTTCATCAAGATCGGCGACCCGGCGGCGGGCCGCTACCTTACCCCCTTCTTCCGTGACTCGAATCACAAAGTGCGGACGCAGGCGATGGTCGCCGTCGGGCTGCTCAAATACAAGCCGGCGGTCGAGCCGCTGCTGTCGGTCTACGGCCTGGGGCCTGAGAAGAAGGGCACGATGTCGAAAATGATGGGCAAGGTGAAAGGCCGCTTCACCTACCTGCCGCCGCGCGATGAAGCGGCGCTGTGGGCGCTCTCATTGATCGGCGACGACCGCGCCGAGCAGACTTTCGTCGAGAATATGACCGACAAGGACGGCGACCGCCGCCAGTATGCCTTCGAGGGCCTGGCGCGCATCGGCGAGTCGCGCTACCTCGATCAAATCTCGCGGCTGGTGTTGACCGAAAGCAACGGCGACGTGAAGCTGGCCGAGTATTTCGCGCTCTACAAGATGGGCAGCGGGCCTAACATTCAAAACATCGTGCGCAAGCTCGACACCGACCAGCAGGATCAAGCGCGCGCTTACCTGATGGAAGTACGCCCCGCCGATCTCTACCCACACGTGCGGTCGAGCAGCCGCATCATCCGCCAGCAAGTGATCGAGATACTGGGCCGCATCGGCGATGCCGACACCATCAAAGAGTTGCAACCCATCGCGCAGACATCGGGACCGGACACCGCTGACATCGCTACGGTCGCCATCAAGCGCATCGAGTGGCGACTGTCAGGCCGCCCGCGCGTCCACGACCCGGCGATGCGCCGCACCTCATCAACCGACGCGCCGCGCCCGCGCCGTGCCGCGAACCCTTAACGGCAGGGAGTCAGGAGTCAGGAGGCAGGGGGCAGTCAGTCCCGTAGGGACACGATGTTTATAGTTACGGCTGCTAGAAGGGACGAAGCTCCGTAGGAGCGCGATGTCAACATTGCGCTCCTACGGAGCTTGGCAGATTAAACTGATCGTGAAGCTATAAACATTGCGCTCCTGACGGAGCTTTAATGATAACTAGCCACTGCTTCCGGCTTCCTGACTCCTGACTCCTGACTCCTGACTCCCGCTTCCTGCCTCCTGCCTCCTTCTCTATTGCCCCCTCTCGCCGCGCGCCTTTACAATACGCCTTCGTCACCATAGCTCATCAACGGGAGTCATCATGAATAAGCTGGTGGCCGCGATAGTCGTCGCGGCATTGGTTTCTGTCGCGGCGCGGGCGCAGGATTACACGGCGCAGGCGAAGGCGATTATGGAGCGCACCGAGGTCAAACGTGCGTTCGATTACATTGACGCGCACCGCGACGACATTCTCAACGAGTGGAAAACCATAACCGAAATCAACGCGCCGTCGGGCAAAGAACAATTGCGCGCCGCGTTCGTCAAGCGGCTGCTCGAATCTTACAAGCTCGACCGGGTGACAACCGACGCGGCGGGCAACGTCATCGCTCTCCGCAAAGGCACGGGCGGCGGTAAGCCCGTCATCTTTGATGCGCACCTCGACACCGTGTTCAAGGAAGGCTTGACGATCAAGGCCGAGATACGCGACGGCAAAATCTACGCGCCCGGCGTTGGCGATGACACCCGCAACGTCGAAGCGTTGCTGGCTTCGATTCGCGCGATGAACGAGGCCGGCGTTAAAACGAAAAGCGACTTGATCTTCGTCTTCACCACCGAAGAGGAGACTTCGTTCGGCGGCGCGAAGCATTTCATCAAGGAGAACCGCGACCGCATAGGCCAGTACGTCGCGCTCGACGGCGGCTATCAAGGCTTGACGTATGGCGGCATCGGCATCAACTGGTACAAGTTTCATTTCATCGGGCCGGGCGGTCACACGCGGTCAAAGACGCCGCCTTATTCGGCCAGCCTGCCGCTGGCGCGCGCCATCTCGCGCATCTACCAGTTAGAGCTGCCGCAGGAGCCTGAAGTCAACCTCAACATCGGCATGCTCGGCGGCGCGGAAGTCGTCAACGCCAAAGCCGCCGACGCCTGGTTCACCGTCGATCTGCGCTCGACCGATCAGAAAGCGATTGACGAATTCGAGAAGCGCATCACCGACATCTGCCGCGAAGAGGCCGAGCGCGCCGGCTTTCAGTTAAAAGTTGAAGATGTCGAAGAGAAGCTGCCGGCGGCGCAACTGACGGGCAACCGCGACTCGTTCACCGTGCGTATGGGCGAAGCGGTGCATCGCGTGATGGGCTTTGACAATGTGATGGTGACGGCGACCGCTTCAAATAACGCCAACGTCGCGCTGCTGGCCGGCCTCAGTGCGATGTCAACCGGCGCGGGGCCGTGCGGCGGCGACCATTCGCTGCGCGAGTGGTGCGAGATCGAACCGTTCTATCGCGGCGTCAAGAAGACGATTCTGTTGATGACAGCGCTGGCAGGCATCCCACAGGGGAATTGAGCCGGCGACTCAAGACAAGCGCAAACCCTGCCCGTCGGTATTCACGGCGATGATCTCGATCAGCGCCCAGAGGCCAGTGATGAAAAAGCCCAAGCCGAAGATCCATCCGGTGAATAGAGTAATCAACAACTGCGCGACACCTCGGCCTGAATGCCCTGCGTAAAAATTATGTATGCCGAAACAGCCGAAGAAGAGGCCGAGGATGATGTAGGCGGCACGACTCTTTGACGATTGCGATGGCATCGCATTATAGGCCATCGGCCCGTTGACTTGATTGACGATGATCTGCTGGCCGCCCTGATTCATTCCCGGCGTCGAATCTAAAAAGGGGCGGATATTGGCCAGCGGCTGCCAATCCGTCATGCTGGTCTGCCAATAGTAAGTGCCGGCGTTGATCGAGCCGCTCTGCCACATCGCCTTTAGCTGATTGACCGTGAATGGGCCGCTCTGCTGGCCGTTCAGCATCAGAAAGTATCCGTCACCGCCCATCATATTTGCGGGCACGACGGTCGCCTGAACCGGCGCAGGCGGCGGGCCTATGGCCGGGGCCGTGCCGGGCGCGCTGCCATAGGGCGCAGGGAGCATCTCCTCGACTGTCATACCACAACTGGGACAAAACTTGGCTACCGCGCCGAGCATATAGCCACATTGCTTGCACTGCATATTATCGTTCTCCTTAATGAATGAGGCGGCTCGCCGCCGGCCAGAGTCAGCCTACGCTGGCAGAATAAACTCCCCTCAGGCCGGCGCGGCGTCTTTAGAAATCACCACGGCAATGATAATCTCACTGCCGTAGTCAGAGACGGAATCATTGCTTTACGAGTTGATTTGCAATGCCAGCGCCAGCCCGGCGAGGCAAGAAGTCAGCGTCTACAAATAGGCCGACGTTTGAGCCAGCACTTCTATACCATAGAAAGGAGAAATTGGGAATGCCACGGCGGTCGCTGGCGCACGGCTTTGCGGTGTTCCCGATGACAAACGATGAAAGGCGCAAGAGTGTTATTCCTGGCAAGCTGGGTGATTCTGTTTGTCGTGCTGGCGGCGACGGCGGTCTTCGCGGTCGAATCATTATGGATTGCTTACACCAGCCCGCAAGAAAGTATCACGCCGACGTACACACTGAACAACATCAGAGAAGCAACCGGCAATGAAGAGGCCGTGAAAGCCTTGAAAGGACGCCGCGCGACGGCGGCGACGTGGGCGCTCGGTTACGCGCTGCTCGGCCTGATGGTCGTGCTGGGGCCGTACCGGCGCGGCGAGCGATGGGCGTGGTGGGCGCTGCTAATTTCAATCGGACTGTCGCAGTTCTTGTCCTTGCTGCGCGCAGTGATGTTGGGCACGACGCAAGGCATACAAACGCCGAGCGTGCTGCTGGCGCTGGCGCTGCTGGCCTTGCTTGCCGCCGTGCCGCGCTTCTTCAGGCGCGAAACCGTCGCCACCGTCGAATGAACGCGCCGCCCGCCGAATGGCTCGATGGATTTCATCATTTGATGGCACGCTGACTCAGGGCTAAACGAGACGGCTGCCTCGCGTCACAACAGGCGCATCGCGCCGGCGTCGATCACCGGCCATTGACACTCGCGCGCGCGGCTGGCTATGATGACCCATCGGTTCGTTATGCAACACGCTGCCTTTAGCTTGACAAGCAATTCTGCATCTTCTGACCGCCTGGCCTTCGCCGTAAGGAGTAAGCTCGTATGAACTCGCGAAAGATTCTCCTGCTCGTCTTATCCGTCTTCTTTCTGATTGCCACCGCTACGCCGACGCTGCGCCCGGCAAGCGCCGCGTCTGACCTCGGCCCGCAATCTGCCGCGACCGCCGCTCAGCTTTCGAGCGAACGTATACGCGCTCACGTTCAGTTCCTCGCCTCTGACCAGTTGCAGGGGCGTGAAGCGGGCACGCCTGCCGCCGACGAAGCCGCGCGCTACATCGAGAAAGAGTTTCGCAGTTATGGCCTCAAGCCGCTGGCGAAATCCGGCTACCTGCAACCCTTCACCTTCGTGGCGCGAGTCGAACTTGGTCGGCAGAATCTCTTTCAAGTGAAAGCAGGAAAGAGTGAGCAGAGCTACAAGGTCGGCGAAGACTTTATGCCGCTGGCCTTCTCAGCCGGCGAAGCGGCGGCGGGCGCGGTGGTCTTCGCCGGTTACGGCATCAGCGCGCCTGAGCTGCAATACGATAACTACGCCGGCGTGGACATGAAGGGCAAGCTGGTGATGATCCTGCGCGGCAGCCCCGACGGCGACAACCCGCACGGGCGATTTGCACAGTTCACGCAGCCCGGACTTGAGATTCAAAACAAGACGCTGAAGGCCCGCGAGAAAGGCGCGCGCGGCGTCATCTTCGTCAGCGAAGAGAAAGTCTTTCAGCACGACCGCCTGTCGCGTCTGCATCACGACCTGAACTTCCTCGATGCTGGCATCCCGACGGTCATCATCAGCCGCGTGTTGGCCAACACCATCCTCGAAGAGCGCAAGACGCCGCCGGTCAAAAGCGAGTTCACCGGCGCAGACGCCGTCGAGCGCGCCAAACAGCGCACCGCACCCTTAGCCATCGAGAACCTGACCGTCTCGTTTAAAACGGACGTGAGCAAGATTAACGGCAACACCGCCAACGTCGTCGCCCTGCTGCCGGGCAGCGATCCGCAACTGGCTTCAGAGTACGTCGTCATCGGCGCGCATTACGACCACCTCGGACTCGGCGGGCCGGGGTCGCTGGCCGCCAACCCCGAAGGCCAGATTCATCACGGCGCGGACGACAACGCGTCGGGCACATCGGCGCTGCTCGAACTGGCGCGCGTGATGGCAGCCAGTCGCGGCCAGTTCAAGCGCAGTATAATCTTCATCGCTTTTTCCGGCGAAGAGCTTGGCTTGCTCGGCTCGGCGGCTTACGTGAAGAATTCGCCGGTTCCGGTTACATCAATCGTGGCGATGCTCAATATGGATATGATCGGGCGGCTGCGCAACCAATCGTTGTTCATCGGCGGCATGGGTACTAGCCCTATGTGGAAGCCGCTCGTCGAAAAGCTCAACGCGGAGAGCGTCGCCAGGCCCGCATCGGCTGAAACAGGCTCCGGCAGCCGCTTTCAACTGAGTTACGGCCAGGACGGTTTCGGGCCAAGCGATCATCAATCGTTCTACGTCAAAGACATTCCGGTGCTCTTCTTCTTCACCAACACGCACGACGATTATCACAAGCCGAGCGACACCGCCGACAAGATCAACGCCGACGGCATACGTCAGGTCGCCGAGTTCGTCCGCGAAATTGCCATCGACGTGGCCAACGAAGCCCAGCGCATCGCCTTCACCAAAGTGAAGAGCGAATCGAAACCGACGAGCGGCGGCTTCCGCGTTTATCTTGGCACGATCCCGAACTACGCGGATCAAAGCGACGGCATGAAGCTGGACGGCGTGCGGCCCGGCTCGCCCGCTGAACGCGCCGGGCTGAAGGCCGGCGACCTCATCACGCGGCTCGGCAAGACGCCGGTGAAGAATGTTTACGATTACACCTACGCGCTCGGCGAGTTGCGCGCCGGCGAAGAAGTCGAGATCGCCATTCGCCGCGACGGGCGCGAGATGACCTTGAAGATCACGCCTGAGAAAAGGCAATAGGAGACTCATGCTCTTAGAAGGAAAGACCGGCATCGTATTCGGAGTGGCTAACAAACGCAGCCTGGCGTGGGCCATCGCCCGCCGCGCCAACGACGAGGGCGCGCGCATCGCCATCACCTATCAAGGCGAGCGCCTCGAAGAGAACGCCCGCGAGCTGGCTCAACAATTGAACAACCCGCTCGTGTTAGCCTGCGACGTGACGAAAGACGAAGACATCGCCGCCGTCTTTGCGACGCTGAAGGACGAAGTCGGCGGCATCGACTTCGTGGTTCACGGCGTCGCTTACGCGCTGCGCGAAGAACTCGAAGGCGACTACATCAAAACATCGCGCGAAGGCTTTCGCATCGCGCACGACATCAGCGTCTATTCACTGACAGCCATCGCCGCGCAAGCCGCGTCGTTGATGCAAGGCCGCAACGGCAGCATTCTCACGCTGACCTACTTAGGCGGCGAGCGGGTCATCCCCGGCTACAATGTAATGGGCATCGCTAAAGCGGCGCTCGATATGAGCGTCAGGTACCTGGCCGCGAATCTCGGCCCGCAAGGCATACGGGTCAACGGCTTGTCCGCCGGCCCCGTGAAGACTCTGGCATCGGCAGGCATCGGCGGCTTCTCGAAAATCCTCGATCACATGCGCAACCACGCGCCGCTGCGCCGCAACATCGACCAAGCCGAAGTCGCCGACGCCGCGCTCTTCCTGCTATCGAATATGTCGCGCGGCGTTACCGGCGAAATCCTTCACGTCGATAGCGGCTACAACATTATGGGAATGTGAAACAGGATACAGGATATAGGATTCAGGATTCAGTTCCGCAGTCGCATGCGCAAGGCTGCCGCATCCCTGAATCCTGAATCCTGAATCCTGTATCCTGAATCCTGAGCCGTCAGCGGCGGCGCGCGTCCGGCGGCCAGATGAATTTGTGAAGCTGGAGCTGAAAGCGCGCGCGCAGCTTATCTTCTAACATCCAGGCGACTATCTGCTGCGGTTCAATCTGGCCGAAAGCGGTCGAGAGCAATATCTGTGCGCGGTCTTCCAGTTGGTGTTCGCGGATGGCCTGACGAGTCCACTCGTAATCGCTACGGTCGGCGATGACGAATTTCACTTCGTCGGTCGCGCGCAGGTGTTCGAGGTTTGACCACAGGTTCCGCTCGCATTCGCCTGAGGCAGGGCACTTCAAATCCATAATGCGGACGACGCGCGGGTCAAGCTTTGAAATGTCGCGGTGGCCGCCCGTCTCGATCAGCACCGTGTGGTTGGCATCGCAAAGCCGCCGCGCCAATTCATAAATCTCCGCCTGCAACAGCGGCTCGCCGCCGGTCAATTCGACCAGTTGACAATCGTAGCTTTCGACGGCGGCGACGATCTCGTCCACCGTCATCTGCGTGCCGCCGCTGAAGGTGAATTCTGAATCGCACCACGAGCAGCGCAGGTCGCAACCCGTCGTTCGCACGAAGACGCACGGCAGCCCAGCATAGCTCGATTCGCCCTGTATGCTCTGGTAAATCTCTGTGATCCGCATAGTGGTTGCTTGAACGATTCTATCCCGGCTTTCGGTGATGGCGCGAGCGGCTTGCGGAAAAATGACCGATTCCATCGGCGGCATTTCGTCATTGTGACCGAATCCTTCGCGCTCTGATTGAAGCCCTTATTCCAGCCGGCGCGACTCACCGCGCGGCGCGCGCTCGCTTCGCCTGTCGGACAGGTAAGGATTTTCCCTGATTGGCACGAAAAAGGTCGAATGACGTGGGCGTCATCGCGGCGCGCAGCAAGTCATCTGAAGCCGCGACGGGCGCTTCTCCACCTGGCACGGCGATTGATTAATGACGAGCGCATTTTGAAGCCATGTCCAAACGGTCGAATGACAGCCGCGCCTCAAACATCTTCATCGCCGTCGTCTCAACGGTCGGCCTGTCGGTCTTCGCTTGCGCGTTTTACGATGTGGCGCTCGGCGGTCAGTTCAATCTCAACTGGCTGCTGCTGAGCCTGGTCACGGTCGTCGTCGTCGGGCGCACGGACATTCATCTGCCGAAAACGTCGGGCACGGTGACGCTTGACGACGCCTGCCTGTACATCTCGCTGATGCTTTATGGCGTGACGCCGTCGGTCGTGCTGGCTGGTATCAACGGGCTGGCCTGCTCGCTGAAGTATCCGAACAAGCGCCGCGTGATGCCCTTCAATATCGCCGTGATGAGCATCTCGGTTTTTGCCGCCGGCATCGTTACCAACAGCCTCTTCTCGCCGGAAACGCACGTGCTCGGCAATCAGCTATTGCCGGCGGCAGAGACGCACACCAGCTTCGGCCATTTAGTTCTGTTGGCGCAGACGATGGCGCTGACGCATTACGGCGTCAACACGTCACTGGTGAGCATCGTCAACGCGCTGCGCAACCGCCAGAAGCTGCTGCGGACGTGGCATCAATCGTTCCTGTGGACATCGCTGACTTATTTCGCCGGCGCGCTGGCGGCCTGCATCGTCGTGCGGCTGCTGACGGTCATCTCGTTTTACGCCTTCATCATCTCTGTGCCGGTCGCTGCCGTCACCTATTTCACATATAAAATCTATCTCGACCGCGTGCAGTCTTCGATGGCGCACGCCGAGCAGATGAACGACCTCCACCTGCGCACCATCGAGGCGCTGGCCATCGCCATCGATGTCAAAGACGAGACGACACACGATCACGTTCACCGCGTGCAGATTTACGCGACCGGCATGGGTCAAGCCTTTGGGCTTTCCGAGCTTGAGGTTGAAGCGCTGAAGGCCGGCGCGCTGCTGCACGACATTGGCAAGCTCGCCGTGCCCGATTACATCCTCAACAAGCCGACTCAGCTCACGCACGCCGAGTTCGAGAAGATGAAAGTACACACGACGGTCGGCGCAGAGATACTGGAGCGCGTCGGCTTCCCTTACCCGGTCGTTCCCGTCGTGCGCCATCATCACGAACGCTGGGATGGGACGGGCTACCCCGACGGCTTGCGCGGCGAAGAGATTCCGCTGACGGCGCGAATCCTCGCGGTGGTGGATTGCTTCGACGCGGCGCGCGAAGACCGGCAGTATCGCAGAGGGCTGACGCGCGACGAGTCCCTCGCACTCATCCAATCCGGCATCGGCACCAAGTATGACTCGAAGGTTGTCAATGTTTTCATCGAGCACCTGCCGCGCTTTGAAGAAGAGATTCGCCGGCAGCGTCTGACGCGCGCCAACCCGAAGTCGGCTAAAGTCAGCGCGACTCAATCGGCCTTGCAGCACAGCGAGAACCGCGCCCCGGTCTTTGAGCAGATTCGCAACGCGCACCGCGAAGTCATCACGCTTTACGACATCGCGCAGACCATCGGCAACAGTCTCGACCTGCGCGATATGTTCGCGGTCTTCTCGTCGCGCTTGCAAGATATTGTCAGCTACACCACCTGCGTGCTCTACCTGCAAAAGCCCGACTCAATTGAGCTGGAAGCCGTGCACGCAGCAGGCCGCCACGCCGCGCGCTTTAAAGGGCAATCCGTGATGCTCAACTCCGGCATCACCGGCTACGTCGTCGTCAACCGCCAGCCGATGTACAACTGCGACCCGCAACTCGATTTCAAAGCCGCGCGCCTGGACCTCAGTGATGAATATCACACGGCGATGAGCGTGCCGCTGATGAAGGGCAACGACGCGCTCGGCGCGCTGACGCTCTATCACGCGGAGCTGACGGCGTACGAAGGCGATCACCTGCGCCTGCTGGAAGCGGTTGCCAAGCTCGCCTCGGATGCTATTGCCAACGCTTTGCAGCACGAAGAGACGCAGGCCATCGCGCTCAGCGATGTGCTGACCGGCTTGCCCAACGCGAGAGCGTTGCGCCAGAAGGTCGAAGAGTCGGCGGCGCGGGCGCGTCGATTCAACCTGCCGTTCTCGATTTTGATGATGGACCTCGACGGCTTCAAAGCCATCAACGACACGCTCGGCCACCAGACCGGCGACCGCGTGATGAGAGAAGTAGCGCAGGTGTTGTCGCGCCAGGTTCGCGCTTCGGATTTCTTGAGCCGTTACGCCGGCGACGAGTTCGTCGCCATACTGCACGTCGATCAGGACGGCGCGCGCGAGCTGGTGCGCCGCCTTCAGCACGCCATTGACCAGCACGACTTCGGCTTCAGAGAAGCAGAGATAACGGTTGGCATCAGCATCGGCTGGGCCAGCTTCGGCGTTGACGGCGACACGCTCGATGAGCTGTTACTGGCGGCTGATCGCGCGATGTACAACGACAAGCTCCGGCGCAAAACCGCGCTCACCGATCCCACCCCGCCCGAAGACCTTGAGCCGGTCGTCCCGCAAGTGATGTAGCAGTGATCAGTGACCAGTGACCAGTGATCACTGATCACTGGTCACTGGTCAGTGGTCAGTTGATCGTTGTGAGTTGATCGTTGTGAGTTGATCGTTGTGAGTTGATCGTTGTGAGTTGATCGTTGTGAGTTGATCGTTGATAGTTTCCCAAGCTCCGTTAGGAGCGCGATGTTTATAGATATGGCTGATGGAGATGACGAAGCCCCGTAGGGGCGCGATGTCAACATCACGCTCCTGACGGAGCTTGTTTGATCTACTGCATCGTGAACTATAAACATTGCGCTCCTAACGGAGCTTGCTCGAACCAACAACAAACAACCAAACTACTGCCCACTGCCCACTGCCCACTGACCACTGGTCACTACTCGCCGTAATAATCGCAGCGCGAGGTGCAGGTTTCGCGGATGGTGATGCGGTGAAGTCCCGGCAATCGGCCTTCGAGCCGTTCCCATATCCAGCGCGCCAGGTTCTCGCTGGTGGCGTTCTCAAGCCCATCAATCTCGTTGAGGTAGTAATGATCCAGCCGCAGGCGCAACGGCTCGAAGGCGGCGGCGATGTCGCCGTAATCGATGAACCAGCCGGTCTGTGGATTGACTTCGCCGCGCACCGTCACTTCACAGATGAACGAATGGCCGTGCAGCCGCGCGCACTTGTGATCCTCCGGCACATTCGGTAAACGGTGCGCCGACTCGAAGCGAAACTCTTTGACCAGCTCGACAATCATTCGGTTTCATCTTAGCCGTAGGCTATCGCCTTCTGCAATCGCCGCGTCTCGATAGTAAGGCGTATCACTGGCATCAATCCTGCCGGCTGAGTAAACTGCATGCGGTGATGACGCCCGATACCAATCAAGATGAGAAGCAATCAGGTCATCTGCCATTCGTGACGATCAAGTATGCGCAGACGCTTGATGGGCGAATGGCGACGGCTACCGGCGATTCACAATGGATCAGCGGCCCCGATTCGTTGCGGCTGGCGCATCAACTGCGCGCCGAGCACGACGCCATAATGGTCGGCATCGGCACGGTGTTGGCCGACGACCCGCAACTGAATGTCCGCCTCATCAGCGGCAACGACCCGCTGCGCGTCATCGTCGATAGCCGCCTGCGCACGCCGCTCGCGGCGCGTGTGCTGACAGGCAATGCCGCGCCGCGCACGCTGATTGCGACTACGGCGCTTGCGGACCACGCGCGCCGGCAAGAGGTCGAGCGGCTCGGCGCGCAGATTGTGACATTGCCTACACACGCCGATTCATCACAACTGGACCTCGCCTTGTTGCTCGCCGAGTTGAAGACGCGCGGCATTCAATCTGTTCTGGTCGAAGGCGGGCCGGGAATCATCACGTCGCTGCTGGCGCAAAGGCTGGCTGACCGTCTCATCGTCGCCATCGCGCCCAAGCTCATCGGCAGCGGCAAAGAAGCCGTCGGCGATCTCGGCATACGCCGGCTCGCTGACGCGCTCTGCTTCGAGACCTTTTCTACGCAGCGACTCGGCGACGACATCATCTTCGATGGCCGCATCGCCTGGGAAAATGAAAGCTCCGCGCCGTGAGCTTTGAATCAATGCGAGAATGAGCGGCAGTGGTTTTAATCGCCTCGATGATTTGCGTTCCCTGAGCGGGTATTTCTTTCTGACGTTTCTTCAATCGCTCAACTGCATCAGCTACGAATCGATCTCACCCGGCAAAGAAAAGTGTTGTTTTTCAGGCTTTTTTCGCTATTCTAAGGGCGGATTGTCTTTGCCCTTCGTGCCTATGATCGGCGCGGCTGCCCCTGTGAAATAACCTCGCTACGTGCTCGCTGCCTATGTGCAACGGCATCTTAGACATTACTCATCCGTTTCGTTGATCTTAACCCGCGCGGAGGTGAATCGTGTTGACACGTCTCATTCATCAAACTAGCTCGCGCCTGCTCACAGTCTTCTTACTCGTCGCCGCGATGGCCCTGCCGCTTCACACCAACGGTATGCGCGCGATGGCTTCTCCATCGCCGACTGAGCCAACCATTATGGCCGCGCCCGGTATGCATCAATCGCTGGCGCTCTATCAGAGCGGCAACGGTCTGGGCTGCCGCGACGCCAGACGCGACGAAGCCGAACAGATGGCCGCGCCGCGCGACGCGCGCCAGTTGCGCGTCATCTCGTCGCCGCACCTCAATCAAAGCAAGGGGCTGACGATCATCTTACGCGCGACCCAACAACTCGAAGCCAACCCGACCGCGAAGGCCGCTTTTCTGAAAGCCGCCGCGATGTGGGAGTCAGTCATCACCACGCCGATCACCGTTGTCATCGACGTAGACTTCGGGCCGACTTTCTTTGGCCAGGACTTTCCCAAAGGCGTTGTCGGCTTCACCAATCCGCAGATGCTGTTTGCCGAGCCGATCTACCTGGCGATGCTGGGGCGGCTGTTCGACCTTGCCAACTCGAAAAAGAAGAACGATCTCTATCTCAGCCTGCCGCCGCTCATCGTGCCGACCGATCAGGGACAGACGCAGGCCATCGTCGCGCCGTCGCCGATGTTCCGCGTCTGGGGCTTCATCGATGCGGTGGCCGACCCCGACCACGAATCCGGCGCGTGGGGGCCTGCGCCCGCCATCGGATTCGATTCGCGCATCGCTTACGACTTCGATCCGAGCAACGGCATCGACGCCAACAAGGTAGACTTTGACGCAACGGCCTGTCACGAGATTGGCCACGTGCTCGGCTTCGTCTCTTACGTCGGCCAGTTGGAGATGAGCCCCGACGGACCGCTGGCGCTTTCGATCTGGGACCTGTTCCGCGTCGGGCCGGGCGCGAGCCTGAACAGCTTTTCGACGGCGACGCGGATTCTCTCGTCGGGCGGCGCACAGTATTTCTTTGGCGGTGGTGATACGTATCAACTCTCGACCGGCAAGCCCAACGGCACAGGCGGCGATGAGCGACAGGCGAGTCACTGGCACGACGACGCCATTGCCAACGAGATGCGCATAGGCGTGCTCGACCCGACTATCCCTGCGGGGCGGCGCGAGACGATCACGCTGAAAGACCTTGAAGCCTTAGACGTGTTCGGCTACTGGATCAAACCCATTGGTAACTCGGAGCCTGCGCTCAAGACGCTGGCGGGCGATTTGAATGGCGACGTGCTGACCTTGAGCGGCACGCTAAGCGACCTCGACGGCGATGTCGTACAGGCGCAGCTCGATATGCTCGACGAGAAAGGGCGCGTGACGGGTCAGACCGCGCCGTTCGCGGTTGACTTCGGCGTGCCTTCATCGCAGTTCTTCAACTTCAGCGTGCGCCAGATGAGCGGCCAGCCGGCGGTGACGCAGGTGCGCGTAACGTTGATCGACACGCACGGCAACAAGAGCAAGGCGATGGTGGCAGACTTCAGCGGCGGCGACACCGGCGGGCCGCGACTGACGGCGGCCACTTATAAAGCGGGCACGCTAAGCGTCAAAGGCAAGAAGCTCGGCGACCAGCCGCAGATCGAAGTCAACGGCGTCCGTATCACGCCGCCGCTCGGATTCGATAACCTTTCGCCGAAGAAAGTCGCGGTGAGTGGAGAGACAGGCCAATTGAACCTGAAGACAGGCGCGAACCGCATACGCGTCATCAGCAATGGCCTGCGCTCGAACCTGCTGGTCGTCGATATGTAAGGCGCAGCCGCCGCAGCCATTCGTTGAACGACAGCCACTCATAAACAAAAAGCGAGAGGCGGTGTGCAAGCCGCCTCTCGCTTTTTCGCTTCACTGGCGCACAAGAAAGCTTTGCAGCAAGCCAATGGTGATGGTTTCCGCATCCGTGAAGGTTAGCGCGGCATTGGGCGAGCCGCGCCAGCCTGCGAGGCCGCTATGGGCGGGTTGCGATCCTTGAGGTAATCGTCTTGCCATAGCTGAGCGCCTTTGCGTGGCGGCATGATGGCTCTGGCGCTGCGTTGATGAATAGCTTGGTAGCAAGCGCGGCTGTCAGCTCCGCGGTCGCGATGCCTTGCGCCGCCGTTGGCTCATTAAAATAAAGGTGAACGCGGCAACCGCTATTAAGTTTATCCCAAACCCTACGCCGCGGCTGTCAGGTTCTGGGGAAAAAGTGTGCCGCACCAGCAGCCCCCCGCTCCAACTCGGCTCCCCTCCGACAATCTGAATCAACAAGGCCACACCAGCGACATACTGCCAGGCAAACCAAGCCGTGAATACTTGCACGCCTTGCAGCGCGAAAGCGATCTCCGACAGGACAACCCCGACTCTAGGCTTGAGCCACAACGCCATCCCAGCGACGAGTACGAACAAGTCGAGGCTAATCCCTACGACAATGGCTGATTTGCTGGCGCCGGCTTTGGCAGCGAAGATCATCGCAATCAGTGCAAGGGTTCCTCCGACGATCTCCACAACGGCGATGATTCTTTGCCAGATCTTTATCATGGTTTGTAGATTTTATTTTGCAGCCGCCTAACGCTCCACCTCAGCGGGCGCGGGCTGAAGCACAACGATAAATCACGTGAACTGCGCTGCCCGCGCTCTCCGCTGCAACGCCTTGTTAGAGCGCGCTACTTGGTACAAACGTCCAATACCTCAAGGACATCCTCCACAAGGTCATCAGGGGCTGTCTCTATAAACTTGGCTTTTCTCGCTACATAGTCAATCGATTTCACTTGATCTACCATCACAAAACCTGTCAGCGATGAGGATGGAGGAACGGGCAAATGGAATGGAATGTTTCTATTAGTGTTTGTAACCGGGCAAACCATTGCCAATCCTGTATGCCGGTTGAACAGATCGTTGCTAATCACTAATGCAGGACGCCGCCCTTTCTGTCCCTGTCCAGATTGTGGATCAAATGACAACGCAATGAAATCTCCTTTTTCAGGCACATACTTTGCCATTTACCATTCTTCCTTGCCCAGGGGTTTACCAAACGATTCTTCTCGCGCTTTATAATTGCGAGGCATTCGAGAAACCATTTCCGCCAGATTGAACTTTCGTTTGGCCACTTTCTTGATGATGATCTGGCCTTCCTGAGAGATCACCTCGACATTATCCCCAACAGAAATATCCGCACTTTCCAGGATATGCTTTGGAAGCCTTAGCCCCTGACTGTTACCCCATCTTTGAACTTTTGACACCATAGAATGCTCCTATCAAAATATGTTTAGCCCATGTATATCCCTAATCAGGAAGTGGGTCAAGGGCAAACCGTCAACTCATCGCCGCCCCTTTGAGAGATTGCCAACCGAGAACCGATCAAATAAAGAAGACGCGCTCCCAGACTTGAGCTTGACCTTGATCGAGCCGGATTCACTAGCGGCGGCGGCACTGGAATTAGATGAATTCTGGTCATTCGTGCTGAAAAAGAGCCGCAAACGCTGGATTTGGATCGCCCGGTGTCGCGCGTCGCGGCAAGTGGTGGCGTATGTCATCGGCGACCGCAGTGAAGCGACTTGCCGTCGGCTTTGGGAACGTATTCCAGCTAGCTATGGCAAGGCGCATTGTTATACGGACTTCCGGGAGGCGTATCAAAACGTCATCCCGGAATCACCGCATACGACCGGTGGCAAAGACAGCGGCTTGACCCGCACGTTGAGCGTTGGAATAACACCTTGCGTAAGCGGCTGGCGCGCTTTGTCAGAAAGACATTGTCATTCTCGAAGTCGGATCGGATGCATGAGATATGTCTACGATTATTTATTCATCGCTACAACCTCTCGTTGCGTCCCATCTGACTTCCCTACTACCCCGAAAAGAACCAGAGAAGAAACAGACAAAAGGATTTCATGCAGCGGGGAAATATTGAGGCTCTGAGTGCACCTATATCGAAGATGATGATGGTGGCCGCGAGGCGAGCCTAACAAGGCGTTGCAGCGGAGGCCGCGCCGCGCAATTCTGATGCGTTGTTTGATTGCCGTTCGTGACCTCGCTGAACGCAGGCGTTAGGCGTACGGATGACGTGATGGTAAACTGAGTGCCTGGCATCACAGAGCAGAAAGAAAAAGTGGCACATTACAGGAAACGGCGATGAAAATAGTCAAAGTCGTTCATGCAGAAACAGACAAGCAGATGAATTACGAGAAACAATCATTTGCAATTCAAACTTACAATGTTGAATCTTTTGTCCAGAAATATCTGGCAGGAAAACAAGACTCAAAGACAGAAAGAAAAGCTTCAGACATCGCTACCTCTATACTTGTTGGTGCAGTTGTAGGGTTATATGGCCCAAGAACTCTTCGTCGAGATAAAGATATCCGGGATGTTAGCTTGGCGATGTTTGAAAGTAGGCGCTTCAATCCAAATAAAATAGAACAGTACATTTTGAGGAATACCTATACTGAAACATTCGATTTTGATTTCGATTTGGCTGTTAGGTATCTGGCAGTTAAGGCGGACCTGAAAGCTGAATATACTTCTATAAGCCGGAAAGAGAGATTATTTCACGTAGAATTCAGTAAAGCATAGAGTTTCGTTCTCTGTTTAACACTCACCATGCAAGCAGTGAAGAACGCTGTGACTCATAAAGAGCTAACGGCAAGAGGAAGGGGTGCCGAGTAATGAAACGCCTAACAACCCGTTGCAGCGGAGGCCGCGCCGCGCAATTCTTATTGATTACCGTGAGACCGTTCGCGGCCCCGCTGAACGCCGGCGTTGGGCAGACGACACACATCACTTGATGTCGAGACCGATAGCTGTTTGCAATTGCATGAAACCCAAGATGGTCTATTTTGGCCGTGATTCCTGGGCTTTTTAATCAAGAATGGTTTCACGCAATCAAGAACAGCTATAGGAGTTGACATCCCAGAACAAGGAGACTCAAATGAGAAAGCTCAAAATCATCGAACACATCTCGCTGGACGGCGTGATCCAGCACTCCGCCGATGACGGCGATTTCCCCTACAGCGACTGGACCGCGCCCTATCGGACCCCCGCTGGCCGGGACGCAATCCTCGCCGCACATGGCGAGAGGTTCGATCTGCTGCTTGGCCGTCGCACCTACGATCTCTGGTCGGGCTTCTGGCCAAAGGCGCCGAGCAGTCCGATGGCGGACGGCCTCAATGCGGCAACGAAATATATCGCTACCCACCGTCCGGAAAGTCTTGAATGGGGCCCGTTCGAGGACCTTGGACCAGACATCGTCGAGGGCATTCGCCGCATCAAGTCGCAGGACGGCCCGGACCTTATCCTCTGGGGTAGCTCCACGCTGACATCGACGCTGCTCGAACATGGGCTTGCGGATGAAGTCCTGCTGGCCGTCTATCCGGTTCTGTTGGGCACGGGGAAGCGCTTCTTTGCGGAGGGGACCCCGCCACGCTCATTCGAGCTCGTCAGCACGCAAGCCTTTCCGTCCGGCATCATCCTAAGTACTTACAAGGTCGCCGGGCCTTTGAAGACCGCATAGTTCGACGACGCGACATCGTCAGTGAATACCGGAACGCCTTAATCTGGCAGGCATGAAAAATGTGCCGAAGGCGATTGAGGCCGTGTGGAAGATCGAGTCCACACGGCTCATCGCCGCCATTGCCGGAGTCACCCACGAGATCGGCGTCGCAGAAGAACTGGCCCAGGGCGCCCTAGTGACTGCGCTCGAACTCTGGCCCGAAGAAGGCATCCCCGAAAATCCCGGCGCGTGGCTGATGACAGCGGCCAAACGGCGCGCCATCGATTCGCCCAAAGCATTCTCGACAACATCGAGATTGTTGGCACACCGACTTTCCGTCATTTCAGCTCCGTGAACTTGCCTTACCTCTCCTGCTGCCGACAGCGCACTATCAGCTACTGGGATTGCTACTATCGAGGAACGATCTCACGTTATTTGGACTATCCTGGCTTTCGGGTCATTGATGCGGCGATTCGAGCGGCGAAGGGATAGTTCTTGGCGCGCGCTGCCCAACGAACGCTGCAGCAGTCGGGCGATTTGAAGATTGCTCGCTTCGCTCGCTTTATATATTCGCCCGCATCTGAGCTCAAGGCGTTGGGCGTACTTGAGGAGGTATCCCGGTGGGGCTAGATGCAGTTGTACATTGTGATTGTTGCGAGAAAGGAAAGTTAAGGGGATCTCCGCCTTTCCCAGAGTTGATCCAGATATCCGAGGAAGGGAGACCTGAAATACATTCCGATGACTTTTCTAAACAAACGACATTTGATCAGTGGGAAGCACGTCGCCCCTGCGAGCACGAACACTTTCAGTTCATTCATCACTATATCGGCAATATAGACGGCGTGGCAAAACTTAGAGAGGCTATACAATCACTTGTCGGTCGCGATTCAGAAGTGATGCTCCTGATTGGCTTGATGAATGTAAAGCTTCGTCACGTCATCATGCCTCTCATCGGATTTCGAAAAACAGATCGTCTTGCGCTGATACCGCTTCACACGTGTGCGGATGTTCAGGTTGTTGCGCTCGATCGCTTGTGTCCCGGCTTTGCCGATCCAATGGCGCTCGGCTGGCAACAGCTTCTCATAGGATTCCCATTCATCCGTGCAGTAGCGTAGCACCTGGCAGCCTGAG
>JBJMGV010000047.1:0-42002 GCA_045807725.1 Blastocatellia bacterium | reverse complement strand
AGGGTGTCTTTATGAACACGGAAGCGCTCGGAATGATCGAGACCAAAGGCTTCGTCGGCGCGGTCGAGGCCGCCGACGCGATGACGAAAGCCGCTAACGTGGTGCTGGTTGGCCGCGAATACATCGGCGGCGGGTATGTCACTGTCTTTGTGCGCGGCGATGTCGGTGCGGTCAAAGCCGCGACCGATGCCGGGGCCGCCGCCGCCCGCCGTGTCGGCGAACTCGTCAGCGTTCACGTCATCCCGCGCCCGCACCGCGAGCTTGAACAGGTGCTCGAATCAAACGGACTGGGCGGCAAAGAACTCGGCGGCTCGGACGCCAAACAGATCACCGCTGGCTCGCAGGAGGACGGCAAACGTTCGCTGCAATCCGGCAATAAAGATCGCGTCAAGTAATCAGTGGCCAGTGGTCAGTAGTCAGTGGTCATTGATCACTGGTTAGTGGTCAGTAGCCAGTGGCCAGTAGTCAGTGGTCAGTTGATAGTTGATAGTGGCTAGTTGTGAGTTGATAGTTGTGAGTTGATAGTTGTGAGTTGATAGTTGTGAGTGGCTAGTTGATAGTTCCCCAAGCTCCGTTAGGAGCGCAATGTTTATAGTTCACGATGCAATAGATGAAGCAAGCTCCGTCAGGAGCGTGATGTCAACATTGCGCCCCTACGGGGCTTCGTCACTTCTATCAGCCATTACTATAAACATCGCGCTCCTGACGGAGCTTGGGGAACTATCAACTCACAACTATCAACTGACCACTGGCCACTGACCACTGATTACTGACCACTCTTCCGAAGGAAGTCAAATGAGCAGCGACAAGGCATCGCAATCGGTCGAGCAGGCGCGCGAATTGGTCGAGCGCGCATTCGAGGCGCAGAAGACGCTCGCCACCTTCTCGCAGGAAAAGATCGATGGCATTCTCGCCGTGATGGCGCGCGCGGCTCTCGATGACGCGTATCGCCTCGGCGAGATGGCGCACCTTGAGACAGGCTATGGCATCGCCGCCGACAAGGCGACCAAGAACCGTTTCTCCGCCGAGCAGGTCTACAATTTCATCAAGCCGATTCGCACGGTCGGCATTCTCAAACAGACCGAGAGCATCGTCGAGGTCGCATCGCCGCGCGGCGTCGTTGCCGCCATTATCCCTTCAACCAATCCGACTTCGACAGCGATCTTCAAAATTTTAGTCTCGATCAAGGCGCGCGATGCGGTCGTGCTCAGCCCGCACCCGTCGGCGGCCAACTCAATCAACGAAACGGCGCGCGTAATGCGTGCGGTGGGCGAAGCCGCCGGCCTGCCCGCCGGCGCAATCGGCTGTATGACGGTGGCGACCATTGAAGGCACTCAGGAGTTGATGAAGCACAGGCGAACGGCGGTGATACTGGCGACCGGCGGCATCGGCCTAGTGCGCGCCGCCTATTCGTCGGGCAAGCCTGCGTTCGGCGTCGGCCCCGGCAACGTGCCGGCGATGATCGAGGGTTCGGCCAACATCACTAAAGCCGTTAAAGATATTCTCACCGGCAAGACCTTCGACAACGGCACGATCTGTTCTTCGGAACAAGCTATAGTCGCCGAGCGCGCCGTTGACGCGCAGGTGCGCGAACGATTGCTGGCCGAGGGCGCTTACTTTTTAAATCAGGAAGAGAAAACCCGGCTGGCGCAAATTGTAGCGACGGCTACAAACACACTGAACCCGAAGATCGTCGGCAGAAGCGTCAAGACCATCGCTGAGATGGCCGGCCTCAGTGTGCCGGATGGGACGCGCGTGCTGATCGCCCCGCTCGACGGCGTGGGCCGCGACCATCCGTTATCAATGGAGAAGCTGTCGCCGATACTCGCCTATTACGTGGTCGATAATCTGGAGCAAGGCAGCGAGCGTTGCGCGCAGATTTTGCGTTATGGCGGCATGGGCCACACGGCTTCGATCCACACCGGCAGCCGTGAGGCGGCGAAAGAATACGGTATACGGATGCCTGTGTCGCGCGTCATCGTCAACAGCCCTTCGACACACGGCGCGATTGGCTTCACAACCGACCTTGAGCCTTCGATGACGCTGGGCTGCGGCTCGTGGGGCGGCAACGTCACTTCGGATAATATCTCGCCGCGCCACCTGATCGACGTGAAGCGCATCGCTTTTGAGACGAAGCCAATCAATCAAGCAGCGACGAGCGAGCGCGCCGCCGCACGCCCCGCGCAACCGCTGACCGTTGATCGCGCGGCAATAGCGGCGCTGGTGGATCGCTTCCTTGCCGAACGCCACGCGCCGGTGGCTCACAGCCATGCGCCGCAGCCGCCCGTGCCGACCGCACAGCCGACGCCGCCAGCCGCATCGTCCGCGTTACCGCCGCCACCGCCAACAAGCAGCAGTTGGGGCGCATCTCGTCAGGCAGGTCTGCCTGAGCCGTCCGCCACGCAAGCCGCGCCCGCTCCGCAAACCGCATCAGGCAATGGCGCGGTGAAGCCGCACGTTTACGATTTCGTCTGCGAAGAAGACGTGCGCCGGGCGATTGCCGCGCGCGAAAAAATCTACGTCAACGCGCGGACGATCATCACGCCGGCGGCCCGCGACCTCGGCGAAGAACGCGAAATCTTCGCGCGCGGTTGAGGCTCGTCACTTCGCCCTGACCTTCCCTTCAGTCGAACGGCTGCCCGTGCCTGCCCGCCGTGCCGGCTGGCTTGAGATCACTTCCAACCCTTTGGAGGATTTATGAAACGCATTACAATTCTGGCGCTTGTTACGATTTTGCTGACGCTTGGCATTTTCGTTATGCAAACAGCGCGAGCGCAACGGGCCGATGACACGGGCGCAGGGCGCGACCAATGGGAGTATCTGGTCGTCGCCGGCCCGCAGAGCACCAACTTCACGGCGTCGGGCAACTCCGGCATGCGCAAGGAGCCGAGCGGCGGCTTCAACCGCGAGGACTATGTCACCGAGCAGCAGATGGACAAGCTGGGCGTGAAGGGCTGGGAATTGGTGTCTGTGGCCGCAGCGCCGTCAGGCGCGATCTATTACTTCAAACGGCACAAGTGATCGAAAGGCAGGATGGCTATAAGGGAATAGACGCGGAGGAGTGGTGAAGGCAACCAACTGAGGTCGATCAATCGAGCGCGAGTTGTGTATTGATCGCCCGCGTCGCAAGCCGCCAACGGCGGCGTGAAGCCGGAACCGGCCAAGGAGGAGTCGTGGCAAAGACCGCAAGAAAGGCGAGGCTCTCGGTGCCGTCTGCGGCCCTGCCAAGGTTGGTCGACCTGTTCCGAAGCGACCGGCCAGCGCCAGCAGCCTGCGACGCGGGCGATCAAATGGCGCGTCAAAGCGCCTCTCAAAGAACTCAAGCTTGCGGCGGCTTCTTGCCCGAACCTACGCAGTGTGATGAGGCATCCCGTGGTCTCTCCCCTGATCCTAAGGATAGAGATCACCAGACTGACGGTCGGTTCGGGCAAGAAGCCGCCGCAAGCATATCTCAGCGGCAACGCATCAGCGGACCGGCCAGCCCGGCTGCCGGCGCGCGGCGCTCACACGGTTAAACAAATTCACGCGGTCGCCAATTGATTCGATTGAGCGCTGCATTAGTGACCATCTCCTCCGCAAACGGTATTGCCTGGCTGGGCGTGCGACAAACGCATGACGATTCGCTATGAATGCGGGGAGTCATTCAGCAATCGAAACCATCTGGCGGATGTGTTGAATGATGGCAGCGGGTGCGATCAGACCACCGGACGCGCCGCGCATTCACGCGAGAGCGAATCAGATGAACAAGGAGGGTGGGCCACGACTGGTCGGGCGGCGCGGTGCGCCGATGGGCAGGACGCCATGATAATAACAATGCGCGACAGAGGCCGGCGCGCGCGGCTGTATGCGATGGCTGTTGACTTCGAGCGCGATTGGCGAATTGGTTTCGTCGTCGGAAGCCTGCTCGCGGTTGTCTTCGTCCGGCTCGGTCAGGCTGAGGCCGCCGGGCACAAAGTCTTGCGCGAACGCGTCTGCGCCGACGCGCTCGAACCGGCCTGTGCCATCGCCCATCCAGACGACCACGGCGCGCTCGTGCAGCCGGTCTGTCCAGATCAAATCGGCGTCGCCGTCCGCGTCGAGGTCTTGCGAAAGCAGCGAACCGGGCACGCCATCACGGTTTTCAAAGTGAAGCCACGAGGATGGGCCGTTGAGTCCAAGTTGAATCTCAATGCTGCTCTGCAAGCCGGCGCTTGCGATGCGGGCGCGATCAGGTTGACCGTCGTTATCGAAGTCTGCCAATACGAACGTCTGTACGAAGCGCAGTGTCGGGCTGATGGCCGCCTCGGCACACACCGCTTGCGCGCCGCTGTACGGCAAGGCCGCCAGCACCAGCAGCGCGAACAGCCATTTGGCAAGTTGTGCCCGCTTGCGCTTCATCGCCGTAGACTATAGCAGTCCTGCTTCACGCATTGCAATCATTGTTTTTCAACCCGCCTGCGGCACGACCTGTCGCGCTCAGACCTTCGCGCCGCCGCCAGTGAGAAATCATCCAGACCTCGCAAGTAATTTTATTGACAAGCACTCTTCCCTTCCGTATGATGGGCGCGCTTTCAAAAGAAGGTAGCTTCCCTCATTTCAAGGTCCAAGGGATATTGCGATTAATCACCGATTGGCCGGCGGCTCTCATCCGTGAAGAGTTGGGCCGCCGATCACTCTAAGGAGTGTTCTATCGGTAGACGTTGGAGGCGTCAGTTCCATGAAGAAAGAGAAAGACCCGCTGGCGCATTTTCTCGCCCTCTCGGTTGAGTTGACCGGCTTTGAGCGCGCGGACCTGCTGGGAACGGGGCTGGCTGAAACCTACTACCAGACCTTTACCGGCATCGTCAGCCCGGCAATTTGCGAAGCGCTCTGGGATATTGTGGCCGAGATTACAGGCCGCGATGCCAAAGATGAAGAGAAATTGAACGCCGCGATCCGTCGCGAGATTCTTGCCAGCCCATTATTCGGGCCGCTCGCCGCCAACATCATACAGATGTGGTATATCGGCAGTTGGATGGAATTGCCGCAAGGCTGGCGCGCCGCTTATGGCACCAACCCCGCCGACACAACTCACGTGATCTCCGCCGAGGCTTACAAGCAGAGCCTGATCTACAACGTGATGCAGGCGCATCCGCCGGGGGCCAAACAGCCGGGCTACGGCTCATGGAGCCACTCGCCGGAGGCGGAGTAGTGTTGAACTGATCGTTGACGGAGGAGGAGAAATGACAGACAAACGTTACGATGTCGTCATCGTCGGCGCGGGAGTCGCCGGGGCGATTGTCGCCAAGACGCTTGCCAATGCCGGCTATCAGGTCTTGATTCTCGAAGCCGGCTTGCAGGCGGGCGCGGATTTGCAAGGTAATGAAGCTTACTTTAACTATCAATCCTATCTGGACCGCTTCTATCTGGCGAATGCGAAAGTGCCGAACGCGCCTTACCCGAATCTCAAGGACGCGCCGTCGCCGGACGTGCTCGATCTGGCGCAGATCAGCGGCACGACGCCCGACACCAACGGCTACTTTGTGCAGAATGGGCCGCTGCCGTTTGCCAGCGATTACGCGCGCACGCCGGGCGGCACGACCCTGCACTGGCTCGGCACCTGCCTGCGCATGCTGCCCAACGATTTCAAGATGAAGACGGTCTACGATCAGGGCGTTGACTGGCCGATCAGCTACGACGACTTGAAGCCTTATTATGAGATGGCCGAGCGCGAGATCGGCGTGTCGGGCGATGTCAACGATCAACAACTGCCGGGCACGGGGAAGGACTTCTGGGGACCTGATTACGTCTTCCCTATGCACAAGATTCCGCAGAGTTATCTCGATCACAAAGTCACCGAAGGCGTCGAAGACATGAAGGTGCGCATTGGCGCGCAAGAGTACGATATGCATGTCATCAGCACGCCGCAGGGACGCAATTCGGTCCCCAATCGCCACTATCATCGGGTCGGCCCGGTGTGGGAGCCGGCGCGGCAAAAGCTGGTGCTGGAATACAACGAGTCGGCCAGCTACGAGCCTGTCGGCTCGGTCTGGGATCCTTACACCGGCCAGCGTTGTGAAGGCAACGCCAGTTGTGTTCCTATCTGCCCGGTGCAGGCGAAGTACAACGCGCTGAAGACGCTGAAGAGCGCCCCACAGGGAAATGTAAAAGTCATTACGCAGGCGGTCGCCTCCGCGCTTGAGATCGACACGGCGTCGGGACGCATTACCGGCGTCACCTACAAGCGCTACAAGAACCCGAATTCGCCTGAGCACACAACCGAGACGGCGCGCGCGACAATCTTCGTGGTCGCTGCGCACGCGGTCGAGACCGCCAAGCTGCTGCTGGCTTCGGGGGCGTGCCGGACGAGCGATCAGGTCGGGCGCAATCTGATGGATCACGCCGTCTTTTTGACGTGGGGATTGACGCCCGAAAAAGTTTACCCATATCGCGGGCCTGGCTCAACGTCGAACATCCCGGCCTTCCGCGACGGCGAGTTTCGCAAGGACTTCTCGGCCTTCATCCTGCCCCTGGATAACTGGGGCTGGAGTTGGCCGACCGGCGCGCCGCAGACCAATCTTACGCAAGCCGTCTCGCAGATGAATATGTTCGGCAAGCAATTGCGCAATTACCTGGCCGACTCGCTGCCGCGCCAGTTGCTCATACACTTTGAGTGCGAGCAGTTGCCTATGGCCAACAACCGCGTGACGATTGACGCGCAGTATCAGGATCAACTCGGCAATTATCGCCCCGTGATCCAGTACGACGTGAGCGATTACACGCGCGCGGCCTTTCCCGTCGCCGTCAACATCACCAATCAGATGTTCGCGCGGATGGGCATACAGAACTTCACGGAGTTCGACCCGACCAACCCCGACTACTTGATCTACAACGGCAGCGGCTATGTCTTCTATGGCGCAGGCCATCTGGTCGGCACGCATCGCATGGGCTTCAGCGCCTCTGACTCCGTGGTCAGCCGCGACCAGCGGGCGTGGGATCACGACAATCTCTATCTGGTGGGGTGCGGCAATATGCCGACTATCGGGACTTCCAATCCGACGCTGACGATGTCGGCGCTGGCCTTCGCGGCGGCTGAGAATATTCTGAGAGACCTCAAGTGAAGCGGTCTCGACACAGGTGATCTATGTACACAGCTAAACCAGGTGCGATTCGCAAGCGGCATCAACTCGTGCGCGAGGGCGAGCCGACGCTGCCAAAGTCTGCGCGCATCAAGACCATCGAGGGCTTGCGGCGACATCTACAGACCGCCATCGAGCTTGAGCATTCGACGATTCCGCCCTACCTCTGCGCGCTCTATTCGATCCCCGACGGCACGAACCACGAGTCGGCGCAGATCATCCGCAGCGTCGTTATGGAAGAGATGCTGCATATGATTCTGGCGACCAACGTGATGAACGCCATCGGCGGCAAGCCAAGCATCAATCATCGCCGCTTCATCCCGGATTATCCGACTTACTTGCCGCACAGCAACGACGCCTTCCTGGTCAACCTGGAGAAGTTCTCGAAGCCGGCCATCAGCACGTTCTTGAAGATCGAGCGCCCGGCTGTGCCGCCCGCGCCGGCGGAGCCGAACCATTACCAGACCATCGGCCAGTTCTACGAAGCCATCGAGCTTGGCCTCAAGGAGCTGTCGCAAGAAGGCAACATTTTTACTGGCGACCCGCGCCGCCAGGTGACGCCGGATTATTACTATGGCGGCGGCGGCGAGATCATCGCCATCACCGACAAGCGCACGGCGCTCGAACATTCGCTTGCGGCGCTCAGAGAGATCGTTGGCCAGGGCGAAGGCGTTCATCATTCGATCTTCGACGGCGATCACCGCCTCTTCGGGCAAGAGATCGAGTACGCCCACTACTTCCGCTTCAACGAGATTCACGAAGGGCGCTACTACACGAACCGCGACACGGCCAACAAGCCGCCGACAGGCAAGCCGCTGCACGTGAATTGGAAGAACGCTTACAATATGCAGCCCAACCCGAAGATGAAAAATTATCCCGCCGGCAGCCAGTTGCGGCAGAAGACCTATGAGTTCAATCAATCCTATATGCATCTGCTGAACGGCCTGCACCGGGCGCTCAACGGGCATCCGCGTGACCTCCTGGACGCCGTCGTTGGCATGTATCAGTTGAAGTATCAGGCGGTCGAGTTGATGAAGATTCCCATCAACGAGGACGGCGTCACCGCCGGGCCGAGCTTTGAGTACGTGCCCACGAAATAGACATCGATCACTGAAAGAAACCAAGGGCGCGGGGCCATCCACGTGGATGATCCCGCGCCCCTTTGATTTTACAGCAACGATGACTAGCGAGCCGATGCCGACGACTGATCCTGCTCAGGCGGCAGGCGCAGCGACAGCAGGAAGTTCACTACGGCCTGCTGGTCTGCGGGCGTCAACAACTCGAACGCGTCGACGACTTGTCGGGCTTCGCTGCCGCTTTGGCTCTTGGTGTCGCCGTGCAGCAGAATCGCTTGCATCAAGCTGGTGGCGCGGCCATCGTGGAGCCAGGGGCCGGTGTCGGCCACGCCCCACAAAGGTCGCGTCAGGAAGTTCGGCATCTGCAAACAGACGCCTGACACGTCGGCCCCTTGCTGGGCGATGTCAGCCAGGAACTTGCCCATATTGTGCGTCTTCAGGTCGCTGAAGAAGGGCACGTAAAAAGCGTTGGCGGGCGGGCGCAGGAACGGTAAAAAGAAAGGCGTGGACTGCGTCAGGCGCGGCAACGAACTGATCGGCACGTCCGTGCTGTCGAGCGGGATATTGTAGGTCGGGTCAGGCTGCGGGCAATTTCCGCCAGCCGCCGTCGTCAAATTGAGGCTGGCCCTGATGCGCTTGAGCACGGGCACATCGCTATAAGATTTGAGCGGCGTGATCAGGCTCGTGAAGCCTGTCGCTTCGACAGGGCAGCCGGGATTCTGATTGACGACTGGGCTATCAACGACGAACTCGCGCTTGCCGATGATCGGCATCATCGGGATGTGGCAGTTGGCGCACATCTTCTGGTAGAGCTTAGCGCCAGTGGCTATGCCGGTGAATATCTCGAAGCCGCGCTGCACGCTCTCTGGCGTGACGCCGGCGGGGATCATCTGCTGCGGCGGGCGCGTCATGCCGACGAAGGCAGCGATGGCCGAGACCTGACCGACCGACACTTCATTGATCTTGCCGTCCTTGTCGCAATCAAGCGAGCCGACCTTCTCGACCGCCTGCATGCTGAAGTGAAAGTCGAGCGCGTCCCTGATGAAGTGGCGCAGGCTCGAAGCGACGCCTTTCCATTGGAAGGGCCGGACGATCAGGTCGTAGGCGACGCCTTGAACCTGTCCGACATCGTCGGTAAAGCCGTCGGCCATTACGCCGCCAGTGTCATCACATTTATCGGCTGCCGCCATGCTCGGCACTGTCGCTGCCGACTTCAAGTCTGCCGTCGGCGTCGGGCAGGTCGGGCCGCAGACGTTCAGGTTGTTGATGGTTTTCCACTTGCTGCCGGCGATGTAGGTCGTCTTGAACGTGCCATAGCTGACGCCGTGAGCCGGATCGTTGAGATTGATGGATTGTTGAACGCCGGGGTTGCTCTTGGCCTTCTGCCTGACCTGCCTTCGCAGGTTGTAGAGTGCGGCGGTGATCTCGTCGCCGACCGTCTGCACATAACCCGACCCGAAGACGTGCGGCGGCTGCCGGATCAATAGCGTCAGCGGCCTGGGGAAGCACGGGTTGATAAAGGCATTGCTGTTGGAGCCGGCTGACCCGCCGACGGTGCTCGGCTGCTTGCGAATGAGCGGCGAATTCGGCCCGTAGCCGGGATCGCTGCCGATGGAATTGTGACATTCATAACAGCTCTGCGAATCCAGGCCGTTGAGTCGCAGGTAAGGGTAATTCGCCGTGTTCGGGTTGAAAGCTTTTCGCTGCCCGGCGCGCGGCCCCATAGGCCCTTCGCCGTAACCGTCGCCGGTCTGCGTCGCGGCATCGTATTGGGTGAAAGGCGTCGTCCAGAACTGGCCGCCGGCTTCGATGACATACTTCTGCGGGTATTTTCCGTTGAGCAGATCATTCTGATTTATGGTGATATTCAACGCCTGATTCTGGGTGGCCGCGTGCTTATACCCTAGCACCGCAAAGACCAGCAAAAAGGCGATGAGTTGCAGCTTCGACCGCGCACTTCTGGAAAGGCCAAAGCGCGAATTCGATGGTGTGGAATCACGCATAGTGGGTTCCTCCTTTAGCAACAGGTGAGCCATTGGGGCATGTCATCGGCCCGACGATCTGATGAACGTCAGGCGATTAACACCGAGATTGCGAGCCGCAGGCTGCGCCTGCCGGCCTCTGAGACAATGCTGATAGTAGTGCTATTGCAGGCCGATATTTCGAGAAAGAATCGTGTACCTGAAACCATGCCCTGAGTTTGAGCCGACGATGTTCTGGCGCTCGCTTGCTCGGGTCATTGTCGTTGCTTGTCCGTTAATGCTTGAGGGGCGTTAGTGAAGACTTTTGTGTAATCCTTCACTAACCGAGGCCAATTATAGAATGAACTAAAGAAATGTCAATTCAATTAACACGGCTAAAAGCCGGCTTTGCCGGTTCAGCGCCGACAGGCGGTTACACGCCATGCAAAAAGGGGCAGCCGGTGTGGCTGCCCCTCGTGGTGGTGCTTTAAACCTGTGCTGATCGATTAAGGTTCCCGCTCACTTATTGACCGAGGGGGCAGCGCCTTCGCGCGGCGCTGTGCGACCATTACGTGTGCGCGCAACGATGCGCCGGTCGCCGGCGTTGACGTTGACGCGGATCGGGTGAAACGCGCCATCCTTCTTGGTATTCGTCGGGTAGTAGCCAATGGCATACTGCGTTCGCAGGTCGGTCGAAATCTGCTGCGCGATGGTGTGCACTTCGGACAACTCGCGCGGGAAGAAGGCGCGCCCGCCGGTTTCATCGGCCAGCTTCTTGAGCAAGTTCTCGGCCTTGTCCTTTTCACTCTTACGGAACAGGCCGCTGTCGCCTTCGAGGTCGCTGATGAAGCCGATCAGGTAAATCTGCACGTCGGTTTCGCGCAAGTGATCGACGACTTCGTTGAACTTGTAATAGCTGTCTTTGTCGAGACCGTCCGTGACCAGAATGATCGCCTTGCGGCGGTTCTTGCCTTCTTTGCTGGCGTAATCCGCGCCGACGAAGAGCGCGTCGAGCATCGCCGTCTGCCGCGAGGCGACCAGGCTCTGCAAGGTGTCGATCACGTCCGCCGTGTCGGTGGTGAATTCTTCGAGCAGCTCCGGCTGGTCTTTGAATTCAACGACGGCGACCTCGTCGTCTTTGCGCGTCTCTTTGACCAGATTGACCGACGCCTTGATGACCGTGTCGAGCTTCGAGCGCATTGAGCCGGAAGTATCTATGGCGAAGACCAGCGAGACCGGCACCTGCTCTTTGCTGAAGAAGGCGATCTTCTGCGGCAGCTTGTCCTCGGTGACTTGAAAGTTATCCTCTTTCAAATCCATCACCGGCTTATTCGACTGGTCAACGACGGTCACGTCGAGTGTGACGAGATCGGCGCGCAGGACGAGGGGCTCTTTATCATCCTGCGGCTCCTGCTCTTTCGGCTCCGGGTGTTGCGCTTTATTGAGCGTCGGCTTGGCAGGCTTTTCCTGCGCGTTGTCAGCCGAGGCGGTGGCGAACGAGCCGGCCAGCAGCGCCAGCGCCGCAAGACCCGCGAGCAATCGGTACTGTACAGATTTCATAGCTAAATTCTACTCCGCTCGATAGTGATTTGAAAACGGTGATGCCCGAAGCGGCGCGCTCTGTGGTGCGGCCTCGATTGAGATGCGCGCGCCGGTGGCTTCCGTTGCCGAAAGAACGTGAGCGGAGTCGAAGATTGCGAAAAGGTTAGAGGCCGGGCGAAACGTCACCCGGCCTTACGAGATTGGCGCTCTTGTGGCGCTTACTTCTTGAATGACTGATAGCCGTCTTTGTACGACAGCGACAGCCGGCCCAGTCCCTTCGGCGGGTTGATCTTGACCGCCAGCTTGTGCCACTTGGCGTCGCTGGTATAGTCGCTGGGATAGAAAGCGATGGAGTACTGGTGGCGCAGCTCAAGCGCGATGCGCGTGCAGATTTCAACCAGCTCCGGCTCGTTATAAGCGTTCGGGAAGAAGGCGCGCCCGCCCGTCATCCGCGAAATCTCTTCGAGCACGCCGCGACCGTAACCAGCCAGAGAGTCGGAAGCCGGGTCGGTGATGCCGATGGCATAAATCTGCACGTCGGCCTCTTTGACGCGATTGCGCAGTTCTTTGTAGGTGTAGCGGCTGTTGTTGTCCTGTCCGTCAGAAATAATCAGCAGCGCCTTTTTCTGATGACGGCCTTGCGCGACCTTTTCGATTGCCAGGTAAGAAGCGTCGTAAAGCGCAGTCGAGCCTTTCGGGTTGACGAACATCAGGTGGCCGACGATCTGCTCGCTCGACGTGGTGAAGTCCTGCACCAGCTTGGCGCGGTCGTTGAAGCCGATCAGGAAGAAGTCATCGTCGTCGTGCGAAGTCTCCATGAAACGGCGCAGCGCCTTGATCGAGCGCATGATGCGCTCCTTCATCGAGCCTGACACGTCATAGACGATGCCGACCGAGATCGGCGCATCATCGTCGCTGAAGTGCGCGATGTTCTGCTTGACCTTGTCGTCGAACAGGTCGAAGTGATCTTTGGTCAGGCCGGTGACGAATCGCCCGTAAGTGTCCGTGACGCTGACCATCACGTTGACGATGCCGGTGTCGAGAATAATCTGATCGCTGATCTGCTTCGCCGTACCGGGCTTCAGGTCGTTGGGCTTCGGCGCGGTTTTATCGTCAGTTGGTTTAGCGGCAGGGTCGGTTTTTGTGGCCTCGCCGTTGGCAGAATTCTTGCTGTCTTTCTGCGCGAATGCGTGATCGAGTGGCGCCAGTGACAAAATTAGTGTGGCTAACAGGAAGGCGCTCGCGATTCTCCATTTCATGGCTTTTGCCCTCCGACGGAACGGATCGGTGTGCCCGATCTCTGAAGCAATGACTCACCAGGCATTGGGCGGCATGGGCTGTCGCCCGACGAATCGAATTGTTGTGTGCTTAACGAAACCGATGGCGAGTGAGAATGACTCGCTACGTGCTGTACTTGTCCCCGCCCCTTGCTCGCCCACTTGACGCTCTCATTCTAATCCCAATCCATATTGGCAATCAAGCACTATTGCGACGCAAGGCTATGCTTGACAGTCTAAAAGGGTTTTTCTAAGATGAGATTGTTTTAACTCCCTCGTAAATTCACAGAGCAGAAAGGTCGTTCGGCGAATATGCCGACACTGGGCGAAGAACTCAAACGCAGGCGTGAGGAGCGCCAGATTGCGCTGACTGATATTTCAGAAGCGACGCGCATCGGCACGCGCTTTTTGAAAGCCATCGAGATGGACAACTACGGCGTGCTGCCGGGCGGCATCTTCACGCGCTCGTTCATTCGCGCCTTCGCCAAGCAGGTCGGTATGGATGAGGACGAGGCCATCGCCCTCTACCAGCAACAAGTCGCCGGCGTCAGCGCCGAAGCCGCGCCGCAACGCGCCGAGCCGCTCGCGCCTACGATGGTTGAACCGCCACGCCCGCCCGCGCGCCGGCCTGAGCCGCTCACGTATACGCAGAGCGGGCCGCGCCTGAATTGGACGACCATCGTCATCGGCGGCGGCATCACCATCTTCCTCATCGTCATCGTCCTCGCCGTCATTCAGAAACTGAAAAGCCCGTCCCAAGAGAACGCGCCGCCGCGCAGCGCCGTGACCGCAAACAGCAACTCCACGACCGCAAGCAGCAACCCGCCAACTGCCAATAGCAACGCGACCGCGCCGGCAACTTCCCCCGACACGCCGTCCGCAACGACGCCGGCAGTGACGCAAGGCGAGCCGCTGGTCGTGAAGCTTGAGGCGACAATTGACAACTGTTCGCTGCAATACTGGATTGACGACGCGCCGAAGCCGACTTCTGTGCTCATCAAGAAGGGCGAAGCGCAGAGCTTGCCGCCGGCCCAAAGCCAGGTGCGCTTGAATATCGGCAACCGCCCGGCGGTTAAAATGAGCATCAACAACCGCGACGCGAAATTCCCCGAAGGCACGCCCAGTTGGGGCGCGAAAGTCACCGTCTCGCGCGACAACCTCCAGACCTTCTTGCAGTAGACAGGCTATAGGAACGGAGCCTTCAACGGCTCAACTCACAACCGTCAAGGCAGCAGGATGGCAGCATGGCATCAACCACCACTGGATATGAGCACATCACGGTAGAGAACGGCGAGGCGGTTATCGCCGACGCGCGCATGAAGATAGCGCAACTGGTCACTGAAGTAATGGCCTACGGCTGGAGTCCCGAAGAATTGCACTTTCAACACCCTCAACTCTCGATGGGACAGATTCATTCAGCGTTGGCTTATTACTGGGATCATCAACAAGAGATCAATCAGCAAATCGAAGCCGAGTTGCAGTATGCAGACCAGATGCGCCAACGTCTCGGTGATTCGCCGCTGGTACAGAGATTGAAGGCGCAAGGATTGCGCTAATGAGCATCGCCTTCTACTTCGATCACCACGTCCCACAGTCGATCATACACGGCCTGAGACTCAGAGGCGTTGATTGTCTCACAGCGCGGGAAGATAATGCAGCCCAGATCGATGACCTTGCTCTGCTCGACCGCGCAACCATTTTGGGGCGAGTGCTGGTGACATCAGACAAGGATTTCTTGATAGAAGCCGATAGACGGCAAGCGCAGGGAGCCGAGTTCGCCGGTATCATCTACACACACGCGCTAAGAGTATCCGTACGCACTTGCGTGGACGACCTGGAGATCATCGCCAAAGCAGGAGCACCAGTAGACTTCACCAGCCGAGTTCAGTTCCTGCCATTGTGACACCGCCAACACCCATGTTGGCGGATTTCAAAACTCTGGATGAGCCTCCAGTTGCTAACCCATCTTGCTTAATGCAGACGCGTCAACTACACTGCTCGCCTTGGCGAGAGGGTATGCAGCAGGGGCGAGCCAACTACATCCCGACGCTGGACGGCTGGCGCACCATCGCCGTGTTGATGGTCATCGGCTATCACGGCACACCGCCGACCGCGCCGTGGTTTTCGGTCTTCAACTACGGCCATCACGGCGTCAACATCTTCTTCGGCATTAGCGGCTTTCTCATCTGCTCGCGCTTGCTCGACGACGAAGCGCGCTTCGGTCGCATCAGCCTGAAGCGTTTTTATCTGCGCCGCGCTTTTCGCATACTGCCGCCGGCCCTGCTCTATATTCTTTTCATCAACCTGATGGCGGCGCTGGCCTATATGACACCGCCGACCGCGCTCGAATCCCTCGCCTCAGTCTTCTTCTTTCGCAACCTGCTGACGGGGCCGGCCACCTCTTACACGGGCCACTACTGGTCGCTTGCGGTCGAAGAGCACTTCTACCTGCTGTGGCCGGCTTTCTTAATTTTGATCGGCTCGAAGCGGGCGCTGTGGCTGACGCCGCTGGTTGCTTTAGGCTTTGAAGCATGGCGCGACCTCGACGCCGCCTACGGCATCACGCATCCCGAAGGGCTGTTGATCTATCAACGCACAGACCGTTGCCTGGACGGCCTGTTCTGGGGCTGCGCGTTGGCGCTGCTGATCCATCAACCGGGCTGGCGCGACCGCTTGCGACGACTCACCGTTCTACCTTTGTGGCTGGTTTATCTGGCGGCGCTCATCGCGGTCTGGACGATCCCAATGTCTTATAGCGTAGTGGCCGAATCAATGTTGATCCCGCTGGTGCTGATCGGCACGGTGCTCCATTCGCAAACGTGGATCGGTCGCGCCCTCGAAGCGAAGCCGATGGCCTGGCTCGGTCGCCTCTCTTACAGCATCTACCTCTGGCAATCGGCGCTCTTCGTCGGGCGCTATCAGCAAGCAGTTGATTTTCAAATCTGGCCGCTCAACGTCATCACGTTGCTCACCATCGCGGCGGCCAGTTATTACCTGCTCGAAAAGCCTCTCGTCGCTGTCGGCCATCGCCTGACGCACCGTATGAAGGCCAAAGGCAAAAGGCAAGAGGCAAGAGGCAATAATGAATTGCCCTCTGACCCTGCCGATGAAATGCCCAAGGTCATCATTCATCCATAACTTTTGTCTTTTGCCTTCACGCGCAGCGTGCCGGCTGACAAGCGTCTGCCGTTTTGCTAGACTCGAACCAGCGAGCGTGAACCGTCCGCAGCGCGCACGCTCGGCCAATTCACGACCAGAGAGGATACGCTGATGACCGATTTGATGAACCGCTCGCTCGCCGACGCCGACCCTGAAATCGCCGCCGTCATCGCTAACGAAGAGAACCGCCTCGCCTACAACCTTGAGATGATCGCTTCGGAAAATTTCGTCTCCGAAGCCGTGCTCGAAGCGATGGGGTCCGTGTTGACGAACAAGTACGCCGAGGGCTATCCGGCGAAGCGTTACTATGGCGGCTGCGAGTTCGTAGACGTGGCCGAGAATATCGCCCGCGACCGCGCCAAACAACTCTTCGGCTGCGAACACGTCAACGTGCAACCGCATTCCGGCTCGCAGGCGAATATGGCGGTCTACCTCTCTGTGCTCAACTATGGCGATACGGTGCTGGGGATGAACCTGGCGCATGGCGGCCACCTGACACACGGCCACCCGCTCAACTTCTCAGGCCGCAGTTATCAGATCGTCCCCTATGGCGTGAAGCAGGATACCGAGCAGATCGATTACGACGAGATGGAACGGCTGGCGCACGAGCATAAACCGAAGATGATTCTCTGCGGCGCGTCGGCCTACCCGCGCATTATCGATTTCGAGCGCATCGGGCGAATCGCCCGCGACGTTGGCGCGTACTCGATGGCCGACATCGCGCACATCGCCGGGCTGATCGCTGTCGGCCTGCATCCCAGCCCCGTGCCGCATATGGACTTTGTAACCACGACTACGCACAAGACGTTGCGCGGCCCGCGCGCAGGGATGGTGATGTGCCGCGCGCAGTTTCAGAAAGAGCTGGACCGCGCCGTCTTCCCGACCGTGCAGGGCGGCCCGCTGATGCACATCATCGCGGCCAAGGCGGTTTGCTTCAAAGAGGCTCAGGAAGCCGGTTTCAAGGATTACCAGGGCCAGGTCATCGCCAACGCGAAGGTGCTGGCCGACGAGTTGACTGCCGCTGGTTTCCGCATCGTTTCGGGCGGCACGGACAATCACCTGATGCTGGTCGATGTCTTCGTGCGCGGCCTGACAGGCGCGCAGGCCGAGAAGGCATTGGAGCGCGCCGCCATCACGGTCAACAAGAACGCCATCCCGTTCGACACGCAGCCGCCGATGAAGGCGTCAGGTGTCCGCATCGGCACGCCGGCGCTGACGACGCGCGGCATGAAAGAAGCGGAGATGCGCGAGATCGCCGGTCTCATCAGCGACGTGCTGGCCGATCCCGAAAGCGAGTCGGTGCAGCAAGGCGTGCGCGCTCGCGTCAAAGAGATGTGCGAGCGTTTCCCCATCTACGAAAAGCGCCTCGTGCGCAGCCGCGCGCAGACTCTGTAGATTGATTATTCTTATGGAAGAAGTATTCGGCCCTGACGGTTTAATCGCCCGACATCATCCGCAGTACGAGTATCGGCCCGGTCAGGTCGAGATGGCCGAAGCCGTCCACGCCACGCTCAGCGGCGGCGGCATCGCCTTGATCGAAGCCGGAACCGGAACCGGCAAGACGCTCGCCTACCTGATCCCCGCGCTGGCTTCAGGCCGCCGCGTCATTGTAGCGACGGCTACAAAAGCGCTTCAGGAGCAGCTCTACAAAAAAGACATTCCTTTCTTGCAGAAAGTCCTGCCGCGCCCGTTCGATGCTATCTGTATGAAGGGCCGCTCGAATTACGTCTGCCTGCACCGTCTGAAGAAGGCCGAAGAGACACCGATCCTCGAAGGGCTTGAACAAGTGGATGCCTTCGACGAGATTCGCCGCTGGGCCGGCGAGACCGAAACCGGCGACCGCGCTGAGTTGATCGACCTGCCTGAAGACCTCTCGTTCTGGCCGCAGATCGATGCCCGCGCCGACACCTGCCTCGGCCAGAAGTGCCCTGAGTTCGACAACTGTTTCATCACGCGAATGCGCCAGCAGGCGCAAGAGGCCGATGTTGTCATCGTCAATCATCACCTCTTCTTCGCCGACCTCGCCTTGCGCGGCGGCGATTACGGCGCGGTGTTGCCCGATTATACGACAGTCATCTTCGACGAAGCGCACGAGCTTGAAGACGTGGCGGCCTCGTACTTCGGCAGCACGGTTTCGACCTATCGCATCATCGACTTGATTCAAGACGCGAACAAGCTGGCGATCACCGAGGCGGACGCAGCGATGGAGTTGAGCAAGGCGCTGGCGCGTGTGGCGCAGCGATCCGACGCATTCTGGCTGACCTTTCGCGGCGAAGAGTCGGGCGATGAATTGTCATCGAGTTTTAAGTCGCGCAGCCGCTCGCGCTCTGTCGGTTTTCAGGATGGCCGTTATACGATAGGCGAATCGCACTTCATCCGCTTTGCCGAAGATGGCAGTTACGACGCCACACCGGCGGGCGAAGCTTACATCGCGCTGGCTAACGCGCTGGGCCGGTTGTCGGCGACGCTGGCGATGGTCAAGAATCCGCCGGCTGAACTCGACAACATCGTGCGGCGCACAGAGAGCATGAAGTTCGATCTTGAGTTCATCGTCACCGGCGACCAGCCGAGTTTCGTCTACTGGTACGAGCGGCGCGGGCGCGGCCTCTTTATGAACGCGACGCCGATTGATGTGTCGGGCATTCTCGAAGAGAGGCTCTTCGCGCAAGTCCACAGCGCCGTGCTCACATCGGCGACGCTGGCAGCGGGCGGCAACTTCGACTTCATACGCAACCGGCTCGGCATTCAAGACGCGCGCCAGCAGATCATCGAGTCGCATTTCGATTATCAACAGCAAGCCGTGCTCTACCTGCCGCGCGATATGCCCGACCCGCGCAGCCGCGAATTCCTCGACGCCTCGGTAGACGAGATCGCCGCGATACTGGAAGCGACGCACGGTCGCGCCTTCGTCTTGTTCACCAGCGTCGCCTCGATGCGCGAAACCTATGAGCGCGTGCGCGAGATGGTGGACTACCCGATGCTTATTCAAGGGCAAGGATCGAAGGCCGGCCTGCTCGACCGCTTCCGCACTACCGAAGGCGCGGTCTTATTCGCTACGTCGTCGTTCTGGCAAGGCGTTGACGTGCAGGGCGAGGCGCTATCGTGCGTGATTATCTCGAAGCTGCCGTTTGCCGTGCCGACCGACCCGGTGGTGGCGGCACGGCAGAAGTACATTGACGATCAAGGCGGCAACTCGTTTTATGAATACTCCGTGCCGCAAGCGGCGATTACCTTGAAGCAGGGCTTAGGCCGATTGATCCGCTCGGCGCGAGATCGCGGCGTGCTTTCGATACTCGACCCGCGTTTGCGCACGAAAGCCTATGGCCGCTACTTCCTGCAAAGCATCCCGCCGTACCACACCACCTCGCGCCTCGAAGACGCCGCCGCCATCTTCAACGAATAAGGCTACGTGATCCGTAGGAAGCCACCACGCATGAAGATAGGTGAAAGCCGATAGGCAGCTATGATGTAGATAGGTGCTCGAAGCGAGACGCCCTGTTCATATTTTGTTATGAATCTTCTTGGCACCACTTTCTGAATAAAGTAAGATTCGCGCCATGACGACACTCCAGGTCCGCCAAGACGCCCCGCAGGGTGGTCGCTATCCCATCCGTCTCAGCTTGCAGCGGCACGCTCAACCGGCTCTGGAGGCCGAGGCCCACATCGAGCGTGTCGAGTCGAAGCCTAACATCTCCTTCGTCCCTGTCCCGCCAGCGCAGGATGGCCGCATACGCCTCCTCTACATCGCCTGTCGTCCGAGCGGGTCGCAGGATGTCGAGTTGCGAGTCATAGCTAACCGCCTGCTGCAAGACCTCGGCCCTGACCGCGCCCGCTTCGACATCAAGGCGCTGCGTCCGCCTACCTTCGAGCGCCTACAGAAAGAGCTCGCCGACGCTAAAGCCGCCGGCCAGCCGTACCACATCGTCTACGCAGGGCAAGGAAAAAGCTCGACGGCGGTCGAGTTCGCGCGCTGGTATACGGTCACTGGCGGGCTGGGCGCGCAACCGCTCGTCTTGCTCGCCTCGTTCGAGAACCACACCGATCTTGCTGACTTGCTCAACCAGATAGGCCAGCCACTCGCCCCGTTCCTCAGTAATCCAGCCGTTGATTGGACTGCTCAAAATGATCTTGCCGGACGACTGAAGATCGTCAAGCGTATCCTTCGCACCTTTCCTATTCTGTGGATATGGGACAACGTCGAGCCGGTCGCCGGCTTCCCGGAAGGCACCGAATCGCAATGGACTGACGTTGAGCAAAGCGAGCTACGCGACTTTCTCAAACAGATCAAGCTCGGCAACGCCAGCAAGGTCAAAATCCTGCTGACTTCACGCAGGGACGAAGCGAAGTGGCTCGGCGGCATTCCGCATCGCATTCCCATGCGGCGCATGAGAAACTCCGACGCGGCCCGGCTGGCGTTGAAGCTGGGCGAAGAGAGAAACCTGAAGCGCTCGGAGATTGCTGACTGGCAGCCGCTGCTGGATTACTGTGCGGGCAATCCGCTGACGCTGCGTGTGCTCCAGCAGCGCGCCTTTCTGCTCCGCGCGCGGGCTTATGCCGAGGCCGCCTTGCGCGACTTCAAGCACTATCAAGGCCGCGCCGCGAAAGATGAGGCAGACGCACAAAGCCTCCTCGACTCAATCAACCAAGACCTTGCGGAACTGCCGCAATAAACGCCAACGATCAGCCAACGCGGAGGAGAATATATGAGCGCGCAACCTGCAATTGCAACCGGGCCGGCGACGACGATTGATGAAGTCATCGCGTTACTCGACGGCATTATCGCGTGGGCACGGCAGGAAGAGAGCCGGCTCGGCTACTTCACTACGCTTTATCGCAGCGTCACCATCGAGATAAAGCGCGGCATCGCACAGGGCCGCTTCGATGACGGCGCGCGAATGGAGCGGCTCGATGTCAACTTTGCGAACCGCTACCTGACGGCGCTGGCGGAGCATCGCAGCGGTCAAGCCGCGCCGCGCTGTTGGACCTACGCGTTTAGTGCCGCCACTCAATGGCCACCGATTGTTCTGCAACATCTGCTGCTAGGCATCAACGCACACATCAACTTTGACCTCGGCGCGGCGGCAGCTATCACCTGTCCCGGCGATCAACTGCCGCCGCTCAAGCACGACTTCGATGAGATCAACAACATTCTCGCGGCAATGGTCGGCGGCGTGCAAAAGCAGTTAGAGCAGGTATCGCATTATCTCAAGCTGCTCGATGTGGTCGGAGGCCGAACGGCGCGCACGGTGCTCAACTGGAGCATAGACGTAGCGCGCGACGAAGCCTGGCGGTTTGCCCAACAACTCGCGCCGCTTTCGCCAGCCGAGCAACAGCCCGTGCTCAAACGGCGCAATGACGAGACCACTGACCTTGCCCATCTGGTCCGTCATCCAGGCGCGCTCATCACCGCCGCCAACTTCATCGTTCGCCTGAGCGAGCCGCACAGCGTCCGCAAGATCATGGACATTCTCGCGTGAGCGCGGCCCGCTCAACAGATTCGCGTTCTCTTACCGCTACTCTTGTCGCAGCGCGAGAATCGGATCAACCCGCGTGGCCCGCCGCGCCGGCAGGTAGCAGGCCAACAGCGCGACGATCATTAACAACAAAGCGAACATCGCAAAGGTCAGCGGGTCGGTGGCGCTGACGCCGAACAACAGGCTCGCCATCAATCGCGTCAACGCGACCGCTGCGGCTGAACCGATGACGATGCCGATCAGCGTCAGCCGCACGCCCTGCGCGATGACTAGCCTGAAAATGTCGCGGCGTTGCGCGCCTATCGCCAGGCGCACACCAATCTCGCGCGTTCGCTGCGTGACCACATAAGACAGCGCCGCGTAGATTCCCGTCACCGCCAACAACAGCGACAGCACGCTGAAGATCGCAAGCAGCGACATCACGAATCGCGTGCGCCAGTCCATTCCCTCAACAATCTCGGCCATCGTTCGCACCAGATAAACAGGCATCGCGCGATCAACCGCACGCACTTCCCGCCGGGCCGATTCGACGAAGGCGAGCGGCTCACTGGTCGTTCGCAACACGTAACCAATGGTCAGCGGCGCGGTGTCCTGTTCCAATGGCACGTAGACCGTCGGCTGCGATTCGGGCGGAAACTGATCCGTGCGAATGTCAGCGACAATGCCGACCACCTGACGATAAACATCGCCGCTGCCTTTGATCTTCACACGCTTGCCCAAAGCGTCTTCGTCGCCCCAGAGAGCGCGCTCCATCTTCGCGCTGATGACAATGACCGGCGGCGTCGCGGCGGCATCGCTTTCATCGAAGAGTCGCCCACGCAACAGGCCGATCTGCATCGTCGAAAAATAATCCGGCGTCAGGTGAACAGCGGTGGCGCGCGGCTCTTTGCCCGGTTCGGGCAACGGCTGACCTTCGACCGTCACAGTCGTCGCGCCGAACTGAGGATAGAAGGGATGGAACTGCGCCGCGCCGACCGCCAGCACGCCCGGAACGTTTTCGAGCCGGTCGTGAATCTCTTTGAAGAATCGCTGCCGCCGCTCGCTCGTTTTGTAATCCGCGCCACGCGTCGAAACGCGAAACGTTAAGACGTTCGTAGGCTCGAAGCCCTGGTCGAGCCGTTGAAGATTACGGAAGCTCTGCGCCATCAGTCCCGCGCCGATCAGCAGCGCAAGCGACAGCGCGGTCTCGGCGATCACAAGCAAGCGTTGCAATCGGCGGCTACCGTGACTCCCCGTAGCGCGTGCCGTTCCCGTCAGCCCTGTGACGAGATTGACTCGTCGCGCATACAGCGCCGGAATCAAGCCAAGCGCCAGCGCGGGCAACAGTGAAATCCCAAGTGTAAAGAACACTACATTAGCATCTACCTGAAAATCAAAGCGCGGAATGTTGAAGCCTGTGGGAACCAGCAAGCTGACGCTGTGCGTGCCCCACAGCGTCAGCAGGAATCCCGGCACACCACAGAGGGCCATCAGCAACAGGCTCTCGATAATCAGTTGACGCAGCAGTCGAGCCGTTCCCGCGCCGAGCGCCTGCCGCACAGCAAACTCGCGCTCGCGCACGACTGAGCGAGTCAACAGCAGGTGCGCGACGTTGCTCGAAGCAATCAGCAACACCAGCAAAACCGAGGCGAGTAAGAGCAACACCGCCGGACGCACGCCGCGCACGATGCTCTCTTTGAGCGGCGTGACCAGAGCCGTGACGTTGCGGTTGGTGTCGGGGTATTGCTCTTTGAGCGTCGCCGAGATGCGCGCGAATTCCTGCTTTGCCTGATCGAGCGTGACGCCGTTGGCTAAGCGCGCGACGACGTAATGATCGTAGCCGCTACGGTCTAAACCATTTTCAGCGAGCGCCAGCGGTATCCAAGCCTGCGGGCGTTCGGTCAGCCCGAAGATCGGGTTATCGAAATCAGCCGGCATTACGCCGATGATCTCATAAGGCACGCTGTCGAGTTCCGTCGTTCGCCCAATCACGTCTCGTGCGCCGCCGAAGGCGCGCTGCCATAAGTCATAACTCAACAGCACGACCGCTCGCGCGCCGGGACGGTCTTCTTCCGGCGTGAAGGCGCGCCCCATCATCGGCTGCACGCCGAGCGCGGCGAAGTACCCGGCAGAAACCATCTGCATCAACGGCGTCTCGGTTTCATCAAAGCTCGTCAGCGTCTTTGAGATGTTCAGCGCCGCGCCGATCTCTTCAAACGAGCCGCTCAGTCGCCGCCAGTCGGCGTAATTGCCCGACGCGCTCGGTCGCCACTGCGCGGCGTTGGCCGGATCAACTTGCCAGATCGCCACCAGCCGCTCCGGTTGGTGAAATGGCAGGGGCTGAATCAATATAGCGTTAACTACACTGAAGACTGTGCCGGCGACGCCGATGGCCAGGGCCATTGCCAGGACAGCGACCAGCGTCACTTCGAGGTTGCGACCGAGCAGCCGCAATCCGAACCGAAGGTCAGACAACCATCCGGTCATATTCGATTCCTCCGTTGATGCTGAGCGCGAGTGAGCGAAGTTTAGCGCGGCGGGATCAGCGCGTCTTGTACGTTCTTGCTGCCGCCTTGATAACGGCCCGGCGGCAGGCCGACCACGCGCTTGAAGTGGCGCGTCAGGTGGCTCTGGTCGGCGAAACCTGTCTGCGCGGCGACGTGCGGAATGGCCCAGCCTTCGAGCAGCAATGCTCTGGCTCGTAAAAGGCGAAGCTGAGTCTGAAAGGCGTGCGGCGGCATACCGAACTGTTCGGAGAATAGCCGGCTGAAATGGAAGGGACTCAGGTTAGCGATGGCGGCGAGACGGTCTAGCGAAACATTCTCTGCATAATGCTCAGCCAGGTAATCATAAGCGCGGCTCACCGCCAATCGGGCGGCGGCAAAGGCGCGCGGCGCGGGTTGATATTCGGCAAACCGGCTGATTAAACCGGCCAGCAAATTGAGCAACAAGCCTTGCCGTTCAAGGCTCGACGATGGCTGCTCAAGCGCGACGTGCAGTTCAAGATATTGGCCAATCACCTCTTCATCGAAGATCACCGCGTTCGGAAAGAAAGGCAGGCCCGCCGCGCCGGTAAAGATTTCTCGCGCCGCCTCGCACATCAATTCGGCGGGAATGAAGAGGGTGCGGTAGCTGCAACCGTATCGAACGTGTGTGCGGTTTGAATGAACCTCGCCGGGGTGAACGATGAAGAGGCTGGCCGGCGGCGTCTGCAAGCAACTGCCGCGATAGTTCAATTCGCCGGGGCCGGATTGGATGAGGCAGAACTGGTATTCTTCGTGCCAGTGGCGCGGCACGGGGCGATCTACGGCGACGCCGCGCTGAAGCTCAAGGCGCGCAAGATCGCGCGGTCGCCAGACTTCTATACGACCGCTTCGCCCGTCCGCCACATCATTCCGGTTAGCAGGCATGTCAAGGATCAAGCTAACACAGGGGGTACGCTTCGCCAAACGACTCCGTAAAGCTGCCGAGCCGCCAGCGCAACGATGAGCGCCCAATCACTTCTTCGCCAGCACGACCGGCGCGGCCTCGGCGGCGCGTATGCGCTCGAAGAAGCCGCGCACCTTGGCGTACTCTTCAGGCGGAATTGTCGATGCGCGCACCACCATCTTACGGGTGAAATTCAACTGGCCGTCTTTGACCTGATAGGCCGTTTCGTAGCTGCCGAATGATGCGTCCATCTTCACAGGGTCGGGCAGCTCATCCACCTCGAACCCCGCAGGCAATTTCACTCGCACGGTTTCAGCATACGCATTCGAGCGCAGCACGACGGGCTGGCGTCGCGCGCCGGCGGTAAGCGGCAGTTCTTCGCGGCGCGAGACGATGGCCGGCTTGAAGACCAGCAGCCGCTCGCGCATCAACTGCGCGTAGCTGCGCGCCGTGAACTCGACCTGCAACGTGAAGCGGCCTTCGGCGGCGTTGTCCGCCGGCTCGACTTTCGATACCGCTGCGCCGGTCGCGCCGTGCGTGATCCAGCCTTCGATCTGCTTGACGTAATCGGGCCGCGACAAGCGGCGAAACTCTCTGCGCCCGGCGACCGCCGATTGGCCGATGAATCGCTCCTGCATGCTTGCGGTAATCGCGCCGTCGGGAGCCAGCGTCACGTCGGCTTCGCGCTCCAGCCGATTGGCCTCCGGCGGCGTCACCGGCATCTTCATCAACGCGCCGGCATCGCTGGCGATGACCAGCGCGAAGCTGCCCTGCTCGTGGCCGGGCAGATCGCCCACCGGCGTGTTGTCGTCGGTCGGGTCAAAGATCAACAGACGGCCCAACGTCGGGTGCGTCACGACGGTCGGCGCTTGTGTGGCGTCGCTCACTTTGATGGCGATGATGCAGTGATTGAACTGGCTCGGCGACGGCCACTCTTCGCGCACGTGGGTCGGGTCGCCTGAATAGATGAGCACCAGATTGGCCGGCAGCCCGACTGCTTTCAGCATCGCGCGCATCAGGTTGGCTTTGTCTTTGCAGTCACCGTAAGACTTCGTGAAGACTTCGAGCGACGAGTGCGGGCGGAAGCGTCCGACGCCAATCTGTATCGAGACGTAGTTGATCGATTGGACGAAGCGACCAATGGCCTGTATGCGCTCGTACTCGGTCGTCGCGTTGGCCGTCAGTTGTTTCGCTTTGCCGGCGAGGTTGTCGTCGAGCACCATCTGGGGGTCGCTCAACTCGGTCATCCAGCGCGAGACTTCGGCCCACGACGCGAAGGCGCGGCCCGCAACCGGCTTTGCGTTAGCCGCCGGTTGATAGGTGACTGCGAGCCACGGCGCGAGCGAAGTCACCGGCGGACTCATCACTTCCGGCTCGATGGGCGGCAGGTTGGCCATCTCCCAAGAGTAGGTCGAGCCGTTGACCGTCGGCTCAACCTTGGCGTGATTGAAGGTCGTGGCGTCGGCTCGCCAGCCGGCGGGCAAGCTCATCATCAAGCGTGACAGCGCCACCGGCAGGCGCGATTGAAATTCGTAGGTCAATTGATTGAACATCGCGCGGTCTTCAACCGTCGCCTCGTAACCGAAGACCGCCCCAACCTCCGTATCGTTTTTCGCGGCGATGATCTTCGAGCGAAACTCGTTGTACATATCGTTATCGGCATCAGCCACGTCAGCGGTTTCGTCCTTGCCATACTTCTTTACCTCGCCCGATGGCCGGATCAACCAGGCGCGCATTTCGCGCACCTTGCCGGAATCCGTGTTGTAGCCTTCCTCGGCACGCGCCAGCGCGCGGCCCTCGCGGGTGAGAATTTTGATGGCGTAATAGCTCGTCGTCACGACGCGCCCATCTTCGCTGACCGTGACGCGCGACTCGTCCCAGAGCACGACACCGGGAACGTCTCTATCATAGGCAGGCAACGCCGCGCTCGTCGCTTGCTTGAGCCAGGCGGGCACATCATCGCCGGCGCGCACTCGTGGCGGCGTTACGACCAACACCGCCGCGATTATAGCGGTCAGCGCGACGACGGCGCGGACGGTGATTTGAATAATGTGGCTAAGACTACGCGACGACTGGTGCGACTCCGATGAGCGCGAAAGGTTCTTCATGAGCAATGCCTCTTTGAAAACGAACGACCGTTGATGAGTGAAGATGAAAAGGCGGGGCGGCGCGTGGCCGCCCGCGCCGGTTTACTGGGCGCTAGCCTGCTTAAAGCTGAGCGTGTGACTGTCGCCCTTATGCACCATATCGAAGACCTGCTTGATGCCGGCATAGCTGGTCTGCGGAAAGATCAGCGCGTTGAACATCCAGTTGCGATGATAGATGAGCTTCTCGTTCTTGCCGAGAACCTGCATCTTGACGCCGTACGCCGCCACGTCATTGATCTTGAACGGCGCGGGCGCGTCGGGGCTGTCGAGCGCATACCCCGGCGGCAGACTGATCGTCACATTGTCTTCTTCCTGCCAGGTGTAGTGGAAGTAGACCTGATGCCTACGCGCGCTCGCCGAAAACAGAGTCGGCTCGCCTTTCTCGAAAAAGGCTGGTTGTAGAAAAAGCCGCTTGCCCGTGCGCTCGGCATAGCCCGGCACGCGGACGTGGAAGCGATAGATGAACGGCTTGGCCGGGTCGGTCACGTTTTCAATCTTGATGTTCGTGACTTCCGCCGTGCTCAGGTGGGCCTTTATCAATTCGCGCAAAGACGCTTCACGCTGCTCCTGCGAGTCGTCATCATTCTCTTCTTTCTTAATCATCGCCAGGTGGCCGGTGTATTCGATGGTGGCGTCGCCTTCGAGCGTGCCGTCAGCGTCGAGCGTCAGCGTGGCGGTGCGCTTCTCGACGCTCTTATCCGGTGACGACAGTTGTGTGCGAACGAACGTCGGCTCTTTGGAATCAAGGATGAGCGCCTGTTGACCTTCGCGCTGCCACGGCAGCATGCCCAACGGGCAGTAGGCGCTCGACGGCTCGAAGAAGCGCCAGTCGTTGCCGACCTTCACCGCAATGATGAACGCCTGCACGAAGTATGTATTGGGGAACGTGAAGTCGGCAAACATCCGGCTGCGGTCGCCTATGCGCGCCAGCCGCGCGTCGAAGCCAGCGCCGGCGGCGAGCGCCGCAAACAGCAGATCGATGTCGCCAGCCGTGCCCGCGCCGTGCTTGAGCGTGTCGGCGGGCGAATTATTCTTCTTCGCGTTCTTACGATCTTCCGCCGTCATTCCGCTGGCGTCGTCGTTAATGTTTTTGATCTTCGTCTGGCAGTAGGTGTAGAGCCGTTCGATCTTCTGTTCCGGCGTCGCCGCGTCGCCGATGATTTGCGCGGCGGTTTTCTTCACGTCGTCGTTGGCTTTGATCAGCGGCTTGACCACGTCGGATTCCGACTTGCCGCGCTCGCGCCAGTACTCTGCGGGTTTCTTCTTCACGTCTTTGCTGTAGTAGAGCAGCGTCCAGGCGCGCACCTGATCTTCGGGCGGCATATTCGGCTCTTCGCGGAAGGCCGGCATGTTAGTCATCTCGGTCAGGTAAAAGCCGTCGCGTTCCTTGGTGAACATGGGATCGCCGGCGTTGAAGGTCTGCGCCGCCATGCCCGCCGAGATGAAGGGGAAGGGCTTGATGTGATAGCGGACCAGTTGCACGGGGATGTCGCGCTGAAATTGCAGGCGGACGTTGTTGGCGTCATCAAAGGCAAAGATTTCGCGCCAGCGATACTCGATAATCGCGCCCGGCTCGACGCCCGGCATAGCGAACGACTTGGCCTTGACCTTAATGCCGCTGACCTTAACGATTGTGCGCTCGAAGACCGCGTCCTTCTTCAGTTCGATGATCGTGCCGTCGGGCTTGATAGTGCGCCCGGCAATGTCCCTCACCCTGTTGTTGCCGAAGTAGGTGAGATCGATCTGGCCCTGCGATTCCTTGCCGCGCTCGGTGAATATCTTGATGCGAATGTAATGAGTGAAGACGAGGTCCGTGTCCTGATCGTCAACGCGCACGTCCCAGAGGAGGGCCTCGGCGTCGGCGTCGGGTTCGACCACCGGCGACTTCATCGCCAAGTGCGCCGGATCGACAGGCTTCCAGTCATCGCCGGCCATAGCCAGCGGTGCGCTGAGTCCTAAAAAGAAGATAGCGGCAAGCAACGCTCGCAGCACGTAGGGTTTAGTCATGAGAAGCTCCTTTCCAAACTGACGTGCAATACCCGATGAAGTGTTACAACGTCTATCCAGCTTGATGAAATATCCTGAAGGAATGCGGAAGCGGATTATATCGAAATGATTGGCGGGTGTAAATTCAGAAGTTGTCAGTGGCCAGTGGCCAGTAGCCGAGATAATCATGAGTCCCATAGGGACGACCTGTTTATAGTTATGGCTGAAGTAAACGACGAAGTCCCGTAGGGGCGCAATGTCTACATCGCGCTCCTGACGGAGCTTGCTTCTTCTATTGCATGGGTAACTATAAACAGGTCGTCCCTACGGGACTAACAACTGCTTCCTGCTTCCTGCTTCCTGCCCCCTGCTTCCTGCCTCTGCTTCCTGCCTCCTGCCCTTTGGCCACTACTTCTCGAAGACTTGCGCGACCGGCACTACCTCGACGCCGCGCGGGTTGAAGTTGAGCCGGTAGCCTTCAATTAGCTTGTCTTCTTCGAGAATCGCTTTCGCGGGCGGTGAAGTATAGCTAATCGGCGACGGCTTGTTCGACATCGCCGCGTCTTTGAACGCTTGCGCGTCTCTGGTGATGACGATGATCTTGACGTTATCGGTTTGCAGGTACTTCTTGATGGCGCGGTTGACATCGGCAAGCGTTAGCTTCGCCAGTTGCCCGCGCACATAATCGGTGAAGCTCGGTATGCCGTAATAGCGACTGTCGAGCGCGTAGCCGAGCTGCGCCTCCTGGTCCTTAGTCAGCACGTTGACGAACTTCGTGAGGAACTGCCGCGTCGCCTCAAAGTCCTTCTCCGCCATGCCATCGCGCACCAGCCGGTTCAATTCAAACAAGCCGGCGCGCAAAGCGAACAGGCCGTTCTTCGGCTCGACCGGGCGAATCCAGACTTGAAAAATCTGTTGCTGACGGGCGAGATTCGGATCGGGGTGGAACTGAAACATGCCGCGCGGGAAGTATTCGATGTAAGCGTAATCACCATAATTCAAACCGCGAATCTCGCGCAGCCGCTGGTAGAGATAACTGTTCGATGAGCGATGCTGGCCCAGATAAGACTGCATTACGAGCAGCGCCGCCCAGTCCGGGTCTTTGCGCGTGACCGGGATCGGGAAGCCGAACGAGATGGCTGTGCTCGCCGTGTTCTTCTCGATTACCTCCATCTCAAGGCCGTTAATCTTCGGCGGCGGCGGCAGCGTCACCTGATCGGCGCGACCTGCGGCAAGCCTGGCGGTGAAGTCGCTCTGCACTTTCGCGTCGAAGCCTTTCGGGTAGCCGCCCGCCAGTCCCACTACGAAATTCGCCTGCGTGTAATGGTCGCGGTAGAACTGCTTCACGTCGTCAAGCGTCAGCTTGTCGAGCGCAGCAATCGTGCCGGCGTTGTCGTGGCCGTAAGGGTGGCCATCTTTGTAAATAAAGTTATAGAGCGCCTCTTTGCCCAACTCTTCGTCATTGGCCTGGCGCAAGCTGACTTTGAGGTAGTTGATCTGGTCTTCGCGTATGCGCGTGAAGTCTTCTGTACGCCAGCCGGGATCGAGCAGCATCGCCGAGATGATCTGGTAATACTTCGGCAGATTATCGGTGTGCGTCGTGCCGCTAAAGACAGTCATCTCTTTATCGACCTGCGAGCCGAAGCCGGTCGCCATCGGATACATCGCGCTGACAATCTGTTCATAGGTCATCGCGCGACTGCCGCCGTCCGACAGCATGCTGGCGGTAAGCTGGGCCAACCCTTCTTTGCCCTTCGGATCGCTTGCCGAGCCGACGTTGAAGAGCAGGCGAAAGGTGACGAGCGGCGACGAGTTCGGCAGAGTCACAGTTGCCATAGCGGGTGCGGCCTTTCCGGCCTCGGCGACCGGCACGAGGGCCGACGAGGCAATGATGAGTGCGAAAACCAGAGCGCGTTTACTTCTGCGTAGCATTCTCTTGCTTCTCCTTTTGCGACAGCGTAACGACGGTGCGGTGTTCCGTGATGAAATACTTCCTGGCCATCGCCTGCAAGTCCGCCGGCGTGATCGCCGCATAAATGTCATAGACCTTGTTGATCGTCTCCGGCGTGCGCCGCAGCGCGATGAACGGCGCAAGATTCGCGGCTATCGCTTCGGAGTTGTTTAACGCCAGCGCAAAGCTGTAACGGAGATTGGCCTTGACGGCGTCGAGTTTCTCTTTCGCCACCGCTTGCGACTTGAACGCATCGAAGGTCTTGATGATCTCGCCGCGCACATAGTCCACGTCTTTCGGGTTCTTGACGCGGGCGAGGACTGTAACGAGATACGGGTCGCGGTGATCTTCAAAGTCGGGCGCGAGCACGTCCACCTTCTGCTCCTTGATAACAAGCCGCTGGTAGAGTTCTGAGGTCTGCGAGAAGCCGAGGCTGCCCATCAGATTGAGCGCCGCCTTGTCCTTCTCTTCGTCGGAGTAAGCCGGCGCTTTGTACGACACGGCGAGCCACGGCAAAGTCGGCTCCGGCCAGTCAACGTGGGTGGTCAGCTCTTTGGTCTGCTCCGATTCGACTGGAATCTCCGGCACGTAAGAGCCGCGCTGCCAGTTGCTCCAGTACTTCTTGACGAGCGCGAGCACGTTGTCGTGCGTGATGTCGCCGGCGACGACGATGGTCGTGTATTCGGGCCGGTAATAGCGCTTGAAGAATTCGAGGCTGTAGTTGTACTCGTTCGGGAAATTCTCGATGTCGCGCAAGAAGCCCATCGTCGTGTGCTGGTAGGTGTGCGCTTTGAAAGCGGTGTCGCGCAACACTTCGTAAAGCTTGCGGGTCGGGCTTGAAGCGTTCTTGTTGTACTCGCCGAGCACGGCTTTGGTTTCCGTCTTGAAGAGGGCTTCGGGAACTTTCAAGTTCTGGAAGCGGTCGGCTTCGAGCGAAAAAATCTGATCGAAGTCCTCTTTGGAAAAGACCGCGTGATAGACGGTGCGGTCGTCGTCCGTGTAAGCGTTCGAGTCGGCCCCGGCGCGTTTGAGCGCGTCATTGTACTGCTGCGGCGTGGTCTTTTCAGTGCCGCGAAACATCAGGTGCTCGAACAGGTGAGCAAAGCCCGACTTGCCCGGCTCGACTTCGTTGCGCGAGCCGGTCGAGACGACGATGTAGAGCGCAATGATATTCGGGTAATCGGTCGGCACGGTAACGACGCGCAAGCCATTCGGCAGGTCGTCCATGAAATACTTGTACGGGAAAATCTTGCTATCGGCGGATGCGGTTAGTGGCATAAGCAATCCTAACACGAGGAAGGTTACAACGAATTTTTTCATACTGACTCCCCTTTGCAATGATAAACAATTATGAGCGGTCAATGAGGGAGTGCGCAAGAGCAGGGGCTAGAGGCTAGGGACGGGGGGCTAGAGGGGAACACAGGCGCGAACGCCTTTCTCCGGCTAGCCTCTAGTCCCCAGTCTCTAGCCCCTGCTCTTGCGCGGCGAGCAGCGCGAAGTCGGGATTGTTCTTACGCTTCCAGACGAAGCCGTCGAGGACGTAATGCGTCAGTTGCGGCAGGGCGAGCAGCGGCACAAGCATCATCTTCAACGCGCCAAGCTCCCACGCGCCGCCGAAGAGCCAGCCGCGCTCGTGCCACACGCCGCGATCCCAGAAGAGTTCTTCGACATAAGCAATCGCCCACAGACTGGCCAAAAACAACAGCGGCCCGCGCGCGAATAGGCGATAGACGCCGCGCCCGCCGGTCTGCTCCATTCGCCTGCGGCTGTACCAGTAGATCAACGCGAAGTACGGCACGCCGTGAATCACGACGTTGGTCACAGTGAATGCGTAATCGGAATTGTAGGCGACAATGCCGACATACCAGCAGGCGGCGGTCGTCGCTACGATGATGTGCTTGCCGGGATTGCGTCGCTTATTGCTGAACCAATCGCGCAGTGACTTCGCCGCGTATGTGGCCATCGCCAGCCCATAGAGCGGCGCGGCGACTTTTGCGAGCAACAACGGCAGAGCCGTAAAGTCGCCGGCCAGAAACCACCAGAAGCGGCGCGGCAGGTGCGCGTGCCAGTAGATCAACGGGTAGACGCTCGCCGCATAGATCGCCACCGTGTCAATCCATCGCCCCAACGCATCGCGCTCGCCCGCCTTTGCGCGATAGAGCGCCACCCATCCGTACTGCTGGCGCACGAAATGAAAGACCGCAACGTAAGCCAGCGCGCGCCAGAAGACCTGCTCGCCTTCTGAATACAATGCGACGCCGAGCGCGAGGCCGATGATCGGCACTAGCCAGTAGAGCGCCGGCTTGCGTGCCATCTCATCTTTGTCGAGATAGACGCGAAAGATGGTTGACCAGACGTGCGCCACATCGATCATCAACACTGCCGGAACCCACGCCCAGTCCGGCGTGTCTCTGTAGAGCACACCGGCGCGCGCGCCGATCCATAACGCCAGCAGCGAGACGACGGCGCTGCCTAAGAACACCGTCAGGTCGGTCGTGCGAGAGAACAGCCAGACGGGGCGATGGGGCGACGCGGAAGAGTGACGCGGCGACACGGCGACGCGGCGACGCGGCGAATCATCTGTCACCTTGCTGCTTGCTACTGAACTCATCGCTTTTAACTCCACGATTGTCTTACCAGTCCCGTAGGGACGAAATGTTTATAGTTGACACACTGGAAAACGGCACAAGCCCCGTAGGGGCGAGATGTCCACATTGCGCTCCTGACGGAGCTTGATTTTTATTCTGTCACACGGTGCTATAAACATTTCGCCCCTACGGGGCTTGCTGACTACAAATGCGTAATCGCTGCTATCCCCGTGTCTCCGCGTCGCCGTGTCCCCGCGTCGCGGCCAAGACCTCGTCGGCGGCGCGAGTGCCGTGATAGAAGGCTTCTTCAAACAGCGCGACGCCGCTCAGGTCGGTGTGCGCGAAATGGATGTTGCGGTAAGGGCGCGCGGCCTCGCGGCGCGCGGCGCTCCAGACGAAGTTCGGGCGCGGGCTAATCATCGCGTGGCCCCAGCGCATCACGTCGAGGCGCTCGACCAGCGCGCGAATCTCTTTGTGCGGGCGCGACAGGTCGGTCAACGCGGTGTCGGCGAAATCGCGCCACTCCATGCCGAGCAGTTTCTTTCGCGCCTCACGCGGGTCGTCGTCATCGCACATCGCGTAGTAATAAGTGAAGACCGTCGGGCCGCTATCCAATCCCTTCTGATGCGTCGCCACAACGTAGCCGAGCGATTTGCTCTCGACCATCACATTGTCCCACGCCAGCGCAAAGCTATTCTCTGCCGGGCGGTCTTTCAAGAACAGATTGGCCACCCACCACGCGCCGTAATGAAACTCACCAATGTGCGCCGGCGGCGCGTCGCGCCAGTCGCGTATACAGTAGCGCGACACGAAATGCGGCGCGGCAAAGATCACCCGCTCGGCGTGAATGCCGACGGCCTGCTCGTCTTGATTGATGGCAATCACATCAACGCCGCTCTTGCCGTTTTCTTGTGTCGGAATGATCTCTGCCGCCGCAAAGCCGAGTCGCATTTTCGATTGCGCTTTCTGATAAAGATGAGCGACCAATCGCCCATTGCCTTCGGGCCAAGACATCAACGGCTCGGCTTCGCTGCCCGGCTTGCGGACGCGCGAGGCGAAATAGAAGAGGCCAGCCCACGCGCTTGTCTGCTCAAGCGTCAACCCATAATCGTCGCGGCACGAGTAATCGACCAGCCAGCGCAATCGCCACGAGTCGAAGCCGCGCGCATCCATCCATTCTTTCATCGTGATGCGGTCGAGCGCCGTCACTTCCGCATCATCAGAGCAATGAGCAATCGGGATAGTAAAAGCACGGCGGCCACGCGCGTCGCGCCAGCCGACCCAGCGCGCCACTTCTTTATTGAACGCGTCGAGCTGCGCCAGGTCATCTGGCGATGCGCCGGCGCGCAGGTAGAGGCCCTCGTACCAGCGGCCTTTGTAATAGATTCGCTCTTCGGGGTCGCGGCAAAGAAACTGCTCGGCGATGATCGGCTCGCCTTCGCCCGTGCGTCCTTCGACGACGCCCATCTCATCGAGCAATTCGATGAGCGCCGTGTTCTCTTTCATCGGTGCGGGCAGGTAATGAGCGCCCCACGGGTAAGCGGTCACGGCGGACTGGCCGCTGCGCGCCGTGCCGCCGGGCACGCGCTCTAGCTCAAGCATCACGAAGTCATCGAAGCCGGCCTTCAACAACTGCCGCGCGGCGCTGAGTGCCGCGACGCCGCCGCCGACGATGACGACTTTCGCGCGCTCCCATCGATCTTGCGGCACGTCGATGTGTAAGCCGTCTCGCAAGCGGTGGCCGAAGCCATCGGACGCGCCGACGATCTCGCCTTCGGGCAAACGCGGCGCGTCACTTGACCGGCATGCGGCGAGCGCCGCCGGCAGCCCGAGCATCGCCGCGAGCACTTCACGTCGGGTGAATTGATGATGCGTTGACGAACTGCGAGCCATTGTTCAGAACTATTTCGCGCGCGGGCGGCGCAGGATACAGACGACTTCCTTACCGCCGATGGCAGTCTCGCCGACCGTCACACCGACGAATTGATAACCCGCCGCGCCGGCTTCGCTCAGTTCCTTGTCCATCGTCGAGGTCTTCTTGGTTGCAAGTAATTTATATTCCCATAAGGCGACTTTCATTTCAGGGTCGCGCTCCAGGATAACGACCACTTCTTTGCCGCCGAATGTTGATGAGAAGACCGACTGGCCCTGATATTCAAACCCGGCGTCACCGGCTTGCTGCAACTCTTTCTGCATCGTCGAAGTCTTGCTGGTCGCCAGCAACTTGTACTCGAACTTCGGCTTGCCCTCTTGCGCCGGGTCTCTGTACATGATGACGACCACTTCAGAACCGCCAAACGACGTTTCGCCGCCCATCACGCCACCAAAGCGGTAGCCGGCGTCCGCTGCCTGGTTCATCTCTTTCTGCATCGTCGAAGTCTTATTCGTAGCAAGCAAGCGATACTCGATGCGCGCGGCAGACTGCGCCAGCGCGCTACCGGCAAGCATCAACATACTGATGAGAACACGAATCAACATAATGCCTCCTGAGAAATTCCACCTTAATCTCCTGCCCGCCATTTCGCAGCCTGCTTCAGCAGGCTTACCCGCAGGGCAAATAGGCCAGCCCTGAAGGGCTGGTTCACAACGGCACAGACCCCACAGCCCGTTTTAACGGGCTTACCACAACCGGCTTTAGCCATCTGGATGCGAACGGCTAAAGCCAATGCGAGAAGGACGCTAAAGCGCCCTTCAAAAATTGATTCAGCGGCTTTCACCAGCCCTAAAAGGGCTGGCCTACTTGCCCTGCGGGTAAGCGGCCTGAAGGCCGCTATAAGGCGGCTGAATAGTCCGCTGTTTATTCTACTCGTACCGCTTCCATTCCGACTCGTAGTAGCGCACCAACGCTTGATTATCGAGCCGGTTGATCTCTACTGGCAGTGGGCCGAGGTCAGCCGGCAGCACGAACAGCACCGCCATCGCTTCATTGTCGAGGTAACGCAAGCCCGGCGGCGCAACGGTCGGCGGATCGAACGGCGCGACGCGAGCCAGCGCGTAACCCCACACGCCGAACGACGGCACGGTCGTTTGATACGGACGAACGTTGAAGCCTGCGGCTTCGAGCGTTCGCATAATGCACCAGTAAGACTTGCGCGCGAACAGCGGCGACGTGCTCTGCACGCTGATGGCCGCGTCGGGCGTGAGATGCGCCTTGAGCAACCGATAAAAGCGCGTCGTGTAGAGCTTGCCGAGCGCGTAGGTGTTCGGGTCGGGAAAATCAATGATCGCCGCGTCGAACTGCTCGTTGGCCCCTTCGAGCCAGATCATCGCATCTTGATTAACGACGTGGACGCGCGGGTCGTCATACGAATGCTGATTCAACTCGGCGAGCGGCGGAAAGGCTGACGACAATCGCGTCATCGTCGGGTCGAGGTCAACCAGCGTGATAGATTCGACCGACGAATAGCGGCGAATCTCGCGCAACGCCAGGCCGTCGCCGCCGCCGCAGACCAGCACGCGGCGCGGCTGCCCGGCCAGCATCATCGCCGGGTGCACGAGCGCTTCGTGATAACGATATTCATCCGCCGAGCTGAATTGCAGATGGCCATTTAAGAACAACTGAAAGCCGGCACGGCCCTTGGTGACAATGATGCGCTGATATTGAGTCGTGCGCGAATAGACGATCTCGTCGGCGAACAGTTCGTCTTCAGCAAGCGACGTGAGCGTGTTGGCTTTGATGACGCCGATAGCAAGCAGCGCCATCACGATGACGGCGCGCACGCGCAGGCTCGTAACGCTGCCTTGAATCAGCGGGCGCATAAACCACGTCGCCCACAAGCCGACGCCCGCGTTCAGCAGGCCGAAGATCAGCGACGTGCGCACCAGCCCCATCCTCGGCACGAAGAACAACGGGAACAATATCGAAGCCACCAGCGCGCCGACGTAATCAAACGTCAGCACACGCGACACCAGTTCTTTGAAGTCGAGGTTGTCTTTCAGTATCCGCATCAGCAGCGGCAGTTCTAATCCAACCAGCGTGCCGACGGCGAAGACGATGCCGTACAACGCGACGTGAAACCAGCCGAGCCGCGCGAAGCTCAAGAACAACAAGGGCGCAGACGCTCCACCCAGGAGCGCGACGGCCAACTCCACTTCGATAAAGCGCCGCGCCAGTCCTTTGTCGATGAAGCGCGACAGCCACGCGCCCGCGCCGAGCGCGAAAAGATAGATGCCGATGATGAGCGAGAACTGCGTCACGTCGTCGCCGAGCACATAGCTGGCGAGCGTGCCGGCCAACAGCTCATAGATCAGCCCGCAGGTGGCGATGATGAGCACGTTGAGGAATAAGACAGGTGTGCGATTCATTTCAGGATACAGGATACAGGATTCAGGATTCAGTTCAGGTGTCGGACGCGGAAGGCTGCCGTCAGATTAGATAACTGGCGGCTTGCCGATTCCCTGAATCCTGAATCCTGTATCCTGTATCCTGTTAGCCATGCACGGCGGCTGAAACGATCAACGCGATGCCGATGATGACCGCGCCGATGACGATGCCGAGCGCGACGTTCTGATCGTCTTCAAGCTCTTTGCGCACCGAGAACGGCGCGACCTTGACGATGACCCAGAAGGCCAGCGCGAACAGCAGGATGCCTAAGATCGAAAACGCCAGCGTCGCCACGATCAATTCTCCCAGCCCGTTCAACTGCAAGGGGACGAAGAAGGCGGCCCGCCCGTCGAGCGGCGTAAGCGATGGCGCATTGGTCAATAAATTGATGGGCATTTATTTTCCTCCTCGAAAGCCTGAGTGCCAGATGCTGGTGGAATGGAATGAGCGATAACCGCCCGGCGACTGGCGCACGTCCGCCGAAATCTTTTCGCGGCGCGCGCGGCCCAGTTCGGTGCCGGTCAACGCCAGCAATCCGTACCCGCCGATGATCAACAACCCGATGATGAGATAAGCGCGACTCAACATTTTAATTCTCCTCTGATCTTGACGAACCCATGATCAGGCGACGCCGCTCAATAGCGATGAACAAGCTGTGATCGAATAACGCCGCGACGCGGCGGCATGAATTTAGCCAGTCGTTTTAACGCCTGGAACTGTTGCGCCGCGACGCGGCGGCATGAGTTTAGCCAGGCATTTCAACTTCGGGCAGACGCCGCTCAACATCGGGCAGACGCCGCGTAGCGGCGGTTGAGTTTAGCCAAGCGTTTCAACGCCTGGAACTGTTGCGCCGCGTAGCGGCGGCATGAATTTAGCCAGGCGTTTCAACGCCTGGAATAGATGTTGCCCGTGTTCGCGTCGCGTAGCGACGCCTGACTCAGCGGGCATTCAACCGTCGCTACGCGACGCGACATCCATCTCGCTGCTGAACACAGGCATTGAAATGCCTGCCTAAACTCACTTGCCGCTACGCGGCAAATACCTGCCTAAACTCACTTGCCGCTGCGTCGCATCTATCACTCACTTGCCGCTACGCGGCAAACGCCTGCCTAAACTCACTTGCCGCTACGCGGCACGATCAACCTAACCTGTTTATTGCCGCTGCGCGGCACGATCAACCTGTTTATTGTCGCTATGCGGCACGACCAGCCTGATTTGTTCACCACCACCCCTTGATCTATGAACTCGACTGAAACGGACTATAGTCGCTGTCTTCCCATCGCTTGACTTCAAAGCGCCAGTGATAGATCAGCATCACGATGGGAAACAACGACAACAAGATCAACACGAGCACGATGTAGCCGCCGTTGAAGACGCCCTGCTCGACGCGTATGGTCACAGCCATCGGCTGCTGGAATTTCTCCCAGCGCGCCTCGAAGCCGAGTATGTATGCGCCCGCCGGCTGCGCCGACAGGTAGACGTTCGGCGAGCGATTGCCTTCGCTCCACGACTCGCCGTCATCGACGCCGGAATAGTATTCGACAGGCAGCGAGAAGGCTTCGCTCTCGTCGGTCGCCTGGTTGATTAAATCGCCATCGATCTCGACCCACGAGTTATCCACGCTCGCCGCTGCCGTGACGACGACGTTCTTGCGGCCTCGCAGCTCGAACGGGTCGGTGAACTTTACCTGCGAATCGTCGAGGTTCTTGATGGGGTCAAGGTTGAAGGTCTGCTCGAAGACTTTTTGCGGACGGCTAGCCACCGCGACGATGATAGCAGTCACCATAGCGGCCAGCATCAACAAGGCCCAGTACTTGTAAAGCTTCTTGTGCGGGTAGGGCTGATTTGGCGCAATCTTCGATGTGCGCGGCAGCCCCGTGATGCCGAAGGCGCGCTCGACCTCCTGTGGTTTCAGAAACGCGCCGAGCGACCAGTTGATCTCGCCCGACTGTACGGCCTTCGGCTTCTTCGCGTCACCCTTGCCTCCCGCAGGCGGCGTCACCGTGTAGGTCGCTTCCATCGAGAGCATCAACGGCGGCGCGATGTAATCGGCGGCGCGCACGACTTCGCCGGTCATCACTTTCCAATAGAACTCACCGTAAACGTGCTCGACGCGCGCGGCGGTGTCTTGATAGAGCTTGAAGCGTTTGCCGTTGTATAGCACAGCGCGCTCGCCCGACGAAGTCACCGCCGCCGGCGGCACCGTCTCGACGAGGTTCCAGTTATCGTCGCTGCGCACCAGCCAGCGGAAACCAGCCTGCGGCTCATAGAGCAGGTACTCTTCCCAGTAATAGCGCACGCCCTCGAACTCGACGCTGCGCACCATAAAGCCGATCAGCATAAAGCGCGTGCCGTTGAACTCAGCCGTAGAGCCGAGCGGGATGAGCGGCTTGACGCGCGGGTCGAGCGCCTTAAGAAATTGCAGCTTGCCCTGACTGACATCAAGCAGCGAACTGCAATTCGGGCAGGTGACGCGCTCGGATTTGTCGGGCGCGCGCAGCTCTAAAGGCCCGGCGCACTGCGGGCAGTTGAGCTGCGCGGCAGCGACGCGGCGCACCTCGCGTTCGGGCGGAACAACATCGGGCGGAAAGCCCAGCTCGGCCAACCGTAGCTCGCGCCCGATGAAGACCAGCGGCGGCTGCTCGCTGTAATCGAGCGTCGCAAACTCGCCGTGCGGGCCGGAAAGGTCGGCGTACTCGTACGGCTCGCCGGGCGTGATTTTGTAAGGTATCTCACCTTTCGCGCCGAGGGCGCGGGCCGTGCCTTTTTCGGCGACGATGAGCGGCACGCCGAGCGGCAAGGCGTGCACAGGCTCGCCCAGTTCAAGCGTATCGAATGGCTCGATCAATGCCTGTTGTGGAATCGTGCCTTGAAAGGTGAGATAGAAGCGGCCCTGCGCTTCGGCAAGCCAGCCCCAGCGCCCATCTTGAAAGGCGGCGTACCATTCATCCCACAGTCCGCCGGCGGCGTGGCCGAGTTGCGCGCGGCCTGTCAATTCAAACGGCACGCCGCGATAGACGCCGCGCAGTCCGAGTTGCAGCGGCGAGCCAGTTTCGACAAGGTCGGCGACTTTGCCGAGGTCTTCGAGCTTGCGGTCGCCGCGCGCCACGACCGAATTGCAGTAGTCGCAGATGCGGACGACGGATGAGCCGATGTTGAATTGGATGGGCGCGCCGCAGGCCGGGCAGGATGCTTGTACTGGACTCACGAGTTGGCCACCTCAAGCGCCGCGGGGTTGGCGGTCGATCTTTCGATTGCGCGGCGGCCCGCCGTCGCGTCGCCTTCGTTGGCTTCGGCAATAGCGTTGCGGCTGATGAACCGGATCGTCACGCCGGCTGCGCCGAGCGTTTCTGCTAAGCGCGCTTCCCAAGGCCAGTGCGGGCGCGGGCGGCAGCAGTAGAGATTGAAGGTGGCGACGCCGATCTCAGGATAGGTGTGACAGGCGAGGTGTGATTCGCTCAACAGGTAAAGGCCGGTGACGCCGCCCGGCGCGGGAAACTTGTGCCACTGACCGTCGCCGATCACTTTCAACTCAAGCTCGCCGATGATGCGCTCGCACAGCGCACGCATGCGGTCGAGGTCAGCCAGCCGTTCCGCATCGCAACCACGCGCATCAACCATCCACTCGCTGCCTACGTCCATATGATCTGCCGGATGATTCATCGCTTCACAAATGATTAATCGGTTTTGAACTTTAAACGTGTACGGGGTGACGAGAGGATAGCACGAAGACACGCGCGGCGGCTAGAGAGCAGTAAGCAAGAGGAGTGGCCAGTGGCCAGCGGCCAGTGGTCAATTGATAGTTGATAGTTGATAGTTGTCAGTGGCCAGTGAGTCCCGTAGGGACGCGATGTTTATAGTAATCGCTGAAAGAAGAGACGAAGCCCCGTAGGGGCGCAATGTTGACACCACGCTCCTGACGGAGCTTGAAGACTCAATTAACTGCATAACTATAAACATTGCGCTCCTAACGGAGCTTGTTTGATCTATGGCATCGTTGACTATAAACATT
>JBJMGV010000046.1:0-21599 GCA_045807725.1 Blastocatellia bacterium | reverse complement strand
GGCTGTAGCATCTTCGGCGTGACGCTCATCCTCGCTTATCTCGCTTCGACGCTTTATCACAGCCTGCACAGGTCGAGCTTCAGGCGCGTGCTGCAAATCCTCGATCACTCGGCCATCTACCTGCTCATCGCCGGAACCTATACGCCGTTCACGCTCGTCAGTCTGCGCGGCTTCTGGGGTTGGACATTGTTCGGACTGGTCTGGACGCTGTCGCTCGCCGGCATCGTCTTCAAGCTTCTGCACGGCGACCGCTTCAAGGTCATTTCAACCATCGGTTACGTCGCGCTGGGCTGGATCGCCGTGATAGCCATCAAGCCATTGTTTGCCGCCATCCCGACCGGCGGCATTGTGTGGCTGGTGGCGGGCGGGTTGTTTTACACCGTCGGCGTCGTTTTCTACGCGTGGAAGCGGCTGCCGTTCAGTCACGCCGTCTGGCACGTCTTCGTGATGGCCGGCAGCCTCTGCCATTACTTCGCCGTGCTCTTTTACGTCCTGCCGGCGCGTGTGTAGCCTATCATACTATCACCCCGCCGGCTGGCATTGTTGCAAGCGCCGCTACTTCCCGCTTCCCTTCTGCTTGATCCTGAAGCTTTCCGTGCCGACGCGAATCACCGCTGCCCGGCCCGCCGTCGAAGCATTCGCGTCCACGTGATAGGTGATGGTCTGCGCGCCGATGCCAACGATAGAGCTAGTGACCTGTACCCACGCAACATTACTGGCCGCCTCCCACGCGCACGTTCCTGAGGTGCTTAGCTGAACGTTGCCGCCGCCGCCCGCCGCATCATAAACAATCGACATGGGCGCAATCTGGAAAGTGCAAGAGGCCGCCGCGACGCTGTCTTGAACAATGGCGAAGGTCTTTCCGCCGATGGTGATGCTGCCCTGTCGCGGCGTCGGGTTGGAGTTGCCGCGCACGAGAAAGCTGACAGTGGTCGGCCCGCTGCCGCTCGCGTCACTCGTCAGCGTGATCCACGCATCCGAAACCGTCGCGTTCCAGTTGCACCCCAGCGGGCAGTTGAGATCGAATCTCACTTCGTCGCCGCCCGCATCGATCAACTTGCCTGCGCGCGACAGCGTGAAGACGCACGGCGCGCCGTCCTGCATCACCGTGAAGGTCGCCGCCCCGACTGTCACAACGCCGGTTCGTGGTTGAGACGAGGGATTGGCGAGCACCGTGAAACGGAACGAGCCGCTGCCCGACCCGCCGCTCGCCGGCACAGTAATCCAGACTACGTTGCTGATGGGCTTCCACGTGCACCCGGCCAGTACCGTCACATTGACCATACCGTTGCCGCCAATCGCCATATAGTTGGCCGAGGTGGGATTCAATGTGTACTGACACGGCGTTGTAGTCTGATTCACAGTGAAGACCTGGCCGGCAATCGTCAGTGTGCCAGCGCGCGGACTGCCCGTGGTGTTCGGGGCTACGTTATAGGTGATCGTGCCATCGCCGAAGCCGCCGCTCGGCGGCGCGATGGTGATCCAGGGGGCGTTGCTCTGCGCCAGCCACAGGCAGCTTGACGCCTTGCTGACCTGCACCGATGACGCACCGCCGTCGCTGGAAAACGTCTCGCTGGTCGGCGCGAGCATTGCCGGCGGGTCTGACGCGGTGAAGCTTGCCGCCGCTGAGTTGTTGCTACTCAAAGGATCACGAGTGGCAGCGGTCACGGAGGCGACGTTGTTGACCAGCGTGCCATTGCTTACATTGCAATTGACGATGGCCGCTATCGTCACCGTCGCCGAAGACCCCGCCGCTATCGCGTTGAACGTGATGGAGCGGTTGTTGCCCGAACCGCCGCAGACGCCGCTGCCCGCCGTACATAAGGTGAACGCGACGGCGCTCGGCAGATTGTCAGTCAGCGTGATGGACTGGGCGAGGTCCGGGCCATTGTTGGTGACGGTGATGGTGTAGGTGACGGTCGAGCCGAGCAGCGCCGTCGCGGACGACACGCTTTCGGTCACGCTCATATCCGCCGCGCCATAAGCGAGGCAAGCCGAGAACTCCGACGTGTTGCCTGCCGCGTCGGTCGCCGTCGCCGTGATGAACTGCCCCGTCGTCGCCGCGCCGGTCAACGTCGCGTTGAAGGTCACATTGCCGCTCGCGTTCGTCATCACGGTCGCTGCGCCCAAAAAGAGTTGGCCTTCACCATTGCCCGACGCGTCGCAGGTATCATTGGCGAAGAATTGAATGGTGAAGGTGGCCGACACCGTGCTGTTGAGCGTGCCCTGTACGCTCGCGCCGCCGCCGGCAAGGCTGTTGGCGGTTTGCAGCACCGGAAAGTTTTGCAGGGTGTTCGCGCCACTGTCGCCATCGCCGGTGTCGTTGGCCGTGACGCCCGCCGGCGACAGGTCGATGCCCAATCCCGTATTGGCGAAGATAGCGTTCGTCAAAATAGCGTTGCCGGTTCCCGTATCAATACGCACGCCCGCGCCATTGTTGAAAGCGATGATGTTGCCTTCGCCTGCCGCGCCGCCAATCGTGTTACTGCTCGCCGAGTTGAGCACGATAACGCCATCCCCGACATTAGCAAGCGGCGTCGCACCGTCGAGGCTCGTGCCAATGCGATTGCCTTTGATCGCATTGTTGGTCGCCGTCGAGGCGTTGATGCGTACGCCATCGCTGCCGTTGCCGGAGATCACGTTGGCCGCCGTCGCCACCGAGCCGCCGATGGTCGTCGCTGTCGCGTCAGTAATTACGATTCCAATTAGCACGTTGCCGAGCGGCTGCGCGCCGCTGGCGTTAACGCCGATCAGGTTGCCTTGAATCAGATTGCCCGTGCCGACACCGAAGAACTGCACGCCCGATCCGTTATTGCCGCTGATGAGATTGCCCGCGCCGGCCACCGTGCCGCCGATGGTCGTGTTCGTCACCGTGTTGGCGGCGCTGACCATCCCTATACCGTCGCCCGCGTTGCCGACCGCCGCCGTGCCGCTCGCATTCGTGCCGATATAATTCCCCTGCACGAGATTGCCCGACGCCGGGCCGAGAATCACTACGCCGTTAGAGTTATTGCCGCTGATAACGTTGCGCGCCGCCGCCACCGTGCCGCCAACGGTGTTGTTTGAATTGACGGCGATAGAGACGCCCTGATCGCCATTGCTCTGTGCCGCGAGGCCCGTGGCATTCGTACCGATGTAGCAGCCTTCGACGTAGTTGCTGCCGCCGCCGAACGCGACACCGATGCCGTCAAAGCGATTGATCACCAGCCCGCGCACGACACAACTGCCCGACGAAATATTGATTCCCGAAGCCGAAGGGCCTGCTCCCGCGCCGTTCAATTCGATGGGCGGCGTTGTGGCCTGCGGGTTCTGCGTCGAGCCGTCAAGGGTCACGGCTCCGCTGATGATCGGCAAGGCCGACAGCAGGTTGATCGTCTGTGTGCCGCTGCCTGTGATGTTGAAGCTGATGGCGTCCGCCCCGGCATTCTGATTCGCAAGCGTCATCGCATCACGCAAAGACCCCGCGCCCGAATCGTTCGTGTTCGTGACCGTGAAGGTCTGAAGCGGCGCGGTCATCAGCACCGATGCCTGGCTCGCGCCATTGCGTAGCACCACCAGATCGTCAAGCGCGTCCGAGTTCAACCGCATAGGCAGAACGGCCACCGCGTCGCCTTCGACATCGAACGCGCCGGCGACTCGCAGCGATGAAGCAGTGATCGCCGAATCAGCCGCGTCGCCGGTCACGACGTGCAGGCGCGACGCCGCGTGGTCGTTGACGATCAAGTCGGCTTTCCGCCTGTCCGACCACCGCAGCGCGAGCAGCGACGGCGGCAGCGATTTCGTCGGCGGCTGCGCATTCACCGGCAGCCGTATGGCGATGGCGGCTTTCCAGTCCATCGCTTTTGAAAGAATCGAACAGATGCCATCGCTCGTCAGCACGGCAATCTCGTTGATGTCGTCACCCGCGAAGTCGCCCGCCGCAACCGTCACGATGGGCTGCGCCATACGCAGTCGCGTGATGACAGGCGGCATCGCGTCGCGCTGCTGTCCAACCACAGTCGCGTGATGACGGTCGCGGCCTTGAATAATAAGAAGGTCGCGCTCGCAGGCCACCGCGATGTCTATCGGATAATCGTTGTCGAGTTGCGTAATAACGATGGCGCTGGCCGCAGCGGGTAGGCTGATGATTTCAGGCGCGGCGTTGATCGCGCCTTTGCCGTCTTCAAAGACGAGCAGCCGCGCGCCGCTTGCATCGCTGACGGCGACGACAAGGTCCGCCAGCCCGTCCATGCGATTGACATCAGCGACCGCTGCGGCAGTCATCTTCGCCGGCAGCTTGATCGCCCTGGCCGCGACCAACCCGCCGCGACCATCGCCTTTGAGGAGCGAGATCGCGGTCCCGCCGAATTCGCCGGTGATGAGGTCGGCGTGACCGTCTGCGTCAAAATCTCCGGCGGCCATAAACTGCGGCGCTGAGTTGATCGACCACGCGGAAGCATCAACCAGGAACGGCGACGGCTCGTCACCGGCCTGTGACGACTGTGCGCGCAACTCGGCGCGGTGAGCGACGGCGGTCGCGGTGTTGGGGTAGACGGCATCCACATCGCCGCGCTGCACGACGACGACACCGCCGCTTGCGCCCGCATATCCGGCAGCCAGATCAGGCACGCCGTCCTCATCAAAGTCTGCCGAAGCCAGCGACACGGGCCGCGCGGCAAGCGCCCGCAGCGCCGCGACCGCCTGCGCGCCGCCTTGATAATCAGCCGGCAAGGCGTGACCATCGCGCAGATTGATTAAAGGATTTATTCGACCGGCGGCGTGCACAGTGGCGGCGCGGTCAAGAACCCCGCGCACTTCGCGGCGAGTCTGTGCTTGAATTTCTATTGATGATGATTGCAAAGCCGCGATGGTGCGGAACGATGTAACTGCGAGCAGGCAGAGCAGGACGGCGCAGAGCCAGTGTGATCGTTTCATAATACCCATTACACCTCAATGAAGGCCGTTATATCGCCGCCGTCGCGCTGTCGCTCAGTGGATTGAGGGAAGGTTACGACAATAGCGGGCAACTGCAAGTCCGGTTGTTATGTATTTACTGTCGGCGCTCACTTGACGCGCCGCTCTTATGGTTGACGGTCGCTTATCTTAATGAGCCGCGCCGCTTCGGTCAAGGCATTACGACTGTTCCGCCATCTCGATAGCCGCGAGCATCGCGCGGGCTTTGTTGACCGTCTCGACGTATTCGCTTTCAGGAATCGAATCGGCGACAATGCCCGCGCCAGCCTGTATGTAAGCGCGGCCTCCTTTGACCAGCAGCGTGCGAATCGAGATGCACGAATCGAGATTGCCCGAATGATCCAGGTACATCACCGCGCCGGCATAAACACCGCGCCGTGTCGGCTCCAACTCTTCGATGATCTCCATCGCGCGCACTTTCGGAGCGCCCGTCACCGTGCCCGCAGGAAAGCAGGCGGCCAACGCATCAAAGCGATCTTTGCCCGCACGCAGCCGCGCCTTCAGCCCCGAAACCAGATGCATCACGTGTGAGTAACGCTCGATGATCATCAGGTCGGTTACTTCGACGGAACTGTAATCGGCGACGCGACCGAGGTCGTTGCGGCCCAGATCAACCAGCATCACGTGCTCGGCGACCTCTTTCTCGTTGGCGCGCAACTCTTCGCCGAGCAGTATGTCTTCCGTCTCGGTCGCGCCGCGACGGGCTGTGCCGGCAATGGGCCGGTATTCGAGCCGCCGGCCCGTCGCGCGCACCAGCATCTCCGGCGAGGCCGCGATGATGGCGTGGTCGTCGAGCTTCAGGTAGACCATATAAGGCGATGGATTGACCATGCGCAGCGCGCGGTAGACTTCAAACGGATGCGCGCCTAGCTCTATGTGAAAACGCTGTGACAGGACAACCTGAAAAATGTCGCCGGCCTTGATGTAGTCTTTGGCGCGCAACACCGATTGCTCGAACTGCTCTTTGCTCATATTCGAGCGCAGCTTTTTATCGCCGGCCAATTCGTTGCGAGGCAGCGACTCGATGGGGTCTTCGAGCTGTGCGGCGAAGGCTTCGATGTCGTCGATGGCGCGCTGGTAATCGGCTTCGAGATTGCTGGTGCGCCCCTCTGTGAAGACATTGGCGATCAGGTGTACCTGATGGCGCACGTGATCAAAGGCCAGCACGCGCGAGAAGAACATCATCACCGCATCATCGATGTCGAGATCGTTCGTGTGCGTGTCCGGTATGCGCTCGAACCAACGCACGGCGTCGTAGCTCATATAGCCGACCGCGCCGCAGACAAACGGTGGCAGGTCGGGCAGGCGCACGGGAATGTTCTGGCCGGTCAAACGGCGCAATACCGTAAGCATCGGCTCATCGGTCTCTTCTTTGCCCTGCGTGGTTTCGACCGTGATGCGGCCATTGCGGCTGCGCACGATGGTTTCGGGGTTGAAGCCGAGGAATGAATAACGCGCCACCTTCTCGCCGCCTTCGACTGATTCGAGCAGGAACGAGTAAGGGCTGTGGCGTTGAATCTTCAAGTAAGCCGCCACCGGCGTCAACAGGTCAGCCATAATGCGGCGTACGACCGGCACGACCGTGCCTTCTTCAGCCAGCTTGCGGAATTCTTCGTAGCTGTTCGGTGTGAGTTCGTTCATTAATCCTGTAATCCCCAGTTCATTCAATCAGCGGCATCAGGCTGTGGCGTCGCGGCTGGTTCATCGCGCAAGCTCTGCATCCACGCGCGCCCTTCTTCTCTGAGCATAGTCAGCAACGTCGTTGTCACGGCGACAATGACCGGGCCGATGAAGAGGCCGAGAAAACCGAATACATTGACGCCGCCGAAGACCGCGAAGAAGATCAGCAGCGTGTGCATCTCAACGCGCCCGCTGATCAAGTATGGCCGCAACACGTTGTCTATCGAGCCGACGATGAGCGCGCCCCAGATGACCAGTAAAATCGCTTGCACCCAGTGGCCTGTGGCTAACAGGTAAATCGCCGCCGGAACCCACACAGCGGCAGTGCCGACGACCGGCAGCAATGCCATAAAGGCCGCGACGACGCCCCACAGCACAGGCGACGGCAGGTGAAAGAGCCACAGCGCCAGCCCGATCAGCGCGCCCTGCACCGCCGCGACGACCAGTCCGCCATAGACCGTGCCGATGATGGTGTTCTCGATGCCCGTGAAGAGCTTGTCCACCTGCTGCGGCGTCAACGGCATAAGGGCCGCGAGCCGTCGCGTCAACGAACGCCCTTCGCGGAACAAGAAGAACAAGGTAAAGATCGTGATGACCGCGTCAACGGCAAATGAAGTGACGCTGCCAATGATCATCGTCAACTCGTTAAGCAGAAAGTTGCTCAAGCCGACGAGGCGACTGCGCAGCGCCTCGCGCAGATTGACCTGTGACAGATCAACGTACTGGCCCGCCCAGTTCATCGCGCGGTCGGTCAACTGGCCGACGTACGAGCCGAAGCCGCCGCTCTCGTCGCTCTTCTGGCCGATCAAGCCGATCAGCCCGTTGATCTCTTTGGTAACTGCGGCAAGCAGCAGCACGGCTGGCAGGATGATGATCAGCGTGACCAGTATCGTTGAGCAAAGCGCGGCAAGGCCCGGTCTGCGAATGAGCGTGAGCAGGCGCGAATGCACCGGAAAGAAGACGATACCAATGACCAGCGCCGACAGCAGTGGACTCAAGAAGGGCTGGAAGAGCTTATAACAGAGGTAGAGAGCGAACAGGGTCAGCGCCGTGAGGAAGATGATCGTGACACGCTTTTTGCCCATTGCGGTTCCCTCGCCAATCTCGTGTGCTCCGCAACTCTAGCGGCTCATCAAGGACGCGGTCAATCATTGGGGGTTACAAAAACAAAAGGGCGAGACGCCTCGCCCTTGGATTAACAATCGCTAGTGAATGATTTCTATCGAATCTGCCGCGTCGTGGCAATTGAATTCAGGCAGTCGTTTGCCGCGTAGCGGCAATTGAGTTTAGGCAGGTACTTCAGTGCCTGCATTCAATGGCGCAACCATCAGCGCGTCGCGTCAGCGACGCCTGAAGCAACGGCCATTCAACCGTCGCTACGCGACTCACGCTTTGTATGACATTGATTACAGGCGTTGAAACGCCTGCCTGAATTCATCCCGCCGCGACGCGGCGAGACGTGAGGGCCTGAATGGTTTGTGCTACGGCTGGCATTCTCTAGTTCTATGCCGTCAGCCGCGCGCGTTTCTTTTCGGGTTCTCCTTCGGAGGGCTGATCCGGCAGCGGCTCTTTGTGCTTGCAGCCTTCCTCGCGGCACTGCAAATAATGCGAGCCGTCCTTGTTCACCTTCTCCAACATGAAGCGAGCGCCGCAAGCCGGGCACGGTTGCGGGATGGGCTTATCCCAAACCGCGAAGTTGCACTTCGGATAATTCGAGCAGCCATAGAAGGCGCGCTTGCCGCGCCCTTTCTTGACGACGATCTCGCCGCCGCATTCGGGACAGCCGACGCCGGTCGTCTCCTTCTTGATGTACTTGCACTCCGGGTAATTCGAGCAGGCCGTGAACGGGCCGTAACGACCGGCTTTAATCACCAGATGCTTGCCGCAATTCGGACAGCTCTCTTCCAACACCACGTCGGCCTGCGCGATCTTACCGCCCTTTTGAATCTTGCGCGTCGTCTTGCAATCGGGGTAGCCGGTGCAGGCGAGGAACTGGCCGAAGCGCCCGCGCTTCATCTGCATCGGACGACCACAGTTGTCGCACGTCTCTTCCGCCGCTTCGGCGTGCTTCTCTTCGCTAATCTCGTCGTGCGGCTTCGAGATGTCGCGCGTCGTCTTGCATTCAGGATAATTCGTGCAGGCGAGGAACTGGCCATAACGCCCGAACTTGATGGCCATCTTCGAGCCGCAGTTCTCGCACACTTCGTCGGTGATGATCTCCTGCCGCTTCACGTCGCGCATCGTCTCTTTGGCGGCGGCCAGGTCTTTGGTGAACTTGTCGTAGAACTCCGCGAGCGCGGCGGTCCACAGCATCTTGCCTTCTTCGATCTCGTCCAGTTCCTCTTCCATATGCGCCGTGTACTGCACATTGAAGAGATCGTCGAAGCTCGAAATCAGCAGGTCGTTGACGATGAAGCCAAGCTCGGTGGGCACGAAGCGCCCTTCTTTGCGTTCGACGTATTCGCGGTCTTGAATGACCGTCATAATCGAAGCATACGTCGAAGGCCGCCCGATGCCCTTCTCTTCGAGCGCCTTCACCAGCGTCGCTTCGGTGAAGCGCGGCGGCGGCTCGGTGAAATGCTGTTCGGGGTTGAGCTTGTTCAGTCGTAGTTCTTCGCCTTGCTCGACCTTCGGCAGCTTGTGCTCGGCCTCTTCGTCCTCTTCGTCCTTCTCGTCCTTGCCCTCTTCGTAGACCGCGAGGAAGCCGTTGAACTTGACGACCGTGCCGGTGGCGCGGAACAGGTAACGCTCGCCGGCCTTGATGTCAATCGTCGTCTGATCCAATATCGCCGGCATCATCTGCGAGGCGACGAAGCGCTGCCAGATGAGCTTGTAAAGCGCCAGCTCGTCTTTGCCCAGATAATGCGCCATCTGGTCGGGCGCGCGCATCACCGAAGTCGGGCGGATGGCTTCGTGCGCGTCCTGTGCGCCCTTCTTCGAGCGATAAAAGATCGGCCTTTCGGGCAGGTAATCCGCGCCGTACTGGCCACCGATGTAATCGCGCGCTTCAGCGAGCGCCGAGTCAGCCACGCGCGTCGAGTCGGTTCGCATATAGGTAATTAAGCCTACTGTGCCTTCCGCGCCAATATCTATTCCTTCATAGAGCCGCTGCGCCAACTGCATCGTCTTCTTCACAGGAAAGCGCAGCTTGCGCGACGCTTCCTGCTGAAGCTTCGACGTGATGAAGGGCGGCACGGGATTGCGCTTCTTCTCTTTAGTCGTCACCGACGAGACGACGAAGCGTTGGCGCGTGATATCTGCGACAAGGTCTTTGGCCTGCTGCTCGTTGCGTATGTGAACTTCGTTCTTCTTGACGCCGTAATCGGCGACCGCTGCATCGGGCGATGACGGATTGAAGTCTGTCGTCTTGACGGTCTTCTCTTCGATGCGCAGCAGCCGCGCGTCGAACTGCGGCGGCAGCTTGGCGGCGAGCGCGGCGGTGATCGTCCAGTATTCGGTCTTGATAAAGGCTTGAATCTCGCGCTCGCGCTCGACGACCAGGCGCGTGGCTACAGACTGCACGCGGCCCGCCGAAAGCCCGCGCCGCACCTTATCCCACAACAGCGGTGAGACCTGATAGCCGACAATGCGGTCTAACAATCGCCGCGCCTGCTGCGCGTTGACGAGGTTCTCATCAATGTCGGTCGGGTGACGAAACGATTCCTGTATGGCCGACTTGGTGATCTCGTTGAAGAGCACGCGGCGCACGGTCTTCTTATTCTTGCCGCGCCCTTCCAACTCTTCTTTGATGTGCCAGCCGATGGCCTCGCCTTCGCGGTCGGGGTCGGTGGCGACGTAGATAGTGTCCACCTCTTTAGCGGCAGCCTTCAGTTCGCGGATGACTTTCTCTTTGCCGGGGATCACTTCATAAGTCGGCTCGAAGTTGTTCTCGAAATCAATGCCGATGCCCTTCTTGGGCAAATCCTTGACGTGACCGACGGAGGCCAGCACCTTGAAATCGGCTCCCAGATATTTATTAATCGTCTTTGCTTTCGACGGTGATTCGACCACTACTAATGCTTTTGCCATAATTGATTAACACCTGTACGTTTCGATATAAAGCTAGTATCGTCAGTCAGCTTTTTTATCAAACACTCAAACAATCCACTTTAGCGTCGGCTTTTCGAGGGTGTCAAGTAAGCCCTCCCATAGCCTCACGCGCGCGACCGGCTTACATCTTCTTCACGAATGACTTACCCGGCAGTTGCTTGATGCGGCCCGCCATCTCTAGCGTCAGCAGCGCGCTCATCAGGTCGCCGCGCGCAAGCTGTGCCTTCGCAATCAGTTCGTCAATCAGCGTGGCCGAGTCATCTTGCAGGATGGCAAGCACGGCGCGCTCGGCCTCCGACAGCGTCACTTCATCGAATTTTAACTGCGCGTCGCTCGCTTCCGTGTGTTCGGCGGCGAGAATCGTCGCGCGTATTTCCAGAGGCAATTCTTCGACCACGTCGCGCCACGTCTGTACGAGCTTCGCGCCATCCTTAATTAATGTGTTCGGCCCGAAGCTCTTGGCCGAAGTGATATTGCCCGGCACGGCAAACACGTCGCGGCCCTGCTCCATCGCCATGCGCGCGGTGATGAGCGAGCCGCTGCGCTCGGCCCCTTCGACGACCAGCACGCCAAGCGTTATGCCGCTGATGACGCGATTGCGAAACGGGAAGTGCTGCGGCAGCGGCGGCGATTGCAACACGAATTCAGTCAGCAGTGCGCCACTCTCGATGATGCGGTCGGCGAGTTTCACGTTCTCTTTCGGATATATCGTATCAAGCCCCGTGCCCATCACGGCGACGGTCAAACCGCGCCCGTCGAGCGCGCCTTGATGCGCCGCCGAATCAATGCCGCGCGCCAGGCCCGAAATGATCGTGATGCCGCGCTCAGCCAACTCGCGCGCGAGTTTCTCGGCAACGTTGCGGCCATAGGTCGAGCAATGACGCGAGCCGACAACCGCAATCGCCGGCTGCGCCAGCGCCGCCGTGATGTCGCCTCTCGCGTAGAGCACAATCGGCGGGTCGTAAGTTTCGCGCAGCAGCGCAGGATAACGCGCATCGTTGAGCGTGAGCGCCTCGCCGCCCAGGGCTTCGAGCAAGCGCAACTGCGCGGCGGCCTGCTCGCGCGCATCGCCACGCCGCAATGCGTCAATGGATTCGCGGCGCAGGCCGGCGGCTTCAAGCTGCGCCGCGCTCGCTTCAAAACAAGCGGCGGGCGAGCCAAACCGCTCGATCAGCATCGCCGCCGTGCGCGAGCCGACGCCGGGAACAAAGGTCAGGGCAATCCAATCTATCGGTGAATGGCGCGGCGCAATCTGCATTGGGCTAGTCCGTCAAAGTTAAGAAAATTACATCGGCACATCGGCAAAACATGCGCGCGATTGTATCGCGTTTGAATTTTTAGTCAAGCCGGACGGCGGCCACTTGCTATCTCGACAAGCTTTTCATTGCGAATACCGCTATGTAGAATATCCCTGCGCATCATCGATGACATTCAAGTATCGTCAAAGCGTGTTGAACGAACTGGCCCGTCATGGTGTCGCCCCGCGCGAAGACACGCCGCCCGAATTGATCCGCGAGTTCATCAGCGACCTTTACGTCCACGAGATTCGCGCCTTGAAAGCAGAGCTGAAGCAGGGGCGCTTTCCAAAGAGCGAGTACGCCGGGCGCGTCGAGCAATTGCGGCGGCGTTATCCGATCCTTTCGCTGCCGGTCGCTCACTGGACTGAAGAGTAAGATTCATTATAAAGGATTTGCTCGATTCGTTGATTCAGATCCTCCCCGCGTTATGTACACGATTGTCGGCATCGGCGAGCTTTTGTGGGATAGATTACTCGCAGGCGATCAACTCGGCGGCGCGCCGGCGAACTTTGCCTATCACACCTCGCTGCTCGGCAATGACGCGCGCATCTTCAGCCGCGTGGGCCGCGACACGCCAGGCGAGCAAGCGACACGCCGATTGCGCGCGCTCGGTCTGACTACCGATTTCATTCAGCAGGATGAGACGCACGCGACCGGCACGGTCGTTGTTCAGGTTGACGCAAGCGGCCAGCCCGATTTCGTCATCAACGAAGATGTCGCGTGGGATTATTTGGAGTTCACGCCGCAATGGCAAACGATGGCGGCAGCGGCAGACGCGGTCTGCTTTGGCACGCTCGCCCAGCGTTCGCCCGCGTCAAGGCTGACCATTCGCCGATTCCTCGAAGCGACGCGGACCGAGGCGTTACGCATCTATGACGTGAACCTGCGCCAGTCGTTTTACACGCGAGAGATCATCGCCGACTCACTACACATTGCCAGCATCGCCAAGATCAATCATTCGGAGCTTGCCCAGCTTGCGGCGATCTTTCAACTCGCCGGATCGTCGCAGACGGAGATTGCTCGGCGGTTGCTCGATGAGTTCTCTCTTGAACTGGTCTGCGTCACGCGTGGCGAGCGCGGCAGCGTGCTGGTCAGTCGCACGGAAGCGGTCGAACACGCAGGCTTTTCGGTCGAGGTGGTTGACGCCGTAGGCGCGGGCGATGCGTTCACGGCGGCGCTCGCTCATCATTATTTGAATCGCGCGCCGCTCGCGGTCATCAGCGAAGCGGCCAACCGGATGGGCGCAACTGTCGCCTCTCACACCGGCGCTACGCCGGTTATCGAGCGGGATATTCTCTTGCGAGTAGTTAAAGGAAACTAGAAACACGTTACAAAAATTACATTCATCATCTCGTAGTCAGCGGCAGAACCAGCTCGCGCCGCACGTACGTGTCAGGCGGCCCCGTGAAGCGAATCGTCAATTGCGACTCGCCGGCCTTTGATACGTTGTACCTGACTCCTTCAATATCGCCCACCTGCTTCGATGTTCGCAGGCCCACGTCATAGCTGCGTCCGCCGATGCCTTCAACCGTCAGGTGCAGCGCGGTCGCATCAGCCCGCGCCCTGAGGATGCGCAAGCCTTGATTGGTCGCGCCTGCGACTAGCAACTGAGGCTCAACATAGACTCGCGTGCCCTCGGTATAAAGAAAGACCACCTCAGTCGAAGCCGTTGGATGATCAATCGTGACTTCAGCGAACTGCACGTCACCAGATTGTCTGATCGCAAATTTCGCGGCTCGCCCATTGACCGTTGCCGACTTGAGCTGCGCATCCAGAGGGAATGCCGGCTCGACGATCATGCGACTGACACCACGTGCGCCGCTGCCTGCGTTGCGTTGCGTGATGCGAGCGGTGGCGACACCGGCCACCTGTTCGATCATCAAATCATACCGCCCATCGCCGGCGGCGAAATTCTTCACCAATGCGCTGTTCCAGTTCGCCGGCAACTGCGGCGCGAACTGCAACGTGCGCCCGCCGTCACGCGCTTCCAATCCGAACAGCCCGCGAATCGTCGGCGAGATGACCATCGCTTCCGACCACACTTGATGATGCGACGAGCGACCAAACGCCATTTGATAATCGCCCGACAGCAGTTCGGTGACATAGCCGAGCGCATTCGCGTACGTCAGCAGCGCGTTCGCCATCAACGCTTGATAGCCGACCGACGGGCGGCCATAACGGTACGCGCCGACCGACGTCCAGCCCGTGAACAGCGGCCACACCGAGCCGTAGTGATACGACAGCGGGTCATACAATCGACTGCGGCTTGAGATAATGCGCGCGCCCCAGTCGGTCGCCATCTGACCGCTGCCGAGATGATCGATCTCTGCATCGGCGCGCGTTGCGTCTAACGTGCGCCACCACAGAGGCACTGCCGGCAAGACGGTGTCTTCGTCAATTAACGTCGCCTTCGCCAACTCGTTCAATCGTTGCTGTCGCTGTTCGCGGTTGGGGCCAGGTTCGGCCTGGCTCGGCGTCGCTTTCGGTTGATTCGTAGCGAATGCGTAATAGCCCTGCTTCGCCAGCCAGTAGGTTTGCTCGGTCGCTTTGCGATTGCGCTCGATTGCGGCGCGAGCCTCTGGCCCTATCGTCTTATCGCCGACCGCGTCGGCCATCTCTGCGAGGCCCGCGAGCGCCTCCATCCACACGCCTTGCATATAAATCTCTTCGTGCGGCGGATAGAGCGCGCCGCCTTCGACCCAGCCGTGACCGACATTCGTGTTTTCAATCAAGCCATTGCCATCGGTGTCGGTCTTCGCCGTGAAGCGATACGCTTTGAGAAGTGAGTCCCAGTTCTTGCGAATGAATTCGGTGTCGCCGGTCGCGCGCCAGTAATCGCTGTGGCCGATGATGTAGAGCGGCGTCGCGTCGGCGCTCGCCCACGGGTAAGAATAGTCGGTGAACCACGGGATCAACGTGGCGCTTTGCGAAATCTCGTGAGGAATCTTGCCGTCTGCGCGTTGATACTGTTTGAGAAAGTCGAGCGCCGTGCGCGTCACCGCGAAGTCGCCGTACGAATTGATGGCCAGCGTCGTCCACATCGAGTCGCGTCCGAAGAACCACGCGAAGCCGGGCCGCTCGCTCTCGCCCGACGTGCGAAAACCGGCGATCAATCCCGTGCCCATCATCGGGTTCGTAGCGACGCCCTTATCGACGCCGACCTTAGCCCACGCAAAGGCCGTGTTGAGTCGTTCGTCGGGCGTGCTGATGCTCGCCGTATCGTTGGCCAGCCGCGCGTAGTAGTCTACGTTACGCTCGTAAAGCGACTGCGCGCTGGCCAGCAGCCGTTCATAAGTAGCGCGTGCCTTGTCGCGGCCTTCAACGCCGCCGACGATGACGATGGGGATGAGGCGCGACTTCAATTCGGCGGGCGAAGTCTCGATGCGGAAGCGCACGGGCACGTCGCGCGGCTCTTCCTGATAAGGTTGCAGCGAGGTCTCTGTAGCGTTAGGCGAGCCGACCCACGCGCTGAAGCGGCGCGATTCTTCGCCGAGGAAATAAGCGTGCGCCGACTCGTCCCAACCGATGTAGCCGGTCTCGAAACCGGCGGGCCACATCAACCGCAGCTTCGGTCGAAACGCGCCCGTGATGGTCATCGGCAAAACCGAATCCACATCGAGCAGCATGATGATGCCTTGCTCGTCCAGAGGCGCAAAGACGATCTGTCGCACGGTGAAGGCGGCGTGCGAATAGGTGAAGGTGGTCGCTTCGGGCCGCACGTTGATCGAAACCATAATGTCAGGGCCGTGAATGTCGAGCGGGTAGCCTTGCAGGTTGAACGATAGCTGAAAGTCGTCGAGAATTTTTAGCGGATAGACCCACGCTTCCATCGCGCGGTTCTCATAGCCGAACAGCGCCGAGCGACGGCCCACGACATCGAAGAACGACCCCGACTGCGTGCGCCGCTCAAGCTCAAGCCCGGACTTCTTGAGCGCGAACTTTTCGGGCAGCGCGGTTGAAGATTGCGCGTGAGTGTCGGCAGATGTGACGGTAAGAAAGGCGATCAGCAAACAAAGAATAAGCCATGCTCTCAGCAATGATTGGCGCAAGACGACCTCCGATTGAATCGTGATGGATGAATCGGCGGCCATTGTATTTTGGCGCGCAGGTCAATTCAAGCCGGGTGCGGATGATTGCACCTGCTCACGGACAATGCGAATGCCTTCCCACGCCGGCAGCCTTCCCTCCTCGCGCGCCTGCATGAGTTGCAACCACCAGTAAAGCTCAAGCACTGCCTGTTTGGAGCGCGGTTGAAATTCCGGGACTCCAGGCCGGCGTAGTAACCGCTCCCAAAACGATGGCCTGTGAAGTTTCTCTAGTTTTTCATAGCTGATATCGGCGGAAGCCGGGCGCGAAACTAACGATGCCCGTCCACAGCCAGTCCGCCGTGCGCTCGACGGCTTTATCTTCGATCTTGGCCCAGACCTTTTTGCCGAAGGCGAAGACAAACAGCAACGCTTCATAAGTCAGCGCAATCGCCACGGCGGCGACGGAACGCTCCTGCACGCGCTGCCACCATAACGCAAAGCCGCCGAACACCGGCACCTGCGATAACGCCAGCAAGAGCCGCGCGGTCGCTTTCGACATCGTTCCAGAGTCATTGGTTTCAGGGGGCATAATCAACCTCACCAATTGGTGGGGCATCCTATCACGTCCAGTAAGTTCGATCTAGCGTGCGGTACTGTATCGCTTCGCTGACGTGGGTGGTTTCGATCTGCGCTTTGCCTTCGAGGTCGGCCAGCGTGCGGCTCACTTTCAAGATGCGGTCGTAAGCGCGAGCCGACAGTCCCAGCTGCGTGATGGCCACTTCGAGCAGCGCCTTTGAAGCTGAATCAATCACGCAGTGCTTGCGAATCAATCGCGGCGTCATCTGTGCGTTCGAGAATATCTTCTCGCCGCCGAAGCGTTCCCGCTGAACCTGTCGCGCTTGAACCACACGCGCGCGAATTTCGGCAGAGCTTTCCAACGCCGTGTCGCTCGCCAGCTCTTTGAACTTCACCGCCGGCACGTCTACGTGAATGTCTATGCGGTCTAAGAGCGGGCCGCTGATCTTCGACACGTAACGCTGAATCTGCAACGGCGTGCATTTGCATTCGCGTGTCGGGTCATTGAAGAAACCGCACGCACACGGATTCATCGCGCAAGCCAGCATAAACCGCGACGGGAAGGTGAGCGACATCGCGGCGCGGCTAATCGTCACGCGCCCGTCTTCGAGCGGCTGGCGCAGCACTTCGAGGACACTGCGGTCGAACTCCGGCAACTCGTCGAGAAACAACACGCCGTTGTGCGCCAGCGACACTTCGCCGGGTCGTGGCATCGTGCCGCCGCCGATCAAGCCTGCATCAGAGATCGTGTGATGAGGCGAGCGGAAGGCGCGGCGCGTCACCAGGCCGCGCCGCTCGGTCAAGCCCACGACCGAATGAATCCGCGTGCATTCGATAGCTTCCTCGAATTCAAGCGGCGGCAGGATCGTCGGGATGCGCCGCGCCAGCATCGTCTTGCCTGAGCCGGGCGGCCCGATGAGGATGATGTTGTGTGCGCCCGCCGTAGCGACTTCGATGGCGCGCTTGGCGTGCGCCTGTCCGCGCACTTCGCGGAAGTCTTCGGCATAATCATCGAGGTGCGAGAGCAACATCTCGGCTTCGATCTCAAGCGGCGCGGGCGGCTGCGGATTGTTAATTAGCTCGACGACCGCCTTGAGCGAGCCGACCGGATATACATCAATGCCGCGAACGACCGCCGCTTCCGGCGCGTTCTCTTCGGGCAGCAGCAAGCGCCTTGCGCCAGCCGTGCGCGCCGCCACAGCGATTGAGAGCGCGCCCTTCACGGGCCGCACGCGACCATCAAGCGACAGTTCGCCGACGATCACCGTGTCGGTGAGCGCGTCGCAGCGCAGGTCGCCATTGGCTCCGAGTATGCCGACGGCAATCGGCAGGTCAAAGCTCGACCCTTCCTTCTTCACATCGGCGGGCGCGAGGTTCACCGTGACGCGATGAATCGGAAAGAAGAAGCCGCAGTTATTGATGGCGGCGCGAATGCGCTCGCGGCTCTCGCGCACGGCGGCGTCAGGCAGGCCGACCATTGTGAACGACGGCGCGAGGCTGTCGCCGGCTTTCGGCGTCAGGTCAATCTCAACGTCCACCACGTAAGCGTCAATGCCATAAACGGCGGCGCTCAATGTCTTGAATAACATCGCCACTCTCCATGTTTTAGTCAGGCGCAAGCCTGATGTGTACGGATCGGATGTTTAGCTACATTGACCGTTGCGGACGGTCGCCGGTCGCGCCGCATCGCTCATCGCGTGCGGGCGTGCTCAGGTGGGGAAGATGTTGAATCACCCAGTGGGATTCAGCGGTCTTATATCAAAGAAGGAATCAATGCTTCAAGTTTTTATTGTTTTAACTCGATGCCTCAAACAGGGCGTGAAAGAGCGCGGCGAATTCATCAAGCGATAAAGTCTCGGCGCGGCGCTGGGCTTCGATGCCCGCTCGTTCGAGCGCCGCGTTAATCTCATCAGTGATGCCGAGCGCGTGACGCGCAGCTTTCAAGTTATTGGCTATCGTCTTTCGCCGCTGCGCGAAGGCGGCGCGCACCAGCGCGAAGAACCGCGCTTCGTCGCTCACGTCAACGGCGGGCCGCTCGCGCGTGGTCAGGCGCAAGATGGCCGACTGCACTTTCGGCGGCGGGCGGAACGCGGTGGGCGGCACGTCAAAGAGTTTCGCGGCTGAACAGTGATACTGCACGAGCACCGACAGGTAGCCATATTCGCGGCTGCCCGGCGGACTGGCGATGCGCTCGACGACTTCGCTTTGCAGCATCAGCGTCATATCGAACAACCGCTTGCCCAGAGTCATCAGCCGCTCAATAATCGCCGTCGAAATGTAGTAAGGCAGGTTTGCCACGACGCGTAGGCGCGGCTCACCATCTGAGAGCGTCGCCGCTCGCCAGCCTTCGATGGCCGAATCAATCAGCGCGTTCCAGTTGACCGCCAGCGCGTCGGCTTCGATGATGGCGACGCGGTTGGATGCGAACGTGCGCCGCAACTCTTCGATCAGCCGGCGATCAATCTCAATCGCTACGACGTAACCGCTCGCTTCGGCCAGCAAGATTGTGAGCGCGCCAGCGCCGGGGCCGATCTCGATAATCAAATCGCCGGGGAGAGGCGCGACGCTTGCGACAATGCGGCGCGCGATCTGGCGGTCGGCGAGGAAGTTTTGGCCCAGGCTTTTTTTTGCTGTGATCAAGATCACTCTTCGCCGCGAGCCGCTTGCGCGATGTGAGACCTGAAGAACGCTTCATTCAACTGGCGGGCTTCCGCTTCGCACAGCCCGACCTCGACCTTGATGCCGGCTTCGCGCAATTGACGGATTCCCCGCCCGTTCACACGCGGGTTCGGGTCTGTAATGGCAATTACAGCTCGGCGGATACCGGCGTCGATCAACGCATCGGTGCAAGGCGAGGTTCTGCCGTGATGACAGCAAGGCTCCAGGCTGCAATAGAGCGTCGCGCCGCGCGCCGTTTCGCCGGCCTGTTCGAGCGCGATGACTTCGGCGTGTTTGACTTTTTCAAAGACGTGGTAGCCTTCGCCGACGACGCGGCCATCACGGACCAGCACCGCGCCGACCATAGGGTTCGGGCTGACTCGTCCTTCGCCGCGCCGCGCCAGTTCAAGCGCACGCTTCATATAGTTGTCGTCTTCATTCATTCGTGTATTCAAATCCTGTAGCGCGCCTTTGCCGGCACGTCGTAGCCTTCGAGCTTGAGGTTGTCCAGCTTGATTGACGTTGAGGCCGTGAAGCTGAGTCCGTGATCTTCGCCGCACAAGAGTTTTGGATAACCCGCCGCCGCGATCATCGCCGCGTTGTCTGTGGTCAAGATAGGACTCGGATAATAGACCGGCGCGTTGAAGTCCTCGGCCTTGAGGCTCGCACGCAGCGCGCTGTTGCAGGCGACGCCGCCGGCCAGAATAACCGTGCGCGGTCGGTGGCGGCGGACGGCGGCGCGGACACGCGCGAGCAGCGAGCGAATCACTTTATCCTGAAAACTCGTCACCAGATTGATGATCGTGTCGGTCGGCGCTTCGCCTTCGGGCAGCGGATCGATGCGATGCTCGCGCACGTAGCGCAGCACGGCGGTCTTCAATCCGCTGAAGCTGAAATCGAGATTAGTCGAATCCATTCGCGGGATGGTAAAGACCAGCTCAGCCGCTCGCGCATCGCCCTGCTTGGCGAGGCGATCAATCACCGGCCCGCCCGGATAGCCCAGCCCCAACAGCTTCGCCACCTTATCATAGGCTTCGCCGGCGGCGTCGTCGCGCGTTCGCCCGATGATGGCGTACTGCCCTTCTTCGGGAATCAGAAAGAGCGTCGTGTGACCGCCCGACACCACCAGCGCCAGCGCCGGATAGTTGACCGGCGGATTCTCGAAGACGACCGAATAGATGTGCCCTTCGATATGATTGACGCCGACAATGGGCTTACGCGCGACGAACGCGAGCGACTTGGCGTAGCTGATGCCGACCAGCAGCGAGCCGATCAAGCCCGGCCCTTGCGTGACGGCGATGCCATCAACCTCTTGCATCGTGATGTTGGCGTCGGCAAGCGCCTGATTAACGACCGGCGCAATATGGTTGAGGTGTTCGCGCGAAGCCAGCTCAGGCACGACGCCGCCGAACGGCGCGTGCGTCTTGATCTGCGAAGCGATGACGTTGGATAAAACAATGCGGCCATCACGAATGACGGCGGCGGCGGTCTCGTCGCACGAGCTTTCGATGCCGAGTGTGAACATGCATATCTATTCTACACGAACAGGAAGCAGGAGGCAGAAGGCAAGAGTCAGAAGTCAGGAGTCAGAATGGAAAAGGAGGAGGGAATCAAAAGTTATAATAGAAGCGGAGGCGGCAGCCGACTTCCTCTTTCATTCTGACTTCTGACTCCTGACTTCTGACTTCCTTCCCCTTGTCACTTGTCACGACAGTCATTAATCTCAAGGCCATGAAAGCTGCCGTCATTCACGAAATCAGACAACCGCTCACGATTGAAACGGTCGAGAGGCCGACCATTGCCAGTGATGAAGTGCTCGTCAAGGTCGAAGCCTGCGGCGTCTGCCATTCCGACCTGCACCTGGCCGAAGGCGACTGGCAACAGATGCAGCGCGTCGTCAAGCTGCCGCTCATTCCGGGCCACGAAGTCGTCGGGCGTGTGGTCGAACGCGGCAGCACTGTGACGACGCTTGAAGTCGGCGACCGCGTCGGCGTCGCGTGGGTCTACTGGACGTGCGGCGAATGCGACCTGTGCCGCGAAGGCAAAGAGAATCTCTGCCGCCATCAGCTCATCACCGGCGCGTCGGTCGCTGGCGGTTATGCCGAGTTCATCAAGGCGAAAGCCTCGCACGCGCTGCGCGTCCCCGATGCGCTCAATTCCGCAGAAGCCGCGCCGCTGTTTTGCGCCGGCGTCACTGTTTATCGCGCTGTCAAGCGCGCCGAGGTCGAGCCAAACCAGCGGCTGGCGGTCTTCGGCATCGGCGGACTCGGACACCTGGCCGTGCAGATCGCTCGCCACTTTGGCGCGCAGGTCATCGCCGTTGATGTCAGCGAAGAGAAGCTGGAAATCGCTCGCT
>JBJMGV010000045.1:2500-33028 GCA_045807725.1 Blastocatellia bacterium | reverse complement strand
CGGCAGGAGCGAGTGTGGTGAAGCAAGATGAGCAAGCGCAATTCAACTGGACGAAGAAAGGGCCACGGCGAAGTCTGCTGTCGGTGGGGCGCAATGCGCTGAGTTCGGGCTTGTTAAAAAGCGACGAAATTATCAAACAACTGCCGAAGTTGGCGTTGCGTTTAAGTGATCTGAAGTTGGTGAAGGAAGAAAAGCCTGTAAAAAGCCGCGCCAAGGCCGCTGGAGCTAAATCCTGAAGACGGGGGGCGGTGAGTAATTCACGCGGCGCTGTTTTCCCTGCCCCACTCAGGGCAAGAGTAGAGAGTAGAGACTAGAGACTAGAGACTAGAGGCTAGTACTCAGTAATTTAAGTTAATTGAGAAATGTGCTTTCTAGCTTTATCCTTTCGACATGGTCAGAAAAGCACAACCCATCAAGTTGTCTGACGACGACCTTCGTTCTTTGAAAACCCTGTTACGCCGTGGCTCGACCAAAGCGCGCATTCAAACTCGTGCACGCGTACTCGACCTCCTGCATCGGGGACAGCATCCTGATGCGATTGCCCAAACCCTTCAGGTCACAACTACCACCGTCTATAACCTCAAGCGCTGCTACCTCGCCGAAGGCTTAGAGGCAGCCTTGTACGATAAACCGCGTTCTGGCAGACCGGTTGAGATTGATGCATCGCCTCGATGGAAGAGTTGGACCGCGAGATGCAAGGACTTGTCAAAGAGCGAATCGAGATGCAAATCAAAGTCGAGTGGCAATTCTCAATCGCGCAAGCGCGCGAGAAATTGGGTCGCCACTATGAGAATGTCAAATGCAAAAACTAAAATTACTGAGTACTAGTAGAAGAAAGGCGCGGAGCGCTTCCGCTTCCCGCTAGCCTCCAGCCTCTAGCCTCTAGCCTCCAGCCCCTGGCCTCTCTTTCATCATTAGACCTCGTGCGCAGTAAGAACGACCAAGGCGAGGGCCTCAAGAGTTGAGCAGCGGCCAATCAGGCTGTGGCTTGCGCCAGTCGCTCTTGCGTCCGCAGATTCACTAACCCGCACACCGTGCGGCAGACTTGATCGTATTCACGCTCTCCATGCCGATACTTGCTGCCCATCACCTGATACTTCTTCACCCGCGAGATCGCATGCTCGACGACGATCCGTCGCTTCGCCAGTCGCCGATTCCGTCGCTTCTCGCCGACCGTCAGCGGGTGATGCTTACTCGGCTTCTTCGGGATCGCCACAGCCCGTTTCGGGTAATGCTTGACAATCCCCATATAGCCCTTATCGACGGCCACCTGCCAATCATCGGGCAACTGCCGCTCAATCCCAGACCGGTGAAACAACGTCAGGTCGTGTGTCCGCCCGCCGACGCTCTTCGACAGGTGGCAGATCAAGCCGTTTTTGATGACCGCCATCTGCACCTTGCGGGTGTGCCGCTTCTTCTTGCCCGAATAGCGATTCTTGCGTTTGACCTTGTGTTGCGGGCGATTAATCGGCTGTTCCGTCGCATCAACAATGATCTCGCGCAAGTCCGGGTAGTGCTTCAACAACTCGTCAAGGCTGCCGATCTTGCGGTGGCGCTCGCCAGCCGGCGGCTTTGGTGCAAGGTGGCGGCGGGGTTGGGCGGGGACGGGCAAGAGTTGTTCAAGCAGGGGCAACAGCGTGCGCAAGTTGCGCGAGATGTTGCTGGCATCGAGGCCGAAGAGATAGCCCAGCAAATCGTTGGTCAAGTAGAGACGCAAAAAGACGAGGGCGAGCAAGGTGCGGTCAGGCAGCGACAAGCGGAACCAGGAGCCGCCACCGACTTGGCGTTTTCGATCCGGGCGAGCCAAGCGGTTGGCGTTGAACAGGGGATAGGCTTGGCCAATCTGGCCGAGCAAGCGATCAAACTGCGAGACACTCAGGCCAGTAAAGCGGAGAAAGTGCTGGGGTCGTTTGCGGAGTTTTTCGACGTTGAGCATGATTTGGTCAGTATGCAATAAGTTCACTTACTGCGCACGAGGTCTATTCATCATTTTCTTCTGGCCGCTGGTCTGCTAGACTTCTGGCGTCATTTTTCAATCCCGATTAGGAGAATCCGTTTATGAAGTTCATCAAGCCATTTGCTGCGCTGATGCTGGCCCTGCTCTTTGCGGCTACGACCATCGCGCAGACACAGGAGCCGAAAGCGAACGGCGGCGCGCCCAAGCTGGCGCTCGAATCGCCCGTGCACGATTTCGGCCAGATCAAGGCCGGCGCGCCGCTGCGCTACGCCTTCAAGATCAAGAATGAAGGCAGCGCCGACCTGCTGATTCAAAACGTGCAGCCTGGCTGAGGATGCACCAAAGGCGACTTTGATAAAGTCGTGCCTCCTGGTAAGGAGGGAAAGATTGAGTTAATGGTCGAGCACACCGACGGCTACGCCGGCGAAGTGGCGAAGGCGGCGACGGTGATGACCAATGATCCCAAGTATGCCAACTTCACGCTGACCTTGCGCGCACGCTTCATCTCGGACGCGCCGGCAGTTCCCAACGCGCCGACCGCGCCGCCCAAGCGCAGCTCGGTCTTCGTCGAGCCGACCGACCGCATCATCACCAGCGTGCTGGCCGGCAACGCGACCAGCAGCAGCCTCTACGTCGTCAACACCGAGCCGAAGCCTGTGCACGTCAAATCGGTCGAAGCCGGCGGCACCACCTTCACCGCCTCGCTCGCGCCGATACAGGACGGCCAGCGCTACGAGATCGCGGTCAAGAGCGCCGCGAATCTTAAACCCGGCACGTATAACCAGACCCTGCACATCATAACCGACAGCGCCACGACGCCGGAGATTCCGGTGCAGATGTCCTTGACCGTCTATCCGCGCATCTTCGCGTCGCCGACGGCCATCATTATGCCGACGCTGCCGGTCGGCGCAGAGCTGAGCACTATCGCGTGGCCGGCAATCACCATCCGCAAAGTGCAGTCGAGCGGCCTGGAGATCAAGCGGGTCAGCACGTCGCTGGCCTTCCTTGATCTGACAATCGAAACGCAAAAGGCCGGCGAGGTCTACCAGATTCACATCAAGATCAACAACGACAAGGTGAAGGCGGGCGAGTTCAAAGGCACGATTCGCATAGACACCAACGACGCCGACATGCCGGTGATCGAAGTTCCCGTGCAAGTCAGCTTCAAGTAATCCGCCTTCAAGCAGAGGCAGCCGCTCGCGCACCGGGCGGCTGCCGAATTTTTCTGCAACCCCACCTCACCGCCGAACTGACTGAGACGTGGCCGCCACTATCTTACCTGCATCGCGCGAGGAGGAAATGCCCATGCTCAAGCGAATCTTGTTGATGCTCTTCTGCATTGCGTTACTCGCCATCGCCACAGTAATCGAAGCTACTCTCCCGCTGACCGCCGCACACGCACAGGATAATCAATTCAGCTTCCGCGCGCCCACCGCCGTTCAGTTGCAAACCATTTTGAGCGGCCTGTCGAACCCGGTCTTCGTCACCCACGCGCACGATGGCACGAACCGGCTGTTCATCATCGAAAAGGTCGGGCGCATACGAGTGGCGCAACCGGGCGCGGCTACCAGCACGGTCTTCTTAGACATCACCAGTCGCGTGCTTTCATCGGGCAACGAACAGGGGCTGCTCGGCCTTGCCTTTCACCCGCAGTACGCCATCAACGGTCGCTTCTTTGTTTATTACACGAAGCCAGGAAGCGGGGCGGACAATGGCAAGCTCACGATTGCTGAATATCACGTCTCGGCCAACGACCCGAACGTCGCCGACTTCAATTCTGAGATCATCCTGCTAGGGATTCAGCACCCGACGAACACCAATCACAATGGCGGGATGATGGCGTTCGGGCCGGACGGCTATCTCTACATCGGCACGGGCGACGGTGGCTCAGGTGACGACCCGCCCAATAATGCGCAGAACATCAACGTGCTGCTCGGCAAGATGCTGCGCATAGACATCAACACGCCAAACGGCGCGATCCCTTACTCGTCGCCGCCGAGCAACCCGTTCAGCGGCTCGATTCCGGGCGCAGACGAAATCTACGCCTATGGCCTGCGCAATCCCTGGCGCTGGTCGTTTGATCGTAGTACCGGCCAGTTGATCTGCGGCGATGTCGGGCAGGGCACACGTGAAGAGATAGACTTCATCACCAACGGCGGCAACTTCGGCTGGCGGATCATGGAAGGCTTTATTTGTAATCCAGACATCAATCCCAGTTGTACACAGCCGAGCGGCTACGTCCCGCCGATCTTTGACTATACGCATTCGGCCTCGCCGGGTGGCGGCACTCGATGCTCGATCACCGGTGGTTACATCTATCGCGGCTTTCGTTCAACGGTTCCGGCCAGCGCGTATGTCTACGCCGACTATTGCACGGGCGAGATATGGCAACTGCAAAGCGGCAACAACACGCTGCTGCTCGACACCACGCTGAGCATCACGTCGTTTGGCGAAGACGAAGCCGGCGAGATTTATGTCGTCGGTCAAGGCGGCACGATCAACCGGCTGGCGCAGACGCCCGCGCCGCCGACCTGCGCGTATTCGCTGACTTCTTCAGGGCAGTTGTATCCGGTCGAAGGCGCGGACAGTTCGCTGACGCTCTCGACGGGGAGCGATTGCGGGTGGATTGCGGCAACGAACGTGACTTGGATCAGCTTGACGCAGACTAACGGCGCGGGCGCGGGCGCGCTGACCTTCACCATTGCGCCGAACACGACCGGCGTGCCGCGCACTGGCTTGATTCGCGTCGGCGGCCAGAGCTTCACAGTCTTGCAGCAAGGGCTGCCGAGCGAAGACTGCGCGCCGTACTTGATGCCGACCTATCAATCGTTCCTCTCTTTGGGCGGGTCGGGCAGCTTTACGGCGACGCTCGATAATCGCTGTGCGTGGCAGGCGACCGCGAGCGCCAGTTGGATCACCATCACATCCGCCCACCTCGGCACAGGCGATGGCACAGTCACTTACTCGGTGGCGGCCAACCCTACCGGCAAAGCCCGAGTCGGCACGATCTCGTTCGGCAAGACCGCTTTCACAGTTAAGCAAAAAGCATGAACAAGCGACTGGCGATCTTCTTCACCGGCGGCACAATCTCAATGAAGTTTGACCCGGTAATCGGCGCAGCCGTGCCGGCGCTGTCGGGGCGCGAAATTCTCGACCTGGCGCGAGGCGCTGAAGACGTAGCCGGCGTCGAGGTCATCGAGTTCGGTCGCTTCCCCGGCCCGCATATGACGCTGGCCCATATGATGTCGCTGGCCTCGGAGGTGCGCGCCGCGCTTGAGCGGCAGGATGTCGATGGCGTCGTCATTACACACGGCACGGACACGCTGGAAGAGACCGCTTACCTGCTCGACCTGACGACGGCGAGCGAGAAGCCTGTGGTTATGGTCGGGGCGTTGCGCAACAGCTCAGAGATGGGATGGGATGGGCCGCCGAATCTGCTCTCGGCTATGCGTGTGGCGGCGGCGGACTCGGCACGCGGGCTGGGCGTGTTGGTGGTGATGAACGATACAATCCTTGCTGCCGGCGAAGCCACCAAGACGCACACTGAAGCCTTCGACGCGTTTCAAAGTCCCGACTTCGGCCCGCTCGGTGTGGTTGATCGCGGCGAAGTCATCATCCGTCGCGCGCCGTGTGCGCGGCAACACCTGCCGGTTTCTGAAATCGTCGAGCCGGTCTTTCTCATCAAGCTCGCTGCCGGTGTTGACTCAACATTGATTGATGCGGCGATTGATGCGGGCGCGCGCGGGCTGGTCATCGAAGCATTGGGGCGCGGCAACGTGCCGCCGGCGACGCTGCCCGCGATTCGCCGCGCCGTCGCTGCCGGCTTGCCGGTCGTGCTGGTGTCGCGCTGTTTGCGCGGTCGCGTCTTCGACAGCTATGGCTACGAAGGCGGCGGCAAACAACTGCGCGGCCTCGGCGTCATCTTCAGCAACTTCCTGAATGGCCAGAAGGCACGCATCAAGCTCTCGCTCGCCTTAAGCCTGACGCGTGACCTCGCCGAAATCAAGGCTCTCTTTTAGCCTCTCCTCTTAATCTCTCCGGCTCGGTTTGTCGCTTGCGTTTTCGAACGGTCGTTCGATAAAATGAAGGCGTAGGCAATCAAGAGATCATTTAATCTGGAGGCAGAGATGGCCGCGACGTTCACGACCGAGACGATCACTCCGAAGTACCACGACGCCATTGTGGATTGGCAGCAGCGCAACTTCGGCGACCTCGCCATATTAGAAAAGCACTGGGGCGAATACTTCAAAGGCGTGCCGCCGTTTCAGCTCGTCGCTAAAGTCGGCCACACCAAATCCGACACCATCGAACTGGGCCAGTACGCGGGCCGCAAGCGATTCGAGCGCGCCAAAGAGATGGTCGGCAACACCTTCTTCAGCGCCCGCGACATCATCCGCGCGCAGTGCTCGACCGAGCTTGGTTCGATCCAGCAGCATCGCGCCACGCTCGATCAGGCGGTCAGCGAGAAGGCCAAGTTTGCCGTGCTGCGCATTATGGCCGAAGAGCTGCGCCACGCTTATCAGATGATCTGGGTGCTCGACCAGGACCAGACCTGGAAGAAGCCCGGCCTCGGCGATGTCGCCAAGCAGACCATCGAAGAGTTGCTATCGATGGAACTCGGCGGCCACGTGCTCGACGCCTTCAACATCGACTTCGGCAACTTCCTCGACAACATCACCTACGCGACGGTGATCGATCTGGTCGGCAAGTATCAACTGGAGATGCAGCAGGTCTTCAGCTACGCGCCGATGGCGCGCAGTATGGGGCCGATGCTTCAGGAAGAAGCGTTCCACCTGGGCAGCGGTCGCACGGTGCTCAAAGAGATCGGCCAGATGGCGGCGCGCGGCGAAGGCGATTACAGCATTGACCATATGCAGCGCGCCCTCAATCTATGGGTTCCGCGCGGCCTTGAAATGTTCGGCAACGAACACGGCGGCGAGACGGCAGTGACCTTCGGCTTCAAGGACAAGCCCAACGGTGTCGCGCAGGACGAGTATTACGAAGAGGTGCGCGGCGTCATTCGCAATATCAACGTTGCCATCATTCAGGAACGCATCTCCGGCATCAGCCGCGAAGACGTTCGCGCCCTGCTCGATGAGGTTGAGCGCAGCGGCGATCCGCAAAAGGGCATCAAGCCGGAAGACATTCTGCGGCTGCCAAGCAAGAAATTCTTCCGCAAGCGCGGGCCGGAAGAGGTCGTCTTCAAGCCGTTCGATTATCTAGGCAACCCGATTACCGAAAACGGCCAGCCGCTTTCGCCCGCAGGCTACCTCAACTACCTGGCCGGCGTGCTGCCCGAAAAGTTTATCGGCAGCCGCGAGTATCACAAGTTCGTCACGCAGATGCGCGAGTATCACAACCTCAACTGATTCAAGTTCGGATTGGAAAAAGAAGCAACAGGCGACTCGCACGGGTCGCCTTTCTTTTTAAGCGCAGGCTGCCCGTCACACATTGCGAGCGGCCTTGTGGAGATGGTAAGTTTCGCTCTTGACCGACAAGACGCCATCGCCGCACAGGAGAGCCTTTTTCGCCATCTACCTGGCCGTCGCCATTAGCTATGTCGGCGTCGGCCTGGTCGCCCCATTAATCGCGCTGGTGCTCGAAGCGCACGGCGAGAACAGTTTCATCGTCGGCTTGATCGGCACGACGATGTTCACGGCCTTCACGCTGTCATCATTCCCCGTCGGGGCGGCGGCTGATCGCTTCGGCCCGAAGCAAATACTGATCGGCGGGCTGATCATTTATGGCGCGGCCATCTCGCTATTCGCTCTGAAGCTGACGACGCCGCTCTTCTTCGCCGTCCGCGCCATCGAAGGCGTCGGCGCGGCGGCCATCTCTGTCGCCACCGAAACGATGATCGGCAAGCTGAGCGCGCCCGGCGAGCGTGCCCGGCGGATGAGCTACTACGCGCTATCGGTCGGGCTGGGCTGGGCCGCCGGGCCGCTCTCAGGCACGCTGCTATTCAAGATCAACCACGCCACTCCTTTCATCGCCTGCTTCGGCTTGAGCCTGCTGGCGGCGCTCATTGCCCAGGCGATGATCCCGCCAATCGAATCCACAACCCATCAGCTTGAATCGTTCACTCGTGTGCTCAACAAGCCAATGATCGTGCCGATGTCGGCGGGAATGTTGTATGGCTACTTGATGTCATCGCTGGTGACGCTTGTGCCGCTCTACCTCAAACCTATCGTACAGGGAGCGGACGAACAGATGGGCATTATCATCACCGCTGTGATTGCCGGCGTGCTCGTCAGCCAGATTCCGCTTGGGCGCGCGGCAGACCGCTTCGGCAAGCGGCGGACGCTGTTCGTCTGCGCCTGTGTGCTCGCCATCGCATTTGCATTGATGTCGACGGCAGAGAATTGGCGGTGGTTCATCCCAACCGGCATCGTCGTAGGCGCGATGGCGGGCGGGCTTTACCCGCTCGGCCTGTCAATCATCGGCGGCATCGTCCCGCGCGAGCGACTCGGCGCGGCCAATTCGTTCTTCTCGCTCGCCTTCGGCATAGGCAGCCTGAGCGGCCCTGCCGTCTCAGGGCTGGCGATGACGCACCTCGGTCCGCGCTGGCTGTTTTATCTGCCGATTATCCTGACCACGCTATTCGCATTGATGATGCTCATCCTCTACCGGCAGACTGCGCCGCGCCGGCACAAATAGCAGGCTCTCCTGTAAGCCTGACTTAGACACAGCGTAGCCGCGATGACCTAGATCGCTTCGCCCGCCGCTGTCGGCGTGTGAAGCCGGCGACTGCCGCACGTAACCTCCCCTTTTTCTCCGTATCGCGCCGCCGCGCTCCCAACTGTCTTACCTCCTCCCGGCGGGGGCAACTGAAGTTTTGTTTCGGTGCGATATATCACGCGGCGATGAGCGGGGCATTGTAATATGGATAACGAGAGAACCATCCCGTCACCTGCTATGTATTGATGAAGCAAAAAGGTGGCTTGCGTCACAGACGACAGCCATGATAAAGAAGAGTCAGGGGATAAAAACAATCGACTCATTGTAGCTTCAGGATGCATCAACAGGGCTGCTGCGCCTCAACCGCTAAAGATATTAAGCAGCAGCTTAATCCATTCAGCAAACTCCCCTGGGTAGAAAAAAGGAGACGACATTGGCAACTGCTGCAAAATCGAAAGGTAAAGCGCCGGCTAGAAAGAAGCGCACGAAAGGTACAAGCGATAAAATTCGCGCCCTGGCCGCCCTCAGCGTTGGACGCAAGGTTGGCTATCTCACGCTCGCTGATCTAACCGGCGGTGACGATCCGAAGATCGAAAACGCCATCAACGACCTGCCGCGCAAGCAATTCAAGCCCGGCGATACGGTTTACCCGAGCAGCGTCAAATCAGGCACGCTGTTCCTGCTCAAGAGCGGACGCGTCCAGGTCACGCGCACGGCGGCCAACGGCCAGGTGCACGAGGTCAAGACGCTCGACCCCGGTACCATCTTTGGTGATGCGCCCGCCCTCGGGCAGAGCATGTTCGGCACGACGGCGATAGCGTCCGAAGCGACGAAGGTGATTGTCGTTACACCGACGGACTTCGAGAAGCTGGCCGCCAACTCGCCGGAGATGGCGCTCAACGTCCTGCGCAAAGTTGGCTCGCGGCTGGTCGAAGCCGACCGCCAGCACGAGCAGGCCGCCTTCCAACCTGTCGCGGGCCGCATCGCCGCGATGTTACTGGCCAACGCCGACAAAGGGGGCAATGTCACGGGCCAGACTCAACAGCAGATCGCTGAAACGCTCGGCGTCTACCGCGAGACCGTTACGAACGCTATCGGGGAGATGAAAGCCGAGAAGGTCATTTCAGTGGGCCGCAAACGCATCACCATTCAAGACCCTGAGCGACTGCGCAAGATGGCGGCGATCTAACTCGACCGATTCAATTGATTGCTTAAGGGCCGAGCGCCTAGTAGAATTAAGTGCGCTGGTAGCACACGCCGGAGTTCGGCCCTATGCAAATTCTTTGGATCATCATTCTTGTCGGCTACGCCATTTGTGTAGCGCAGTCCATCTATACCCTAACCACGAAACGGCCAGCGTTGCAGCGACTCTCGCTTGCAGCGCTGGCCATCGCTTTTGGCGTACACACGAGCTGGCTGTTGCTGCGTGGCATTCGCACGGGCCGCTGTCCGCTCGTCGGCACGCAAGAGATGTGCGCCTTCCTTTCGTGGGGGCTGGTCATCTGCTACCTGATCGCCTATCGCTGGTATCGCGCCAACGCGCTGAAAGCTTTTGTCTTCCCCATCGTCGTTGTGCTGACGGCCATCGCCGCCATCTCGCCCGACACCGAGGGGCACATACAGGGGAGTAACAGCCCGCTGCAAGACTTTCTATTGCCTGTTCACGCCGGCTTGATCTTGCTGGCCTACGCTGCTTTCTTCACGGCCTTCGGCGCGGGTTTGATGTACATCATTCAAGAGCGTGAGCTAAAACACAAACGATTCGGCAACATCTTCTACAAGCTGCCGTCGCTCGACACCTGTGACGCGATCAGCTTCAAGGCATTGGCCGCCGGCTTCGTGCTGCTGACGCTCGGCATCGCGGCGGGTTTTTACTGGCAAGGCCTGCGCGACGGGCGCTTTTGGCACGGGACGCCATTAGAAATCTTTTCGATGACGACGTGGGTAATCTATTTCTTCATCATCCAGTCGCGTATGAATGCGAAGTGGGGCGGGCGGGCGGCGGCGCTGGCTTCCATTGTTAGTTTTCTTATGGTGATTTGTAGCCTTGTCGGGGTGCGCTACCTCGGCAACCTGCATTCGCTGAGTTAAGCAGTGGCCAGTGGTCAGTGGCCAGCCGCAAGGCTCTCAACTAATCACTGACCACTGGCCACTGACCACTGGTTGTAATGAACATTGTCCTGATCGGATTAAGTCACAAGACCGCGCCCGTTGAAATGCGCGAGCGGCTGGCGTTTGCCGAGAGTCATTTGCAGGACGCGCTCGGCACGCTCGTCGATCAAGAAGTCGTCGAGGAAGGATTAATCGTTTCGACCTGCAACCGCGTCGAGTTGCTCGCCTCTTCGACCGCCGGCCCAGATCGCGGCATCAATCGCCTTGAAGAGTTCATCTGCGAATTCCACCAACTGCCGGCCAATCGATTGAATGGTCATCTTTATCGTCACGCCGACGCCGCCGCAATCAAGCATCTGTTCCGCGTCGCGTCGAGCCTCGATTCGATGGTCGTCGGCGAGTCGCAGATTCTCGGCCAGGTCAAAGAGGCTTATCAACACGCCGTCGAAGCCGGCACGGTCGGACGCGTATTGAGCCAGTTGATGAACCGCGCCATCAGCGTCGCCAAGCGTGTGCGTACCGAGACGGGCGTGGCGCAGAACCCCGTCTCGATCAGCTCGGTGGCCGTCGAGCTGGCGCGCAAGATTTTTGAAGACCTGGCGAATAAGACCGTGCTGCTCGTGGGCGCGGGCGAGATGGGCGGGCTGGCGGCGCGTAACCTGATCGAAGCCGGAACCAGCAAACTGCTCGTCACCAACCGCACAGCGGCGCGTGCCGAAGAGATGGCGCAGCAATTCGGCGGCGGCGCGGTCAGCTTCGAGGCGTTTTATGATGTGCTGCCCGTTGCCGACATCGTCGTCTGCGCGACCGGCGCGCCCGATTACGTCATACGCCCGGCGGAAGCTCGCCAAGCCATGAAGTCCCGCAAGCGCGGGCCGCTCTTGTTCATAGACATCTCTGTGCCGCGCAACATCGACCCGGCCATCGCCAATCTCGATAACGCCTTCCTGTTCGACGTTGACGATCTCGAATCGGTGGTCAAGGCCAACATCCGCGAGCGCGAAAAAGAGGCCAAAGTTGCCGAGGCCCTGATCGATGTCGAGGTCGAAAATTTTCTCAAGCAGATGCGCGCCATTGACATTGGGCCGGCAGTCGTCGAGGTCAAACACCTGCTCGCGCAGATGGCGTCGAATGAGTTCAAGCGCAACCGCAAGCGGCTCGGCGCGCTGACGGCGGAACAGGAAGCGGCCATTCAGGACGTGCTGTTGCCGGCGCTGGTCAACAAGCTGTCGCACCCGGTCATCGTTCACCTGCGCGAAGCGGCGCGCGACGGCGAGCCGACGAAAGTGCTCGACGAATTGCGCAAGATGATTCGCATTGATTAACGAGCAGGCGTTGTGATGCCGATTTGGGCTTCGCTGCTATGACGCGGCACATTCCACTTTTCTCATCATCATTAAAATCGGAAGGACGACATTGAAGCAGATCACCATCGGAACGCGCGGCAGCAAGCTGGCGCTGTGGCAAACCAACTGGGTGAAGGGCGAACTTGAACGCCTGCACCCCGGCCTGCACGTCAACATCGAAATCATCTCGACCAAAGGCGACCGCGTGCTCGACGTGTCGCTGCCGAAGCTGGGCGAACAGGGCAAGGGGCTGTTCACCAAGGAACTCGAAGAGGCGATCCACGAGCGCCGCGTTGACCTCGCGGTTCACAGTCTGAAAGACCTGCCGACAGAGCTTCCCGCCGGCCTGCACATCGGCGCGATCAGCGCGCGCGAAGACGTGCGCGACGCGTTGGTCGCACGCACCGGCATCACTGGTTTCAGCGACCTGCCTCACAGCGCGCTGGTCGGCACGAGCAGCCTGCGCCGGCAGTCGCAGATTCGCGCGGTGCGGCCAGACCTTCGGCTAGAGCCGATTCGCGGCAACGTGGACACCCGACTGCGCAAGCTCGATGATGGAGAGTTCGACGCCATCATCCTTGCCGCCGCCGGCCTGCACCGACTCGGATTCGGCGGTCGCATCACCGAGCACCTGGATATGGAATTGGTGTTGCCGGCGGTCGGCCAGGGCGCGCTGGCCATCGAAACGCGCAGCGACGACGCGGCGGTCAATGAAATCGTCAGTAAGCTGAATCACAAAGCGACACAGTTGGCCTGTCGCGCCGAGCGCGCCTTCTTGCAAGGACTCGGCGGCGGCTGCCTCGTGCCGATAGCGGCACACGCCGAGATTGATGATACGACACTCACACTCAAAGGGCTGGTCGCCAGCACCGATGGCAGCGAAGCCGTACGCGGCAATGTTGCCGGCCCGTCGCAAGAAGCCGAACGGCTCGGCCATCAACTTGCCGACGCATTGATCGCGCAAGGCGCAGATCAAATCCTGGCGCGCGGGTGAATGCGCCTCACGAATTATCAAGCCAGCATCACCGTTTCAACCATCGCTTCTGCCGCGCCTCGACGTTTCGATGGCGCGGCATTATCATTTTCTGGCTGACGAAATGAGGAGGCATTGATGTTCTGTGTCTTTTGCGGAAGCAATATCGCTGAAGGGTTGGCCGCCTGCCCACAATGCAAAGCGCCGCTGCCGGCGCGCAAGCCATCCAAGCAACCTTCGCCCGCCGCGCCGCCACAAGCCGTAGACAGTCGCCCTCACGTCGCCGCACCTGCGCCGGCTCAACCGCCGGCCTCTGCCGCATCATCCTCTGAGACGCTGGTCGGTCGCGTGCTCGCCAGGCGGTATCGCATTCTCGGCCAGATTGGCGCGGGCGCGATGGGCGCTGTTTATAAAGCTGAAGAGATACAGACGCGGCGGCTGGCGGCCATCAAGCTGCTCGCGCCTGACCGTCGCGGTGATGCCGAATCCATCGCGCGATTCCAGCGTGAGGCCCGTATGGCTTCGCGCATCTCGCACCCGAATGCCGTCCGCACGTTCGACGCCGGCACGACTGAAGACGGCTCCGCCTACATCGCTATGGAATATGTCGAAGGTGAGCCGTTGTCGCGCATCATTAAAGCAGCCGCGCCGCTGCCGCTTGAGCGCGTCATCGCCATAACGTGGCAGGCCGCCGCCGCTCTGCACAGTGGCCACGAACTCAACGTCATACATCGAGATTTCAAGCCGGATAACGTCCTGCTCTGTCGGCAGCCGGACGGCGCAGACACCGTCAAGGTGCTCGACTTTGGTCTCGCCAAGCCGACCGCCGTCGATCCGCAGTTTCAGGAACTCACGCAATTGGGCTACGTCGTCGGCACGCCTCAATACATCTCGCCCGAACAGGTCAAGAACGAACCGGTTTCGGCGCGCTCCGACCTCTACAGCCTGGCCATCGTCGTCTACGAGATGCTGACGGGCGGCTTACCTTTCGCTGGCAAAACGTCGCAACGGCAGATGTTCAATCGCTTGCTCGAAGAGCCGATGGCGATGAGCGTCGTCAACCCGATGCTGGCGCTGCCGCCGGAAGTCGAGATGGTCGTGATGAAAGCGCTGTCGCGCAGGCCGGAAGAACGCTATGCTTCGACGGTTGAATTCGCGCAGGCTCTGAGCAGCGCGGCGCACAGCGGATTCGAGCAAACGCGACGAGGCCAAACCGTAATCGCTCGGCCCGCTTCGCCGCCGCCCCGGCCCGCAACGCCCGGCTACCCGCCGCCGACAAGCCCTGCAATGCGACCGCCCGCTTCATCAAGCAAAATCATTACCGTGGGGATTATCGTCGCCGTGCTTGTGATCTTGCTGCTACTGGCCGCGCTCGCTTACTTCCGGTTAAGGTAGCCGCGATTACAAAACAGAGCGGGGCGCGGCGGCTACGGCTCGGCGTCGTTTGCCTTCAGTCGAATATGGTATTTGCGCGCCAGCAGCGGGCGGATGCGAATCAAGACGCGGCGAATGATCGAGCTGATCTGGCGTGGCGGCAGGTCGCGCACGAGCGTGGAGATTTCAGTCGGGGTGAGGTCTTCAAAGAATCGCAGCTTAAAGATCAGTATGTCGCGGTCACGGTTGCGCCCTTTGATGACGCGGCGCAGCAGTTCTTCGATCTCTTCCTGCGCGACGGTGAAACTGCGGTCGGAATGGCCTGACGAAACACTGACCTCGATGCCTTCTCTAACGAGCGCGTGATCCCCCTCCTCCAATAGCTGATCCAACGAGAAAGTGAAGCGCGGGCGGCCCCCTGCGAGCACAACGCGGAAGTGATCGCGGACTACGTTCATTGCGATGATGCCGAGATACTGGTGGATTGAATTGTCGTGTGCGCCTTCAAATCGGAGCAGCGCGCCGCCGTCATCGTTGATGAGCTTGATGTAGACCGCCTGCGTCAAATCTTCAAGTGTGCCATCAAGCGACTGCCCAAGCAGGGCGGGGTCGGCGTAGACACGCTGTTTGAAAGTGCGGGCGACGAAGGCGCGAATCGTTCCGTGATAGCGGCGGATGAATTCCTGCCAGGCGGCTTCATCCACGGGCCGCGCGGCGCAGCGTTGCAACAGGTCTGTGATGTTTAGCTCGCTCAGTGCCGAAGGCATATTCCCCTGTTAGCCCTGCCTCAAACCGATATGCGGCGCGCTTATTCTTCCGGCTGCCTGCTTCACCAAGCTTTGTGATTCTAGCCTGTCTTGTTACTGAAAGCGCACCACGGAGCCGTGAAAGTATAACAAATCACCTTGCCGCGCCGACAGACCAAAGCCGTACGAGCGGAGCCAAAAATAAATCACTGCGTGTGGGTACGAACTGGGAAGGATAACCGTCAGCGCCGATCAATGACTGCACGAAGCGGGAAATGGTTGAGCGGACCGTGACCGTGACCGACCGCCGGCGCGTCGCGGATGGCCTCGACGATGTAGTGCTTGGCGCGCTCGACCGCATCAGCGAGCGAAAGACCTGCGGCCAGCAGCGTCGCTATAGCCGCCGCCAACGTGCAGCCCGTGCCGTGTGTGCTCGATGAGTTGACGCGCTCGACGACAAAGGTTTGCACACCCTCATCACTCAGCAAAAGATCGGTTGCGGTTTCGCCGGTCATATCGCCGCCTTTAATCAACACGGCGCGCGCTCCCATTGATTGAATAGCAGCGGCGGCCCGCTGCATCGCGTCAAGGTCGGCGATGCGAATGCCGGCGAGGCGCTCGGCTTCCGCCGCATTCGGAGTAACGACTATCGCCAGCGGAAAGAGTTTCTCAACAAGCGCCGCGAGCGCCGCGTCATCAATCAAATCAAAGCCGCTCGTGCTGCGCACCACCGGGTCAACGACCAGCGGCGTGAGCCGATTGGTCGCAATTATCGTGGCGACTTCGTCAATCACCTCGGCGTTGGGCAGCATACCAGTTTTAATGGCGGCGATGTTGAAATCGGTGAGCAGCGGCTCGATCTGGCGGCGGACGGTTTCGCGGCTTTGATGCGTCGCGCCGAATACGCCGAGCGTGTTTTGAAACGTCAGGCTGGTGATAGCGGCGACGCCAAAGCCGCCCATCGCGGCGATGGCTTTGATGTCTGCAAGAATGCCCGCGCCGCCCGAAGGGTCGAACCCTGCGATTGTCATTACCACCGGCGGATGTTGGCCATTCATTTCATTCATCAACAAGCTTAATTAAAATCACAGATGAACACAGATGAATACGGATGACAGAACAGACGTGAATCGCTATCTTCTTTCCATCTGTGTTCATCTGTGTTCATCTGTGGTTACTTTCTCTGATCGTATCGAGCAAGCCGCGCAGATCGTCGGCTTCGACGAACATCGAAATCGCCGCGACGCCCGCCGCGCCGGCTCGCAATGCTTCAGAAAAATTATCAGGCTTGATGCCGCCAAGCGCGATAACCGGGATGGTCAACTGTTCGGCGACTTCTCGCAATGCCGCGAGACCGACCGGCGGGCCGTACATTTTCTTGCTCTCGGTTTCAAACACCGGGCCGAAGACAATAAAGTCAGCGCCTTTGCTTGCCGCTGTGCGCGCTTCATCGAGGCTGTGCGTCGATGCGCCAATGAGCATTTGCTCGCCGAACGCGCGGCGCACAACTTCAGCCGTCATCGAGCGCGTCGTCAGGTGGACGCCTGCGCCCGCGCAAGCCGCGATGTCAGCGCGGTCGTTGATGAGCAGAGATGCGCCGGACTGTTCAGCATCCATCGCAATGGTGTCGGCGATGGCGAGCATTTCGCGCGCTGAAAGGTCGCGCTCACGCAACTGAATCAAGTCCACGCCCGCCGCAATCGCCGCGCGCAGGAAATCAATCAGGGCTTGCGGTTGTGGGGCGCGGCTCCGGCGCGTCAGCATCTGTCGGTCGGTGATCAGGTAAACGAGCGGCGTCGGTCGCTTGAGGGTCGCTTTCATGGCTTTGCCACCGCTGTTGAAAGGTGCGCGTCGTGCGCGTGAAGTGGGCGGCCTCCCACAAGCCGATCAGGATGTTGACGACGCCCAAGCCCGTCACCCCGCCGCGCACATAGGCGCTCTTCAGGGCGTTGGCCAGTTGCGGCCAGTGCAAGTGCTCGGCGGCAACAACCAGTAAGTAGTTCTCACTCCATGATGGGCGCTGCACCCACGGCAAGATAATCAGCAACGCGCCGATCTCAAAGCAGATCAGGATGAAGAAGATGATTGTGAGCTTGGCCGACATATCAGAATACAGGATACAGGATTCAGGATTCAGGGAAGAAAAAAAAGACGTAATGCGCCAACCTTCTCTCCTACCTGAATCCTGAATCCTGTATCCTGTATCCTACTCTATCATTCGCTTTTCGCGGCCTGCAACTGACGAATCTTTGCGGCGGTCTCGCGGTAGTTCACATCCACGCCATACACTTCCATGAAAACATCGAAGGCCTTGTCGAGTTGGCCGAGTTCTTCGTAACACAAGCCGATCTCGTAGCGCAGTGCCTGATACTCATCTTCTGTTCGGTTCGGAATCTTCAGGCCGCGCTCGAACCACATTATGGCGACCTTCGGCAGTTGCTTGCGCTTGAAGCAAACGCCGAGCATATTGCAGCACTGTATGTAATCGCCCGTCACGTCTTCGGAGCCGGCCAGACGAAAGGCGCGCTGAAACTGGCTGATGGCGTCGTCGAGCAACTCCATATCTTTGTAGGCGAGGCCGAGGCTGTAATGCGTCTCGAAGTCGCCGGTCGGCTCAAGCGGGCCGGTCTCTTCGCGCAGTTCTTCAAGGATGGCGTGCAGGTCGGATTGCGTCGTCGTTTCGGCAAACAGGCCGGCGCTCCACGACACCATATCCTCGCCACTGGCGGAAATGCCGTCGTTGGGCGTCGCGGCTGTTGCTGCCGGTATCAGCTCATAGGCCGGGCCAGAGCTTGGCGGGCCGCTCGCTCCGTTAAAGTCAAAACCATTTTCGCCGGCGTCGGTCAATAGTGAGGAATCGCGCCGCACATCGTCAGACGCTTCCAACATCTCATCTTGATCGGACCAGGCAAACGGCGAAGGCTGGGGCGATAACTCATCCACGTCGCTGTTCTCTTCGACAGCCTGTTGGATATTATCGAAGGACGCATCGATGCCAGAGACCAGCGATTCAATCAACTCTTCGGTTCCGGGCGGCCTAGCGGCTTCTGGCGCGGCGCTCGGCGGCGCATCGAACATCGTGTTGTGCAGCAAGTCGCTAGTGTTGAACTTGACGATGAGATCAGGGTTGAGCGGGCCGGTTTCTTTCTGAATGATGAACGGCTCGACCTCCTCTTCATCGGGCTGGTCAAACGTATTCAATGACAGATCGCCGAGTCGGTGGCCGACCAGCGACCCGGTGTAAGACAGGTTCGCTTGCGACGATAATGCGTCGTTGTCTTGCGCCGGCTCACTCTCGTTGACGCCGACCGAAGCAGCGGCGAGAGGCGCGTCTAGGCTCATCGATCCATTGCCGGAGACGAACATGGAAAGATCGATCTCCGCCGCCGGACTGCTGCCGCCATTCGCATCGTTGGCTTCGCCCGCAGGCGAAAAGGCGAAACTCTGCGAGTTATTCACTGACCCGCCGGGCGAAGGATTGAGAAACTCCTCGAAGGACGAGTTGGCGTAGCTCGCTTCGGACTCTTGCTCACCGATTGCAGAGCTGACATCAGGCATTGCAGTCGCGTCATTCATCTGCGCTTCAGCCGGACTGCTCAGCCCCATCTGTTTAAAGCGCGCGAGGATTTCCGGGTGCGGGCCGTATTCCTTGCGCAGCCGCTCAAGCGTTTCCTGCGCGATCTCGATATAGCCCTGCGCGATGTAGAAATCGATGCCTTCAAGCTCGTCGCGCAAGATGCTGCTCATCGTGTCGGAAGGCAGATTGCCGTTGGCGCTGAATGCCGTCTCGGTTGCCGGGTTGGCGCTGTGCGCTCGCGGCTCGCCAACCAGCGTGTCGCTGTAGCGGAAGCCTTCGGGCGCGGCCATCGCGGCGATGGATGAATCCGACGCCTGCAATGTCGCGCTCGCGCCATTGTTCGATGCGGCCTGCTCCGGCGTGGTGACGAAGCCGGCGTGGTCGTGCAGCAGGCCGGTCTGATAGCGGCTCCAGTCCATCTCCTCCGGCGTCTCTTGAAAATCGAAGCCTTCGCTTTCCTTGCCCGCCTGTGCGCCATTGCCATTGGTGGGAACCGCGCTTGAGTGGATTGCGAATGGATTATCCGCCGCGCTTCCCCAATCGGCAGACGGCGCGGCCACACTCGCTCCGGTATCGAGCAGCGGATTGAGCTGGCGCGCTTCGGAGACGTAATCACTGGCGCGCGCCGATTCGCCGCGCCCTTCGTGAATGCGCGACAGCTCCAGGCATTCCTGCGCGGCCTTGTCCATCTGCCCGGCGCGCAGGTAGATGTCTTTGAGCTTCAAATGCACCTGCACATTTTCGGGCGCGTGTTGCAGGATGCCTGTGAGAATCTCGACCGCGTGAGTGACCTGCCCGTGACCGGCGAGAATTTCGGCTTCAGAAATCTGCCGAATCACGAACGTATCATCGAAAGCCCCCGCGCCATAATCGAGCGGGCCTGTAGCGCGAACTACATCGGGCGCGTCCGATTCAACGATGTCTTTGACGCCGAGCGTGTAGAGCCGCTGCAAGTGCATAGGCTCGTCAGGCTCCATTCGCGCCAGTTCTTTCAATGCCTGGATGGCCTCTTCGTCGTCGCCCTTACGCATCGCCGCTTCGACCAGTGAGTTGAGCGTGGCGATGACGTTGTGGTCTTCGCGTATGCGCAGAAAGATTTGCGCCAGCCGCTTCAGGCCGCCAACGTGATTCATATCACGGTCGAGTATCTTGCGCAGAAAGTCGATGGCTTTATCCTCTTCGCGCTTGGCGATCAGCACATCAAGGCAGCCGTCAATCTGTTCGGCGGCGCGGTCGAGGTCGCCCATCTGCAAGAAGCGACGGCCCACTTCGAGCAGATAGTGATAACGATTACGATCCAGCTCAACCAGACTGAGGAAGGTCCGCTCGGCATCATCCATCATGCTGGCTTGCAGATAGGTGCGGCCCAGTATAGTCAGCAGCTCAATGTCGCCGGGATTGCGCTCGAAGGCGTCGCAGAGCAGGTTGATGGCGCGGTCAATCTGGCCGTGCTGCGTGTAGATGGTCGCTATGGCCGTGAGCGCCTGCATCGAATCGGGCTTGATCGAGATGGCTTTCAGGTTGGCGTTGAGCGCCTGCTCGGTGTCGCCTTTGCGCAGGAATTCGCTGCCGGCCATAATGAACGATTCATGCGCCTGCTCGGTGAAACCTTCGCGCGCATAAATCTCGCCGAGCTTGATGCGCACGGAAGTGTTCGATGGATCAAGGTCGGCGATCTTCTGATAGGCGTCGAGCGCCTTGCGCGTCTCGCCTTTGCGGGCGTAGGCGTCGGCGACTTGCAAGTATTGCTGGCGGGCTTCGACCAGCAGGCCCTGTTGCGAATAGAGGTTGGCCAGCTTCATCGAGGTCTCGACGTTGGTTGGGTCGAGCTTCGAGATCTTCTTGAGCATGGCGATGGCCTTCAGCGTGAAGCCGCCTTCGCGGTAGCTGTCGGCGATGCGCGAGAAGTTATTAATGGCGTCTTGTATGCGGCCCGCGCGGACGTAAAGGTCGCCGAGCGTGTTGATGGTCGTGAGGTCGGATGGGTCTGCGTCAACGACTTTACGATACTCGTCAATAGCGGCAGGAAGCTTACCCTGAAGCACATACTTCTCGGCGCTGCGCAGAACCTTCGACTTGTTTAACGACATAACCCCTCCAAAGGCAAACGCCTCACGGACTCTTATGAAAGTTGAAGCGAGGGCGGGGTGCTTACTGATCGAGCGGAAGCGACGGTAGGGGCGTCTCCTCTTCTTGCAGGTCCAGGGCGGCCTGGCGGGTGAGCACGCCGTGGAAAGAGAGGCGATGAATTGCCGACGGGCCAAGCTGGCTGAGCGCTCGTTGATGCGCGCGCGTGTTGTAACCGACGTGCTGCGCGAAGCCGTAGCCGGGGTACTGCTGGTCCGCCTCGCGCATCCAGCGGTCGCGCGTCACCTTTGCCAGAATCGACGCCGCCGCTATAGATACGCTCAGGCCATCACCTTTAATGATTGCTTCCTGGGGGCAGGATAATTGGGGAGCCTTGAATTTCCCGTCTATTAAAACATAGTCAGGAATGGGATTCAATGCTTTTACCGCCTCGCAAATAGCGGCGAGCGAAGCGTGATGAATATTGATGCGATCAATCACATCATGCTCGACGCGGGCGATGCTGTAAGCGAGCGCGCTGGCAGCAATCTGGTCAAACAGCCGCTCGCGTTGCCGCCGCGTGAGCTGCTTGGAATCATTGATTCCTTCAGGCACGCAAAACGGATTGAGGATGACGGCGGCAGCCACCACAGGGCCAGCAACCGCCCCGCGCCCGACTTCATCCGCGCCCGCGATCAGCCGATGCCCGGCGGCAAACAGCCCGCTCTCGATGGTCGTGTCACACGGCATGAATAGTGGCCAGTGGCCAGTGGCCAGTGGTCAGTGGCCAGTTGAGAATTGAGAATTGATAGTTCCCCAAGCTCCGTCAGGAGCGCGATGTTTATAGATATAGCTGAAGGATGTGACGAAGCCCCGTAGGGGCGCAATGTTGACATCACGCTCCTGACGGAGCTTATTTGATCTATTGCATCAGTAACTATAAACATCACGCTCCTAACGGAGCTTGGGGAACTATCAACTGACCACTGACCACTGGCCAGTGGCCACTACCTTGAGACGCCTTCGAGCGGACTCGATGCCGTCGCGTAGAGCTTGCGCGCGATGCGTCCGGCTTTGTAGGCGAGGCGACCGGCGCGCACGGCGTAGTTCATCGCTTCGGCCATCGCTACAGGGTCATTCGCGCCGGCGATGCCGGTATTCATCAGTATGCCATCAACGCCTAGCTCCATTGCCATCGTCGCATCGGAAGCCGTGCCGACACCGGCGTCAACGATCAACGGCACTTCCGTAATCATCTCGCGCAAGATGCGCAGGTTGGTGAAGTTCTGTATGCCAAGCCCTGATCCGATAGGCGCGGCCAGCGGCATCACAGCCGCCGCGCCTGCATCGACAAGGCGGCGCGCGACGATCAGGTCATCGTTGAAATACGGCAGCACGATGAAGCCTTCTTTGACCAGCACGCGCGTCGCTTCGAGCAAGCCGACGTTGTCGGGAAACAACGTGCGCTCGTCGCCGATGACTTCGAGCTTGATCCAGTTGTTGTCTAACATCTCGCGCGCCAGCATCGCCGTGCGGATGGCTTCGTCGGCTGAGTAGCAGCCGGCGGTGTTCGGCAGGATATGGTATTTCTTCAGGTCGATATAATCGAGCAGCGATTCCTTCGACCTGTCGGTGATATTCACGCGTCGCACCGCCACCGTTACCATATCGGTTCCGGCGGCTTCGAGCGATTTCACCATCAACTCGTTGCTCGCGTACTTGCCGCTTCCGAGGATCAGGCGCGAACGGAACTCGCGCCCGGCAATAACGAATGCGTCTGTCATAGCAATTACCTATCAATAAAATGAGAACGAATGCGGTCGGACGCGGCTCAGCGCGCGCCGCCGCCGACAAAGTGCACGATCTCTACTTTGTCACCTTCGGCGAGTGTTGTCGAGGGCCAGTTGGCGCGACGAATGATGCGGCGATTGACTTCGATGGCGAGGCGTTCGGGCGTCAGTCCGAGCGCGTCAAGCAGAGCGGCGACGCTGAGGTCGGCAGCGATCTCTTTCGACTCTCCGTTCAAAACGATGGTCATGATTAGGCTCGTCGGATTAAGTGCTTCAACTCGCCGCGCCCGCGATTGGATTGCGCTTCGATGACAATGGCGGCAGTGCCGGCGGTGAATGAAGGCAGCGACAGGCTGAAGTTGGCGACGCCGTCGCGGCCCGCGCGGCCTATGAAAACCTGCGGCTTGAAGGCCGTGCCGATAATCTTGATTGTCACTACCGCTTCCGGCTCAACCGTCGCGTTGAACAACACCTGCACGCGCAGTGCGATAGTCTTGCCGGCGATAAAGATGTTCGGCGAGGTGACTTTCACGTCGAGCTTGCCCTGCTCGTTGTTACGCTTCAAGTAATCGTTGATGACCTGATCTAAATCGAGCGTGCCGGTCGGACGCCGCGCCGTCGTGTTGGTCGGGCGCGAGTCGAGCGTAACTGGCGGCGGCGCGGGCGTAGCCGGTTTCGCGGGCAGCGGTTCAGGCCGACGCGGCGAACCAAGCATCGAAGTCGTCCGCATAGCCGGCGGTCGTTCAGTTGTCGGATGAGTAAATCGCGCCGGCGACGGCACAGCCACGGCTGGCAAATCGTCAACACCGCGCTTCGCATAGCTGCCGCTGTTGCGCTTTGGATAATTGCCGCTGCTTCGGCTTCCTCTGGGAAGGGTATCGCCTTGATGGGGCGGAGTCGCCGCCGGCGCTTCCTTCGTTGTCTCTGCGACGGCGACCGGCTGTGGCTTCTCGATGACGGGATGGTGAGAGGCGTAGCGTTGAATCAGTTCATTCACCCGCCCTGTTTTGATCGCGGCAATGATGACCTGATGCTGGCGCTTTAACAGTCCGGCGATTATCTGTTCGTCAGCGCCTTGTTGTAACTGCTCGGCGTAAGGCGTCTGCTTCTTGGCGACGATAGTGCCGCCGATGTAGACCAGCGATTCAAGCACGGGGTTGCCGTGACCGCGATCTTCGGTCTGGACATGGTAGACCTGCCCGCCGTGCTGAACGTCTGTGTTGAAGCCCGTGATCATCCGTCTGCAAAGTAGCATAGGGGTCATATGCAGTCAATAATTCAGTCTGGCGCGCTCTCGGCGGTGAGTTAGCGGCGCAATCGGCAGATGCTATAATGCCGGTATGAATTCCGAAGACCTCGAAGAGATTACAGAACTGCCGATCTTTCCACTCTCTACAGTGCTCTTCCCCGGCGCGATATTGCCGCTGCATATTTTTGAAGAGCGTTACAAAGCGATGATGCGTTACGCGATTGATAACGGCGGTATGTTTGGATTGTCCTATCGGTCGGATGCGCAGGCCGGGCGCGATACGCCGCCTGCGGTTGGCAGCGTCGGCTGCATCGCCAAGATCAACGCCGTGATGCCGCTCGAACAAGGGCGAATGAATATCCTGTCTACTGGCCTGGTGCGTTACCGCATCGCCAGCGTCTACCAGTCGGAGCCATTCCTGCTCGCCAAGATCGAACCGTTTGGCGACGACCTTGAACCGGGCGCAGACCTGACGCAGATGGTCGAAGACAGCCGGGAGATGGCAAACGAATTTCTTGAAGCCGCACAGTCGCTGGATGAACCCGGCGTCCCAACGATACAAGAACTGCCGGAAGACCCCGAAGCCTTTTCGCTGATGATCGCCGGATTGTTGCCGATTGATAATGACACCAGGCAAACGCTGCTTGAATTGACTTCGACGCGCGTGCGATTGACGCGAGTGCGGCACTACTTGACGCGCGCGCTGGCCGACTTCAACGCCCGCATCAAGGTGCAGGAAGTAGCCAAGACCAACGGCCACGCCCGCAAATCCATTTGATGGGAATTTATCGCTCTGCCGCTTCGCGCAGGTGACGGCGGATGGCTTCGCCGGCTTCGCTTGTCGAAAGATGCCCGCCGATGTCTGTAGTCGTCTCGCCGCCGCGCACCGCCGCTTCGACCGCGCATTCTATCGCCGCCGCCGCTTCCTTATAGCCAACGTAATCCATCAACATCGCAGCGGTCAGAATCGCCGCCACCGGATTGGCGACGTTCTTGCCGGCGAACTGCGGCGCGCTGCCGTGCACAGGCTCGAACAACGAGACGCGGCCCGGATGGATATTGCCCGATGCTGCCATCCCCAGCCCACCCTGCAACGCCGCGCCGAGATCGGTGATGATGTCGCCGAAGAGATTGTTCGTCACAATCACATCGAACCGCGCCGGGTCGAGCGCCATCCACATCGTCAGCACATCAACGTAAAGGTGATTCGCTTCGATGTCGCTGTAGCGCGCCGCCACTTCCTTGAAGACGCGCTGCCATAGATCGTGGCCGTAAGTCAGCACGTTCGACTTGTCGCTCATCGTCACGCGCTTGCGGCCCGTCGCACGTGCATAGTCGAAGGCGGCGGTGATAATGCGCTCGACGCCTTTGCGCGTGTTGACCTCTTCTTGAATCGCAATCTCGTCGGCGGTGCCGCGCTTGAAGTTGCCGCCCATGAAGGTGTACAGCCCTTCGGTGTTTTCGCGGAAGACGACGAAATCAACGTCGCGCGCTGTGCGGTCTTTCAGCGGGCAGAGTCGCGCGTCGATCAGCTTGATGGGGCGCAGGTTGATGTAAAGGTCGAGGCCGAATCGCATACCGAGCAGGATGTCGGCGGCGTGTTTATTATCCTTGACGCGCGGGTCGCCGAACGCGCCGGTCAGAATAGCGTCATACTCTGACGCCAGCATTTCGAGCGCCCCGTCGGGCATCGAGACGCCTGTGGCCAGGTACTTGTCGGCGCTCCAGTCGAATGAGGTCAGGGTGATTTCTAAATCGAAAAGCGGCTGAGCCGCTTCGATGGTGAGCACGGCTTCGCGGATGACTTCGGGGCCGATGCCGTCGCCGGCAATGACGGCGACGCGCTTCACTGGCGTGCTCCTTGAGCAGCCGGTTTCAGATGCGGCGGCGGCAGTTCGTTCAGCCGCTTGAAAATTTCAGGCAGCGCCAGGATCAACGCATCGCCGACCGCCTTCATACTCTCGCCGCTGATCTTGTCGAGCGTGTCCTGGTTCGTGTGCCAGTAGGCATGCTGCGGCCCGTAGTCGAAATCGATCAAGTCAACCGACGGGATACCGGCTTCGATAAACGGCAGGTGATCGTCGGAGATGTCATGCTCGTCGCGCAGAAAATTCTTCGCGTAACCGGCCTTCGATGCCGCCTCCCAGATTACGTCAACCAGCCAGCGCGTGCTGCCGCCTTCGCGTTTGATGTCGAGGTTTTTGTCGCCGATCATATCAACCAGCAGCATCGCCCGCGTATGCGTGAGCGACCCGTCATTGCGCATACGAGCGACCAGATGGCGGCTGCCATACGTGTTATCCATGCCGTTCATCGCGCTCCAATCGACGACCGCTTCTTCGCCGTCGAAGAGGACGAACCAGAGCGTGTAGGTCGGCTTTGTCCTTGAGAGCGCCCGCGCCATCTCAAGCACCGTCGCCGCGCTGGAGCCGCCGTCGTTCGCGCCGACGAAGCCCGCCTGCCGCTTGGTATCGTAATGGCCGGTGATCAGCACGACCTCTGGTTTTTCGCCGGCCAACTCGCCGATGATGTTCTTCATCGGCACAGCGCCTTTCGGCGTCTGCCCGACGAAGTTATCTTCTGTCACCTTCAGGCCATAACTCTTCAACTCATTTTCAAGATAAGTCTGTGCGCGCTTGATCGCCTCGGACCCCGATGGGTGCGGCCCGATGTCGCAGAGCTTCTTCACATGATTGAAAGCGCGCGCAGCATCAAAGTCACTACGCGCTTCAGCCTTTGATGCGGTTGCTTGTGGGCGAGCGGCGCGAGTCGTCTGCCCATCGGCAGGCGGCGCGGCGAATCCTAAAAGAAGAATGAACAGACAGGGGGCGAGCCGGTAAAGTCTCATGAGCGGACTCCGTCGATTTGAGCAGATCGGGACTTAAATGAATCGCAGTTGCGCCAGCGTCTTCGGCGTGCGGTCATCTTCCTTCGACGAAGTGGAGGAATGCATACCCGCCATGCGCCGCTCGCTGACGAGCTGGTCGAGCGTGACGCGCTCAGTCTTCAGATAAGTCACGTCGCGCAGGTTGAGCACCGTGACATCGGTACATTCGTTGGGATTCTGCAAAGAGAAAGACGTGATGATGGCGTAACGTGTGTCGGATGCGACGTGGCGGCCTTCAATCGGCTCGGCCACAACAAAGTGGATAACCTCGCCGTTGCCGAAGCGAATGACCAGTTTATACAGCGGCTCTCTGAGTTGCATGCTTTCGCTCATAAGCGATCACCTCTGCTGAAGAGTCAAGCGTCTGATTCGTCGATGTGTTCGGTCTGGCGCAAGGAGCCAGCCCGCGTCCATCGCGGCGCGAGCCGTCCCCTTGTGCCAAAGAAGCGGGACGTGGTGTTGATTAAACCGAAGTCGTTCCGGTCGGGCCGGTGGCCGGCTCACGTTTGCCCGACAGCGCATCGGCGATTTCGTCAGCAGCGCGCGACGCCGCGTTGACGACTGTTTCGACCACGTCGCCCACCATATCAAGTTCGACGCGCAGCAGCGTTGCGACCTTCTGCTCGAATGGCAGCGCCGCGAAGGCCCGCCTCACCGCGTCCGCCGCGCCATTAGCCGCCGTCGAATCGGCGCTTGAATAATCACGCTCGTTGTGTGCACTCATAACTAACTTCCTCCGTGCAAAATATCTCAAGACCAACGCCATGCATCAATGATGGGCGCTCTTATTTGAAACTACATCAAAGCCATGAGTGGGTCAAGCGCGCGCTCATGACGCGACAAAGCGTGACGGCTTGCGCCGTCGCGCCGCGCCGGGAGGTTTGCGTTGCCGTCAACGGCAGCTTAGAATTGAAGGTCTCCCGGTGCGCTGAGTCTGTTTGGTAGAGATTGCCCATTAGAGGTTGAGACGATTTGATTAACGAGACTGCTGCCGCCCTGCCCGTTGAGAGCCGCTCGAAAATCACCGGAATTACCGAAGGGACGATCATCTTTTCGCTGGTGATGTATGCGCTCTTTGCGCCGCATTCGATAGCGATCACGCAGGGCGCGTTCCTGCTCGGCTTGCTTGCCTGGGCCGTGCAGATGGCCGCTAACCGCCGGCTCGAATTTCGCCGTACGCCAGTGGACCTGGCGCTGCTCGGCTTCTTTGCCTGCTGTGTCATCTCTTCATTTCTATCGTACGACCAGATCGTCAGCGTCAAGGGCTTGCGCAGCCCGGCATTCTTCCTGGCCTTCTATTTCGTCAGCAGCAAAGTGGCAAACGCGAAGATGGTGAAGCTGCTGACGCTGGCCATTATCGTTTCGTGCGCGGCAAACATCGTCGCCAGCGGCGCGCAAATGATCAAAGGTCGCGGCCTGCGCATTGACAGCATCCGCGAAGACAGCCCGTTCGCTAATGGCCAGATTCAAGTCGGCGATGTCATTCTCGCCGCCGACGATCAGGTCGTGCGCTCGCCTGAAGACCTGTCGCGCATCATCGAAGACGGGCGCGGCCCGATGCGCCTTCAGGTCCAACGCAGCGAAGCCATCAGTCCCGTTTACGTCTCACGCTCTGACCTTCGCCGCAGCGAGAGCGCGGGGGCCGAGCGGCTGGGCATTACGACCTCGCCGGGACGCAACGTTCGCGTCACCGGCCTCTATAGCCACTACGAAACCTACGCTGAAGTACTGCAACTGATCGCGGCGCTGGCCATTGGTCTGCTGATCGCGTTGCCGAACAAGCGCTCGCGGCTCGGCTGGTTTTTGGGAACGATGATCTTGTTGATCGGCGCAACGCTGTTGTTCACCTCGACGCGCGCGGCCCTCATCGGATTGGCGGTAGCGGTGGCGTGTATGGCTTATGCCAGCTCGCGCCGGCGCGTCTTGCTGGCCGGCGTCATCGCATTGATCCTGGCCGCACCCATCGCTTATGTGATGGTCGAACGCGCGCGCGGCATCAGCTTCCTTGATCCCGAAGAAGGCAGCTTGGCTTGGCGATTGAAGGTGTGGCCGGAGACCTTCACGCTCATCGCCGACCATCCGCTGTTCGGCATCGGCAAAGGCAGCGAAGGCAAGCTGCGTGACCAGTGGGGGCTTTACGAAAACGGCAAGCTGCCGCCCGGCCACTTTCATTCGACGCCGATTCAGGTCGCAGTGTGGTGGGGACTGGCGGCGCTGATACTCTATTACGCGATGATGGCAATCTTCGCCGTTGAGATGTGGCGATTGGCGAAACGGCTGCGGCTTGATGAGCGGTGGGAGTTGTGGGGCGTCGCGCTGGGAGGCTTGGGCGGCCTGGTCGCCTTCAACATCAGCTCGCTTGTGCATTTTAACTTCGGCGATGGTGAAGTAGTTATGATGTTCTGGCTGTTGACCGGGATGACCTTTGCGGTTCGTCGAATTGCGTCGGAGCAGGACGCGCCATTGACCACAACGCGTAAGCCACGGCCAGAAGCAACAGCAGGTTCACGTAGAAATCCACTCCCAGAACCAGCAGCCAGCGTTGAAGCGAGCGTCCGGGCAGCAAAGGCAAAACAGAATTGATGAGTGCCAGAACGATCAACAGACGGCGCACGCGCATTGCTTGACGGGTCGTTCGGCTGAACGCGTATGCGGCGAGAGCGGCAACCGGCCACAGCAAGGCGATAAAATAGATCTTCGAGGTCAGCGGTCCAACAAACAACATCGCGCAGATCAATAAAGCGACTTCCAAAGAAAAGACTTCGCCTGAACGGTTATTGCCCATTTCCTGTTCAACAAAGGCAATCAAACCAAACATGGCGAGGCAAAGCAACGCCGAAGCAGTTATCCAGGCGGTGTCCACCTGCGATGAAGGCAGCGAGAGGATATTGATCGCCGGGTAACGAACGTCTCCGTCCACACGCTGCGCGTAATCAACCTCCGTGAAGGAGCGCCGCAACTCTCCCTTGAGCGACAGATTGATCGGTCCATTCGCCTCGTGGAATTCCTGGCTGACGACAACATGCCCGAACCACTCTTTGAGCAGCGAATTATTCTTCTCGAATCCGAAATAGAGCGCCGGCGTCAGGTTGATGACAATCAGAAGAACCGCCGTCCAAGCCAGCAACCGCCACTCTCTCTTCAGCGCAAAATATGGAACGGCGAAGGCCGGGGTCAGCTTGATAGAGATAGATAAGGCCAGCAACAAGCCGGCAAGCAGCGGCTTGTTACGGAAGGCAAAGTAGAACGCGGCAAACATCAGCGCGACAGCCAGCAGGTGCGCGTTGCCGTAATGAAGAGCGATAACGAAGTAAGACGCGACGAGGAAGAAGACGACCACCCACATCTTTCTCTGTGCTTTCGGTATCGGTGCGATGCTGCGAATAAAGAAGACACACAGGGAGATTTCCAAGACATTCGATAGATACCAGAGATAGGCAGCGACTTTGTAGGGCAACAGCCACAGCGGGAAAAAAGCGAGAAGGAAAAAAGGCGGATAGCGATAATCCATCACGCGGCCAAGCGCGAAGTCAGGGGCGTACAGGTCTGTGCGCCCGCCGAGCAGCGACTGGCCGGCGGCGTAATAGACAGGAAAGTCAATCAGGTTGCGGATGAACGCGAACCCGGCAAGCGCGGCCAATACGGCGAGGCCGACAAGAAGCGTGAAACGCGCTTTGGCCATTCATCGCTCACTGCGGAGATAAGGAAAGCAAAGTGGCCGCTTGTGATCACGGCCACTCGTTAATTTGGTATACCGAGGGCGGGACTCGAA
>JBJMGV010000044.1:0-10597 GCA_045807725.1 Blastocatellia bacterium | reverse complement strand
TGCAAGCTCCGTCAGGAGCGCGATGTTTATAGATATGGCTGAAGGATGTGACGAAGCCCCGTAGGGGCGCAATGTCCACATCGCGCTCCTGACGGAGCTTGCATCATTTATTGCATCGTAACTATAAACATTGCGCTCCTAACGGAGCTTCCCCGAACCAACAACTGGCCACTGGCCACTGCCTCCTGCCTCCTGCTTCCGGCTTCCTGCCTCCTGCTTCCTGCTTCCTGCCTCCTAGCCTTGCCAATGCCGCCGCCAACCACTAGCATAGTTGCCTTGCTGGAACCGGATTGAGATGCCTGTACACGAACGCACCCTTGTTACGCTGATCGACGCCGTGCGCCGCGTCAGCAGTTCGCTTGACCTCGAAGCTGTCCTCGACACCATCTTCGATTCGCTCAAGGAGATGATCGAATATTCGGCGGCAGTCATCTGCATCATTGACGCGCGCACGCACGCGCTGTTCGAGGTGAGGACGCGCGGCTACCCGCCGCAGATTATCGGCGATGACTTCCTGCAATCCGGCAGCGGCATCATCGGCTGGGTCATCAAGAACGCCAGCGGCCAGATCGTCAACAACGTTAAGAGCGATAAACGCTACGTCAAGGCGCGCGCCGAGACGCGTTCTGAAATTGCTGCGCCGCTCATACGCGCCGACGGCGAAGTGATCGGCGTCATCAACCTCGAAGCCGATCAGGTCAACAGCTACAGCGAACGTGACCTTGAATTGCTGACGATGTTCGCCTCGCTGGCCGCGTCGGCGGTTGATCATACGCTGCTCTACCGCGAAGTGGTGCGCAAGCGGCAGGCCGAAAGCGAGATCGAACTGGCGCGCAAAGTCGTCGAAGGGCTGCTGCCGCGCTCGTTCCCGAGCCTCAAGGGCTTGGACATCTACGGCACGACGCTGCCGATGCGCACAGTCGGCGGCGATTACCTTGACGTGATTGATCAGATATCGGATCGTCTCGGCGTGCTGGTGGCCGACGTGTCGGGTAAGGGCCTGGCCGCCGCGCTGATTATGGTGACGTTCCGCGCCTACATTCGCGCCACGGTGATTAATGAATTGGCGATGCGCGTAGTGATGTCGCGGGTCAACCGCCTGGTGCACGAAGCCACCAACGGCGACCGCTTTATCACGACCTTTTATGGATTGGTGGATGTCGAGAACAAGCGGCTGATGTACATCAATGCCGGCCACAACCCGCCGCTGTTGTTGAGAGAAGACAGCACCAGCGAATTGCTGTCGCACGGCGGATTGCCACTCGGCGCATTCGAGGACGCGCGCTACTCAGAGTCCGTTGCCGAGCTGCGCAGTGGCGACGTGCTGGTGCTCTACACGGACGGCGTCGTCGAAGCGCGCAACGCGCAAGACGAGATGTTCGGATTGCCGCGACTGGAACAGACCGTGCGCGCCAACGAGAGCGAGCGCGCCTACACCATCGTGCAGGCTGTCATCAGCGCCGTGCACGATTACGCCTTCGACGCTGTCGGCCCGGAAGACGATCTCACCGTGATGGTCATTAAGGTGAAGTGATGAATGATGAGTGATGAGTGATGAGTGATGAGTACCGGAAGAGACGAAGCACTCGGACGGCCCGCCTTGTTCCTACTCATCACTCATCACTCATCACTCATCACTTTTCAAGCCGTGCGGCGCTGGCCGGAATCGGTCGAGGCGAGATGGCGCGAAGGGCCGGGCAGCCCTTTGCGGCGCGCCTTGTCGCTGTACATCGCGCGGTCGGCGGCGAGCAGTAATTCGTCGAGCGATTCGCCGTCCAAACCAAAACCGGCGCAGCCGATGCTGAGACCAATGGTCAATCGCGCGCCGTTGAAACCGAAGTCGTGTTTGTCGATGACGCGCTGAAGCCGCAAGGCCGCTTCACGCGCTTCTTCCGCGCCCGCCTGCATAATCACCACGAACTCGTCGCCGGCATAGCGGCAAAGAAAATCCATCGAGCGAATCTGCGTCAGCATCACCCCGACCAGTTGCCTGAGCACCTGATCGCCAGCCTGATGGCCGAGCCGGTCGTTCACCGCCTTGAAGCCGTCCAGGTCGAGCAGCATCAGCGAAAAAGTATCGCGGTGGCGGCGCGCACGGTCGGACTCTTCTTCAAATCGATAACGCAGCGCGCGCGCGTTCGGCAGTCCCGTGAGCATATCCGTCAGCGCGCTCGTCTCGGTGCGCTCGTGATGCGCCGAGTTGGCGACAGCGTCAGACAACAGCTTGGCGACCGCTTCCATCAAGCGCAGATGATCCGGCGTATAGCATTCAAGTTCCGCCGAGTAGACGGCCAGCGCGCCCAACGTCTCGCCATCCTTGGTGAGCGGCGCGACCGTCGCCGTGCGGTATGCTTCGCCCGCTTCGACCTTCATCGCCTCGAAGTCAACCGCCGGGTCACAGTTGTGCATCGGGTGATTGTTAGCGACGACCCAGCCGCTGATGCCTATGCCTGACGCAATGCGCTTGCCGCGAAAGCGTTCACTGTTGCGGCCTGCGACGTGCGCCGCCTCGACTTCGGTGGCGTCCTGGCGCACGAGGTAGAGAATGCAGGTGGTGTAGCTCAGAATGTCGAGCAGGCGCGCGGAAAAGACCGCGAACGTATCGCGCAAGTCGAGGCTCGTGCCGATGGTCTGCGCGATGTTGTAAAGCGCCAGCACTTCGCGGTGGGCGCTGCGAATCTTCTCGTAAGCGATGGGGCCGCTTTCATGTTGCAGGCGACGGTCGTCGCCCGTCTTGCGGCGGAAGGCTTCGATCTGCGGCTCAACGCGGCGCTCGCGGATTTCGGCCTCGAACTCTTCGAGCTGATCCAGAAAGGCGCGCACGATGTTCGGATCGAAGACCGAGCCGGCCCCTTCCTTGAGCGTGGCGATGGCTTCGTCGCGGCTCATCGCTTTGCGGTACTGGCGGTCTTCGCGCATTGAGTCGAACGAATCGGCAATCGTCAGAATACGCGCCGTGATGGGAATCTCGTCGCCGCGCAATCCATCTGGATAACCGCGCCCGTCCCAGCGTTCGTGATGATGGCGCACGACGGGAACGACCGGATAAGGGAAGCCGACGCGCTCCAGTATCTCTGCGCCGACCGTCGTGTGGACTTTCATCTTCTCGAACTCGGCGGCGGTGAGCTTGCCGGGCTTGTTGAGGATGTAATCGGGCACGGCGAGCTTGCCAATGTCGTGCAGCAGCGCGCCCGCTTTCAACGCTTCGATCTCAAGCTCTGACAACCCGAACAGCCGCGCAAGCCCGGTCGCGTAAATCTGCACGCGGTGAACGTGATCCTGTGTCACTTCATCTTTGGCGTCGATAGCGATGGCGAGCGCCTCAATCGTGCGCAGGTGCAGGTCTGTGATCTGCTCTGCGTGACGGGTCGAGGTTTCGACGCGGTCGAGGTAGACGCGATAGGTGAAGTACGTGATGGCGGCGATGGGGATCGAGAGAATGAAGGCGTAGAACGAGATGACGGCGATCAGCTTGACGATGATGCAGGCCATGAACGCGCCGCCAACATAAGAGATCGCCGCCCACCATAGCGATTTCTGCCAGGCAATGGCTCGGCGGCCTAGCGATTCGATCAGGCTGTTGAGTCCGGCATTACAAGCGAAGTGCGTTGCCGCAATCGTCCCGACCGCGAGGCCGAGATTGAACATATCTCCAGAAAGGCGCGTCAGGTCGCCGAAGATGAAGGTAGCGGCGGCGCTCGCCACGTAAGCGGCGAGGCTCTTGAGCGCGGCGTTGTAGAGGATGATGCGGCGACGGTCTTTGTGCTGTAGCGAGTTGATGGCGGCATCTGCGCCTGCGAGCGTCACCGCCGGGTGCGCCCCGAACAGCAGCATGGCGATGAAGACAAGCACGTCGCCTAACGCCAGGCCGTTAGGCAGGCGCGGCACGCCGATGTCGAGGCGCGACGCGAGCAGCACCGTGATCAGGCTGAGCAGCGCCCATTGCACGCCGAAATCGTTGAGGATGAGCAGCGCGGTCGAATATGCGAGCGCCGCAAGCCCCAGCCCCGTGACCATGCCCGTGAGCACACGACCAGTCGTGGACTTTCGCTCAAGAATTGCGCGCGTCATCTCTACGGCCCTTCCTCGCAGGTCGAGATATAAATCGAAGTTTAGAGGGCAAAGCCTATTCCAGAGGGCAGCCGGGGGTAAGTCGTTTGTTTTCGCGGCGCGCGTCGCATTCGACTGATAGCCGCGTGGCAGAAGCCTTCACAATGAATGAATGGCTTCAGTCAAAATGCCGCAAGTCAATGGGCATTCAACGATCAAGAGAAGAAACCGCCAGCCGCATCATTGCGTAAATTCAACGCGGCGGTTATAAATTTGATTTAGCGTGTCCCGAACGACGTAGAGGCTGAAGTGCAGAAGCAAAGAATACTGGTCATCGCAATCCTCGCATTCACCTGCATCACGGTTGCAATTACATTCATCATCGCCAGCGGCAATGGGTCGCGCCGCGTCACGGCATCGGAAAGCGCATTCACGCTTCCGCTCAGCGACGCAGACGCGCGGGTGACGACGACGCTGCCGATGTTCCGCCGCCTTAACGAGAACTATACGCGCGGCGCGCAGCCCGCAAGCGGCGGCATCGAAACGCTGACGCGGCTCGGCGTCAAAACGGTAGTCGATTTGCGCTCGATCTACGACCACACGGACGCGGTGGGGCTGGCCGCAGAGCAAGCCGGGTTGCGTTATTACTGGCTGCCGTTGAGCGTCTGGAACCCGGCGACCGACGCGCAGGCCAGAGAGTTTGTCGCGCTGGTGACGGATGAAGCGAAGGGGCCGTTTTATGTCTTCTGCGACGACGGCCTGCACCGCACGGGCGAGATGAGCGCCATCTATCGCGTCACGCGCGATCACTGGAGCGTCGAGCAGGCGCTCAAAGAGATGGACGAGGTCGGCTTCAATCCTTATTACTATTCGCTGCGCAGCTACGTCTGGACTTACGCGCGCAAGTTCGACCCGCAAGCCGTACCGCGCGGGGCACGCCACGTCAGCGCGTTTGAATAACGACGGCCCTTGCCCTGACCCGCGACCGCAAGCGTCCTTATCATAATGCGCGTCCTTGCCCGCTTCAAGACTCTCTTTCGAGCGCAAAAAAAAGCGGGAAGGAGCGTGGGGGCGCGTCCCTTCCCGCCAAAATAGGGGGGCTACGACTCGGCAACTGCTTTCTTAATGCGTCAGGCTTCAGGGCCAGACAGCGGGAACAACTCTGTGCTCACGGCTTGCTGCGCGTGTAGATGATTTCGAGCGCCTTGAACTCGTTCGGGCCGCCGACTTCATCGTAAGCCTCGAAGACATACTTGTCTTTGTTGAGAACGCGGGTGACATATTTGGCGAGCTTGTCGCGCTCGTCCATCCCCACCTCATCCATCTTCCCGAACGCGGTCATCACCTGCCGCGAGAAGTCGAGCTTGCCTTCCGCCGTGTAGAGCGCCGTGCTCATATTATCCATGTGCGATTGGACATAATGCTTCTTGTAGTTGTCATAGCCGATGATGTCTACGGCCTTGAACGGCATGCCCATAAGCTGGCTGGTCAACTCGCCGTATAAGAAACGCCCATCGAGTATCCACCGAACTTCGTACGTGCCTTTCGATTCCTGCGGCGGCTTGGAAGGGTCCATCCAGGCGCGGACGACAACGTCCCACTTGCCGACGAGCTGATCGAGATACTTGTGGCCTTCGCCGGGGGTGGCGGCCTCCATATACTTCTTCATCATCTCCTGCATGTTGGGAACGGCTTTCGCGTCAGGCTTGCCCTGCTCCTGAGCGAGCGCGTTGCTCTGCAATGCCGCGCAGAGAATCATGGTGGCGCAAAGAACAATGCTCAATCTCATGCCTTCCTCCTTTGGCCGGAAGGTCAGGTGGCCTTCCGAAATGTGTCGCCGGCGGCGCAACGACAAGATTATCCGCGCCGCCGGTATGCAGGGTGCGCGTTGATTAAGAAGCGGCTTCCGCTTTCGGCGCTTCGTCGCTGCAAAACTGCTCTGAAGCGGCGGTCAACTCTTCGGGCGTCACGTCGCGGACGTGCGTCGAGAGGTTCCACTTGTGGCCATACGGGTCGGCGATGACGCCGACGCGGTCGCCCCAGAACGTGTCTTCCACGGCCCGAATCACCCTGGCTCCTGCGCTCACGGCGCGGTCGAACGACTCGTCGCTGTTTTCGACGTAGAGGTAGAACGCCCCCGTGTTGCCTTTGAGCGTTTCGGGCGAGTTCGCCTCCCATTCGGGAAACTCGTCGCAGATGAACAAGGGGCTATCGCCGATTTTCAGCTCGCCATGCGCGATCTTGCCATCGGGCATCGTGTGGCGGCTGATCTCTTCCGCGCCGAACGCCTGCTTGTAAAACTCCATAGCCTGCGCCGCGCCTTTGACGAAGATGGTGGGCGTGATGGTGTGAAAGCCAACGGGAATCTTTTGCACTTCGGACATCGTTTCAATCTCCTTCGCTGTTTGGAATCTGGGCTGCCGGGCACTCAGGCAGCGATAAAAGAGCGTGCGGCGCACGAACTGAATAGACGAGCCTGCGCCGCTTCAAAGGCTGATGTAAGTTCAGCCACATTGCTCTTTGTGCTGCTCTTTGTGGGCGGCGGCGCGGCGCGCCAGTTCTTCGGGCGCGACATCTTCGACGTGCGTGCTGATCCACCACTGCATGCCGCTCGCCTCGGTGACGCCGCCGCTGCGGTCGCCATAGAATTGATTGGCCGGTTCGCTCAACGAGGTCGCGCCCGCCGCGATGGCCCGCTGATAAGTGGCGTCCACGTCTTCGACGTAGAGGCAGATCATCGAAGGCCGCGCGCGGTGTTCTTCGCCGGCGTCGGCTACCATCATCATCGAATCGCCGATGCGGACTTCGGCATGGCCGACCGTGCCGTCTTTGCCCGGCATGCGAAAGACTTCTTCAGCGCCGAACGCCTCTTTCATAAAATCAATCAGCCGGGCGGCCCCTTCAACAACGAGGTAAGGTGTCACCGTGTGGTAGCCTTCGGGGATGGGTTTAACTGCCATTGTTATCTCTCCTTTCATTACGTTTCTGGCACTTCTTGCCGGTCGTTAATGCCGCGAGTTGACCGAGACAATTTTCAGACACACGTCGAGTCGGGCGGCGACTGCTTGCGCCGGTTCAACCGTCAAGATGGCACGCCGTACTGGCCGTGTGTCAGTGGTGATACTTGCGAATCACGCCGATGACGATGCCTTGGATGTGCACGCGCTCGGCGGGTTTGATGATTGGTTGATAAGCCGGATTGGCCGGCTCCAGCCTGACCTGATTGGCTTCTCGATAGAATCGCTTGACGGTGGCATCGGTGCCATCAACCAGCGCGACGACCGTCTGCCCGTTCTCTGCCGTCTCGCGCGATTCGACGATCAGGTAATCGCCATCACGTATCTGCTCGTCAATCATCGAATCGCCGCGCACGCGCAGCGCAAACGTCCGCCTCCGTCCGAGCATATCCGGCGGAATGACTACGGATTCGTGATTCAAGACCGCTTCAATCGGGTGGCCCGCCGCGACGACGCCAAGCAGAGGAATCTCGCACGGCGCGTCGCTCGCTTCGGGTTTGATTAATTCGATGCCGCGACTGGCATGCTTGATGCGGCGGATCAACCCTTCGCGCTCAAGCACCGAGATCAACTGATGAACGGTCGCCGGCGAACTCAAGCCCAGGTGGGCGCGAATCTCGGCAATCGTCGGCGCAAACCCATGCACCTCGGCGAAGCGGCGAATGTATTCGTAGACTTCACGCTGCCGTGGAGTTAAGACCATACGAGTCGTCTCCCTGCTCGACCAGCCATTCGATGTCGTAGCCCATGGTGTAGACGTTGTCGGCGATAGTGATGACTTCGATGCGGCTGCGACCGCGCCGCGTTTGAATGCGTCCAATCTCCGCGCCGTTGAGCAGCACGCGGTCGTGGCGGCACCACCCGCCGAAAGTCCTGATTTTCTGTCCCGGCTCAATGCGCACGTTTGCCCGTAGCGCTTGCTGAAGCGTCATAAACAAACCTCTCCCAGTTCAAATCTGCCTGCTCTTGGGGGAATGAAAATCTACCGAACCTTATACGAAAATAACCGAAAATTGTCAAGTACTTTTTTTCACAGATGAAACACTTTTTCAGACCTGGCTTGCTGTCTGAGACTAAACCGCGCAAGCAAACGCTTGCGCGTGCGCCATCTCGCTTTGCCTGTTGTCGAAGAAGCCGAATATAATGACGACTCCTCAACGCGAGCGAATTTTTCTCAGGCACGGTCTGAGAACCGACCGGGGCCGGATCGAAGGAGCAACCAGATCACTATGAGCGCGAGTTTAAATCAGCTTTCAGCCGGCGAGTTAATCGCCCGGCTGCAACGAGGCGAGATTTCAAACGCGGAGATCGTCCGCGCTACGCTTGATCGAATCGAGGCGGTCGAGCCTTCGATACGCGCCTTCATCACGGTTCGGGACCGCAGCGATTTGCTGATAGAGGCCGAGGCCGTCGATCAGCGACGCAGACGAGGAGAAAGCGTTGGCCCGCTTGGCGGCTTGCCTGTCGCCGTCAAAGACAACATCAACACCACGAGCATCCGAACGACGTGCGCGTCAAAGATACTGGAGAATTACATTCCGACCTATGACGCGACCGTCATCAGAAAGATCAAAGAAGCCGACGGCATCATCCTCGGCAAAACCAACCTGGACGAATTCGCTATGGGGTCGAGCACCGAAAACTCCGCCTTTCAGGTCACACGCAATCCGCATAACCTCGACTATGTTGCGGGCGGGTCGAGCGGTGGTTCGGCGGGAGCGGTGGCGGCGCACGAAACCATATTGGCTATCGGCTCGGACACCGGCGGCTCGGTTCGCCTGCCCGCTTCGTACTGCGGCGTTGTCGGCTTAAAACCGAGCTACGGGCGAGTCTCGCGTTATGGGCTTGTAGCGTTCGGCTCGTCGCTCGATCAGATCGGGCCGCTTGCCAGAACGGTTGATGATGCGGAGCTATTATTTTCGGCTATCGCCGGGCACGACCCGTGCGACTCGACCAGCGTGCCCGATCACGTCGCTTCAGGATATATTGATCCGTTAGGCCCACTTCGCATAGGCGTTCCGAAAGAGTATTTCGTTGAAGGCGTCGCCCCCGAAGTCCGCGCCGCTTGCCGGCGGGTTCTGGAAGTCTTGAAGCAGTCAGGCCACGAGAGCATTCCCATCAGCCTGCCGCACACCGAGTACGCGGTCTCGGCTTACTACATCATCGCTTGTGCCGAAGCGAGCGCCAACCTTGAACGTTACGATGGCGTTCGCTATGGCTTGCGCGCCGCAGACTACACCAGCTTCACGGATATGCTCAGAAAGACGCGCACGGCAGGGTTCGGCAGTGAAGTCCGTCGGCGCATTATGTTGGGGACTTATGTGCTCAGCTCCGGCTACTATGACGCATACTACATTCGCGCCAGCAAAGTGCGAACGCTCATCCGCCGCGACTTTGACGAAGCATTCACGCGATGCGACTTTCTGCTGACGCCGGTCGCGCCGACGCCCGCCTTTAAGATCGGCGAGAAGACGGCTGACCCGCTCATGATGTATTTGAATGACATCTTCAGCGTAACGGCGAATCTCACGGGCTTGCCGGCGATCAGCATCCCCTGTGGTCGATCCGAAGCGGGCTTGCCGCTATCTGTGCAACTGACCGGTCCAATGTTTTCCGAACGCCTGCTCTTCAATGTCGCGCGGCTTGTTGAACAACACAGCGAAGCTGACCCGACGAGCAATCTCCGAGAATGAAGCCGGCGATTTCAAGGCCCCCTGTGCTCGCACTGCCTGACGTGCGCCCGATGGTCAGCAATGACTCGCGGCATCGCCTTGTCCGCCGCCGCAATGGAAGCAATGGCTTAGCGATCCCTTTTCTCCTCTGCTTCAGCTAACCAGCCGCGCTTCAGCTCCTCTGCCGCGACGTTCGACAAGTAAGGCTTGATGTCGAGGATCGGAGTGCCATCAAGCATATCCACTCCCGCCACCCGTAGCCTTGCCCCTTCACGACCGAGCAGCCGCACGACCGTCAGCCCTATCGGGTTCGGTCGCTTCGGCGAGCGCGTCGCAAAGACGCCGTGTGGCCGGCTATCAGTGGGCGGCGTGCCGATCAGCTCATAGCCCTCGGCGCGATCAAACACCCAGATCACGTAGAGGTGCGAAAAGCCTTCGATATCAGTAAGCCCTTGCTCGAACTCCGGCAGTATCGCCAGGACGCCTTCAGCGTCGTGGTGCGCGCCGCAGCCTTTTGGGATTTGCCTGGTTTCGGTGTAAGGGCTGCTTACTACTCCTATAGGCCGCATCGTAAACATGGGTCATATGATAGGTGAAGTCACGACGATGAGCTAGCGGCGCTGGCACACTGACGGCTTAGATAAAGCCAGTTGAATAGCCTCAACGAGAGCTTATTGCTGATGGCCTGTCACTCTCGCCGCCTTATCGTATGCGCGCCGGCTGACAGCGCCGCAATGGCCCGCTCGTATTGCTCCTCTTTTACGAGGATGTAATCGGTGTCGAATGTAGCGAGCGCAAAGATGCTGATACGCGCTTCGGCCAGTGGCCCGGCGATTGAGGCCAGTATGCCGGTCAAGC
>JBJMGV010000043.1:0-27752 GCA_045807725.1 Blastocatellia bacterium | reverse complement strand
GGCATCGCCCTGGGTACACACAGCGACAATTCCGTAAGCCCTGAAAGGGCGCAATAGGTGATCGGTTATTGCGCCCTTTCAGGGCTTGGCGGTTAGCCCCGCCGCTCACCCAGGGCGATGCCCTGGGCTATTGAATCGCGCCCCTTCAGGGCTTTCTTTGGCTTTTCAGACACGCTCTATAAACATCGCGCTCCTAACGGAGCTTATTTGATCTATTGCATCGTGAACTATAAACATCGCACTCCTAACGGAGCTTAGACCTACGCGACCGACTGCCTCCTGCCTCCTGCTTCCTGCTTGCTGCCTCCTGTTCCTGAAACCTGTTGACGTTTACAACTGGCTGGCGGCGCATTACAATGACCGCGCTTTTCAGGTCGTTAAATCTAACGTCAGAGCACATCGCATGAACAACTCACGGCCAAGGACGCTGGTTGACCTGCTCAAAGGCGCGACGCGCGCCCGCGCCGATCAAGAAGTTATTCGCTATAAACAAGACAAGCAGTGGACGGGGCTGAGCGGCCAGGCCTTGTTCGACCGCGTCCGCCACGTCGCGCTCGGCCTTTATGATTTCGGTATACGCAAAGGCGACCGCGTCGCTATACTGGCCGAGAGCGGCCCGCTCTGGAGCATCAGCGATTACGCCATCCTCTCGAACGGCGCGGTCAACGTGCCCATCTACCCGACGCAGCCGCCGCATCAGGTCGAATACATCTTGAAAGAATCCGCGCCTAAGTTGCTATTCATCTCAAGCGCGCGGCAGATGAAACGCGTCGAAACGATTCTCAAACGCTTCCCCGACCTGACGCTCGCGCCGTTTCAAACGAATGTTAGTGGCGAACGTATCATTCCCTTCTCGTCGCTTGAGCAGCGCGGCGCAGAGGTCGCCGCCGCGCACCCTGAGCTTTACGACCGCATCGCCTCTGATGTGCAACCGACGGACCTTGCTTCGATCATCTACACGTCGGGGACTACGGGAGAGCCGAAAGGCGCGATGCTGACGCACGACAACATCGCCTTCAATGCTTATGCCTCCGGCACGTTTCTCGACATCGAACCGGGCGGCGTGATGCTGTCGTTCCTGCCGATGTCGCACATCTTCGAGCGCATGGTCTTGTACCTCTGCCTGCACTTCGGCGTGCAGATCAATTATGCCGGCGGCATTGAGACTGTCGCCCACGATATGCTCGACGTGCGACCGACGCTGATGTCAACCGTGCCGCGCCTGCTCGAAAAAGTTTACGCGCGCATGCAGAAGAACGCGTCGGACAAAGGCGGATTGAGCAAGCGATTGTTTAACTGGTCGCTCGGCGTAGCGCGGCGGCTCGGCGTAGTCTACAGCCGTGGCGAGCGCGTGCCGCCGCTGCTCGATTTGCAGCGCGAGGTCGCCGACCGGCTGGTCTTTCATAAGATTCGTGAAGCGCTCGGCGGGCGCATACAACGGATGGTTTCGGGCGGCGCGGCGCTGCCTGCGGAGATGACGCTGGTCTTCAATGGCGCGGGCGTGCCGGTGCTGCAAGGCTACGGGCTAACGGAGACCGCGCCGGTCATCGCCGTCAACACGCTGACGCACAACCGCATTGGCGCGGTCGGTCGCGCGCTCGCCGGCGTCGAAGTCCACATTGCCGAAGACGGCGAAATTCTGACGCGCGGCCCGCACGTCTTTCAAGGTTACTTCAACAAGTCGGAAGAGACCGCCGTCTCCTTCACCGACGAGCCTGACCTAAAGTCACGCTGGTTCAAGACGGGTGATATTGGTTACATTGACAAAGACGGCTATATTTTCATCACCGACCGCAAGAAAGATTTAATCAAGACCTCGGCGGGCAAGTACGTCGCGCCACAGATGATCGAAGGCTTGCTCGGCCAGAGCGAATACGTCGAGCAGGCGGTGATCGTCGGCGATAAGCGCAAGTACGTTTCGGCACTGATCGTGCCCGACTTCGAGCGGCTGCGCGCCTGGGCCAAAGCGCAGGGCGTTGAGGGCAAAGACAAGTCGGCGCTGGTCGAAGACCGCCGCGTCTTTGATTTGATTAAGTCCGAAGTCACGCGCCTGACCCGCGACCTTGCCGATTACGAAAAGGTCAAGCGCATCGGCCTGCTCGCCGACGAATTCACAATCGATGGCGGCGAGCTGACGCCGACGCTTAAAGTCCGCCGCCGCGTCGTCGAGCAGAAGTATTCCGGCCTGATCGAATCGCTCTACACCGGCGGCGATTGAACAAGAGCAGGCGACCGACGCCGCTTGCTTTCATTTTACGAGGGAGGCTATGGTTCAGTTATGATGGACTGGTCTTCATGCCCTGCGGTTGAACGAGACTCCGAAAAGGTCAGTGGCGCATGGGTCTTTCGTGGGACCCGCATCCCGGTGGTCGCGTTATTTGAAAATCTCGAAGGCGGCGCATCCGTCGCTGACTTCTTATCGTGGTTTCCCGGCGTAACGAGAGAGCAGGTAGAGGCCGTTCTCGAATATACGATTCAAAGCCTTAAAACCGACCTTCAGGCGGCGTAGCGATGAAATTGTTATTCGACCAGGGAACGCCTGTCCCTTTGCGCACTCACTTATCGAATCACTTTGTCGAAACCGCTTATGAAAGAGGATGGAGTAAACTCAAGAACGGCGACTTATTGTCACGCGCCGAGGCCGAGGGTTTTGACGCACTCATCACGACAGATCAGAACCTTCGCTATCAGCAGAATCTGTCGAGCCGGAAGATCAGCGTGATCGTCTTAATGACGACGAACTGGCCCCGCATCAAGAACAACATCTCTTCGATTGTTCAGGCAATTGATAACTTAAGCCCCGGTAGTTACAGAGAGGTTTCATTTCTTTGAATACCAATCGGTAATTGCCTGACATCCCCAAAGGAGGATCATATGCGCCGATCTCATTCATTGCTCTGCGGCGTTACCCTTGCCATCGTTATCGCTTTCACAAGTCTTCCTGCTGCCGCGCAGACGCAACTGCCATCCGACCTGCAAGAGAAGATCGACAAGCTGGCCGCTGACGCCCTGGCCCGCACCGGCGTGCAGAGCGCGTCGGTCGCGGTGGTCAAGGATGGCCGCATCGCTTACGTCAAAGCGTATGGCGACGCGCGCCTTGAGCCGCGCACGGCGGCCACGCCGCAGATGCGTTACAGCATCGGCTCAATCAGCAAGCAGTTCACGGCTGCCGCCATCCTGCTCTTGCAGGAACAGGGCAAGCTCTCGCTTGATGACCGCATCGCCCGGTTCATCCCCGATCTCACTCGCGCCAATGAAATCACCATCCGTCAGTTGCTCTCGCACACGTCGGGCTATCAGGATTACTGGCCGCAGGATTACGTCTTTCCGATGATGCTGCAACCTGTGACGGCGCAAAAAATCCTCGACCTGTGGGCGCGCAAGCCGCTCGACTTTGATCCCGGCACGAAGTGGCAATACAGTAATACTAACTACGTGATCGCCGGCCTCATCATCGAAAAGGCCAGCGGCAAGCCGATGCTTCAGTTTTTGCGCGAGCGCATATTCGCGCCGCTCGGAATGAAAAGCATCACCGACATCGATCAGGACCGGCTCAGCGACAGCGACCCGACCGGCTATATGCGTTACGCGCTGGGGCCGCCGCGCGTCGCGCCAAAAGAAGGCCGGGGCTGGCTCTTCGCGGCGGGCGAGCTGGCGATGACGGCAGAAGACCTCGCCCGCTGGGACATCTCACTGATCGAAGGCAAGCTGATGAAGCCGGCATCTTATCGTCAGCTTGAGACGGAAGTCCTGCTCAACAATGGAATGGGCACGCGTTACGGTCTGGGGGTTTCGGTGGGCAATATGGGCGGCCATCGCGTCATTGCGCACAGCGGCGAAGTCTCAGGCTTCACGGCTCAGAATGTCGTCTTCCCTGAAGAGCGAGTCGCCGTTGCCGTGCTGACCAATCAGGACGCCGCCGACGCCGCCGGGGCCATCGGGAATGGCATAGCGATGCTGTTGCTCGCAAACGATGACCCGGCGACACCAACGAAGACCGAACAGGCGCGCAAGATTTTCGAGGGATTACAGCAGCACAAGATTGACCGTTCGTTCTTCACCGATAACGCGAACAGTTATTTCAGCGAGCAGGCGTTGAGGGATTTCGCCGACAGCCTCGCGCCGCTCGGAACTGTGCAAGACTTCATACAAGTTTCGCAAGGACTGCGCGGCGGTATGATGATGCGCAGCTATCGCGTGAGGCTGGCGCAGAAGAGTGTGCGCGTCTGGACGTATGAAATGCCGGACGGCAAGCTGGAGCAGTACCAGATCGCGCCGCTGAATTAAGCAAGCGCCCGGTTGATCGAGTACAGCGGTTCAACCTCAGATGAAAAGAAAGCAGGTAGGGATGGTTGTTCCTACCTGCTTCGCCTCTTCAATTCTCGTTGGGCTGGCGCGGGCCGCGCCGTCCACCCCGCCCGCGACCGAAGCCGCCTTCCTGCACTTGATAATCGCCAGGCACTTCAAACAGTGAGCGCGCCGGCTCGTCGCGCTTGATGTTCGTCAAGCGGTAGACGTGCTCACCCATACGCGGGTCGCTGTGCTTGCTCATCACGACCGTCTGCAACTCCGCCGAGTACCAGCGCTCGGAAACGACTTCGACGGCGCTGTCGTTGCCGAATTGCCCGGCTGGAATAGTGATGACAGAGCGCGTGCCTTCGGCTTCGACGCCTTCGATCAACTGCTTGCCTAACGAGTCGGTCTTAATGTCAAAAGGCGGCTGATGATTGCGGCTCTGCTCACTCATCTGGCGCGGCGGGCCGCCGGCGGGCAATGACATCTTATGCGCCGTGCGATTGGTCGCATCCAGCGCGTAGTGCGCGTTGGCCACCGGGTCGTTGATGAAGACCATGCGCGGCGGGTCGCCGGCAGAAGCGAAGGGGCCGAGCATACCGAGGGTCATCTCGTGCCGCGTGCGCCCTTCGCTGTCACGGTAGATCATTCCCGCGCTGTTATGCGTCGAGCGCGTGCCGTCGGCCAGCGTGCGCGTGTTCTCCATTTCGACTTGCGCCGAGAATGGCTGGCCGGTGACGACGCGGTCGCCGAAACGCGTCTCAGACGACAGCAAGTTAAATCCGGGGCCGGGCGGGAAAGGCCGCCGATGCCGCTCTCCGGTCTCTGCCTGTTGCTCGCCTGTGGCCTGCGGTCTTTGCCGCCAGCTTCTCGGCCCACTCGGCTCCTGCGCAAACAGGGTTGAGGCAAGGGAGAGCATCATCGCGCCCGCCATTATCCAAGCGAACGGTTGACGTGTTTTCATAATCAATCTGCCTCTCATTCTGAGTAATGAGTGATGAGTAATGAGTGATGAGTATAGACAGAGAGTAGTCGTTAGTGTCAGGAGTGAACGCAAAACCCTCTTTCAAACTCATCACTCATTACTCATCACTCATTACTCATCACTTTCAATAAACCAGTCGGATGGCGCGGGCCAGTCCGTCGTCGCCGACGACGATGTCGGCCTTCACAGTCTCGTTTGCGCGCTCGACGTGCAGGGGCAAGCCCATTGCAATGAGCGAAGCGCGCGGCATCTCGACCCGCACGATAGTACCACTGCGCATCGCCGTCGAGTCGGCAACCGCAGTCAGCGGAATGAAGTCGGTTACAGTCTCAGACACTGCCGGCTTATTCGTGCGCGCCAGCACTGGGCTGAAGATCGCGCGCACACGACGCCGCGTCGCTCGCGGGGGCGTGATCTGGTCTGCTTTATCCAATGTTGAAAACCTTTGAGCTTCACCCTTCACCGCATTCGACTTAGATGACGATTGGCCATTTACGTCATTCGAGTTTGATGGGCCGGGCAATGATGATGCGCCGGCAAGGGTTGGCGCTGCACCGGCGGATGATTCAACCTTGGATTGCTGATGGAGGAGCTGAAGCACGACGAGAATCGCCGCCAGCAACACCGCTGCCGCTGCCGCCATCACGCCACGCGAACGGCGGCGCAGCGGCCTGTTCGTCAATAACGGCAGCGCGACCACGCCGGTTGCGGTCTGCTGTTGGAAAGCGATGAGCAGCGCCGCTCTGGTGTGAGCCGGCGCTTGCGCGGTCTCTGCGCTTGCGACTTCGTTCAACGCGTCAGTCAGCGCGCGCTCCTGCTGCAAGCGAGCCGCGCAACGCAAGCACGCCTGTGCGTGAGCCAGCGCCCGCTTGCGCGACGCCGCTTCGATCAAAAACTCACAAGCCAGATCGGTAACGATTCTCTCGAACACTTCGCATGTCATAGCGCGCACCTCGTCACAGGAATCTGCGCCGTTTCGTTCGCCTCGCCTTTCGCGCGCAGCCTTTCAATCAACATTGCCCGCGCGCGATGCAGCCGCGAGCGCACCGTGCCGACCGGACAGCCGATGATAGCGGCGGCCTGCTCATAATTCATCTCCTGCATATTGCAAAGCACGACCACCTCGCGGTAATGCGGCGGCAAAGCCAGTATCGCCTGCCGCACGGCTTCAATCGTCTCGTTGCGCGACAACTCGTCGAGCGGATCATCGCTAGTCATAAAGCGCTCGTCGCCGCTCGCCGCGTCATCCGTTGATTCGCCGCTCAACGAGACGAACGAACGGTCGCGCGCCAGCCGCTTGAGCACGCGGTTGCGCGCCATCCCATACAGGTAAGCGGCCACCGACCCGCGCGATGAATCATAGCCATTGCTGTTGCGCATCAACGCTACGAACACGTCCTGCGTCACATCCTCGGCAACCGCGTGCGAGCCGCTCATACGCAAGGCAAAGCGATAGATGCCGCTCTGCCGCCGGTCGTAGAGCGCGGCAAATGCGTCGGCGTCTCCGGCCACCATCAGCCGCAGCAGCATCTCGTCGTTGGTCGTCGCCAGCGCCTCTCTCATCAGGCTCCCAGGTTCGGTGATTCCTTCATCAGTTGATGTCCGCGACGCGCGGCAATAGTTCCACTAAGTCATTAGAACATGCCGGCGGCGCGAAAGGTGGATTAAATTGGCGGCGGGCAAAAAGAGGGCCGGCCCGTCGAGCCGGCCCCGGAGGAGGACAGCAAGATGCTGGTTTGCACTGGGCACTCAACAGGGCGGCTTATTGTCTTCTCCGGCAACCAGCAAAACCGGCAGCAAACCGCCTGACCCGCTTCATCCTCACACGGAAATATTTCGATCCGATTACTGATTGCCGCGACGCGGCGGTTGGTCGCCGCCGAATACGCGCTCGGCGACAAATTGACCATTCGCATTCTTCGCGCCGCGTGCGGCGACAAAGTCACCGGCTTTAAAATCGGCGAGCGTCGCCGCCTGCCGGTTGCGCTCGAACTGCGTAGTGTCCGTGGCGTAGATGACGTGATCTTCGCCGTCGCGGCCTTTGACCGTCAGCGTGCGCGCCGCCGTGTCAACCGACTGCAACTGGCCGCCGACGCCATTGCCGCGATCACCGCCCGGCCCTCTGCCGCGCGGCGGCTGATCGCCGCCCATCACGCGGTCGGCGATGAACGTGCCGTCAGATGAGCGCGTGCCGTGCGCGAAGACAAAATCATCCACCTTGAAATCGGCGAGCGCCGCCGCCTGACCATTGCGCTCGTACCGGGTATCCGCCGTTACGTTGATAACAGCGGCGTTGCCTTCGCGCCCCTGCACGGTGATGGAGGTGCTGCTGATGGCCGTCACCTTACCGCCGGCGCGGTTGGCCGAATCGCCGCCCGGACCGCCGCGATGCTGAGCCAGCACGGCAGCGCCGATGACTAGATTAAAAACACACACACTCACAAGCGACGCTTTCCAGATTATTCGATAGATTCCCTTCTGCATGAACTCTCCTTAAACCTTGAGTCTGCTGCGCGCACGAATGGCGCAGTTGACGAATGAAAAAATAATGCCGGGGAGAACGGCGGTGGCCGAAGCGCGATGCGCGCGCGTCGGCGTGGTAATGGCGCAACGGGCGAAGCCTGCCGCTCGCGGCGGGCCTTCGCCACAGGCCGGTGAATCATCCTCGCTGGTAATGTCCGCGAGGCGCGCGGAGAGTTCCAGATTTTTGGAGAGTTCCAGATTTTTAATGATGAATGATGAGCGAGGAATGATGAACCGCCGGAAGCTGCGCCGATTGCAATGGGACTTGTCTTTCCTAATTCATCATTCATCATTCCTCGTTCATCATTTATCATTCATCGTTATCCTTCCGGTTGGCATTGCGCGGGCTGCGCCGGTCTAGGTATGCTCATCAGGCTTGGTTGGCGATGGCCCGCTCTAGCATTCGGCATTCGAGGGTACTATGTCTCTAGCCAATCTCGTCGGGCAGGTGCTCGATGGCAAATACAGCATCGAACGGCAGCTCGGCAAAGGCGGCATGGGCGCTGTCTACCTGGCGACGCATCTCGGCACCGACCGGCCCGTCGCCATCAAAGTCATCATGCCGCAGTTCACGCGCAACGAAGAGTTCGTCGAGCGTTTTCGCCGCGAAGCCAAAGCCGCCGGGCGTATGCGCCATCCCAATGTCGTTGACGTGACCGACTTCGGCTTCGCCGCCGTTGACGGCCAGCGCATTGCTTATCTGGTGATGGAATACCTGGACGGCTGCACGCTGGCCGACATTCTTGCTGAAGAGAATCAACTGCCGGTCGATTGGGTCGTCGATATTCTCGAACAGGTCAGCTCGGCGGTTGACGAAGCGCATCAGGCCGGCATCATTCACCGCGACCTGAAGCCGGAAAACATCTGGCTTGAGCCGAACCGGCGCGGCGGCTACACGGTCAAGGTGCTCGACTTCGGACTGGCGAAGCAGGGCGACCCGATACGCCCGACGACTGACGCGACAAACGACCGTGCGATGGCGTTGTCGTCCTCGCCCGACGGCACAATCGTAAACGCGCCGGCGCGCGACACCAACATCATTGAGCCTTTATCATCAACCCTCTCTCCCAACCGCGCCGCCACGCAGGCCCTCACGCCTGACGCGGCGGCCACGCAGGCTCTGCCGCTGAACGAAGAGGCAGCAACGCAGATTATCGCTCCTGAAACGGAAGCCGCAGTGACGCAGATATTGCCGCCTGACGCGAACGAGTCAGCGACGTTGATTCAACACGTCACCGACAAGGCTGATGATGAGAGCGCCACGCGCATTATGCTTAACCCGTCGGCTAACACAACGAGCGTGAGCGATGACGACAAGAGCGCGACGCGCTTGCTGCCAACGGATGGTAATAATAAGACGAGCGCGGCGTCGCCCACCGCATCACCCTTCACAGAGCGCAGAGTGACCGACGCGGTCGCCGCGCGCGCGACCGCAGATGAACCGCGCGCCGAGTCAACCGCTTCGGCGGGCGGCATCACGCGCATCGGCGCGATACTCGGCACGCCGCTTTATATGTCGCCCGAACAGTGTCGCGGCGAAGCGTTGGATGCGCGCTCGGACATCTACAGCCTCGGCATCATCGCTTATCAAATGCTCGCTGGCAGCGCGCCGTTCACCGGCGATATCAACGACGTGTTGCGCAGCCATATGGAAACCGCGCCGCCGCCTTTGCGCGAGCGCCGCAAGAAGATTCCGAAACGAATGGCGCAGGTGATTATGAGCGCGCTGGCGAAGCGTCCCGAAGACCGCCCGGCTTCGGCCTTGAGCTTCGCCAACGCCTTGCGCGCCAGTTCCGAAGGGACCGGCAAGCTGTTGCGCCGCGCCTTCGCCATCTACAGCGAGCACTTCCCTGTCTTCTTCCGCCTGTCGCTGATCGTGTCGCTGCCGGTCGTCGTGCTCTCGATGATGATTCTGAGCCGAGACCTGATCGTTAAATATATTTCGATGCCGAAATGGCTGGCCATCACCACAACCGCGATCTTCGGCCTGGGGATGCCCATTATTCAAGTCGTCTCCAGTTCGTTGATTACCGGCGTAATCATCTGGTTCGTCGTGCAGTTGTCGGTCGCGCCGCTCAGACCACTCAGGCTGCGCCACGCTTTGCGCGCGTTGAAGCAACGGCTCAAGTGTTTGGTCTGGACGATGTTCCGCGTCGGCATCATCACATTCCTGCTGCTGGCTCTGCTGGTGATTCCGGGCGCGATCTACTTCATCAAGGCCGCGCTGACTGCGCCCGTGGTGGTGATGGAAAACCTGAAAGGCCGCGCGGCGGTGCGCCGCTCAAAACAACTGGTCAAGCGCGCGCGCCCAACCGTGATCGCCATCGTCGCCATCCATTTCCTGTTGCCGCTGGTGATCAGCGGCCTGTTATCGTCGGCCTTTGGGTTCAGGCATGAACCGCCCAAGGAAGGCACCATGACCGTCACCATCCGGCTCGGCGAGTTGCTTTCGACGACGATCAACATCTTCATCACTCCGCTGATGGCGACGCTGACGGCGCTGCTCTATTTGAAAGTGCGGCAGCTCGGCGGCGAGCGCTTCAACCAGATACTCGATCAGTTCGAGGATGACGAAGCGCCGAAGACTCGCTGGCAGCAGCGTATGCGCGAGCGGCTGAATTCGTCGTCCGCAACGCGCTCGGCATAATTAGTTATCTATCCTACAAATCACGTAACGGAGGCGAATCGGCTTGAAACCTGCGAGCGACGCGCCCGACAACAAGCCGCATCAGCAATCGGCTGAAAGAACCGACGCGCCGCAGCTTGCGCGCCGGCTCGGCCTGTTCGACGCGACGATGATTGTGATGGGCGGCATCATCGGTTCGGGCATCTTCATCAACGCGTACGTCGTCGCCCGGCAAGTGCATCCCGTGTGGCTCGTGTTGGGCGCGTGGGCGATGGGCGGCGTCATCGCGCTGGCCGGCGCGTTCATCTACGCAGAGCTGGCGGCGCATCGTCCGCAGGTCGGCGGCCAGTACGCTTACATCCGCGAAGCCTTTCACCCGCTGCCGGCGTTTCTCTATGGCTGGACGCTGCTGCTGGTCACGCAGACCGGCGGGATGGCAGCGGTCGCCGTCACGTTTGCGAGATACTTCGCGCAGCTCATCAACCTGCCGGTGACGGATTGGACGAGCGGCATCATCGCTATCATCGCGCTGGCCGTGTTGACCGTGATCAATTGTCTTGGCGTGCGCGCCGGCTCGACGGTGCAGAGTGCGCTGATGGTCTTGAAGATCGTCGCCATTCTCGCGCTCATCGCCTGCGGGCTGTTCGTCGTCCATCCCGATTACCCGTCAGAGGTCATCAACCGCAGCGAAGACTGGCGGCCCACGGCCTCTTACTTCGCGCCGGGCTTGGACTGGCCGACGCTGACCGCAGTCGGCGCGGCGCTGGTGCCGGTGATGTTCGCGTATGGCGGCTGGCAGACCTCGTGCTTCATCGCCGGCGAAGTGCGCGAGCCGCGCAAGAATCTGCCGCGCGGTTTGCTGATCGGCGTGATGAGCGTCATCGCGCTTTACCTGCTGGCGAATTATGTCTACGTCTACGCGCTCGGCGTCGATCAACTGGCGCAGACGACGACGCCCGCGTCCGAAGTGATGCGCCTTGCGTTCGGCGAGCGCGGCAAGGCATTCATCGCAACAGGCATTGCGATTTCAACGCTCGGCTTTCTCAGCCAGGGGATGCTGACCGCGCCGCGCGTCTACTTTGCGATGGCCGATGACGGACTGTTCTTCAAGCGCGTCGCCTGGCTGCACCCGCAGACGCGCGTGCCGGTCGTCGCCATCGCCTTGCAAGGCGCGCTCGCCATCCTCATCATCGTGGCGCTGTCGGGCGTTTACGGAAAGATTCTCAACTATGTGATGAGTGTCGATACGATCTTCTTCGCGGTGTCGGCAGCGTGCCTGTTCGTCTTTCGCCGGCGCGACGGGCAGGCGGCGTTCAGTGTCCCCTTGCACCCGCTGACAACGCTGGTCTTCATCATCGCCGAAGGCTTTGTCGCTTTGAGCGTGATGGTCAATTACCCGCTCGATAGCGTCAAAGGCTGGGCCATCTTGCTTGCGGGCGTGCCGGTCTATTTCTTCTGGCGCAGGAAACGTGATGGACATTACTGAACGTGTTAAAGCGTCGGTCTATATGGAATGGGCCAAGACGAAGTCCGGCGCGACCTACAATCTGGCGACGAGCGGATTGATTCATTATCCGCTCGCCGAGCTGCCGGTGACGCTTGCCGACATTGAATTGAGCGGGCCGAGTTTGTATGGCTTCGAGCCGTTGCAGCAAGCGTTAGCCGCCAAGTGCGACGTTGATTCCGACTGTGTCGTACACGCGACAGGCACGTCGCTGGCAAATCACCTGGCGATGGCGACGATACTGGAGCCGGGCGATGAAGTGATCGTCGAGCACCCGGCCTATGACCCGCTACTCGCCGTGCCGCGTTATCTCGGCGCGACCGTCAAGCGGTTCGCGCGCCGGCGTGAAGACGGCTTTCGCGTTGACCTCGACGAATTGCAGCGCGTCGTCACCAGTCGCACAAGGCTGATCGTGCTGACCAACATGCACAACCCGACCGGCGCGCTCATCGGCACGGATACGCTCAGAGCAATCGGCGAGCTGGCGCGCAACGTCGGCGCACGCGTGCTGGTGGATGAAGTCTACCTCGAAGCGATCTACGACGAAGCGCGGCCCTACGCCTTTCAAATGGGAAGCGAGTTCGTGACGACGAGCAGCCTGACAAAAGCGTATGGCTTGAGCGGCCTGCGCTGCGGCTGGATACTAGCCGAGCCTCAGCTAGCGCGGCGCATCTGGCGATTGCACGACATCTTCGGCGGCATCCCCGCGCACCCTGCGGAGCGATTGAGCGTCGTCGCGCTCGCTCATCTCGACCGCATCGCGGCGCGGGCGCGGGCGCTGCTCGACGCCAACCGGCCACTGCTCAATTCATTCCTTGATTCGCGTGATGACCTCGACGCCTTGCGCCCGCGATTCGGCACAGTCGTGTCGCCGCGCTTGAAAGCAGGCAACGCAGACGAGCTGTATGCGCTGCTGCGCGAGAAGTATGAAACGTCGGTTGTGCCGGGCCGTTTCTTTGAGATGCCCGACCATTTCCGCATTGGCATCGGCATCCCTACTGATATACTGCGAGCAGGATTGGAACGATTGAGCGCGGCGCTTGATGAGATGGCAATAAGAAGGTGATGGCCGAGGCTTGGCGATTCACGATGGATCAGCAGAAGCCTCGCCTCAATCAATAATCACGAGGAGGAGGATCGTATGAACCGGAAGAGCGTAAGAAACTGGGCCTGCCTGTTGCTGGCGACCTGTCTGCTGGTGTTGATGTTCGACATCAGCGGCGATGCGGCACAACGCCGTCGTCGTCATCGCAACCCCGAAGCGGGCAAGGGCAAAGCGGCCAAGCGCATCGGCATCGGCGCGGCCATTGGCGGCGCGGCGGGCGGCTTGATCGGCGGCAAGAAAGGCGCGGTCATCGGCGCGGGAGCGGGCGCAGCCGGCGGCGGCGCTTATCACGTCCACAAGAAGCGCCAGTATCGCCGCCGCCACCCGCGCTAAAAGAGAAGCAAGGTAGTGGAGGATTTAGACGGCCCATGCCGCGTAGCGGCAACTGAGTTTAGATAGGTGTTGAAATGCCCGCGCCGCATGCCGCGTACCGGCAGATAAGTTTAGGTAGGTGTTGAAACGCCCGCACCGCATGCCGCGTAGCGGCAATTGAATTTAGGCAGGCATTTCAATGCCTGCACCGAATGCCGCGTAGCGGCAGATGAATTTAGGCAGGTACTTTAGTGCCTGCACCTGATCGCCGCATTGTTGCGCGTCGCGTCAGCGACGCTTGAATCAGCGGGTATTCAGGCGTCGCTGACGCGACGCGATCACCGCGACGCTGCCTTCCAGGCGTTGAAACGCCTGGCTAAACTCAACCGCCGCTACGCGGCGTCAACTCACTCGCCACGTAGCGGCGTCAACTCATCCACGGCTACGCGGCGTCAACTCATTCACTGCTACGCGGCATCAACTCATCCACGACTACACGGCGTCAACTCACCCACTGCTTCCTGCCCCCTGTTCTCTCGCCCTACTCGCTCTTGAGCGGGCGGCCCATCAGTTCGTTGGCGGCGTCAACTGCCGGCTTGTCTTCGTAGAGCAAGGCGTAGATGCTCGCCGTGATCGGCATATCGACATTCAATCGTTTGCCCAGCTCATAAATCGCCCGCGTCGTCTTCACGCCTTCGGCGACTTCGCGCATCTCGCCGACAATCTCTACAAGCCTGCGGCCTTTGCCCAGCTCGACGCCGACGTGGCGATTGCGCGACAGCTCGCCCGTGCAGGTCAACACCAGATCGCCCAGCCCCGCAAGCCCGGCCATCGTTTCGACTCGCGCGCCTTGCGCGATGGCCAGCCGCGTCATCTCGGCGAGGCCGCGCGTGATGATGGTCGCGACCGTGTTGGTTCCCATCCCCAGTCCGCGCACGACGCCTGCGCCAATCGCCACAACGTTCTTCACCGCCCCTCCTAGCTCGACGCCAATTACATCATCGTTCGTGTAGACGCGAAATACGCTGGCGCTCAACAACCGCTGCACGGCTTCGCTTGATCGGGCTTCGCGGCTCGCGGCGACGATGGCGGTCGGGTGGCCTTCGGCCACTTCGCGCGCAAAGCTCGGCCCCGACAACGCGACGAAGCGCGGCGCGAATTGCTCTTTCAACACGTCGGCGATCACTTCCTCCATTCGCATCAGTGTGACGTTCTCGACGCCTTTGGTTGCGCTCACAAGCGTCTGCTGTGAATCGACGAACGCGCGCATCTCGGCGACGACTTCGCGCACGGCATGCGAAGGCACGACGATGAGGACGAAGCTCGCGCCGTCCAGCGCTTCAGCAAGTGATGTCGTAGCGCGCAGGTTTTCGGGCAGCTCAAGCTCTGGAAGGTAGTATGGATTACGATGCGCCGCGTTGATTCCCGCAGCGATTTCAGGCTCGCGCGCCCACAGCAGAACGTCGTGACGGTTGCGCGCCGCTACTAATGCCAGCGCCGTGCCCCAGCTCCCCGCGCCGATGACAGCGACGCGCGCGGCTTGTGGCTTCGGCGATTCGTCCGGCATCAGTTCCGGCCTCCGCTCGCCGCCGCATCCGAAGACGAGACGCGCATGCCGATCTTATTCTCGCGGCCCGTCAGCAAGCGGCTGATGTTTTCGTGATGCTTGGCGACGATCAAGGCGCAGCCCGCGATGCCGATCACAATGAGCGCGACGAGATGCTCGTGCTGCGGGCTGTTCGGCAAAAGTAATCCGTACCACAGCCACGTCCACAACGGCACGGCGGCAGTCCCCAATATCGAGCCGAGCGAGACGTAACGCCAGAGATAAACAATCAACCCCCACAACACCAGTGTCGTCAGCACGGCATAAGGCGCGAGCACGAGATAGACGCCAACGCCGGTAGCAACACCTTTGCCGCCTTTGAATTTTAAGAAGAGAGGAAAGATGTGACCGACGATGGCGGCGACGGCTGCCGCGCCGAGCCACAGGTAATCCGAGGCTTCGACCTGGCGCATCAACAGGACGGCGGCAGCGCCTTTGGCTACATCGAAGACATAAGTGAGCAGGCCGCCTTTCAGGCCCGCGCGGCGCGAGACGTTGGTCGCGCCGATGCCGCCCGACCCGATCTGCCGCACGTCTTCGCCGCTCGTGAAGACGTACTTAATCAGCAGGTAGCCGAACGGGATCGAACCGAGCAGATAAGCAATAAACACGAAGGCGATTCTCAGCAGCATCAACCCATCTCCAACTGTTTTGGGAAGAAGCCGACCGCGCAAGAGTGACGCGCGTCGGTTGCGCCGTGAATATAGCAGGGGCTAGGGGCTAGAGGCTAGGGACTGGCGGGAAACGGAGACATTCAGCGCCTTTTCCTGCTAGTCCCCAGCCTCTAGCCCCTAGTCTCTCTCTTCATCTGGCACAGTCGGTGCGTTAAGAAAGGCAGGTTGGTCAATCAATATAAGAGGTCGCAGATCAGGCTTTCAGATAAACACCGGCAGCGGCTTGCATAAACCCATGCGGATTAAATTGCTGCGACCTGCGCGCCGGCGGCGCGATTGCAAAATAGTCACAGGCGCTGTTGTCTGCTGTGAGAGTTTGGTTGAGACGTTCTTGCGAGCTTGGCTTAAGGAGTAACAGACACGATGGCAAAAACAGTAGCGGACTTGCTGGTCGAGCGATTGATTGAATGGGGCGTTGATACGATCTTCGGGCTGCCCGGCGATGGCGTCAACGGCATCTTTGAAGCATTGCGCACGCGCGAAGACCGCATACGCTTCATTCAAGTGCGCCACGAAGAGGCCGCTGCCTTTGCCGCTTGCGGCTATGCAAAGCATTCGGGGCGGCTCGGCGTCTGCCTGGCCACGTCAGGGCCGGGCGGCATTCACTTGCTCAACGGACTCTACGACGCGAAGTTCGATGGCCAGCCCGTGCTCGCCATCACCGGCCACACCTTTCACGACCTCATCGGCACGCATTACCAACAGGACGTTGACCTCGACAAACTCTTTATGGACGTAGCCGCTTACAACGAACGCGTGATGGGGCCGGCGCACGTGACCAATGTCGTTGACGAAGCGATCAAGACGGCGCTCTCGCGCCGCACGGTCGCGCACATCACCATCCCCAAAGACATACAGGACTGGGATAAGGGCGACGAAGAACGCTCGGCAGCAAACATCCCCAATCATAGCGGCGATCTTTTCGCGCCGGCCCAGCCGTTGCCGCCGCGCGCCGTCATCGAGCAGGCCGCTGCTCTCATCAACAAAGGCCGCAAGGTCGTCATCCTCGCCGGGCGCGGCTGCCTCGGCGCGCAGAGCGAAGTGATGCAACTGGCCGAGCGCACGGCGGGCGTCATCATCAAGCCGCTGCTCGGCAAGGCCGTCGTGCCTGATGCTCACCCGCACACCACTGGCGGTATCGGCTTGCTCGGCACGGCTCCGTCGCAAGACGCGATGACCGATTGCGACACGCTCATCATCGCCGGCAGCAGCTTCCCTTATCTTGAGTTCTACCCGAAGCCGGGACAGGCCAGCACCGTGCAGATCGACCTCGACCCGATGCGTATAGGCTTGCGCCACCCCATCGACGTAGGACTCGTCGGTGACTCGCGCAGCGTCTTGAACGCGCTGCTGCCCTTGATCGAGCAAAAGAATGACCGCCGCTTTCTCGAAGACGCGCAGGAGAATATGACGAAGTGGCGCGAGTTGATGCGCGAGCGCGGCACGCGCGACGACTCGCCGATGAAGCCGCAGGTCGTCGCTTATAACGTCAACCGCTTTCTCAACGATGACGCCATCGTCATCACGGACACAGGAACTGTGACCAGTTGGGCGGCGCGTTACATCGAGATGCGCGGCACGATGGAGTTCTCGGCGTCGGGCACGCTGGCGACGATGGCCAATGGCTTGCCGTATGCCATCGGCGCGGCGGTAGCCAATCCCGGCAGGCAGGTGGTCTGTCTCGCCGGTGACGGCGGCTTTTCGATGCTGATGGCCGAGATGGCTACGCTGGTGAAGTACGACCTGCCGGTCAAGGTGGTGATCTTCAAAAACAACACGCTGGGCATGATCAAGTGGGAGCAGATCGTGATGGAAGGCAACCCGCACTTTGGCGTGGCGTTGCAGCCGATAGACTTCGCCGCCTTCGCGCGGGCCTGCGGCGCGAACGGCTTCACGCTGACCGAAGCGGGCGAGGCCGACGCCGTCTTGCGCGAAGCCTTCGACGCGCCGGGGCCGGCGCTGGTCGAAGCACTGGTTGACCAGAACGAGCCGCCGATGCCCGGCAAGGCGACGACCAGTCAGGCATTGAAGTTCACCGAAGCTATGCTGCGCGGCGATAAAGACGCCTGGCAGATTATGAAGACCGTGATGAAAGACCAGATACGCGAAGTGATCTAGAGAGTGATGAGTGATGAGTGATGAGTTAGAAATATAATGAAGATTTATCCGCTATTCATACTCATCACTCATCACTCATCACTGCCGTTATGAGCGCACAGACGAACAGAAGCAACGTTGCTGATACCGTCATCAAAAGCATCGACGTATCCGCGTACACCATCCCAAACGATTTGCCGGAAGCCGATGGCACGTATCAATGGAACAGCACCACACTCGTTGTCGTCGAAGCCACGGCGGCTAAGAGGCGCAATGCCTGTAGACGCCGAAGCCCTGGCCGCGAGGCTGCGCTCACAGGTTGGCGGCGAAGTCCGTTTTGATAAAGGCAGCCGCGCGCTCTATGCCACTGACTCATCAAACTATCGTCAGGTGCCGATTGGCGTCGTCATCCCGAAAGACGCCGATGACGTGATTGCTACCGTCACAACGGCGCGCGAGTTCGGCGCTCCGATTCTTGCGCGCGGCGGCGGCACGAGCCTCGCGGGCCAGTGCTGCAACATCGCCGTCGTGATGGATATGTCGAAATACATGAATCGCATTCTTGCGATTGACCCCGCCAACCGTCGCGCCGTGGTCGAGCCGGGCGTTGTGTTAGATAGATTACGCAACGCCGCTGAACAGTTTCACCTGACCTTTGGCCCCGACCCTTCGACGCACAATCACTGCACGCTCGGCGGAATGATGGGCAATAACTCCTGCGGCGTGCATTCGGTGATGGCTGGCAAGACCGACGATAACGTCGAAGAGTTAGAAGTGCTGACCTACGACGGCCTGCGGCTGCGTGTAGGCAAGACTACAGAAGCGGAGCTGGAGCGCATCATCACCGAAGGCGGGCGGCGCGGCGAAATCTATGCTGCATTGAAATCATTGCGCGACCGTTACGCGGATCTCATTCGCTCGCACTTCCCCGACATCCCGCGCCGCGTGTCGGGTTATAACTTGCCGTGGCTGCTGCCGGAGAAAGGCTTTCACGTCGCCCGCGCGCTCATAGGCAGCGAATGCACCTGCGTGACGATTCTCGAAGCGACTGTGCGACTGGTCGAAAGCCCGCCCGTGCGCTCATTGCTCGTGCTCGGCTACCCGGACGTTTACACCGCCGGCGATCATATCACCGAGATTCTCGAAGCCAGGCCGATTGGCCTTGAAGGGATGGACGATTATCTCGTCAATGACATGATCAAGAAACACATCCATCCGCAGGAGGTCAAACTGCTGCCCGATGGCCGTGGCTGGCTGCTGGTCGAATTCGGCGGCGAATCAAAAGAAGAGTCGGACGAGCACGCGCGTCGTTTGATGGACGCGCTGAAGAAGAAGCCCGACGCGCCGACGATGAAGCTATTCGACAATCCGCAGGACGAGAAGACCATCTGGCTGGTGCGTGAATCGGGCCTCGGCGCGACGGCGCGCGTGCCCGGCGAAAAAGACACATGGGAAGGATGGGAAGATTCAAGCGTGCCGCCCGCTCGCCTGGGCGATTACCTGCGCGGCCTACGAAAATTATTCGAGCGGTATCACTATGATGACTGCGCGCTCTATGGCCACTTCGGGCAGGGCTGCGTGCATACGCGCATCCCGTTCGACCTTACAACGGCTGAAGGCATCAAGACCTTTCGCGCTTTTCTTTACGATGCGGCTGATCTGGTGTTGAGCTTCGGCGGCTCGCTATCGGGCGAGCACGGCGACGGCCAATCGCGCGCCGAGTTGTTGCCGAAGATGTTCGGCCCTGAGTTAATGCGCGCCTTCCGCGAGTTCAAAGCTATCTGGGACCCGCAAGGGAAGATGAACCCCGGCAAAGTCGTTGATGCTTATCGTGTGGATGAGAACTTGCGACTGGGCACGAGCTACAACCCGGCGCACGCCAATACACACTTCAAGTTTCCAGATGATGACGGTAGCCTCGCGCGCGCATCGTTGCGTTGTGTCGGCGTCGGCGAATGTCGGCGCGATGAAGGCGGCACGATGTGTCCGAGCTACCGGGTCACACGCGAAGAGATGCATTCGACGCGCGGGCGCGGCCATCTCTTGTTCGAGATGTTCGAGGGCAACCCGCTCGATGAAGGATGGCGATCCGAAGCTGTGCGCGAAGCGCTCGACCTTTGTCTCGCCTGCAAAGGGTGCAAGAGCGATTGCCCGATGAATGTTGATATGGCGACTTATAAAGCTGAGTTCTTGTCACATTATTACGAAGGGCGATTGCGACCGCGCCATGCTTACTCGATGGGCTTGATCTATTGGTGGGCGCGGCTCGCGTCGCTTGCGCCGGCGCTGGCCAATTTCTTCACGCAGACGCCGGTGCTCGGCGACGTGATGAAGTGGATAGGCGGCGTTGCCCGCAAACGGCAGATGCCGCGCTTTGCGCCGCAAACGTTCAAGCAGTGGTTCGCCGAGCGCGCAACGCGAAACCCCGACGGGCCGCGCGTCATCCTCTGGCCTGACACCTTCAACAATCACTTCTTTCCGCGCACCGCAGGCGCAGCGGTCGAGGTGTTGGAAGCCGCAGGCTTTCGCGTCGAAGTGCCGCGCGCGTCGCTTTGTTGCGGACGCCCGCTTTACGACTTCGGCATGCTCGACAAAGCGGAGTCGTTGTTGAGCGAGATACTCGACGCGCTGCGGCCCGCGATACGCGCAGGCGTGCCGGTCGTCGGCCTTGAGCCAAGTTGCGTCGCCGTCTTCAGGGATGAGCTGATTAATCTCTTCGCGCACGACGAAGACGCGCGGCGCTTGAGCCATCAAATATTTTTATTCAGCGAATTCCTCGAAAAGCAAGCCATTGATTTCAAGCTGCCGCGCTTGCCGCAACACGCTATCGTTCACGGCCATTGCCATCACAAGGCGGTGATGAAGATGGATGACGAAGCGCGCATCCTCGACAGGCTCGGCCTCGAATACGACTTGCTCGATTCGGGCTGTTGCGGCATGGCTGGCTCGTTCGGCTTTGAGCGCGAACATTACGATGTATCTATTGCGGTCGGCGAGTATGAGTTATTGCCGCACATTCGCCGCGCGCCGAAAGACGCGCTGATTATCGCCGACGGCTTCAGTTGCCGCGAACAGATCGCGCAAACCACCGACCGGCGCGCGCTGCATCTCGCCGAAGTGATTGCAGCGGCGCTGAGCGATGGCGAACGGGCGATGGCGGGCGATTATCCCGAACGACTCTTGACTGAACATGCGCGTCAGACTTCTCTGCCGAACGCATTGCTGGTCGGCACGGGCGCGCTACTTGCAAGTGGAATCTTAATCTGGTGCTGGAAGCACAGGAGGTAATCTATGCATAACGATGGGATGCACGATAATCAGGAGATGGCGCGTGCGCGCCACGCCTTCGAGCACGACCAGCGCGGGCGCGGATTGAAGAAGAACTGGTTTGTCGCGCTGGTGGCGCTGTGGATCGTCATCTGGGGTTTCGTCGGCACATCGGGAATTGTACCGCGCCCGCTGTGGGTGGTGATTCTGTTGTTGCTGGTTCTTGCGGCGTTCGGCATCGCGCTGTTTGGGCCGCGCATTCGCCAGCAGAAGACACGTTGATCGACGGCAATGAGCCTGAGCAATCCATCAACCGAGTCAACCAGCACGCTCGACGCGCCGCACGAAGAACACGACTCGATGCCTGAGATGGCGGGGGTGACGCGCAGCATCGCGCACGCGGTCGTCGTTAAGGACGAAGATGTGTTCTTTCTCTGCCAGGCGGACGGCACAGTTCCGCTCGAATCGAATCACGGCTTCGGGCTGTACTATCACGACTGCCGTTACCTGAACGGCTATGACATTGCTATCGGCGGCAAGCCGCCTGAGCATCTGGTCTGGACTGCCGAGAGCGGCGTCAAGGCAGTGATGGCGCTCTCGAATCCCGACATCAAGATGCTCGACGGTCGCCGCCTCGATAAGCATCAGGTCGAGATCAAATGGGAGCGGATGATTGATGGCCTGCGGCTGGCGCTGTTCGAGGAAGTCAATTTCAACAGTCTGACCTTTCAAGCCATCAGCTTCTCGTTTGCGCTCACCTTTCTGGCATCGTTCGAGGATGTCTTCGCCGTGCGCGGCTGGGCGCAAGAGCGGCGCGGCACGATTCACTCGCCGCAATGGAAGGACGCCAACCTCACACTCGCTTACGCGGGCGCGGACGGCGTTGATCGTCGTCTTGTGATCGAGTTTTCGCCCAAGCCCGACGTGACCGACGGCGCGACCGCATCTTTCGATATTCATCTGAATCCGAAAGAGAGCAAGCAGGTGCGGATTTCGTTGCTGGTCGAACAGACGACCAACCACCTGATCGGCGAGCCGCCGATATTGACCGAAGCCGAGTTCAAGCGGGTCGAAGGCTCGGCGCTCGCACGCCGCGACGAGTGGTTCAACGACAGCACAGAAATTAACACCGACAGCCTGACGCTCAACCGCGTGATGCAGCGTTCGCTCGGCGACTTGCGAATGCTCAAGAGCCATCTGGGTCGCAAAGAATACTTCGCCGCCGGTGTGCCGTGGTACGTCGCGTTGTTTGGGCGCGACAGCATCATCACGGCACTGCAAACGCTCGCCTATGATCCGACCATCGCCGAGCAGACGCTCAGATTGCTGGCGCGTCATCAAGGCCGCGCGCTCAACGAGTGGCGCGACGAAGAGCCAGGCAAGATACTGCACGAGTTGCGCGTCGGCGAGATGGCGCGGCTCAACGAGATTCCGCACACGCCGTACTACGGCACGATAGACGCGACGCCGCTCTTTCTGATCCTGCTCGGTCGCCACGCCGCGTGGACGGGCCGGCTTGATCTGTTTGACGAACTGAAAGAGAGCGTGCGGCTGGCGCTCGCGTGGATTGATCGTTACGGCGACACGGACGGCGACGGCTATGTCGAATACGAAGTGCGCTCTGAGAAGGGGCTGGTGAATCAAGGCTGGAAAGATTCGGGCGACGCCATCATGAACCGCGATGGCAGTATGGCCCGCCCGCCTATCGCGCTGGTCGAAGTGCAGGCTTATGTTTATCAAGCGAAGCGATTGATGGCCGACCTCTTCGCGCGCGCAGGCGAAGCGGAAACGAGCGACCATTTGCGGCAAGAGGCGGAGAGTTTGAGAGAGCGTTTCAACCGTGATTACTGGCTCGACGAAGGCTATTACGCGCTGGCGCTGCAAGGCGACGACGACCGCCCGGCAGCCGTGCTGTCGTCAAACGCCGGCCACGCGCTGTGGGCAGGCATCGCCGACGCGGACAAGGCGCGGCGCACGGCAGAACAGTTGATGCGCCCAGAGATGTTCAACGGCTGGGGCATCCGCACGCTGGCTGAAAGCGAAGTTCATTACAATCCGCTCGGCTATCATCTCGGCACGGTCTGGCCGCACGACAATTCGCTGATTGCCGCAGGCTTCAGGCGTTATGGACTGGACGACGCGGCGATGCGGGTCTTCACAGGGCTGCTCGACGCGGCGGTGCATTTCGATGGACACCGGCTGCCGGAACTCTTTGCCGGTTTCGCGCGCGATGATTATGGTGTGCCGGTGAACTACCCCGTAGCTTGCCAGCCGCAAGCGTGGGCCGCCGGCACTGTGCCTTATCTTCTCAAGATCATGCTCGGCATCACGCCCGAAGCCTTCGACAAGCGGCTGCGCGTCACGAAGCCGTTGCTGCCCGACTTCGTCAACCACGTCGAAGTGAAGCGGCTGCGGGTCGGCGCAGCGCGCGTTGACTTGATGATCGAGCGCGTGGCGAAAGGCATCGGCGTGAGCGTGCTCGGCAAGGACGGCGAGCTGGAGGTGTGCGTCGATTCATAATCATAAGACCTTCGACCTTAAAGGATGACGAAACATAAATGATTGCCGAACAACAAGGAGGATCAACATGCGAATTGCACAGGTGTCGCCACTCTACGAAAGCGTGCCGCCGAAGCTCTACGGCGGCACAGAGCGCGTAGTAGCATCTCTTACAGAAGAGCTGGTGAGGCAGGGCCACGAGGTGACGCTTTATGCGAGCGGCGATTCGATCACGAGCGCCAATCTGGTCGCTTGCTCGCCGCGCTCGTTGCGGCTCGACGAGAACTGCGTTGACGCAATCGCGCGTCACTTCACGATGCTCGAACGCGTATTCAGCGAGGCGGAGCGATACGACATCATCCATTTTCATATAGACTATTTGCACTTCCCGCTGTCGCGGCGGACGCGCATTCGTCAGTTATCTACATTACACGGGCGGCTGGACATTCCCGACCTCGCGCCGCTTTACCACGAGTACCGCGATATGCCGTTGGTTTCTATCTCAAACGCGCAGCGCGAGCCGCTCAGTTGGGCCAACTGGAAAGGGACGATCTATCACGGCCTGCCCGATGATCTCTTCCGGTTGCAGGAAAAGCCGGGCGACTACCTCGTGTTCCTCGGTCGCCTGTCGCAAGAGAAGCGGCCCGACCGCGCCATCGAAATCGCTAAGCGCGCCGGCATTAAACTGAAGATCGCGGCGAAGGTAGACAAGAGCGACCGCGAATACTTCAATGCTGAGATCAAGCCGCTGCTCGCCCATCCGCTCATCGAAAACATCGGTGAGATCGGCGAATTGGAGAAGCAAGAATTCCTCGGCAACGCTCGCGCCCTGCTCTTCCCGATTGATTGGCCCGAACCGTTCGGCCTGGTGATGATCGAAGCGATGGCTTGCGGCACGCCGGTGATCGCTTATCCGTGCGGCTCGGTTCCAGAGATCGTTGACAACGGCCTGACCGGCTGCATCGTGAATGATGTTGACGAAGCCGTGCGCGCCATCGCGCGGCTAGATTCAATCGACCGCCGCCGCTGTCGCGCGGTCTTCGAGCAACGCTTCACGGCGAAGCGTATGGCGAATGATTACTTGAAAGTCTATGACCGCATCCTCGTCGAGCAACGATTGTTAGAAACAGCAGCGCGGCGGCAGAGATATGTTCAGCCGCTCGATGTGAAGGTGTTGAACCCGCCGGCCTTGCTCGACGAGATAACGACGGCGATCAGTGACTGAGCGTGAACAGTGAACAGTGACAAGTGACAAGTGACAAGAGGACTTGAGGGATCAATTTATGGAAGAATTTAATGGTAATGGATCATACAATAATGCGGGCCACCCCGAAGTGGTCGTTATCACCGGCGCGTCGGCGGGCGTCGGGCGCGCGACGGTTCGCAAGTTCGCCCGCCACGGCGCGCGAATCGGATTGATCGCGCGCGGCCTCGATGGCCTGGAAGCGGCGCAGCGCGAAGTCGAAGCAGCGGGCAGCAAGGCGCTTGTTCTGCCACTCGACGTAGCCGACGCCGACGCGGTCGAGCGCGCCGCCGAGCGCGTCGAACAGGAGCTTGGGCCGATTGACATCTGGATCAACAACGCGATGGTGTCGGTCTTCTCGCCGGTCAAGAAGATGCGCCCCGAAGAGTACAAGCGTGTCACGGAGGTGACGTACCTCGGCTACGTTTACGGCACGCTCGCGGCGCTCAAGCGAATGACGGCGCGCGACCGTGGCGTCATCATTCAAGTCGGGTCGGCGCTCGCCTATCGCGGCATCCCTCTGCAATCGGCGTATTGCGGAGCCAAGCATGCCATACAAGGATTCGTTGATTCGCTGCGCGCCGAACTGCTGCACGACGAGAGCGGCGTGCGCGTGACGATGGTGCAGTTGCCTGCGGTCAACACGCCGCAATTCAGTTGGGTCAAATCAAGGCTGCCGCGCCAGCCTCAACCCGTGCCGCCGATCTTTCAACCCGAAGTCATCGCCGATGCAATCTACTTCGCGGCGCACAATGACCGGCGCGAAATCTACGTTGGTATGTCTACGGTCGAAGCCATCGTCGGCAACAAGATGGTGCCCGGCCTCGCCGATCATTACCTGGCGGCAACCGGCTACGATTCGCAGCAGACCGATGAGCCGGTCGCGCCCGACCGCCGCGATAATCTGTGGGAGCCGGTTCCGGGCGATCACGGCGCGCACGGCAATTTCGATGATCGCGCGAGCGATTTCAGCGTGCAGTTGTGGGCCAATATGCATCGCGGCCATCTGGCGCTGGCCGGATTGGGCATCGCCGCCGGCGCGCTCGCTGTCACATTACTCAAGAGGTGATTTTGGATTTTAGATTTTCATGGCTTGGCGCTTCGCGCCAGCGATTTTAGATTGGCGGAGAGCCGCAGCTCTAAGTGAGCACCTCTCCTTTAATCCAAAACCGGCAATCCAAAATCCAAAATCGAATTGGCTTGTGAGTCACACATTCATCAAGAGAGGATCGAGTATTCATGCTGGAAATCGGTTATTCACTGTCGAGCGAAGAGCACGCGCCGAACGATCTGGTTCATTACGCGCATCGCGCCGAAGAAGCCGGCTTCACGTTCGCGCTCATCTCGGATCACTTTCATCCCTGGATTGACCAACAAGGGCAAAGCCCATTCGTCTGGAGCGTCATTGGCGCTATCGCGCAAGTGACTGAAAATCTCAAGCTCGGAACCGGCGTGACCTGCCCGTCATTTCGCATCCATCCGGCCATCATCGCGCAGGCCGCAGCGACTTCGGCGGCGCTGATGCCGGGCCGCTTCTTTCTCGGCGTCGGCACGGGCGAGGCGCTCAACGAGCACATCCTCGGCGACAAGTGGCCGCCGCACGACGAACGCACAGAGCGGCTCGAAGAAGCCATCGAACTGATTCGCCTGCTCTGGGAAGGCGATGAGGTTAGCTTTCGCGGCGATTTTTATGAAGTCGAAAACGCTCGCATCTACACGTTGCCCGACGCGCCGCCGCCGATCATCTTCGCCGCCGCCGGGCCGAAAGCGGCAGAGGCAGCCGGTCGCTTAGGTGATGGCTTGTGCAGCACGTCGCCCGACAAAGAGGTCGTGCAGAAGTTTGAAGAGGCCGGCGGTCAGGGCAAACCGAAGTACGGGCAGATGACCGTCTGCTGGGCGCAAGATGAGCAAGAAGCTATCCGCACGGCTTACGAGTGGTGGCCGAACATCGCCATCAAAGGCGAGTTGTCGCAGGAACTACCGACGCCGAAGTTCTTCGAGCAGGCGGCGAAGATGGTTAAAGAAGATGATGTCGCCGAAGCGATGGTCTGCGGCCCCGACCCGCAGCGCCACCTGGAGCAGATTCGCAAGTTCGCCGACGCCGGCTTCGATCACGTCTATGTGCATCAGGTCGGCCCTGACCAGGAAGGCTTCATGCAGTTTTACGAGCAGGAGATCATTCCGCAGATCAGTGGGCTTGCGCGCAGCACTTCGACAAGCAGCGGCAAGTGAAGGCGCAACGGTGCGGGCCGTTATGCAATGACGGCCCGCATTCTTTGCCTGATAGCTTTCATCTTCCTTAAAGGCTACGCGGCGCATAGCTTCGATTAATTGCCTATCCTTTGTCAGGGGGGCACGATACAATGAGGCCATGTTGAAGGCTGAAGAGATCGAGTACCAATATGTGATCAATGCCGACGGAGAGAAGACTGCGGTAGTGATTCCTATTGGCACATTCCAGCAACTTCTTGAAGACCTGGAAGACCTTGCCGCCGTTGCTGAGCGCCGCGAAGAAGAAACCATACCTCATATGGATTTGATTGCTGAACTCAAAGCCGATGGCCTCTTACAGGATTGAATGGAAGCGTTCAGCCGCGAAAGAGCTGAAGAAGCTTCCACCCGAAATCATCAAGCGCATTCTGGTCGCCGTTGAGTCTCTAGCCGAAAACCCATTGCCGGACGGTGTCAAAAAACTCACTGGCTCGTATCACACCTACCGTATTAGAGAAGGCGTATATCGAATCATTTATAACATCCTCTCGGAGATTGTCGTGGTCGAGATTATCAAGGTGGGACACCGTAAGGATGTCTATCGGCAGCGATCTTAAGATTACAGAGATGGCATTGAGGCGGGCTTGCTTGACGCGGTCTGGTGCGTTTGTTAGTTTCAACTCTCAAGTGAGCCAGTGACTTCTCGCCTTGCTTCGCGCTCACAATCAGGTTGAATTGCTTTAATCGGAGGGTGTCTTTATGAACACGGAAGCGCTCGGAATGATCGAAACCAAAGGCTTCGTCGGC
>JBJMGV010000042.1:0-16343 GCA_045807725.1 Blastocatellia bacterium | reverse complement strand
CGCCGACGAGATGCGCGCGTCGCTCGCGCGTCGCACAGATTTGATGTTCACCTGCGGCGGACTCGGCCCTACGGATGATGATCTGACGCTCGCGGCCATCGCACAAGCGTTAAGCCGAAAGCTTGAGATTGATGCGGCGGCGCGCGCTTTCGTCGAGCATCGTTATGCGGAACTCGCGGCGCAAGGTTATGTCACCAGCGCCGCAATGACCGAGGCGCGTTTGAAGATGGCGCGGCTGCCTGCGGGCGCACAGATCATTGATAATCCGGTTGGCGCGGCTCCGGCAGTTGCGATCAGGACGGAGGCGGCGCGCATCGTCGCGCTGCCCGGCGTGCCCGCCGAGTTGAAAGCCATCGTCGAAGGCCCGCTGCAAGCATTGCTCAAAGAACTGTTCGGGCGCGGCAGTTACCGCGAGCGCGAAGTCGTGGTTGAATGCGGCGACGAATCGCGGCTCGCACCGGCCTTGCGCGAGGTCGTCGCCGCGCACCCCGAAGTTTATATCAAGTCGCGCGCTTCGCACTTTGGGCGCGACGTGACGTTCCGCATCACTCTTTCGGCGACCGCCGCAAGCGCCGAAGCCGCAGACCGTCTGATCGTTGCCGCAAGCGATGACCTCGCGCGCGCCTTCACGCAGGCAGGCATTCGCATCACCGATGACAAGCGATAAAAAGTATGGAACGCCTCGCCGTTCAGGTTGAATGTTATGCCGGCAGCCGCGCCGATGAACGCCCGCGCCGCATTTTAATCGAAGGCCGTCAGCACACTGTTGCTCGCCTGCTCTCTTCATCCATCGAGCAATCGCTGAAGACGACTGCAATGCTGCGCCGCTTTCGCGTCATCACCGATGCAGGCTTGCAACTCGACCTCATCCGCACGGCAGACGGCGACTGGTTCCTTGAGCGCAAAACAGAGATTAAAACCACAGATGAACACAGATGAACACGGCTGGAGAAGAACGAAGCTTCAGGTCTTTTATCCTATCTGTGTTCATCTGCGTTCATCTGTGGTTGCATCTCCTCCCTCCATTCGTCGCGCCGGAACCCAGCCTTGATCGAAGCGCGTGCCGAGCACCAACCGCACCAGCATTCCGTAACTGGCAACGCCGGCCTCAACGCCGCTGGCTTTCAGGAATTGATCGTAAACTTTCCACTGCACGCGGCTGACTGTGGCGTTGCGGCGGCGCGCTTCACGTTCGGCAATCGCGCGCAGGTCGGCGACGACTTCGGGCGCAAGATGCGCCGGTTCGCTTTTCGGGTCATCGGGCAGGTAGAGATAAAGCGCCAGCCACCCGGCGTAGCGAATCGCGGCGGAATCCGAATGTAAGCAAGCTAACAATCCGACGAAGCTCGCTTCTGACTCGTCGGCAAAGCCCGCCAGGTGGCCCCACTCGTGCGCCAGCAGGAACGGTTTTTCAAATGGCAGGACGGAAGATTCCAGCACGACTTCGAGGCCGAACGGATTGACGAAGCCTTCGATGCCCGCCGCCGCGAGATAAAAATTCATCAACGTGTGCTTGGGCCAACCCGCCGCGATGCCGCGCCGGTTGCCCAGTTCGCGCGCCGTCTCGTTAAAAGTGACGAGCAACCGCTCGCGCCACTCGCGTTCATCCGGCCAATCGCTCTGGCGCGCGGCAGATTCGCGGTTAAGCTGTTCGATGATGTTGCGGCGCAAGTCGGCGGCGGCTTGTGCAGACACCCGCGCAGCGTCGAAGTCGAGCTTCGCCCGCAGTGGCGCGCGTTCGTAATTAAAGCCCCAGAGCAACTGGAACGTGATGAACGCGGCAGCGATCAGCGCCAGCGTGCTAAATGCCATACGTTTCACAGCGCGCCACCTGTGACCGCGCCCCGCTCGCTTGATTCGCACGATCCACCACGCCGGCAGACCAATCGCCGCCGCGACGATCAGCACGTCAACTATGGCAAACGGCACGAGGTTGGCGACCGGCGTGAGCGCGGATTGCAAAAACGAATAGAAGCCGTTGGTGTAGACCCGTTCGACGAAGCCCGCCGGCAGCGGCAACAGAAACAACACGAGCGCAATAATGATAAGGATGATCTTCATGGCCACGCGATGCGTCAGCCATTGTTTAATCACTTGAAAAGCCTGTGTGATTCTATTTCTCACCCTCGCCTTCAGTGAACTCGCCGACCTGATGCAGTTTCATCGAGAGCGAAATCGTCACATCGCTCAAGCGGCCCGCCATCACGACGACGGCTTCGCCGCGCTCGGCCACTTGATATTCCAGCAGGGCGCGGTCGGCGCGGCGCAACAGGTCGTCAGCGGCGGGCGCGCATGCTTCTAACAAGAAAGGCTCGACGCCCCACAGCAAAGCCAGTTGCTGCCGCGACGTTTCGCTCGGCGTCAATGCGATGATGCGCTGGCGCGGTCGCAGCGCCGCGATGCGCCGCGCCATATGGCCGCTCTGCGTGATGACGACGATCAGGCGGCAGCCCGCTTCGTCGGCGGCGAAGACGGCGGCTTCCGACACGGCGCGACCGTAAGAGCCTGAGCGCTGGCCGAAGATCGTTTGCCGCATCCGCGAGCTTGCCGGCTGCGCCATCTCTTCGGTAGCGCGGATGATGCGGTCCATCATCTCGACCGCTTCGATGGGATAACGGCCTACGGCGGTTTCACCCGACAGCATCACCGCGTCCGAGCCGTCGAGCACCGCGTTCGATACGTCCGAGGCTTCGGCGCGCGTCGGGCGCGGGTTGTCAATCATCGACTGAAGCATCTGCGTCGCTGTGATGATCTGCTTTTCAGCGACGAGCGCTTCCGCGATGATCTGCTTCTGCAAGACCGGCACGCGCTCGGTCGAAGTCTCGACGGCAAGATCACCGCGCGCCACCATCACGCCATCCGCCGCCGCCAGAATCTCTGTGAAGTTATCGACCGCTTCGGGCTTTTCAATCTTGGCGATTAAGCGCGCCGTGCCGCCGAACTCTTCAATCAACTGATGAGCGCGACGGCAATCATCAGCCGTGCGCACGAAAGATTGCGCGACCAGATCAACGCCGCGCTCAATGCCGAAGCGCAGGTCGGCTACGTCCTTCTCGGTGATTGAGGGAATAGAGAGGTGCGCGCCGGGCAGGTTGATGCCTTTATGTTCGCCCAGGCGTCCGCCGTGAATGACGCGCGCCGTCACTTCCGTATCGGTCGTGCTGATGACTTCAAGCTCAAGCTCGCCGTCGCTCAGCAGAATGCGGTCGCCGGCTTTGACTTCGCGGGCAAGCAGCGCGTAGTTGGCCGAAAAGCGCGTCGCGTCGCCGAGCGTCTCTTCGGTCGTGATGCGCACGGTCGCGCCTTCGTCGAGTCGCGCCTCGCCTTCGCGCAATCGGCCCGTGCGAATCTTCGGGCCGGAGAGATCAAGCATAATGCCGACAGGCCGGCGCAGTTCAGCGGCGACGCGGCGTATGCGAGTGATGACTTCGCCGTGATGCTCGCGCTCGCCGTGCGACATATTGATGCGAGCGACATTCATGCCGGCGTGCATCAGTGCGCGCAGTCTCTCTTCGCTGTCGGTCGCAGGCCCGATGGTGGCGACGATCTTTGCTCTACGCATAACGGAAGTGATGAGTGATGAGTAATGAGTGATGAGTGGAAAAGAAGTTTTCAACCTTTGTCCTCAGGTCTCGGACTCATCACTCATCATTCGTGACTGTCTATGATCCGGCGAGCGCGCGGTTGACGGCTTCGTCGAGCGTGCGCGCATGCGACGAGTCGTAGCCGATCAGGTGCGCGACCAGCCGGCCTTTGCGGTCAAAGACAAGCGTCTGCGGAATCGTGTCGTCTTCAATGCCCAGGTAGGCCGTGAACATTTCGTCAGTCGCCATACCGACCGTGTAATTGATGCCGAAGTCATTCACGAAGCGACGAATCGCGTCGGGCGTCGAGCGCCCGCGATCATCAATGTGCAGGCCAACGACTTCGAGGCCGCGCGCCTGATTATCTTTTTGCAGGCGGGCAAGCTGCGGAATTTCCTGGCGGCACGGCGGGCACCACGTCGCCCAGAAGTCCATCACCACGACCTTGCCTTGATAGCCCGACAGCTTAAACGCGTTGCCGTCGAGCGTCGGCACGTTGTAATCGGGCGGCGCAGGCGGCGACGAAACCGGCGTGCCCGGCAGCACGATGCGCGCGTCGGTCTTCAACTCGGCGTGGCCCGAAAACATCATATAGCCAACCGTAGCGATTAATAAGGCAACGACGACAGTCGCAATGATGCGTCCCGCCGTCCAAAAGGTTCCCTGCGATGTGACCTGCTCTGCCATTGATTCAACTCCAACCTGCGAAGCTCATCGGATAATGCGGTCAGCGCCGGCTCATTCCTTATTTTGCGGCGCGTCGTCGGCCTTGTCGTCAACGTCTTTCAGCGGCAGCTCGACGCGATAATCTTCCGACGCCCAGTTGCCGAGATCAATGACGCGGCAACGTTCGGAGCAAAACGGGCGGTCGGGATTATCTTTCCACGTCGTCGGCGTCCCGCAAATCGGACACTTAATCATTCAACCCTCCTGATCCACTTCGAGCATGATACACCTTGAGGCGGAAACGATGAATGCAGAATGTGAATAATGAATTGCGGCAGGGGATTGTCTATAGAGCGTGTCTGAAAAGCCAAAGAAAGCCCCGCAGGGGCGCGATTCGACAGCTCAGGGCATCGCCCTCGGAGAGAGACGGTGCAAACCGCCAAGCCCTGAAAGGGCGCAATAGGTGATCGGTTATTGCGCCCTTTCAGGGCTTGCGGAATGGTCGCTGAGTGTACCCGGCGCGTTGCGCCGGGCTATTGAATCGCGCCCCTTCAGGGCTTCTGCGGTGTACCCAGGGCGATGCCCTGAGCTATTGAATCGCGCCCCTTCAGGGCTTCTCAGACACGCTCTATAGATCATCTATAGGTAATCCGGCTTCCGTTTCCTCTTTCCTTCATCATTCATCATTCATCGTTCATCATTACGAAGGATTCGCTGTGCCTTCGTGTTTTCTTTCCTTGTTCATCGCATTCCACTGTCGCCCGGAGTTGTTATAATACCTCCTTCACGATGAACTCCGGTGAATTCATTATTCAATTCGATGCCGGCACGCTTGTGCTCGACGGCGCGGACGAGGCGGCGCAACTGCCGTCGGCCTTCCGTTGGGACGAGCGCGTGCGGCGATGGCGCGCGCCGGCGCTCTGCTATCGACAGGTCATCACCGAGATGACGCGCCGCCGATTGCCGCACCGCGACGAAGCGCGCGAGTATCTCGAATTCGATTTCCGCTCGAAGCTCGACATCGAGCCGCGCCCTTACCAACAGGAAGCCCTACGAGCGTGGCAGCAGGCCGGACGGCGCGGCGTCGTCGTCTTGCCGACGGGAGCGGGCAAGACGTTTCTGGCGCAGATGGCCATCGAGATGACGGGGCGCTCGACGCTCGTCATTGTGCCGACCATCGACCTGATGAACCAGTGGTACAACCTGCTGCTGTCGAGCTTTCAAGCAGAGATCGGCTTGATCGGCGGCGGCTATTTCGAGAAGGGCGCGATTGTCGTCACGACCTACGCTTCGGCATTTCGCTTTATGGAGCGGATGGGCAATCAGTTCGGCCTCATCATCTTCGATGAATGCCATCACCTGCCGGGCAGCGTTTATCGCTACGCGGCAGAGCTGGCCATCGCGCCGTTTCGATTGGGACTGACGGCGACGCCCGAACGCGAAGACGGCGCGGACGTGTTGCTCGAAGAGTTGATCGGCCCCATCGTCTTCAAGAAACAGGCGCAGGATTTGGCGGGCGAATACCTGGCCGATTACGAAATCGTTCGCATCAACGTCCACCTGAGCAGCGACGAGCGCGCCGCTTATGAACGCGAGCGCGCCGTCTTTCGCCAGTTCTTGCAGGACAAGCGAATTGACCTGGGCGGGCCGCGCGGCTGGCAGTCGTTCATCGCCGCAAGCGCGCGTTCGCCGGAAGGCCGCCGCGCCATGAAAGCCTTCCGCGAATCCAGGCGCATCGCGCTCGGAACCGACGCCAAGATGCGCGTGCTGGCCGAGCTGTTACAACGCCACCGCGCGGAGCGCGTCTTGATCTTCACCGCCGAAAACGAGATGGTCTACCGCATCTCTGAACGATTCCTGATCCCCGCCATCACACACGAGACGCCGATCAAGGAGCGACGCGAATGGCTCGACGCCTTCAACGCCGGCGACGTGCTGGCGCTCGCCACCTCGAAGGTGCTCAACGAAGGCGTAGACAGTCCCGCCGCCGGCATCGCTGTCGTATTGTCCGGCTCCGGCTCGTCGCGCGAACACATTCAACGGCTGGGCCGCATCCTGCGCAAGCAGCCCGACAAAGAAGCGATCCTTTATGAAGTCGTCGCCACCGGCACGACCGAAGAACAGATCAGCCGGCGGCGCGGCGACGCCGAACAGTTCCGCGAGCGCAACCGCGCGCCGATGTGGCCGGGCCGCGAGATGATTGATTGACCTATGCTCACAAGTGATCTTGCAATGAACCGCATTCGCGGCGGTCGCGTCGAGCCGCTCGCCATCAACCCCGCAGATGCGGCGCACCTGGAGATGGCCAGTGACTTGATCGCCATCTTTGCCGAGCACGCTGGCCAGCAACGCGCCGCGCTCGACCGCGAACTGGACGAGTACGTCGGCAACGACACCGATTACCGCATCCTGCGCGGCTTGATTAAGCTCTTGCTCGACGAGTGCGAGTTTGAAACGGCAAGTCCGGTTCTGCCTTCCGAGATTCGCCGCGCCCTCTTTTTGAAAGCGCGGCTGCACCATCCCGCCTCTGTCGATGAAGCGACGCGCGCGCAACTCATCAATGAAACTGCCGCCGAGTTGAGCTGCGCGGTCGAAGCAATCGAAGCCAACCTCTACGCCGACCTGTTCGAGAATCAGCGATTGGTGAGCTTCGACGAAATGAGTCCGCGCGAATTGCTCGACCGCTACAACCTGGCGCAAGCGCAAGCGCTGTTTTATCGCGCGACCGAGATGCGACTTCGCATCGAGCCGCAAGAGGCCGCCGGTTATCGCCGCATCTTTGACGCCATCAAAGCATATCGGTTGATCCACACGATTGCGGGGAGTCCAGCGCGCGGTTATGACGTGCGGCTCGATGGGCCGGTTTCGATGTTTCATCAGTCGCAGAAGTACGGCATACAGATGGCCGTCTTCTTGCCGGCACTGCTGCTGTCGAAAGGCTGGCGGATGACGACCGAGGTCGTCTTGAAGCAGGGCAAGCGCGTCACCTATGAATTGGACAGCCGCACGACCACGTTGCGCTCGCATTACCTCGACGACGTATCGTACAAGCCGGCGATTGAAGAGAAGCTGCTGGCGGCGTGGGCGAAAACGGAAAGCGCGTGGCAGATTCATCCAGGCAAGGAAGTGATCGACCTGGGCGCGTGCGCTTTCATCCCCGACTTCCATATCCGTCACGCCGATGGCCGCGAGTTTTATCTTGAGCTGCTGGGCTTCTGGACGCCACGACATCTGGACGAGCGCATCAGCGAATTCGCGCGCGCCGATTTCACGCGCTACCTGCTGGCCGTCTCGGACGAGTTGCGCGGCAGCCGCGATAAGCCTCTGAAGCTGCCGCCGAACGTCGTCGTTTACAAAAGCGCGCTGACACCCGCCGCGATTCGCGCCGCCATCGAAGGGCTCGGCGCGTAGACGGCGCGGCACGCATTCGCACGCTATCCCATACGGTCTACGGCTGTACGAAACAGTGTCTGGCAATGAATCGCTCGAAAGATTAAATCGACTTATTCTTAGACTTGACCTTGTGGCATCTGGCTTGCACTAATATTGGTCGGACAGCATCCGATTCAACGGTAGAGATTGATGGGAGGAGTTATGATGAAATTAAATTCAATTAAACGCGGTACGCTAACCTCGATGCTCAGCGCGGCGTTACTGCTCGGTGCCGGCAGCATTGCCAGCGCGCAAGATGCTCAGACCAAGGAGGCACGGCGCGCGCAGGAACGCGCGGCTAACACCCAGAAGCAGCAACGCAAGCAAGAGCGCAACACACAGCAACAACAGCAACAACAGCAACAACAGCAGCGCCAGGCTGAAAAGCAACAGCGTCAGCAGCAGAATCAGCAACAACAACAGCAGGCGCAGCAACAGCAGCAGCAGGCCCAGCAACAACGCCAGGCTGAAAAGCAGCAGCGCCAGGCGGCTCAGCAAGCGCAAGAGCAGCAGCGGCAAACTCAGCGACAGGCGCAGCAGAATCAGCAACAGCAGCAGCAGTCGCGTCAGGATCGCGGCTCCTGGCAGCGCGATCAGCAACGCCAGGACAATTCTCGCCAGCAGCAATCTCAGCAGCGCGATCAGCAAGCTCGTCAGCGGCAGTGGTCGCAGGATCAGCAGCGCAATCAACAAGCGCGCTTCGATCAGTACCGCCAGAACTGGCAGCAACGGCAGCGCATCGCTCAGCAGCGCCAGCAGGTCTACCAGCAGCAGCGACGCTTTCAACAGTATCGCTTCCAGCAGGAATACCTGGAGCGGCTGCGTCGTGACCAGGCGCGCTTAGCGGCTTCGCGTCCGTACTATTACTACGGCGGGCCGAGCTATCGCTACTATCGCGGCGGCAGCTACTACGAGACGAACCAGTACGGCGTTAACATGCTCCGCCAAGCCCTCAACAACGGCTACGCGGAAGGCGCACGCGCCGGCCAGGCCGACCGCCAGGACGGCTACCGCTTCGGCCCGCAGGACTCGTATGCCTACGAGGACGCGATGTATGGCTTTGATGCTTACTACGTCGATCCGGGCGAGTATCAGTACTACTTCCGCGAAGGGTTCCGTCGCGGCTACGAAGACGGCTACTACGGTCGTTACCAGTACGGCACTTACTCGAACGGCGTGTTCAGCCTGCTGGGCAATGTCTTGCAGTCTATCTTTAGCGCGCAGTCTTACTAAGCGGACTCGACAAGCGTTAAAACCAGCGCCCGGCTCTCCAGTGCCCTTAAGGAGAGCCGGGCGGTTTTTATTCCTCACCGCTTCCGCGACGACGCCCGCCGTTCCGGCATTGCGCTCGCGCCGCCCTGAAGCCGCTCGGTAAATAGCTTGAAGATGCGCTTATATTCGTCGGCCCAACTGGTCGGCTCGACGAAGCCGTGATCTTCGACGGGAAAGACCGCCAGTTCCCAGTTCTCTTTGTGCAGCTCGATCAATCGCTGCACCAGCCGCACCGTATCTTGAAAGTGAACGTTGGTGTCCACCATTCCGTGACAGATCAGCAGCGCGCCCTTCAAGCCTTCGGCAAAGAAGATGGGCGAGGATTGCCGGTAGGCTTCGGCGTCCGCCTGCGGCGTGTTCAGGATGTTCGCTGTGTAAGGATGATTATAGTGCGCCCAGTCAGTGACGGGTCGCAGCGCCGCGCCCGCCGCGAACACGTCGGCTTCGGTGAACATCGCCATCAACGTGATGAAGCCGCCGTAGCTGCCGCCGTAGAGGCCTATGCGTTTGGCATCAACGCCGTGCTCGCTGACCAGCCAGCGCGCCGCGTCTACGTGATCGTCCAAATCCTTGCCGCCCATATGCCTGTAGATGCCCGTGCGCCAATCGCGCCCATAACCGGCAGAGCCGCGATAATCCACGTCTAACACCGTGAAGCCACGTTCGATCAACAAGTGATGAAACATATATTCGCGGTAGTAGGTAGACCACCAGCGATGCACGTTCTGCAAGTAGCCCGCGCCGTGTACGAAGATGACCGCCGCACCATTGCGCTTATCGTTTGCCGGCTTGTAGAGCCGCGCATAGAGCATTGCCCCATCGCGCGCCTTGATGTTGACGATGGGCGGATCAACCCAGTTGTACGACCAGAACTCCGGCGCGGGCGAGCTGGTGACTTTCACTGCCGCAGCAGTGGCGCGATTATCCTGAATGTAAATCTCCGGCGGCTTGTTGCTGTACGAATAGATCAACGCCAGCGATTTCTCGTCAGGTGAGATGAAGGCTTGATTGTTGCCCGCCATCGTCGTGACGCGAATGCGCTCGCCGCCCGCAACGCTCATCGTATAAAGCTGGCGCTCGCCGGGATGAACTTCGCTGGTCGTCAGGTAGAACTTCGATTTGTCTTCGGAGAGCTGCACGCCGGTCACTTCCCACTTGCCTGAAGTCAGTTGCTTCACGTCCGTGCCATCAAAGGCGACGGTGTAGAGGTGTGCGTAGCCGTCGCGCTCGGACTGAAAATAGAGGTGCTGGTTATCGCCGAGCCAGCCGAGCGTGAATGCGCCCGGCCCATCAATCCACGCGTCGTCGTGCTCGCTGACAATCACGCGCGTCTTGCCTGTTGCCGGATCGAGCGCCAGCACCCAGCGGTCTTTGTTGTCGGCGGCGCGCGCCATCAGGATGGCTTTCGTGCCGTCTTCAGACCAGAGCGGTTGTTGAAGCTGCACGTCGCGATCCGTGGCCGCAGATCGCGACTCGCCGCCCGTTCGTCGAGCCGGCTCGGTGGTCTGACTGCCCTGCGCTTCGCGCGGCTCGGTTTGTTCTTCTGTAGCCTGCCTTACATTTTGTTGACCGTCGCGCCGCTCGGCCTGAGCAGCTTGTTTTTCGGTGCGGGTTTCGGTGCGCGGCGCGAGCCGCTGGCCGTGATCGACCCATTTGACTTCGCCGCTTTCCAAATTGAGCACGGCCAGCCGCAAACGCGACTGCGCGTCGCCGACCTTTATGCGTGAAGGAATCTCTTCGGTGTAAGCCGACTCGGTGACATAGTTCGGCACGACAGTGTTTTTCGCGCCGTCCGCCGACTCGATGATCGAAGCGATGACGTACTTCTCGTCGGGCGAAAGTTGCAGGCCGGCGACCGACTGGCGCGGCGCGAGGTTGAACGGCTTCAATCGCTCCTCACGCTTGCGGCGGGCTTCGTCGGCCTCGCGTTTTTCAGCGCGGCGCTTGACCACGTCAAGCAACTCGCGCTCGTCCTTCTTCAACACTTCCTGGCTCTCTGTGCCGCGCTGCTGTGCGGCGGCGCTCTGCTGGCGACCGCCGGCCTGCCCGCCGAGTTGGCCGCCGCCAAACTGGCCGCCAGAGCCAGTATGCGGGCCGGACGCGGCCTGGCCTGCGAGGCGAATGTCGGTCATTTGCGCGAGCACGCCGGCGTCGAGCGCCATCACGAAGAGGTTGCCGCCGCGCGTGAAGGCGACGTGCTTGCCGTCGCGTGTGAAGCGCGCATTCGCTTCTACGTCGGTCGTCGCGGTGATCTGTCGCCGCCGTCCGCTGGCGTGGTCGTAAAGGAACACGTCGCCGTTTTCGACGAAGACGGTTTGCGTCTTGTCGCGCGAGCGGTCGCCATTGATTGGCGGCGTTTGCCTGGCTTCTTCTTCGCTGAGCTTGCGCAAGCCGCTGCCGTCGCGGTTGACAACGTAAGTGTCGGCGTCTTTCTCGCGCGTTTCGGTGTATTGCTTCCACTGAAAGTAGAGGCGCTGGCTATCCGCCGACCAGCGCACGCTCGTCTGTTCATACCCGACCAGCGCCGGCCCGCGCATAATGTTGTCAATCGTCAACGCGAACTTCTGATTGGTTGCCGTTGCGTCTTGCGTGGCAGTGGCCTGCCCTGCAAGAACAACGGCGTTCTGGCTGATCGGCAGCAGGGCGAGCACGACAAACGCAACTCGATTCTTAAAACAGCGAGAGATGATCATGAGAGGTCCTCCAATCGGGTGTGACTACGTTTGCGGGCGGCGGGCACGTTACAAAGAAATGCACGGGCGGCCTTGATCGGTCGCCCGTGCGCTTACAACGAGGCATTAAAAACTGAGACCGGCGAACGGCACGGTTCGCGTTCTTCGGCTACACGCCCGGCATCGCCTTCTTCAACGGGCGCAGCAGGAACAACAGCACGATCCCCATCACGAAGGCCATGCCGCCCAGGATGATGAAGAACGACGAATGCTTCCAGATGCTCCAGTAGACGCCGATGGCCGTCAGCTTATTGCCGATGGCAGTGGCGACGAACCAGCCGCCCATCAGCAGGCCGCGCATACGAATGGGCGCGACCTTCGAGACCAGCGACAACCCCATCGGCGACAGCATCAACTCGCCGAGCGAGATCACCATGTACGCTAAGACCAACCAGAGCGGCGAGACGCGGAAGAGATAAGCGTGGCGCAAGATCGGCTCGCGGTACTGTGCGGCCTGTTGCGGGCCGAGCGCCGTCGAGAGCGCCGCCATCGTCTTCTGCTCGCCTGTCCCTTCGTCATTCGACGTGAACTTCTTATCCTTGATGATGGACTTACCATCAGCGCCTTTGGCCTCCAGCCGGTCGAGCACGGCGTCGGGAAGCCCTTCGGTGCGCAACTCACCTATGCTGCGCTCGGTCAGTCGGTAGCTGGCCGTAGCGAACATATTGCTCTGAACCTGTTGCGATTCGCCGTCCTTCGCTGCGAAGTAGAGGATGGTGAACGACAGGGCGGTCAAGAACATGCCGAGGGCGATCTTGGTCGGCGTCGAAGGCTCCTTGCCGCGCTTGTCGAGCTGTCGCCAGAACCAGACCAGCGGGAAGGTCAGCGTGATGATCCAGAACGGATTGATCGAATTCGAGAAAGTCCCCGACACGTTCCAGTCGGTGTTGTCGTCGGCCCAGTACGTCAGCGTCGAGCCGTTCTGATGGAAGGCCATCCAGAACACAATGACAATCAGGAAGATGACGATGAGCGCACCGACGCGCTTCCATTCCGGCACGGCGTCCATTGCCGTTTGCCGAGAGATGGCCGACGGCGGCGCGTCAACGGCGACGGCGGCGGCATCCGCCTCGGCCTTCGGCGTCTTCGTACGATGACCTTCGACCTCGCGCTTGAACTTATAGAGGACGGCGATGGAAATGATCATGCCGAGTCCGGCGATGGCGAATGATGGGCCATAGCCGATGCGCCGCTTGGTGAACTCCATCACGAGCGGGGCGAGCCACGCGCCGATGTTGATGCCCATGTAGAAGATGTTATAGGCGCGGTCTTTCAGGTGGCTGCCTTCGGGATAAAGATTGCCGACCATCGTCGAGACGTTCGGCTTGAAGAAGCCGTTGCCGATCACCAGCAACACCAGCGCCGCATAGACGGCGGCAATCGAATGCACCGCCAGCGTGAAATAGCCGACCATGAAGATCAGGCCGCCGATGAGCACAGAGCGGCGGTAGCCGATAAACTTGTCGGCCAGCCAACCACCGAGCAGCGGACTCGCATACACGAACGCGAGATACCACGAATAAAGGCTCGTCGCGCTCGCGTCGCTCCAGCCGAAGCCTTGCTCCTGATCTTGCAGATAGAGCGTAAACAGCGCCAGCATCGCATAGAAGCCGAAGCGCTCCCACATCTCCGTGGCAAACAGGACATAAAGCCCGCGCGGATGTTTATCGAGATCGCCAGTCACCGGCTGCATCACGTCCGGCGTGTGCGTGTGTGTCGCCATAGGTCGAGGCTCCTTGAGTGAAGTCGTTCAGCGAGATTGTGCGCCAACCGCCTACGTTTGACCGTGGTCGATCAGTCCCGCAACACCCCTGACGCGGGAGAGGCTGATGGGCAGTTCGGAACCTTGATTGTAACCGAGCCGCAAACCGGGCGGCAAATGCATCACGCATCACTTGTCACGGTTTACGCTGAGGACTACACTGAGCCGATATTGCGCAGTTCAATCGACCGAGGCAGGCAGGAATATGTTTGAATGGGAATCCGGCGGCAAGCGTTACCTCATCCGTCAGGTCAGCGCGGAAGCCGAGTATCACGCCATCGAAGAGTTGCAGCGCGAAGCCTGGCAGTTCAGCGACCTCGACATCGTGCCGGCGGCAACGATGATGGCGACTTCGCACGCGGGCGGCAGCGCGCTCGGCGCGTTCGACGACGGCTTGATGATCGGCTTCGCTTACAGCTTCCCCGCCTTCGAGGATGGCCGCGTCTCGCTGCACTCGCATATGCTGGCGGTCAAGCCCGACTACCGCAACGCGCAGGCGGGGTTCTACCTTAAGCTGGCGCAACGCGGCTTTGCCCTCGCTCGCGGTCTGGACGAGATTACCTGGACGTATGATCCGCTACAAAGTCTCAACGCGCATCTGAACTTCGGCAAGCTCGGCGTTATCAGCGAGCGATACGTCGTCAACTTCTACGGCGAAGCGACCTCAAGCCCTTTGCATCAGGGCTTCGGCACAGACCGCCTGTGGGTGCGCTGGCTGATCAGTAGCCATCACGTCCGCTCGCGCATTGATCGTGACCAACAGACGGCGCGCACGGCCAACTTTATCGCCGACCTCGACGAAGCGATGAAGATGGCGCTGGTCGTCAATGATGGCGGTCAGCCACGCCTTCAGGACTTTGCGATGCGGCTGGCTTACGACTCGTGCATGATCGAAATCCCGCACGACATCACGGCGCTGAAAGCGCGTGACCCGCTGGCCGCTGTTCGCTGGCGCGAAGCGACGCGCGCCGCTTTTCTCGCAGCGATTGAAGCCGGCTTCGTCGTTGAAGACTTCTTGCGCGACGCGAGCGACGGCGCGACGCGCTGGTTCTACCTGCTCGGACGCTGAATCGCGCCGCGCCATCAACACCGAACGGAATCACTATGCAACGATATGTTGTCGCCTTCGTCCTCTTCGCCGCGCTCGCTGCCGGCGCTCTGCCATCCGTGACCGCGCAATCGCCGAACGTGCGCGCTTACCGGCAGGCGCACGAATCGGAAATCATCAACGAGTTCGTCGAGTTGCTATCGCTGCCCAACGTCGCATCGGACACGGCCAGCATCCGCCGCAACGCCGCGAAGCTGATCGAGATGATGCAGAAGCGCGGCATCGCGGCGCGCTTGCTCGAAGGCAACGGCCCGCCCGCCATCTTCGGCGAGATCAAAACGCCGAATGCTTCGCGCACCGTAGCGATCTACGCTCACTACGACGGCCAGCCCGTCGATACGGCCAGGTGGGCGAGTCCGCCATTCACGCCGACCCTGCGCGATAAACCGCTCGAAGCGGGCGGGCGCGTGATCGAATTTCCTAAACGTGGCGAAAGCTACAATTCCGAATGGCGGCTCTACGCGCGCTCGGCCTCCGACGACAAAGCGCCGATCATCGCGATGCTGGCGGCGCTCGATGCTTTGAAAGCAATGAACCGCAAGCCGACGGCCAATCTCAAATTCTTCTTCGACGGCGAAGAAGAGGCTGGTTCGCCGAACCTCGCCGACATCGTCAACCGCAACGCCGCGCTGCTTCAAGCTGATGTCTGGTTGTGCGCCGATGGCCCTGTGCATCAGACGCGCAGGCCCTTGCTCTACTTCGGTGCGCGCGGCATCGTCAGCGCGACGATCACCGTTTATGGAGCCACCCGCGCGCTGCACAGCGGCCACTATGGCAACTGGTCGCCGAACCCGGCGATGCGATTGGCACGGCTGCTGGCTTCGATGAAAGACGATAAAGGTCGCGTGCTTGTCGCCGGCTTTTATGATGACGTAGCGCCGCTCGGCGCGGTAGAACGGCGCGCGCTCGCCGAGATGCCGGCGACCGACGCCGAGTTGATGCGCGAGCTTGGGCTTGTCGAGACGGAAGGCGCGGGGCGCTCGCTGGCTGAATTGATTAACGAGCCGTCGCTCAACGTTGACGGCTTGCGTAGCGAAGACGTAGGCCGCAACGCCCGCACCATCATCCCCGCCGAAGCGACGGCAACGGTCGATATGCGGCTCGTCAAAGGCATCGAGCCGCGCAAGCAGGTCGAGCGGTTGATCGCACACATCAAGAAGCAGGGTTACTTCGTCGTTGAAGCCGAGCCGGATCAAGCGACGCGGCTCGCGCATCCATTGATCGCGCGGGTGACGGGGACGGACGGTTATCGCGCCGTGCGCACGCCAATGAATCTGGCGGTCGCGCAACAGGTTATTCAAGCGGTCGAGCGGGCGCTGGGCCAAAAGCCAGTGCTCGCGCCGACGCTGGGCGGCAGTGTGCCGCTCTACGTCTTTGAAGACGCGACGCACGCGCCGCAGATCGGCGTGCCGACGGTCAATCACGACAACAATCAGCACAGCTCGAATGAGAATTTGAGATTGCAAAACCTCTGGGAAGGCATCGAGATTTTCGCCGCGCTGATGACGATGGAATAAAGATTCGGCAGGCGTGAAAGAGCTATATGGCTTTTACACTGCATAGTGATGAGATGAAGGTTGACGCCGCGTAGCAGAAGGTTGACGCCGCGTAGCAGCGCGATGACGCCGCGTAGCGGAAGATTGACATCGCGTAGCGGAAGATTGACGCCGCGTAGCTCTATTCGTTTGTGCCGCGTAGCGGCGCGATGAGTTTAGCCAGGCGTTTCAACGCCTGGAATGCAAATGAGAGATCAGCCCGCGTCGCGTCAGCGACGCCTGAATCCCCTG
>JBJMGV010000041.1:0-5913 GCA_045807725.1 Blastocatellia bacterium | reverse complement strand
TGGTCGTGGTCGTGCACGCGGCCAGCCTTCAGGACTACGATGAGGCGCGGCGGGTGCTCGCCAAGGTGCGCGCCCAGTTCAGCCGCTTGCGCTTGATCTGGGCCGATTCTGTCTACGAACGGACGGGATTGCCGAAGTGGGCTCGAGACTTGCGCCCTTGCCGCAAACTGCGACTGGAAGTCGTCAGCCGTCGGCAAGGGCCGAAGGGGTTTGAAGTCTTGCCGCGGCGATGGGTGGTCGAGAGGACGGTTGCATGGCTCGGATTTCATCGTCGTTTGAGTAAAGATTATGAAGCACTGCCGGAGACGGGCGAGGTCATGATTTACGTCGCGATGATTCGACTTATGCTCGCTCGCCTCGTCTGAGTCATGCTTCTAAAACACGCTCTTAGAACAAGCTCACCTTAATGCTCAGGTACTTCTTCGGGTTCTGGCGGAAGTCATAAAGCATCTTCACCAGCTCGGCAGAAGTCTGGTTCAGGTTGTTGTAGAGCTTGTCATCGTGCAGGAGCTTGCCCGCCGCGCCTTCGCCCTTCTCCAGTCCGCTGCTGATGTTCTTCAACGACGCCACCGTTGCCGCGAGGTCGTTGTGCAGCGTCTCGTCCTTCAAGAGCTTGCCGACCGTGCCGCGCCCGGCGTCGAGGTCGGCAGTGATGCGGTCAACGCGGTCGGCGGTCGTGTTCAGCTTCGCAATCACCTCGTTGACCTGGCGGTAGAGCTGCTCGTCGGTAACGAGCTTGCCAAGCGTGCCTTTGCCTGAACGCACGTCAGCGACCATTCCCTGCACGCTGGTGGTGACGCCGCGCACGTCGTCATAAAGCTTGGGATCGTTGAGCAGCTTGGCAATCGTGCCGTTGCCTTTGCTCATGCGATTGACCACGTCCTGAAACTCAACGACCGTGCGGTTCAAGTTGACGTAGAGCGCCTCGTCGTGCAGTATCTTGCCCAACGTGCCCTGTCCTTTGTTGATGCTGTCCATCAACTCCTGTACCTGCTTGCCGACGGTGTTGAACTGCGTGAGGATGTCGTTCGCGCCTTGAAAGACGGCGGCCAGCCCGGCTTGGTCGGCGCTCGGAATCTCGCCGCCCGGCGGGATCACCTCGGCGGTGCGCGTTCCCGGTGTAATGTCAATTACGCGGTCGCCGAGAAAGCCCTGTTGCGCCAGCACGGCCTCTGAGTCGGTGCGCACGCGGTCACGCACCTCGTTGGCGTCAAGGCCCAGAGTGACGACGATAGGCTTCTCGTTTTTCGATTGCGGCACCGCGCCGAAGTCTACGTTTTCGACTTTGCCGACGAGCTTGCCGGCCAGCCGCACCTCGTCGCCGGCCTTCAACCCTTCGGCGGCGCTGAAGCGCGTCGTATAGGTGAGCCGTCGCTTGAACAGCGAGATATCGCCGGTCACGCTCAGGATAAAGGTGATTAGAATTACTATCGCGCCGATGGCTAGCAGACCGACGCGCAACTCTGAAACCGTAGTCCTCTTTCTCGCCATAATGACTCCGTCAGGGGCCGGGGCCGGTGAAGAAACTACGTTCTGATCGACCCCTGGCCCCGTCACCCGGCCCCCAGCTAGACTTCGCGGAAGAAGTCGCGGACGTAAGGATGGTCGCTCATGGCCAGCTCTTCGTCCGTGCCGCTGAAGATAATCTTGCCCTCTTTGAGCATCAGGAACTTGGTATTGACCAGGCAGAAGCGGTTGTCTTCGCCTTTGAACTCGACCTCGCCGTCTTCATTGATCGTCGCGTAGCTTGAAGACATCAGCTTGATGTCTTCGAGCCGGTGCGTGACGAAGATTGAGCTGACGCCTTCGAGGTCGCGCAGCTTCATCGCCAATTCCAAAATAGTCCGCGCCGTGATGGGATCAAGCCCGGCGGTCGGCTCATCGAACAGGATCAGCTTGGGATTGCCGACCAGCGCGCGGGCGAGGCCGACTCTGCGGCGCATACCGCCTGACAGTTCCGAAGGCATCATATCCATCGTGTTCTCAAGATTGACGAAGCGCAGCATGCGGCGCACGGCCTCTTCAATCTCGTGCTCAGGCATGCCCTGTTCAAAGAGACGATAGCCGACGTTTTCATAAACCGTGAGCGAATCAAACAGCGCGCCGTCTTGAAAGACCATGCCGACCTTCTGGCGCACCTGCGTCATCGCCCTCTCGTTGAGGCCGACGATGTCTTCGCCGTCCACGAGGATGCGGCCTTCCTGCGGGCGGATCAATCCGAGCGTCAGTTTCAGGATGGTTGACTTGCCCGTGCCCGACCCGCCCATAACGATTTTGGTCTCGCCGGGGTTGACGACGAAGCTCACGCCATCGAGGATGACGCGCTCGTCGTAAGCCATCGTGACATTCTCAAATTCAATCGCGCTGTTGCTGCGTTCCATCTTGGGTTAAGCGAATCAGGCGAACACCTGCAAGAATTTTTGGATGAAGAAGTCCGCCGCCAATATAAGAATATCAGATAAGACGACCGCCTGTGTCGTCGAGCGCCCGACTCCGACCGTGCCGCCGTGCGTGCGCAGCCCGGCGCGGCAACTGACGATGGCGATGATCAGGCCGAATACCGCCGGCTTGACCAGACCGCCGACAATGTCGTTGTAGGTGAGCGCGCTCTTGGCCGACGAGATATAGACCGAACTGGAGATGTGCATCAAGGTCGTCCCCACCAGGAAGCCGCCGATAGAGCCGACAATGTCGGCCACGAGCGTCAACGCCGGCGTCATCAACAGCAACGCGAAGAGGCGCGGCCAGACGAGCTTTTTGACCGGGTCCGTGCCGAGCGCGCGCATCGCATCTACCTGCTCGCTGACGACCATCGAGCCGAGTTCGGCGGCAATGGCCGACCCCACGCGACCCGCAGTCATCAGCGCCGACAGCACCGGCCCCATCTCGCGCACCAGCGAAGTCATCACGAGTTGGCCGGTGACGCTCGTCGCGCCGAAGGTCTTCAGCGTCGGCGCGGTGTTGAGCGCGAGGATGCCGCCCGTGAATGCGCCGGTCAGCGTGATGATCATCAGCGAGCCGACGCCGATGGTATCCATCTGTGTGATGATTTCGCGGAAGTAATATGGCTTGCTGACGGCGCGGCGAAAGGCGCGTCCGGTCATCAAGGTAGCTTCCTGAACTTCGTAGACGGCCTGTAGTAGTGGGTTCATCACTCAGTCAATCAACGGCGCAATCGTGTTCCTCGCTCCAGTCGTTTCGCGCACGCCTCTCAGGCCGACCTTCTTTGCGCTGAGTGCAAGTATGATGAAGGTTTCAACGAATACCGTCAACTCGATTTTGGATTTTGGATTGCCGATTTTGGATTAGCAGACTGAAGCCTTGGATGTTAATCCGTTCCTCAATCTAAAATCCAAAATCGCAGGCGCGAAGCGCTAAGCCATGAAAATCCAAAATCAATAAAACAGGTATTTGCGCCAAGACTCGTCGGCGCGTCCGAGATAACGAATGATCTGACGGTTGACGTGCAGGTTGTAAGCTTGCGGGCGCTTGAGCAAGCGCATGCCAGCGTCTTCGAGGCGGCGGTCGCCCTTGCGGTTATTGCAGGCGCGACAGCAAGCGACCAGATTATCCCAACTCGAATCGCCGCCGCGTGCGCGCGCGATCACGTGGTCGAGCGTCAGTTCAGTCGGCGGCAGGACTTTGCCGCAATACTGGCAGGTGTTGTGATCGCGCAGGAGAATGTTTTTGCGCGACAGGCTCTTGCGCTCGAACGGGATGTGGATGTATTCGATCAGACGGATGACCGAAGGCGCAGGCATCGAGAAGCGCGATGAGTGCAGCCAGAGGTGAGCCGAACATTCTTCGGCGTGCGCCACGCCTTTCAAAATGAGCACGACGGCGCGGCGCACGGTACAGACATTGATCGGCTCGAACGATGCGTTGAGTACCAAAACGCGCGTGTTCATCTTGAAATCGGACTATAGCCTGAGCCGCACGATTTTGTCAAAAGTTGTCGGCGTGAAATTCTTATTACACGGCAGCGCCGGCGAGTCGGAGCCGTCCGGCGGGTTAAACAGAGAGTAAAGCCGAGCGAAATCACAACTCCGTTGTTAGTGATGAGATCGGCCTCTGTGACGCTTAATCCTTCGGCACGGGCGGCGGGCCATCGGGGATGTAGGGCTTGTAGACCTGCCCGCTAGTCTTCTCTTTGAACTCGGCTTGAATCCTGGCAACTGCATCCTTGTCTTCAAAGAGATCGACCATCGTCGTCGCCAGCGCCTTGGCGGCTTGCGCCAGTCCCTTGTGGCCGATGCTCATACCGCCGCAAGCGACAACCGGCCAGGCGTGCCACGGCGCGCCTTCGGGGGCCGTCGTCACCGACAGGTGCAGGGTCGGCACAATCCAACTGACATCGGCCACGTCGGTCGAGCCGCCCGGCGGGTCGGGCTTCGGCTCTTCGAGCCGGTTGATCTGGCCGTTCAAGCCTTTCACTTCAACGCCGGTGGCGCGCTGAATCTGGCGGGCGAACTCCTGCTCTGCGTCCGTGTACTTGATGGGGCCGAGCCATTCAAAGTTCGTTTGGATCAACTTCGCGCCCGCCATATTAACGAGCATCTCGTAATCGCCGCCTTCAATCGTGAGCTTCGATTCGACCTCGGCCATCAACGCCGCGCCTTCGGCAATCTTGCGCGCGCGCGCCAGCAACTCTTCGATGCCCGTGCGCTTCGAGTCGCGCAGCCACACCAGCACTTTCGCGTATTCGGGCACGACGTTCGGCACGTCGCCGCCCTTAACTACCGTGTAATGCATTCGCACCGAAGGCTTCACGAACTCGCGCATGCGGTTCAAGCCGGTGGTGAAAAATTCCAAGCCGGCCAGCGCGCTGCGCCCGTTCCAGGGATCGGCGGCGGCGTGCGCGGCTTTGCCTTTGAACTCGACAGTGAAGACGACGACGGCCTGCGAACTCTGTGTGTCGGTGTGCGTGCGGTCATCGGGATGCCAGGCGAGACAAACGTCGAGGTCGCTGAACAGCCCTTCGCGCGCCATATAAACTTTGCCGCCGATGGCCTCTTCAGCGGGCGTGCCGTAAAAACGAATCGTGCCTTTCAGTCGGCCCGCCGCGATCAGTTCTTTAATCGCGGTGGCCGCGCCGAGACTGGCCGCGCCGAACAGGTTATGGCCGCAGCCGTGACCCGCCGCGCCTGCCTGAAGCGCTTCTTTGGTCGGCTGCGCCTTCTGCGAGATGCCGGGCAGCGCGTCGAATTCGCCGAGCACGCCGATGATGGGGCGACCTTCGCCGTAGCTGGCGACGAATGCCGTCGGCATACCGGCCACACCGCGCTTGACCGCGAAGCCCTGCCGCTCGGCGTAATCGGCCAGCGTCTTTGACGAGCGCGTCTCGCGCAGCGCCGTCTCGGCGTACGCCCATATTTGATCGCTTAAGGCGGTCAGTTCCGGCAGGTGCTTTTCGATGGACGCGACGGTGTCCTGCTTCTTCTTGATGTCGCCGGCTCGCCCCACAAGCGGCATCACGAGCGTCATCATCAACCCCATCGCCACAACGCGTACGGCTAGCTTCATAACGTTCCTTTCGCTGGTCATTGGTCGTTACGTTGACAGCACTGGTCGCACGGACAGATGGCGCGCAGCCGCTCCCACGTGTAGATGCCATCATCGTGTTGATCGCTGTACTTGAAGCGCACGCCGTAACGCCCGACGTGTTGCGCGTCAATGATCGTGATATCGTCGGCAATCGTCGCCGGGTCGAGTTGACGCGCGCCGGTCAATTCGTTGATGCACATGGCGCAGGTGCATTCAGCCCGCAGCAGCTTGATCGGGTAGACGCTCGTGTGGCCGTCATCCCAGCGCACCGTCAATTGCCGCGCGCCGGTCTTGGTGATTTCAAGCGGTAATGGAGTAGACATATGTGCTTCGCACAGGGGCCGGGGGTCAGGGGGGGGGGGGCGGGGT
>JBJMGV010000040.1:0-22057 GCA_045807725.1 Blastocatellia bacterium | reverse complement strand
TTATAGTTACGCGGGCGGTTTAATCTTCAAGCTCCGTCAGGAGCGCGATGTTTATAGAAATGGCTGAAGGATGTGACGAAGCCCCGTAGGGGCGCAATGTTGACATCACGCTCCTGACGGAGCTTGTATCGTCATTAGCATCGTGAACTATAAACATCCCGCTCCTAACGGAGCTTGGGGAACTATCAACTATCAACTAGGCACTATCGGACAGGTGCTTGCACTTGTCCGATAGCAACTATCAACTGACCACTGACCACTGACCACTGACCACTGGCTACTGCTTCAGCGGTGAGTCGTCATAATGAGCTAACAAATCCGCCGGGCCGTCGTAGATGGCAATCGCGCCGGCAAGGCCGGCCTCGTCCCAGCCGCCGGAGCGGAAGGCGATGACGTTGACGCCTGCCTTCGATGCGGCTTCGATGTCGTAAGGCGTGTCGCCCAGCATCACGGCTTCGGCGGCAGTAAAGCCCGCGCCGTCGAGCGCCGCTTTGACGATGTCGGGGTCGGGCTTGGAATTGTCCGCGTCGTCCGACGAAGTTTTCTCTTCGATCAAGTCCGCCGCGCCGGCCTTCTCAAGCAGCGGCTTCAACTCGTCCTCTTTGGCCGAGCTGGCGACGACCAGCTTCAGCCCATCGTCGCGCATACGCTGCAAGAGTTCTCTGGTTTGCGGAAAGGCGTTGAGGCGAGGCAGGTAACGGCTCTTAAAAATTTCACTGCGCCGCTTGCTGATGGCCTCACCTTCGGGTGTCTCTTCTGAAATGCCCGACACCTCTGGCATCAGCTTGTCGCCGCCCTTGCCGATCAGCTTGCGGACTTGTTCATATGAAGCGTTGATGCCGTGCTCGGCCAGAGCTTCGACCCACGCCTTCGGGTGTGCGTCGTTGCTGTCAATCAATGTGCCGTCAATATCAAGGATGATGCCGCGAATCTTGCTCAACGTTGGGAGTCCTCGTTTCGTCAGTGCTCCACAAACGTCCGCTATCGAGCGTAACCCATCGCGCCGCGATAAGACAATCCGCGCATCACGCAATAGTCCAATCGCATTCATCGGCCATCATCCGCCGGCTTTGCTTGACGGCCAGAACGCGCTTCATAGGTAGCGCGTCCGCAATACATCGAGATGATAACGCTCGTGCCCGACCATGATGTAAGCCAGGGCGCGCACCGTGATCTCGTAGCCGCTGGCTGTGCCGCGCCGCAGCCAGGCTTCGGGCGCGAGGTGTTTGAAGAAGTAAAGATTGCCGCGCCGCACATTCTCGAACTCAGTGATTAACTCGTCGAGCGGCTGTTCGCTGAACGTCGCCGCATTAACCCAATCGTCTTGCTCGAAGCCGGGCAGCGGCTGCGCATCGAGGCGCGCGAACCACAATGCGCGGTGCGCGAAGATGCGCTCGGCGTCAATCATATGGCCGATGACTTCCTTGATGCTCCACTTGCCCGGCGCGTAACGCAGATCGCCGGACGCCGCCGGAATGGCGCGCAGAAAATCAACCGTCGCCTTGCTCTGCTCCGCCATCGCCGTGCAGAGGTCGTCTTCGGGAACAAGGCCGACATAGCAGCCATAATACTCGGCGTATTCAGTCGCGCTGGGCCGACCGATGAATGAATCTGACATCGAGGTTTGCTCTCCTTTAATCGTATGATTCGTTACTTGACGCATTGAACTTCCAGCCGCGATCATCGGCGCTCGCTTCGCGGGCGATGGGCACATCTTCTTCAGGATCGTTGCTCGCTTCGTCGCGCAGTCGGTGTTCATAAGCCGCCTTCACGAACGAGACAAACAGCGGGTGCGGATCGAGCGGCTTCGACTTGAATTCAGGATGAAACTGGCAGCCCAAAAACCACGGATGATCCGGCAGCTCGACGATCTCGATAAACTTGCCGTCGGGCGATTTGCCGGAAAAGACCAGGCCGTGCCCGCCCAGTTCGTCTTCGTAGCGCGGATTGAATTCGTAGCGGTGGCGGTGGCGCTCGCTGATCTCAGGCGCGCCATAAATCCGCGCTGCAAGCGACTCCTCTTTCATATTGCAAGGGTACGCGCCGAGCCGCATCGTGCCGCCCAACTGCTCGACGCCGATCAGGTCGCGCAGCTTGAAGATCACCGGGTGCGGCGTGTCGTCATCGAACTCGGTCGAGTCCGCGCCATCGAGAGTAGCGACGTTGCGCGCGAACTCAATCGTCAGGCATTGCATGCCGAGGCAGATGCCGAAGTAAGGCGTCTGCTCGCGCCGCGCGTAGTTGATCGCGCGCAGCATTCCGCTGATGCCGCGCTTGCCGAAGCCGCCCGGAACCAGTATCGCGTCGAAGTCGCGCAAGCGATCTTCCCAATTCGGGTCGTCCATCAGCGCTTCGCTTTCGAGCCAGCGAATCTGCACGCGTAGCCGATTGGCGACGCCGCCGTGAATGAGCGCTTCGTGCAGGCTCTTGTACGAATCTTCAAGCTCGACGTACTTGCCGATAATGCCGATGGTCACAGTAGCGTCAGGGTTCTTGATTGTCTCGACCAACTCGGTCCACTTCGTCAGGTCGCGCTCGCCGGCGGTCAGTTGCAGCTTCTTGACGATCATATCGTCGAGGCTCTGGCGCGCGAACATCAGCGGCACTTCATAGATCGTCGGCACGTCCTGCGCAGTGATGACTTCGTTCTCGCGGACGTTGCAGAACAACGCGATCTTCGCCTTCATATCGTGCGGCAGCGGGCGGTCGCAGCGGCACAAGAGCACGTCGGGTTGAATACCGATCTCGCGCAGCTCTTTGACCGAGTGCTGCGTCGGCTTCGTCTTCAATTCGCCCGACGCGGCGATGTAAGGCACGAGCGTCAGGTGGATGAAGAGGGCGTTCTCGCGCCCGATCTCGTTGCCCATCTGGCGTATGGCTTCGAGGAAAGGCAGTGATTCGATGTCGCCGACCGTGCCGCCGATCTCGACGATCACCACGTCGGGGCCGTCCGAGACGGCGCGAATCGCGTCTTTGATTTCGTTGGTGATGTGCGGGATGACCTGAATGGTCTTGCCGAGATAATCGCCGCGCCGCTCTTTGTTGATGACCGATTGATAGATGCGGCCCGTCGTCCAGTTATTCGCCTGCGTCAACTGCGCGTGCGTGTAGCGTTCGTAGTGGCCGAGGTCAAGGTCGGTTTCCGCGCCGTCGTCGGTGACGAAGACTTCGCCGTGCTGAAACGGCGACATCGTGCCGGGGTCTACGTTGATGTAGGGGTCGAGCTTTTGTAATGTAACTCGCAGGCCGCGCGCTTCGAGCAGGCAGCCGATAGACGCCGCCGCCAGTCCTTTGCCGAGACTGGAGACGACGCCGCCGGTGACGAATATGTACTTGGTCATATCTGGTTCTCCTCAATCATCCGTTTGACTCGCTTATAATCCTGCTCTGTGTCCACGCCGACCGAGCGGTGTGCGACCGGCACGACGCGAATCGAATAACCGTTTTCAAGCGCGCGAAGCTGTTCGAGCTGCTCCAGGCATTCGAGCGGCGACGGCTGCATCCGCGCAAACTCGGCGAGGAACTGGCCGCGATAGGCGTAGAGTCCCGAATGCTTACGATAATGATGAAGCAGGCCGGCGTCGGCGCGCAATGATGCTTCAAGCGACAGGCCGGGGGTTGGCCTGATGTGCGGCACGGGCGAGCGCGAAAAGTAGAGCGCGAAGCCACGGCTATCCACGACCACTTTGACGACGTTGGGGTTGAACACGTCTTCGACATCCGTGATGGGTTCAGACGTGGTGGCAATGTGAATCTGTGAATCGACGACGAGCGGCGCGATGGCCGCATCAATCGTCGCCGGCTCGATGAGCGGCTCGTCGCCCTGCACGTTGACGATGATTTCGGCATCGAGCGTTGCGGCGACTTCAGCGATGCGGTCAGTGCCGGACGCGCAGGCAGGCGAAGTCATACGCGCTTCTGCGCCGTGCGCCGTCACCGCGTCAAAGACGCGCTGATCGTCTGTAGCGACGATTACGCGCGAGATGAACTGCGCCTGTGCGGCTCGCTCGACGACGTGTAAAATCATTGGGATTTGTTTGATGGGGAGGAGGGGTTTGCCCGGCAATCTTGTCGAGCCGTACCGCGCGGGGATGATCGCAACGGCTTCTCCCTTCACGGGCGTGCAGGGTATCCGAAACGAGAGGCCGCTGTCAAACGATGTCAAACAAAGCGCCGCAAGCCGACACGTTTTTCTTCCCCACCTTCAACCGCTCTGATAATGTACAGAAGCAGTGGTCAGTGGCCACTGTTCATAACAACGACCCATGCACAAAGAGCGCAGAACCGAGCCGGCCAACAAACTTCGATCCTCATCTCCCGCAACAAAGCGCAAAGTCTATCGGCGTCGCCGCGCCAAAGGTCAGCCGGGATGGTGGGGCCGGTTGCGGTCGCTGATCTGGTCGTGGTGGCTGTGGGCCGCCGCTGCCGCCGCGTTCTATTTCAATCACCGTTCGGGCACGGCGCTGGGCCTGGCGATCACGGCGTTCTTCATCTACCTGTTCGCGCCCAAAGAGGGAGCGCCGTCGTATGGGCTTGATCACGAATTCGCCATTGATTCGGACAAGTTCCTGAGCACGGTCGACGGCACGACCGGCGCGACATTTCTGCGCGGCAATTCGTTCAGCATCTATAACAACGGCGATCAGTTCTACCCGGCGATGATGGCGGCGGTCGAACAGGCGACGCGCTCCATCACTATCGAAGCCTACATCTATTGGGAAGGTCGCATCGGCATGCGCTTCGCCGAAGCGTTCGCGGCCCGCGCGCGCGAAGGCTTGCCGGTGAAGATACTGCTCGACGCGGTCGGCTCGTCCACCATCGGCAACGACATCTTGAAGACGTTGGAAGCCGGTGGCTGTCAGGTCGAGTGGTATCACCCTGTGCGCTGGTACAGTCTCAACCGCGTCAACAATCGGACGCATCGCAAGTCGCTGATCATCGATGGTCGCCTGGGCTTCACCGGCGGCGCGGGCATCGCCGATCACTGGCTTGGCAACGCCGAAGATAAAGACCACTGGCGCGATATACAGGTTCGCATCACCGGGCCGGCGGCGATGACGCTACAGACAGGCTTCGCGCGCAACTGGCTTGAGACGACAGGCGAGTTAGTCATAGGGCCGGATTACTTCCCGCCGCTTGAAGAGACAGGCGAGATGGCTATTCAATCCATTTTGAGTTCGCCTGAAACCGGCTCTTCGACTGTGCGCGTGATGTACTATCTCTCAATCGTCTGCGCGCGCAAATCCATACTGATCGCTAATCCTTATTTCGTGCCGGATCGCGCGGCGCTCGATATCTTGATCGAAGCGCGCCGCCGCCACGTCGCCGTCAAGATTATGGTCGCGGGCATTCACAACGATTCACGGCTGGCGCGATTCAACAGCACGCGGCTCTACGGCCCGCTGCTCAAACACGGCATAGAGATTTATGAATACAACCGCACGATGCTGCATCATAAATACATGGTCTGCGACGGCGTGTGGTCTACCGTCGGCACGACGAACTTTGATAACCGCGCCTTCGCGTTGAACGACGAGAACAACGTCTGCCTTTATGATCGTAGCGTCGCCGCCGAGTTCGAGCGCATCTTCGCTGACGACCTGAAGGCTTGCGCCAGAGTTGAGTTGGATGAATGGCGCAGGCGCGGCGTGCTGACCAGATCGGCAGAAGTGTTCGCCTCTTTCCTGAAAGAGCAAGTGTGAGCTTAGTGGTCGGTGTGGTAAAGTTTTTGATGAAGCAAGCAACTGTGGACGCGCTGATGCAGTGAAACCTTTTATTGATCTGGAGTGCGTTCATGGGCGAAGAGGCCAGGGCAAAAACCAACGACGAGATGACCGACGAAGAGAAGCGCGAGAACGTCATACGGCTCGCGTTCGGCGGCGACCCGCGCCGCTTTGAAGAGTTCTGCGACGTGCTGCGCGCGGCGTTGCCGGAGAAGACGGGCGCAGTCCTGCGCGGCAGCTCTGTGACCGGCGTGCGTTATGATGACGGCGCGCCGTTCGACGCCGACGGGCCGGGAACCAGCGACCTCGACTTGACGCTGGTGGGCGATGAAGTGATGAGCCTCTACATACTAGACGGCTTTTACATCCCGAAGATTCATTCAAAGCCGCTCAGCGACAAAGACCCCGACATTGCGCCTGACTTGATCCCACTGCGCGAGAAGCTGCAACGGATGGTCGGGCGGCCCGTCAACATTCAAGCGTCGAGGGATTTCGTCATCGCCTTTCGCGGCGACTTCGCCGGCCAGCCTTATCTCACCTTAATCGAAAAACCTGAAGACCCCAAAGACTGATGAAGCTCAAGCTGCTCAGTTACAACATTCGTTATGGCGGCGTCGGGCGCGAAGCGTATTTAAGCGCGGTGATTCGGTCGTGCGACCCTGATATGGTCGTCTTTCAAGAGGCGACGCGGCCCGCCGTCATTGAGCGCCTCGCCAGTGACACCGATATGCCGGTGTGGGCTGCGCGCGCCGGCCATTCGCTCGCGTTTATGAGCCGGCTGCCGATCACGCATTACGCGTGGCATCGCCCGCCGCGCACGCGCCATCCTTATCTTGAAATTGTTCCTGCTAACACAGGGCTGCGCGTCTTCGGCCTGCACCTCAGCGCGATTCATTCTAATTGGACAGAGTGGCGACGGATCAGAGAATTGCGCGCGATGCTCAAAGACATCGAGCAGCACAAGCCGAGCTATCACGCGCTGGTCGGCGATTTCAACACACTCGCGCCGGGCGCGCTGCTCGACACGCGGCGGCTGCCGCTGCGGCTGCGCGCGCTGGTGTGGCTCGGCGGCGGCAAGGTTCAATGGCGTGTAGTTCAGATTATGCTCGACGCAGAGTACGCGGACGGCTATCGCAGCCTGCATCCGGCGGACGCGGGATTCACCTTCCCGACCTGGGACCCGAACATTCGCCTCGATTACATCTTCCTGCCGCAAGCGTTCGCCTCCCAGTTGACGGCTTGCGAAGTCATACGCGAGAGTCTGGTCACGCAAGCTTCCGATCACTTCCCGCTGCTGGCCGAGCTTGAAGTCGAATGAAGGGTCCGCGTCGGCACGGGAAATCGGCGTCGAAAAGTGATAAAGTCATCGCTGCAAGACCGAAAACTTTTTCGAGGACGGTGAGAAAATGAAATCATTCAGACCTATTGCATGGCTCTTGCTCGCCTTGAGCCTCCTCATCACAGGTTGTGAGCAACAGCCTAGGCAATCAAACCAACCAGCCGCGCAATCTCAGAAGGAGACCGTCAACATGCCTGACCAGGCACAGCTTGAACAGATGATCGCGCGCTACGCGCCGACTGAGGTCGCCGCCGACCCGTCGAAGCTCGCGGACGCCGACCGCCAGGCGCTCGATAAGATCATCCAGGCGGCGCGCTTGATGGACGACATCTTTCTGCGCCAGGTCTGGAGCGGCAACATTGACCTGAAAGCCAAACTCGAAGCCGACAAGTCGCCGCTCGGCCAGTCGCGGCTGCACTACTTTCTGATCAACAAAGGCCCGTGGTCGCGGCTCGACCACAACAAGCCTTTCATATCTGGCGTGCCGGCAGAGAAGCCGTCGCAGGCCGGCTTTTATCCTGACAACATCAGCAAAGACGAGTTCACGGCCTGGGCCAAAGGACTTTCAGAGGCAGACCGCAAACAGGCTGAAGGATTCTTCACGGTCATCCGCCGCGACGAGGGCGGCAAGCTGAAGCTTGTGCCGTACAGCCAGGAGTATCAGCAGTTCCTCGCGCCCGCCGCGAAGCTCTTACAAGAGGCGGCGGCGCTGACGACCAACGCGACGCTGAAGAATTTTTTAAGCAAGCGCGCCGAGGCGTTCCTGTCCGACAATTACTACGCCAGCGACATGGCGTGGATGGACCTGGACGCGCCGATTGACGTGACCATCGGCCCATACGAAACCTACGAAGACGAGCTGTTCGGCTACAAAGCGGCTTATGAGGCATTCGTTACATTGCGCGACGACGCCGAGTCGGTCAAGCTCGTCAAGTTCAGCGGCTACCTGCAAGAACTGGAGAACAACCTGCCGATGGAGGCGCGCTACCGCAACCCGAAGCTCGGCGCTGCCTCGCCCATTCGTGTCGTTGACGTTGTCTTCACGGCGGGCGACGGCAATCGCGGTGTGCAGACGGCGGCCTTCAACCTGCCGAACGACGAACAGGTTGTCAAAGAGAAAGGCTCGAAGCGCGTGATGCTGAAAAACATGCAGGAGGCCAAGTTCAACAAGGTCTTGACTCCCATCTCGAAGATCGCGCTCGACCCGGCGCAATCGTCGCAGATTTCCTTCGACGCCTTCTTCACACACATTCTGATGCACGAGTTGCTGCACGGACTCGGCCCGCACAACATCACAGTCGGCGGCAATGCCACGACTGTGCGCGGACAACTGAAGGAACTCTACTCGGCGATTGAAGAGGCGAAGGCCGACATCACCGGCCTGTGGGCGCTGCAATACTTGATCGATAAGGGCGCAATCGACCGCGCGATGGAACGTGACCTCTACACGACCTACCTGGCCAGCTCGTTTCGCTCTGTGCGCTTCGGCACTTCTGAGGCGCACGGCAAAGGTCAGGCGCTACAGTTCAACTACCTGAGCGATGAAGGCGGCATCAAGTACGACGCAGCAGCGGGCACGTTCAGCATCGACCCGGCGAAGATCAAAGACGCCGTGCGCAAGCTCACCAATGAAATCCTGACGCTGCAAGCCGAGGGGTCTTACGAGAAGGCGAAGGCGATGCTCGACAAGTATGGCGTGATTCGCCCGGAGATGCAGAAGACGCTCGACAAGCTGAACAATATCCCCGTGGACATTGAGCCGCGCTTCACGGTCGCCGAGCGCGTCCAGTGAGCCGGCGGGATTGACTCATTCAAGCCAAGCAAGCGAATCAAAGCGCGGCGCACGAATCTCGCGCACCGCGCAAAAAAGAAGCGGGCAGGATATAAAGTCCTGCCCGCTCTCTTTATTTAATGCCTATGGCAATTACTACCGACGGTAGCCGTAGCCGCCGTACTGGCGGTAGCCGTTGGCATAGCCTTGGCGGAAGCCTTCGCGGTAGGCGGCGTTGCCGCTACGGAAGTGGCTAGAGTTATTTGGATTGAACGAGCGACGATCACGCGCGTCTTCCTGCCCGCGATTCAGGCCGTCGCTGTAGCCCCTCTGCTGGTCATATGAGCTATAACCGCCGTAGCTGCCATAGCCACCATAGTTACCATAGCCGCCGTAGTTGCCATAGCCACCATACGGATAGGTTCTGGGAACCACGCGCGGCTGCACGTAGACGTAACGGTCGCGCTGGCGCTGCCGCGCCCATTCGCGCTGGCGCTCGGCCTGCCGCCGCGCGGCTTCGCGATCATCGCGGCGGTCATCGCGGCGGTCATCGCGATCACGCCAACGACGATCCTGCGCCTGCGCCGTTGTGCTCAAGATTGTCGTGCTGCCAATGCCCAGGACGAGAGCGATTGCTGTCCCTGCCATTGCCTTTTTCAGCCATTGTAATTTCATATTTCAGTCCTTCCTTTCTTGAGAAAGCACCCCCATCATCTTTCAGGCACCCTCATTTTTTAAGATTACAACCCCTATGCCAAAGGTGGCCTGCCGGTCGAATAATTCTTTTAGTGGTGGCGTGGCGAGATTAAACGTTGGCGCGGGCCTGAGCGGCTGGCTTGCTCAACGGATGACGATGGGAAGCCGCGCGCGGCCCCGCTCTCTTGGATGAGTTTGGGACGCCGGCGAGCGACTGATTTTCGGTTAGGAACAAATGGTTACTTGCGCGCCTGCAAGCGGCTGCGGATCAAGTCCAGCTCTTTTTGCAATGCCATGTATTCGGCATTGGCGCGCTCGACATCGCGGCGCTTGCGCAGCAGGCGAGCGCGCAGGCGAGCGGGCGGCGACTGGTCAAGCCGCGCGCTCGCCCGTTGCGTCTCGCGGTACTCGCGCAAGACGTGCTTGACCATCTCGGCGCAATCTTTCACCTGCCGCTCTAAATCGGCGGCGCGTTTCTTCAGATTCTGTGGCACGTCTGACCTCTCCTTCGAGGGCTTTCGACGACCTGCAATCCGGGAGAAGGCGGCCCGGTCAGCCAGCGGCGCAAAAAACAGTTAAGGTAGAATCTCAACTTTGCTGTTGCAACCGACTGAAATTATATGATATTGTCCGTGTCGTGGGAGTAAAGCTTCCGGGCCATGGGTGGGGCCACAGCCCGGATGTGGTATTAGGTGGTGCGCAAGACGTTGGAATATCGAAGCTGTGGGGAGCCGAGATATTCCGAAATTGAGGTTCGATCTAGCGCACCACCTTTATACTTCAACCGCTTGTGGGTGTCAACAACTTAAGCTGCACCGGACAGCCCCCGGCGAGATTCAGGCAGGACGGTCCCAATGTTTTCAGATGAAGCCCTGTGTCGTATTCTCACCGAAGCCGACCGCATCGTTCAGGATGCGCAAGAACTGCTCAACCGCGCCACCGCCACCGGCCAGGCCGAGCTGATTGAGGCCGCCAACACCAACCTGCGACAAGTGATCGAGAACCGCAACCGGCTCAACCGCGTCTTTGCGCTGCGGCTGGCCACCGCCGACGCGCCGGCTTGAGCTACGGCAAAGAAGATCATCGCCACAACTGTTAATCCCTTCTCGCTCAGCCATCGCTTGAATTGTCAGCCCACCGACATTGCAAGTTGCGCTTGAACTGTAAGCCCGCCGCCGTCGCATTCTGAACGCGATATGTGGATTGATTGCCGCCCTCCCGCCACCAACTTATACTTCCAATATGAAGCCGGAGCGCAAGCCAGAGCGGGCCGTCAAGCTCAACGTCATTCAGCCGCGAACGGTGCTGAACCGCTCCGGCATGGGCGGCTTCACGCTCAACCCTTACCAGGGATGCCCAATAGGTTGCTCCTACTGCTACGTGCCGCATATGAAGCATAAGCAGTTGGAGGAGCGGACGTGGGGCACTTACGTTGATGTGAAAGAGGGCGTGCCGGAACTGCTCGAAAAGCAACTCGCAAGGTTGCGCCAACCAACACGCGTCTTTATGTCCAGCGCAACCGACCCGTACCAACCCGTAGAAGAGCGCTATCAGATCACGCGCCGCATCCTCGAAGTCTTCGCACGCCACCCGCAGCACAGCCTCTTCATTCTGACCAAGCAGCAACTAGTCGAGCGCGACGCCGACTTGATCGCGCGGTTGCCGCGCGCCGCCGTCGGCATGAGCATTTCCGTGATGGATGACCGGCTGGCCTCGATCATTGAATCGTGGGCCGCGCCGACGAGCGCACGGCTGGCGACGATTCGCCGATTATCAGAGCGCGGCATTCCAACTTACGTGCTGTGGGCGCCGGCCTTCGTGCCCGTGCCGATGACGCGCGAATTCGTCCGCGACGCGCTCGCCACTATCGCCGCCAGTCAGACGCAAGCGTTGTCGCTCGACAGCCTGAATTACCGCTCGCGCCAGCCTGCCGGATTGTTGCGGCGACTGGCGCGCGAACAGCACGCGGCGGCAACTCCTGCGCAAGTGCAGTTGCTTCGGCAGGAAGCCGAACGACAGGGCCTGGCGCGGCGGCTCGATCTGGTCGCGCCGGAATCGGAGGTCGCCGAGCTTCAACCGCTGCTGCCCTTCGAGTAACCAAACGGCAGGTTCAGACGTGGAATAGAGTGAACGGGGCGAGCTATCTGAAAGGAGGTCGAGATGGCAACAAGAGAGATTGTAATCGTCGGCGGCGGATTCGCCGGACTCTACACCGCGCTCGAACTGGAGAAGCGACTTCGGCGCGAGCGCGACGTGACGGTCACGCTGCTCAACAGTGAGAACTTTTTTCTATTCACGCCGATGCTGCCCGAAGCCGGCGCGAGCAGCATCGCAACGCGCCACATCGTCAGCCCGCTAAGAAAGCTGTTGCGCCGCACGCGCTTTGCCGAAGTCGAAGTCGCCTGTGTTGACTTCGACGGCCAGGCCGTCTCGGCGCGGCACAGCCTGACGGGCGCGTGGCGCGAGTTTCATTACGATCATCTCGTGCTGGCGCTCGGCGGCGTCACCAACTACTTCGGCATTCCCGGCGCGGCGGACTTCGCTTTGCCGTTCAAGACGCTCGGCGATGCGATCTACGTCCGCAATCACACGATTGATATGCTCGAAGAGGCAGCCGTCGAGCCGCAACGTGCCGACGAGTTATTGACCTTCGCCGTCGTCGGTGGTGGCCTCACAGGCGTTGAAGTCGTCGGCCAGATCAACGACTTCGTGCGCGAGTCGGCGGATTATTATCCTGAAATAGATCGCCGCAAGATTCGCGTGATGCTCGTCGAGGCCGGGCCGCGCCTGATGCCTGAAATGAATGAGAAGCTCGCCGCCTTTGCCGAACAGGTGCTCGTCAAGCGCGGCGTCGAGGTGCTGACGAACACAGCCGTCATCAGCGTAGATGAAAAGAGCTTTGCGCTTTCTACTGGCGAGCGCACACAGACGCGAACCGTAATCTGGGGCGCGGGCGTCGCACCCAATCCGCTCATCGCCAGCTTCGATCTGCCGAAAGAGCGCGGGCGACTGCGCGTCAACGAGTACCTCGAAGTCGAAGGGCAATCGAACGTCTGGGCGCTTGGTGATTGCGCTTACATTTTAAATCCGAAGACCGGCAAGCCGCACCCGCCGACGGCGCAGCACGCTGTGCGCGAAGGCAAGCGCGCCGCGCGCAACATTGCCGCCTGCTTCGGACGCGGCAAGCGGCAGCCATTCGACTATGACACGATGGGGCAGATGGCGATTGTCGGTGAGCGCACGGGCGTGGCCGACGTGATGGGCTTGCGCTTCTCCGGCTTCATCGCGTGGTTCCTGTGGCGCACCTATTACTTGATGCGCGTCCCGCAACTCGAAAAGCGATTGCGCGTCGTGATGGACTGGACGCTCGACTTATTCTTCAAGCGCGACCTCGTGCAACTGGCCGTCTCGCGTGAGCGGCGGCTGGTCGCCAGCATCCAACCCGTCGCGCCCGCGCCACGCGCCAAGTAGATTGGCGTGCTGCCTTATTCGAGCGGCTGTAAATCCGGCTCGATCCACCGGCGGCGCGCTTCGTCGCCGTACAGCCGCTCGCGTGTGTAGTAGGCGAAGATCATCCGTGAATTGCCGAGCCGCGCCGTCACCTCATTGACGACCGCAAACACGGGCCGCGATCTGTCCGCGCTCGCCACTGCCTTAGCGATCAGCTTAATCCAGAACCGCGTGATCGTTTCGTTATAGACATTCAGGTTGTGCCATTTGACGTAACGCTGAAGCCCGTCATAGATGCGCGCGGCGGCTGCCGATTCAGATAGCTTCAGAAAGCACCACGCGCTCATAGCGACGTGCGCGCGGTGCGTCACGGTGTCAGGCGGCAGCTCGCAAGACTCGAAGCTCGCAAGCAGCGATTCAATCTCTGTGTCGCTCGTATACGCGTTGCTCAGTTGATCGCTCATCATCCCTCCGCTCAGACGCGGCGTGGAGCTACAAGCTTAACACCGCGCCCAAAAAAGAAGCCCGCGCTTCGATCAAGCGCGAGCCTGTTCCATCCAATAAAAAATCCGCCGACGCTAGTTGCATCGACGGACTGTTGTGCTTTCTTGTCGAGCAAAAGTATACGCGGCCAACCTTAGCGAAGACAAGCGCGAACGATTCACCGCTTTCCGCCGCTTGCTTTCCCATTCGCGCCGCCGCCGTGTAGAATGATGCTTGAATTATGTCGGCCTCAGTGACGCCTTTCAAAATTGGTAACGTAGAACTTGGCGGCGGTGAGTTGTTTCTCATTGCCGGCCCGTGCGTCGTCGAAAGCGAAACGCATGCGATGAAGATGGCTGAAGCCATCAGCCGCATCACGCGCCGCCTCGGCGTGCCTTACATTTTCAAAGCGTCTTACGACAAAGCCAATCGCACCTCGGCGGCGTCGCATCGCGGGCCTGGCATCGAAGAAGGCTTGCGCGTGCTTGGGCGCATTCGCTCAGAGTTCGGCCTGCCCGTGCTCACCGACGTTCACGAAACCGCGCAGGTGGCGGCTGCCGCCGAAGTCGCCGACGTGTTGCAGATTCCGGCCTTCCTCTGCCGGCAGACCGATCTGATCGTCGAGGTCGCGCGCACGGGTCGCGCCGTCAACATCAAGAAGGGGCAGTTCCTCGCGCCGCACGATATGAAGAACGCCATTCGGAAAGCGACCGCGCAAGGCAACGAGCGCGTCATCATCACCGAGCGCGGCACGAGCTTCGGCTATAACAATCTGGTCGTAGACTTTCGCGGCCTGCCCATTATGCGCGGCTTCGGCTATCCTGTGGTTTATGACATTACTCACAGTTTGCAGCGGCCCGGCGGCCTGGGCACGGCGACCGGCGGCGACGCGGAGTTGATCGAATATATGGCGCGGGCCGGCGTCGCTTGCGGTGTGGACGGCGTCTTTATGGAAGTTCACGACAACCCGGCGGCGGCGCTCTCGGACGGGCCGAACAGCCTGCCGCTTGAACGCCTCGCGCCGCTGCTCGAAACGCTCAAAGCGATTCACGCGCTGGTGAAGGATCAACTGTAGGGATAAGGTTCCAGTCGTAATGCTCAAAAAGTCATTCTTCGTTTTCGTCATCGGGCTCTTGCTGGCCGTCACCGCAGCGGCGCAGGAAGTCGAAGTGGACCGCTACCAGATCACGGCGCGCATCGACACTGCCGCAAGCGCCGCCGACTGCCGCGCTACGCTCACCGTCGTCAATCTCGGCCAGTCGCCGAAGACCAAGCTTTACTTTCGCCTGACCAAGTTGGCGAAAGTAACCTCGGCTACTGTGAACGGCACGACCGCGCCGGTCGAGACATCGGAAGACCGGCGCGTCGCGGCGCTCAATCAAATCGTCGTCTCGACCGATGCAGGCGTCGCGCCGAATGCCACCGCCAAAGTCGAGATCAGCTACCGCATCGAAGCGCCCGAATCGTCGCCGCTGGTTCACATCTATCCCGGCGAAGTCCTGCTTGCGCCGGAAGCCATCTGGGTGCCGATGCCTTCGACGGTCTTCACCTTCTATGGGCCGAGCACCGCGCCATTCACTCTCGACGTGAATGTAGCGTCGGCTACAAATAACTTTCGCGCGCTGTCGGCGGGCGCGCTGAAATCGGGCGGGCCAACCGCGAGCTTTGATCAATCGCTCAACTCCTTGCCCTTTCTGCTGGCCGGCAACTACGATCAGCCGGCGACGAGCGATGCCGGCGGCGTCAAAATCGAAGTCTACACGCAGCCCGGCCTGACCGCTGCTTCTGACTCGAAAGCCGCCGCCAACACCATCATCAAACGCGTGAGCGACGAAGCCGGGCGCGCGGTCGATTTCTTCACGCGCCAGTTCGGCCCGCCACCCGCCGGAGCCGTGTTGCGCATTATCTCGTCGGCGCGCGCCAACAATCTGGTCGTGCCCGGCGCGCTGGTCTTAAACGAGCAGGTCTTTCGCCGCGACGCGTTCACCGAATCGACCATCGAAGCAGTCGCCGACGCGGCGGTGCGCTTATGGACCGAAGGGCGCGTGCGGGTTCGCGGCATCGAGGCGCGCACCGGCCAGCGCCCGCGCAGCGTCGCCTTCCTGCGTGATTCGCTGCCGCGTTACCTGGCGGCGCTCTACATCGAAGACCACTATGGCAAAGAGGCCGGGCGTGATGCCTTCGAGCGGCTGCGCTGGAGCTACACGCCGGTTGCGCAATCGGGCCGCGACGCCGAGTTGGGATTGCAGACCATCGCGCTGCCGAATTACAGCGCCGCCATCTTTGCGAAAGGCCCGCTCGTCCTGCGCTTGATGGCCGAGACCGCAGGCCGCGACAAACTGCTCTCTGCGATCAAGACTACATTCGCTGTTGGACAAACAAAGGTCATCACGCCTGACGATTTTCGCAACGCGGTCGTCAAAGCGACAGGCCCTGAAGTCGAGAAGCTCTTTCAGCAATGGTTCGACACGATCACCGAGCCGGATATTGTTGTCGGCTCGCCGCTGCCATCGGATAAGCCGAACACGCAACGCATCAACCTGCGCAATCTCGGCACGGGCGATGTGACCGTGAAGCTGCTGGCGACGACGGCTTCGGGCAAGCCTGTAACTGTCAACGTCACGGTTCCATCAGAGAATCTGGCGGCGGCAGAGATTCCGACGGCGGAAAAGATCACCGCTGTCGAGCTGGACCCGGACAAGCTGCTCATTCAGACGAACTATGACAACGACGCGCGCGACGGCGATATGAAACTGCCGCGACTGTCGGCGCAAACGCTCTTCAATCAATCCATCGCCGCCTTCAACAAAGGCGATTACGCGGAGGCCGAAAGCAAGCTGCGCGAAGCCACGCGCCGCGATCCGACCAACGCGCTGATTCACGCGTGGCTGGCGCGAACGCTGGCCGCCGAGAAGAAGTTTGACGAAGCCACGAGCGAAGCCAATGCCGCGATCAAGATTGAACCGGCGGTCGGCTCGGCGTTGGCCTGGGCGCACGTCACGCTGGGTCAGGCGGCGCTGGCGCGCAATCAAGCGGCGGATGCGGTGACGGCTTTGCGCCGCGCTACCGTCGAGGCCGAAGAAGCGCCCGCGCAATTCGCCGCTCGTTCGACGTTGATTCAAGCCGAGCGCGCCGCCAATCAACTGCCGGCGATTGATCCATCGATTCGTTCGTTCATCACGCAGCTCGACGTAGTTATCAAAGACCCGTCATCAGACAAACTGACGCCACTCATTGTGCGCAACAACCTGAAACGCTTCATTCAAGGTCTGACGGTGGCGCGACCGAGCGCGTGGACAACCGACATTCAGCGCGTTGACACACTCGACGCCAACCGTGTCGCCCTGGACGTAGCGCTCACGGTGCGCGCCGAAAACCGCGACCTGTCGGGCACGGCGCTCTACATCCTCAATCGCGCCGGCGGCAGTTGGGTGCTTGAAGATGTGCAGTTGTTCAACGTGAAATGAGGGGCCGGGGGCCAGGGTCAGGGGCCGGATGGTTCGTCCGGCAACCCGGCTCCCGGCCCCCGACACCCGACCCCTATCAGATGAAATCATCGGCCCGCGCAGCCCTGTTGATGCTGGTCATCTTCCTGATGATCGTCGCGCTCAACCTGTTGTTCTTCGTTGACACGCAGACGGCGGAAGAGGACGAGAGGACCGGCAATCGTTCGTCGTACCGCACGACACCGTACGGCACGCAGGCTTACTACACGCTGCTGGAAGAGAGCGGCTATACGGTCACGCGGCTGGAACGGCCCTACAACGAAATCACCGACGCCGATGACATCGGCACGCTCGTGCTGATCGCCCTGCCCGACGCCACCGGCCCCAGCAAAGAAGAGTTCGACGCCCTCAATGTGTGGGTCGAACGCGGCAAGCAACTCATCATCATCGATCAGGTGATTCACCTCGACAAAGAGATCGGCGACATCGAAGCGAACACCACGTTCGCCCTGCCGACATCCGAGGTCAAGCTGTTGCAGCCGACGCGCTACACCTTCGGCGTCGAGCGCGTGAAGACCGGCGACGCCGCCACGCGCATCCACATCGACAGCCACAGCGTCGTCAGTCACATCGGCGACGATACCGGCGCGCTGTTGGCCGATGCGAAGGTCAAAGAGGGCCGTGTGGTTTTCCTTACAGACCCGCACGTCGTCGCTAACAACGGCATCAAGGAAGCCGACAACGTGATCCTCGCCTTGAACCTGCTGGCCGAACGACCGCCGGGCAAGATTGCCTTCGATGAATTTCATCACGGCTATGGCACGCACGCGGCGGGCGCAGGCGGCGGCGTGCTGGCCTACTTTCGCGGCACGCCGGTTCCCTGGTTATTCTGGCAAGGCGTGTTGATCGCGGCAGTCGCGGTTTACACGTTCGGGCGGCGGTTCGCGCGCCCGCTGCCGCTCAGGCGCGAGCGGCGCACGACCAACCTTGAGTTCGTCTCTTCAATGGCAACGATCACGCGGATGGCGCGCGCGACCGACCTGGCCATGCAGAACGTCTACTGGGACTTTCGCAAGCGGCTCTGTCGTTACAGCGGCCTGCCGTCGAACGTGGACAGCGCCCGGCTCGCAGGCGTCGCGGCGCGTCGTGCCCGTTTGAATGAGCAGGAACTCGCCCGCCTGCTCGCCGACTGCGACGCGGTGGCGCACGGCCAACCGACGAGCGACGCCGAGCTGTTGCGACTGGTCACGCGCATCCGCGAAATCGAATCGCGCATCGGCATCTGACCATCCCGCTTTCTCATCCCTCGAACCATTAAGCTGCGTTTGCAACCTGGGCAATCGTCAGGCTCTTTCGCTTGATCGCGTCCTGATCGCGCAACTTCAAGTTGTGGTAAACTGGCGGTAGAAATCTCTGCTGCCTGAAGCGAGCATATGATTATGAACGCACGCAAGAACATGTTACTTGCCGTCGGGCTTCTGCTGGCGATTGTCTTCGCCGAACAGGCCGCGCGCGCCGACGTGTTGCGGCTCACGCTTAACGATCAGATCACGCCGGCGAGCGCCGAATTCATTACCTCGGCCATCGACCGCGCCGAACGCGAGCAGGCTGCCGCGCTTATCATCATTCTCAATACGCCGGGCGGCCTCGACACGTCGATGCGCGAGATCGTTTCGCGCATCGACACGTCACGCGTGCCGGTCATCATCTACGTCGCGCCGAGCGGAGCGCGCGCTGCCTCGGCTGGCTTCATCATCCTGATGGCTGCCGATGTGGCGGCGATGGCTCCGGGCACGGCGACCGGCGCGGCTCATCCGGTGATGAGCGACGGGCGCGATCTCGACAAGACGATGGCCGAAAAGGTCACGAACGACGCGGCGGCTTATGTGCGCAGCCACGCCGAACGTCGCGGGCGCGACTGGCAGGCCGCCGAATCCACCATCCGCGAAAGCAAGTCCTTCACTGAGCGCGAGGCGTTGGAAAAGCATCTGATCGAGATCGTCGCGCGCGACGATGCGGATTTGCTGGCGCAGCTCGAAGGCCGCGTCATCACGCGCTTTGACGGCGGCAAGGTCACACTGGCGCTGGCCGATCAAAGTGTGACTGAGATTACACCTTCGCTCAGGCAGCGATTGTTGATGGCGCTGGCCGATCCGCGCATCGCGTTTATCCTGTTCGCGGTCGGCGCGCTGTGCGTCTACTTCGAGTTTCAACATCCGGGCGCAATCTTGCCGGGCGTGGTCGGCTCGGTGTCGGTGGTGCTGGCGCTTTATGGTTTTCACATGCTGCCGATCAACCTGACGGGCGTGTTGTTGATAATGGTCGCGGTCGGGCTGTTCGTGCTCGAAGCAAAAGTCGGCGGCTTCGGCATCATTGGCGCGGGCGGCATCGCGGCGGCGGTGATCGGCGCGTTGATCCTTGTTGACGTGCGCACGCCTGAGCTGCGATTGCCCCTGAGCCTGGTGCTCGCCGTCATTGTGCCGTTCGCGGTGATGCTGATCCTTATGTTGAAGCTGGCTATGCGAGCGCGGCGCATGAAAGTCACCACAGGGATGGCCGGTATGATCGGGCTGCACGGCAGAGCGCAGACCGCCATCGCGCCGATGGGCACGGTCTTTGTGCGCGGCGAGTTGTGGCAGGCGCGCTCGCCTATGCGCATTGCCGTCGGCGAAGGCGTGCGCGTCACCGATATTGACGGCCTGACGCTCAACGTCGAAGCCGAAAAGGACGACCGCATCGCGCCGAAGAAAGCCTCGGCGGTGGATGAATAACCAATAAGCAGCGCTCTACGTCTCGCGGCAGTTCGCCGCAACCGCGCGCTGGCTCCCCTCAACCTGGCAAGTTAATCGAATAGGAGGCTGTATATGCCGAAGGAGCTTTTCACGCTGCCGATCATCGCGGTGGTGATCTTTCTGATCTACATCATCAGCGTCATCAACATCCTGCCGGAGTACGAGCGAGGCGTCATCTTCCGCCTGGGCCGCTTGCTGCCGCAAGCCAAGGGGCCGGGCATCATTCTCGTCTTTCGGCCCATTGACCGCATCGTCCGTATCAGCCTGCGCACGGTCGCTTTCGATGTGCCTCCGCAAGACATCATCACGCGCGACAACGTCACTGTGTCGGTGAATGCGGTTGTCTACTTCCGCGTGATTGATCCGCGCAGGGCCGTTGTCGAAGTCGAGAACTTTTTGTATGCTACATCACAATTGGCGCAGACGACCTTGCGCTCGGTGTTGGGCGAAGCCGATCTGGATGACCTGCTGGCCGAACGCGAAAAGCTCAACGCGCGCTTGCAGCAAATCCTCGACCTGCACACCGACCCGTGGGGAATCAAGGTGTCATTGGTCGAGATCAAGGCCGTAGACTTGCCGCAAGAGATGCGCCGCGCGATGTCGCGCCAGGCCGAGGCCGAGCGCGAGAAGCGCGCCAAGATCATTCACGCCGAGGGCGAATACCAGGCGGCGGAAAAGCTGCTCGCGGCGGCGCGCACGATTGCCGCCGAGCCGGTCGCCGTGCAGTTGCGTTACCTGCAAACGCTCACAGAGATCGGCGTCGAGCAGAATACGACGGTCGTCTTCCCAATACCACTTGACATGCTCGGCGCGCTGTTCAATGCTAAGCCGAAGCAGGAAGCCTTCACGGTTCAGCCCCGCGAACCTGTGCAAATTCCTTAGCGAATTCGTGTCTGTCGAAATACCATGAGCAACAAACAAGTCGTCGCCATTTTCATCCTCGGCATCGCGCTGCTGCTGGCGGCGTTCTGGGCCGGCCTGTTCATCGTCAAGCAAGACGCGCCGGCTGGCGCGAGTCATTCATCGAATGCCGCGCCGTCGGCGAACGCGGCGGGCGCTCAGGCCGCCAAGCCTACGGTCAATGCTAACCTGACGACGCAGCCGGTAAGCGCGACTAACGAGGAAGCGCGATATATGGTCCTGATCGGCAAGTATGGCACGCTCGATCAAGCCAAACAGATTCAGGCCGAGATTCGCCGCGACTACCTCGCCGCCTTCGTGCAGATGCCGAGCGGCGACAACACGCTCTACACGGTCGCCATCGGGCCTTACAGTAAAAGGGAAGCCGATCAGGTCGCCGCCGACCTCTCGAACAAGCGCCGGGGAATTATGATTCAGCCCTACACGCAGAACTGAGATGGTCAATTATTATCAGGACGACCTCGCCTTCATTCACGATGTCGGTTATGGCGAATTCGCGCGCAAAGCCGCGCCAGGCATACTCGATATCTTTGCCCGCCGCAGGATTCGTGATGGCTTAGTTGTTGACCTCGGCTGCGGCTCAGGATTGTGGGCCGGGCAACTCATCGAGCGCGGCTATACGGTGTTGGGCATAGACATCTCTGAGGCGATGATCCGACTGGCGCGGCAGCGCGCTCCGCAAGCCGAGTTCCGCGTCGCGTCGATCTTTCAAGCCGACATCCCGCCTTGCCGTGCCGTCACTTCGCTCGGCGAATGCATCAGCTATCTCTTCGATACGACCAACAACAACCGCGCGCTCAGACAACTTTTCCGCCGCGTCTACAACGCGCTCGCGCCCGGCGGCGTCTTCGTCTTTGATGTGATGGAGATGACAGGAATCGGACGCGAGACGACGACGAGAACATTTGCCGAAGGCGACGGCTGGATGACGGTGGTTGAAACGCAAGAAGACCGCGACCGCCTGACGCGCCGCATCACGACCTTTCGCAAAGTCGGCGACCTCTACCGCCGCGCCGACGAAACCCATCGCGTGCGGTTGTACGACGCCGCGACGATAGCCGCCGAGTTGCGCCGCGTCGGCTTTCGCGTACGCATCACCCGCCGCTACGGTGACTACGCGCTGATGAAGTCGCGCGTCGCCTTCATCGCCCGCAGGTCAGGAGGCAGTCGCCAGGAGGCAGGAAGCAGGAGGCAGGAAGCAGGAGGCTAGCATCAATCAGTAGTCTCGTAGGGACGCTTCGCTGATTCAGGGCGGCGAGGTGGGGGAAGCAGCTAGCATCAATCAGTAGTCCCGTAGGGACGCGATGTTTATAGTTATGGCTGAAGGAAATGACGAAGCCCCGTCGGGGCGCAATGTTGACATTCCGCTCCTGACGGAGCTTGAAGATTCAATCAACTGCGTAACTATAAACATTGCGCTCCTAACGGAGCTTGCT